>NZ_CABVPL010000002.1 GCF_902499045.1 Burkholderia latens | reverse complement strand
GAGCCGTTCTCCGCGCTCGACGTGCTGACGGCCGAAACGCTGCGTACCGACCTGCTGGACCTGTGGACGCAAGGCCGGATGCCGATCAAGTCGGTGCTGATCGTCACGCACAACATCGAGGAAGCGGTGTTCATGTGCGACCGGATTCTGGTGCTGTCGTCGAACCCGGGCCGCGTGATCGCCGAGATCAAGGTGCCGTTCAAGCATCCGCGCAATCGTCTCGATCCGGCGTTCCGCAAGCTGGTGGACGACATCTACGCGAAGATGACCGCGCGCCAGATCGGCGAGACGACGAAGAAGGGGCTGGAGCTCGGCAGCTGGCTGCCGCAGGTGTCGACCAACCTGATGGCCGGCCTGATCGAGACGCTTGCGATGGCGCCGTACCATGGCCGCGCGGACATGCCGGAAATCGCACGCACGCTGCATCTGGAAGTGGACGACCTGTTCCCGATCGCGGAAGTGCTGCAGTATCTCGGCTTTGCGGACGTGCGCGAAGGCGACGTGTTCCTGACGCCGCCGGGCCGCGTGTTCGCCGAATTCGGCACGCAGGAACGCAAGCTGATGTTCGCGGACCACCTGCTGAAGCACGTGCCGCTCGCCGCGCGGATCAAGAAGGTGCTGAACGAACGTCCGGGCCATCGCGCGCCGCGCGTGCGGTTCGAGCAGGAGCTGGAGGATTTCCTGTCGGACGGCGCGGCCGAGGAAACGCTCGACGCGGTGATCGACTGGGGGCGGTACGGCGAAGTGTTCTCGTATAACGACAAGACGGAAGTGTTCAGTCTCGAGGATGTCGAGAGTTGAGCTCCCGTCAATGCGAGAGGGCAGCCCGGCTTTGATCTGAACTGGCGCCGGACATCGGTGTCACGAACGGTTGCTTCGTGCGATGCGCCTGAGCGGATCCGCTCAGGCGCATGCCATTGATTTTGATGGAAAGAGATTGCTCGGTTTTTTCCATGACGGTCCACGGTTGGAGCGCTATGTTCCTGATGGATGGACTGGGGAGTTTGTCGACTTCGCAAATACTTTGCCCGAGGAAGTCTTCCCGGTGGCCGAGAAGTTCTGGATCGTTGAAGGTCGAGATCTGCTGCATGAACTCAACGAGCGCGGACGAGCACTGCGGTCGGACTAGCATGCCGGTGGCGGCCAGCCGCTCCACTTGAACGCGAGCGGCAGCAGCAGAGCGACCGCGAAGAGCGTCATCAATCGTGCAACATTACGGTCACGGAAGAGGCGAACCAGGAGCAGGATGGGAAGACGGTCGGTGGCGTCGAGCGCTGGCGTGCCGGCAAAATTCGCAACGCCCGAACACGGACCCAACCCTCACTCCGGCAAATCCCACTGATTCGCCTCCCGCTCGCTGCCACCTGTACTCAACCCTTCGATCTTCTCCATCCTCTGCCGCGCCAGCTCGGGCAACCGGTTCGTCACGCCGATCACGAGCGCTTCCGCCAGCGCGAGCGCGGGCACGTTCGTCTGCAGCATCGCGAACGGCCGCCCCTGGATCCGCAGCACGATCTCCGCGAACGCGCTGATCGGCGAGCGCCATTCGTCGGTGATCAGCAGCACGCGCGCGCCGAGCTGGTGCGCGGCCTGCGCGAACCGGAGGCTGTCCTTCTGATAGCGGCGAAAATCGAAAATGACGAGCACGTCGCCCGCACCCATATCGGCCAGCGACACCGATGCGAGATTCACGTTCGGCTCGACGTACTGCACGTGCGGGCGCGCATACGCGAGCGTGAACGAAAACAGCGACGCGAGCGGCGCCGTATAGCGGCCGCCGCCGCACAACACGCGGATATCCGGATCGGCCAGCAACGCCACCGCATCGTCGAACGCCGCGGCGTCGAGCCCGTCGATCGTCGTCGCGAGCGCTTGCGAGAGCCGCTGAAAGATCGCCGCATGGCTGTCGCGCATGCCGGATTCCGAGTGGAACGCGTCCATCCGCGCGAGCGGCGAATTCATCGCGGTGTCGATCTCGTCGTACAGCGCCTGCTGGAACGACGAGTAGTTCGGAAAGCCGATCCGCACGACGAAGCGAAACACGGTCGGGTCGCTCACTTCGGCCTGCTTCGCGAAGCTCGCGATCGGCCCGAGCCCGAGGCTCGGATAGCGATCCAGCAGCGCATGCGCGACCTTCTGTTCCGATGGCGTGAAGCTATCCATCTGCGATAGCAGCAACGCCCTGATGCTTGTCCCCATCGGGCACCCCGACTTTCTCTTGGCTGAACGACAAACGGCAGACGTGCGTCTGCCGGCGACTCCACGCATGTTAGCCCATCGGCCCCGCCCGATACGCACGCGATCGCAGATTAGAGGGACGCATCGCGTCGCGTCCCGGTCGTTCATATGTGTAATAAAACGAACATTCTCCGACCCAGGCAAGCACCGTGCTTCGCGCGAAAATTACGTAATAACCCTAGGTTTTGACAGAAAAAAGCCGATGCTATGATCGCGGCCTCGCCGGAATGTATCGTTCATTACATCCGGATCACCCGCGCCAGGCAGCCCCCGGGCCGGTCGCGCATCCCGGCTTGGCCGGTCAATCGTGTGGAGGATTCCGTCATGAGACGGCTCGTCGTGCTCACCTTGTTGTCGGCCATCAGCGCATGCGCGCTCGCCGCTTCGGAACCCGCGGTGGAAGCGAAGAACGGCATGGTCGTGTCGTCGCAGCATTTCGCGTCGCAGATCGGCGTCGGCATCCTGAAGGCGGGCGGCAACGCGGTGGACGCCGCCGTGGCGGTCGGCTACGCGCAGGCGGTGACCAATCCGTGCTGCGGCAACATCGGCGGCGGCGGCTTCATGACGCTGCATCTGGCCGACGGCCGCGATCGCTTCATCAACTTCCGCGAGACGGCGCCGGCGGCAGCATCGGCGAACATGTATCTCGATGCGAAGGGCGACGTGATTCCGGGCGACAGCCTGTACGGCTATCGCGCGGTCGGCGTGCCGGGCACGGTCGCGGGCCTCGACCTCGCGCAGCGCAAGTACGGCAAGCTGACGCGCAGGCAGGTGATGGAACCGGCGATCCGGCTCGCGCGCGACGGCTTCGTGCTCACGCGCGGCGATACGGACATCCTCGACACGACGATCGAGCGTTTCAGGAAAGATCCGGAGGCCGCGCGCATCTTCCTGCGTCCGGACGGCACGCCGCTGCAGCCGGGCGATCGCCTGGTGCAGAAGGATCTGGCGCGCACGCTCGAGCGTATCGCGGAGCAGGGCCCGGACGCGTTCTATCACGGCGAGATCCCGAAGATCGTCGAAGCGGCGTCGAAGCGCGGCGGCGGAGTGATCACGGCAGCGGACTTCGCGTCGTATCGCGCGCAGGACGTCGCACCGCTGACCTGCACGTATCGCGGCTACGAGTTCGTGTCGGCACCGCCGCCGAGTTCGGGCGGCGTGACGATGTGCGAGACGCTGAACGTGCTCGAAGGCTATGACCTGCGCAAGATCGGCTACCAGTCCGCGTCGGTGGTCCATTTCATGACGGAGGCGATGCGTCATGCGTACGAAGACCGCAACACGCTGCTCGGCGACCCGGACTTCATCGACAATCCGGTCGCGAAGCTGACGAGCAAGCAATATGCGGCGGAGATCCGCAAGCAGATCAGCGGCGACATGGCGACGGCATCGGTCGACGTGCAGCCGGGCGTTGGCGTGCACGAGAAGCCGGAGACGACGCACTATTCGGTGATCGACCGCGACGGCAACGCGGTGTCGACGACCTACACGGTCAACGGCCGCTTCGGCGCCGTGGTGATCGCGCCGGGCACGGGCTTCTTCCTGAACGACGAGATGGACGACTTCACCGTGAAGGTCGGCGCGCAGAACCTGTTCGGCCTCGTGCAAGGCACGCGCAACTCGATCGCGCCGGGCAAGCGTCCGCTGTCGTCGATGGCGCCGACGATCGTGAAGAAGGACGGCAAGGTGTTCATGGTGGTCGGCTCGCCGGGCGGCTCGCGGATCATCACGATCACGCTGCAGACCGTGCTGAACGTGATCGACTACGGGATGACGCCGCAGGATGCGGTCGGTGCACCGCGCGTCCATCATCAATGGCTGCCGGACGAGGTCTATTACGAGACCCGCGGCCTGTCGCCGGACACGCTCGCGATCCTGCGCAACATGGGCTACAAGATGGTCGAGCAGACGCCGTGGGGCGCCGCGGAACTGATCCTGGTCGGCCTGCCCGGCACGGAAGCGGCGAGCCGTCAGAGTTCCGGCAACGATTCGTCGGTGTCAGGCAACGTGCGGGCCGGCTACATCTACGGCGTCAACGATCCGCGCCGTCCGGCCGGTTCGGCGATCGGGTACTGACCTGATCGCGGTCACGCGAACACCGGCACGGCGAACAGCACGTCCGGTCGCGGACTTCCTCGGTATCGAGCGTGGCAGGCGCCCGGCATGCCGGGTCGGACCTGTCCGCGGCGCGCATCGTGGCACGGCACCGGCGCGCGCCTTGTTCTCCCACTCCCGTACCGTGCGTCGAGCTCCGTTATGAACAAACGAATGTCTGCGGCAGTCTGGATCCTGCTGGCGATGGCGGCCGGCATCTTCATCGGCTACATGATCTACACGCAGTTTCCGGACAAGCAGTCGGCAACCGAGATCGCCGGCTACATCTCCCTCGTGTCCGACGTGTTCCTGCGGCTGATCAAGATGGTGATCGGGCCGCTCGTGTTCTCGACGCTGGTGGTCGGCATCGCGCACATGGGCGACGCATCGTCGGTCGGGCGCGTGTTCGTGAAGGCGTTCGGCTGGTTCGTCACCGCGTCGCTGGTGTCGCTGCTGCTCGGGCTGCTGATGGCGAACCTGCTGCACCCCGGCGAGAACCTCGGCCTGCCGCTGCCGGACATCGGCGCATCGGCGAATCTCGCGACGTCGAAGTTCACGCTGAAGGATTTCGTCAGTCACATGGTGCCGAAGTCGATCGCCGAGGCGATGGCGAACAACGAGATCCTGCAGATCGTCGTGTTCTCGATGTTCTTCGGCGTCGCGCTCGCGGCGCTCGGCGAGCGCGGCAAGATCCTCGTCGCCGCGATCGATCAACTCGCACACGTGATGCTGAAGATCACCGGCTACGTGATGAAGCTCGCGCCGCTCGCGGTGCTCGCGGCGATGGCGTCGACCGTCGCGATCAACGGGCTGTCGATCCTGCTGAAGTTCGCGGTGTTCATGGGCGATTTCTACGTGAGCCTGTTCCTGCTGTGGACCACGCTCGTGGTGGCCGGCCTGCTGTTCCTCGGCCGTCGCGTGTTCAAGCTGCTGGCGCTGATCAAGGAAGCGTTCATGCTGTCGTTCGCGACGGCCAGCTCCGAAGCCGCGTACCCGAAGATCCTCGACGCGCTCGACCGGTTCGGCGTGAAGCGCAAGATCTCGAGCTTCGTGATGCCGATGGGCTATTCGTTCAACCTGGACGGCTCGATGATGTACTGCACGTTCGCGTCGCTGTTCATCGCGCAGGCGTACAACATCCACCTGTCGCTCGGCACGCAGATCACGATGCTGCTGGTGCTGATGCTGACGTCGAAGGGGATGGCCGGCGTGCCGCGCGCATCGCTCGTCGTGATCGCGGCGACGCTGCACCAGTTCAACATTCCGGAGGCCGGGCTGCTGCTGATTCTCGGCGTCGACACGTTCCTCGACATGGGCCGCTCGGCCACGAACGCGGTCGGCAATTCGATTGCGAGCGCGGTCGTCGCGAAGTGGGAAGGCGAGCTGATGTCGGAGTCCGAGGCGCGAGCGCACGCCGCGCATCTCGACGCGGAACTGGAGCGCCAGAGCAGCGATCCGGCGTACGGCGCCGGCCGCGCGACGTCCGTTTAAGCCGCAGCGTCGTCGTCGATGCACGCCGCGAGCACCATCGCGGCAGCGTTGCCCGGCGCCGAGCCGAGCAGTTGCGGCGCATAGACGCTGTCGCCGGGCGCGATCGGCTGCCCCGACAGCGCGCAGACGCCGCGCTTGCGCGTCGTGAACAATCGCCACTTCTGATAGCCGTAGTGGCCGGTGCACGCGTCGCACCACGAAATCATCACGGTGTCGGCGGTCGGCCGCTCGAGCACGCTGATCGTCGGTCGGCTCGTCGCGTCCCACGACGGCAGGCGGTCGCGCGTGATGCTGCGTCGTCGCGGGGCCGTCCATGCAACGGACGGCATGTCGAAGCTGCCGATCGCGGCGACGGTCCTGAGCCAGGCTACTGCGCTGTTGCTCATCTCTGCTTTCCTCGAAACGTTACGCGATGCCGCGACACGCGGCATCACGACAGGCGGATGCGCGGCTGCACGCAGCCGTTGATCCGTTCGGCGATCCACAGCAATGTCGCCTTGGAAAATCCATGCAGCGCCTGCTGGTGGCGCCGGTACAGCATCAGGTGGCTGAGTTGCGCGAAGCGCCCCTGGATGAAGCCGCCGCGGAAGAACCCGAATTGCCCGAGCGTGCCGAAAGCGTCGTAGTCGCTGATCGACACGAGCGCGCCGAAGTCGTGGAACGCGAACGGCGGCAGCGGCTTGCCGTCGAGCCACGCGGGCAGGTGCTTCGCGAGATGCTCGGCCTGCTGCGTCGCGACCTGGGCGGTGGGCGGCAGCGGCCGTTCGTGGCCGTCGGGCTGCAGGCTCGCGCAATCGCCGATCGCGAACACGCGCTCGTCGGCGGCCGCCTGCAACGTGGGCCCGACCAGGATCTGGTTCGCGCGATTCGTGTCGAGCCCGCCCAGCGCCTGCATGAAGTCGGGCGCCTTCACGCCGGCGGCCCACACCATCAGATCCGCTTCGGCAAACGAGCCGTCGCCATAGTGGAAACCGTTCGCATCGGCGCCCGTCACGCGCGTCGACGTCAGCACGCGGAAGCCGATCTGTTCGAGCCTGCGCTGCGCCGACGCGGAAATCTTCGGTGGAAACGCGGCGAGGATGCGCGGGCCGCTTTCGAGCAACGTGAGTTGCAGCCGTTCTCGCACGGTTTCATCGCCGTACGCCTGCGCGATTTCCAGCAGCCGGCTCAGTTCCGCCGCCAGTTCCACGCCCGTCGCACCCGCGCCGACGATCGCGACGCGAAACGGCTCGTCGCGCGCGATGCTGCGAAACACGCGCATCCGCAGCGCTTCATTGAAGGTTTCGGCCTGTTGCTGGCTGTCGATGAAGTAGCAATGCTCGCGCACGCCCGGCACGCCGAAATCGTTCGCCTGGCTGCCGAGCGCGAGGATCAGCACGTCGTATTCGAGTTCGCGTGCGTCGAGCACCAGTTCTCCGTCCTGCGAACGAATCTCGCCGAGCTGTACGCGGCGGCGTGCGCGATCGAGCCCCTTCAACTCGCCGGGCTGATACGTGTAGCCGTGATCGCGCGCATGGGCCAGGAAGATCACCTGCTGTTGCTGCACGTCACGCGTGCCGGCCGCGATCGTGTGCAGCATCGGCTTCCATACGTGGGTCGGGCTGCGGTCGACGACGGTGACGTGTGCGCGCCCGCTGCGGCCGAGGCGCTCGCCGAGGCGGGTCGCAAGCTGCAATCCGGCGATGCCGCCGCCGACGATCACGATGCGAGTAGGGGTTGTCATGAATAAATCATCACGTGATGAATAATGTATGATCCTAGCGCCTGTCGGTTTCGCGTGTCAATGGAGCGGGGCAGACGGTCCGGTTTCGGCGCTGCGGAACCGGAGCCCGCGCAGGGGCATTGGAATCACTCAAAGGGAGCAGGAAAACGTGGCTGAAGTCACTGAGCGCGCGCCGTCGAAGCGGCGTACGCGCGGGCGGCCGCTGGCGGAAGCGTCCGTCGGTCCGGACGTGATATTGCGGGCCGCGCGCCGCACGTTCGCGAAGCGCGGCTACGATGCGACGAGCGTGCGCGAGGTCGCGCGCGAGCTGGGCATCGACGCGGCGCTGATCGCCCATCATTTCGGCACGAAGGAAACGTTGTGGCTGGCCGTCGTCGGGCAGATCGCCGATCTGGCCGAGCCGATGTTCGACGCGTTGCGCGCGCTGCGCACGTCGTCATTGCCGCATCGCGAGCGTGTGCGGCGCGCGATCGAGCTGTGCGTCGATCATGAATTCAGGGAGCCGGACATCGGCATGTTCTTCTCGACCGCGGCGACCGAAGAGGGCGCGCGGCTCGACTGCCTGCAGCAGCGGATCGTGCGCCCGTATCACGACGCGATGTTTCCGCTGCTCGCGGACGCCGTCGAGGCCGGCGAAATCCGCGCCGTCGACCCGAACGTGCTGTTCTTCATGATCGCGAGCGCGGTCGGCACGACGGTGTCATACAGCCATCTGATGCTGGAATACACGTCGCTGCCGAAACGGCCGGATGCGTTCCGGCAGGCCGTGCTCGACGTCGCGCTCAGCATCCTGCATGTGTGAGCGGCGCGCGAGGCGCCTGCTATCGCGTCGCCGGCACGAGCCCCAGCGCGTCGACCGCGCGGCGCGCCGTCTCGCGCAATGCATCGACGAGCGGCGACGGCGTCCGGTATGCGATCGCCAGGTCGTACGCGAGCGGGCTGCCCGCGCCCGTTAGCTCGCGGAACGTGATGCCTTGCGGCTGCATCGGCACGAACAGCCGCGGCATCAGCGCGACGCCGATGCCGCCCGCAACGAGCCCGGCCGTCGTCTGCATCTGGCGCGGCTGCTGGACGACGCGCGGCGCGAATCCGGCCTGCGCGCACGCCGTGACGATCTGCGCATACATGCCCGGCCCGTGATGTGCGGCGAACAATACCCACGGATCGTCCGCCAGGTCCGCCAGCGCGATGCGCCGACGCCGCGCGAGCCGGTGACCGTCGGGCAACGCGGCGACCATCCGGTCGCGCAGCAGCGGTTCGACGTGCACGTCGCCGGCATCGGCCACCGGCAGCACGACGAGGCCGACGTCCGTGCGGTCCTGCCGCAGCGCGACGATCTGCTCGGCGGTCGTGCCTTCCTCCAGCTGGAAATCGACGTCCGGATACCGTTCCTGGAACGCCCGGAGGATCAGCGGCAGCAGCGCGTTGACCGTGCTGTCGACGAACCGCAGCCGTAGCGAGCCGCCCAGCCCGGCGCCCACGCGTCGCGCGACGGTCGCCGCGCGCTCGGCCTGCTCGATCGCGCGCCGCGCTTCGAGCAGGAACGCCTCGCCGGCCGGCGTGAGCGTCGAGCCACGGTTGTTGCGCTCGAACAGCGCGACGCCCAGTTCTTCCTCGAGCTTGCGGATGGCCGCGCTGAGCGGCGGCTGCGCCATGTGCAGGCGCTCGGCGGCGCGCCGGAAGCTCAGCGTTTCCGCGACGGCGATGAATTGCCGGAACTGGCGCAGGTCGATCATTGCGATACCTTTTGCATATCAGAGCGTCATCCAATTCGTATTTTACCTATCGCTGCGCGTTGTCCAGACTGCCAATGTCACCAACCGTCAACATCGGGAAAGGAGGACAGGTCATGACAGACGGCGAACGGCAACGCACGGCGATCGTCACGGGCGGATCGAGCGGAATCGGCTTCGCGATCGCGAGCCGGCTGGTGGAAGAAGGCTATCGCGTGGCGATCGTTGGGCGCGACCGCGAAAGGCTGGACGCGGCGGTCGCGAGCTTAGGCGATGCAGCGATCGGGCAGGCGGCGGACCTGAGCGTGCGCAGCGACGCGACGGCGGCCATTGCCGCGATCGTCGCACGATGGCCGCGCATCGACGTGCTGATCAACAACGCCGGTTCGACACGCCGCGTCGCCGCGGACACCGACGCCGGCGACGCCGAATCGGAATGGGATGCCGTGTTCGCCGCGAATCTGAAAAGCGCGCTCGTCACGACGCTGGCCGTGTTGCCGCACCTGGCCGGGCGTGCCGCGCGGATCGTCAACATCGGGTCGATTGCTGCGCGCGCCGGTAGTCTGCTGCCCGGCGGCCTCGCGTATGCGGCGGCGAAGGCGGCCGTCGAAGGGTTCACCGTCGCGCTCGCGCGCGAGCTGGGGCCGCGCGGCGTCACGGTCAATGCGGTTGCCCCCGGCTACATTGCGGACACGCGCTTCTTCGGCGAGTCAGGCGTCGCACCGGCCATCGCGGCGACGATCCGCGAGCAGACGCCGGTCGGCCGCGCCGGTCATCCGGACGACATTGCCGACGCCGTTGCATGGCTCGCCGGGCCGCGTGCCGGGTTCGTCACCGGCGCGGTCGTCGCGGTAAACGGCGGCTGGCGGGTCGGGTGAACGCGCGCGCGGCGGACATCGATCCGGGCACGCCGGGCGACCTGCTGCGCAGGCGCTCGGATATCGCGGCGGCGGAAGCGCGCCTGCACGCGGCGACCGCGCGGATCGGCGTCGCGACGGCCGACCTGTTTCCGCGCTTCACGCTGTCGGGACTGCTCGGCAGCGCGACGAACAGCTACGGCTTCTTCCGCGCGGGCAGCGACACGAATCTGATCGCGCTCGGCATCGACCGGTCGTTTCTCGACGTCGGCCGCGTACGCGCGCGGATCGCCGCGCGCGACGCGGAAGCGGCCGGCCAGCTCGCGCAGTACCGGCAGACGGTGCTCGGCGCGCTCGAGGAAACCGAGAACGCGCTGCTGCGCGTCGCACGGACCCGCGACGAGACCGCACATCTGGCGCGCGCCGCGGACGACAGCGCACGCGCGGCGCAACTTGCGCAGACACGTTTCTCGGCCGGTGCGATCGACTACTACGAAGTGCTCGATGCGCAGCGGACGCTGCTGCAGGCGCAGGATGCGGCGGCCGACGCGCGGATACGCAGCGCGGCGTCGACGGTCGCGCTGTACAAGGCGCTCGCCGGCGGCTGGCCGCCGGGAACGGCGCAACAAGCGCCGGCTCCGGTTGCGCAATCGGGACTGTAGTGCTCGGGCGCTGCGTGGCGGGCGCGGGGTGCGTCCGCCGTGCGGCGGACTCGCTGTCGCGTGGACGGCGCTCGCGCACCCGTTGCCGGCTCTCGTCGCCGTTGCATCGCTCGCGCCGCTCGCCTCCGCCGATTCCCCGCCTGCAAACATTGCTCTCCTTCGTCGTAAACGTCTCGAATGCGTGATATTTGCGCCGCCCGATCCGGTTTAGAGTGGCCGCGAATCAATGACGATGTGCCGTACGGCCGCAGTCGCGGGCCGTACCGATGCACCAGAGGAGCTGGAGACAAATGAGTGAAGGCAGAATCACGCAAGTCGAATCGTTCGGTTTCGAGCGCATTCCCGATGCATCGCGCTATGCGCGTCCGATCGATCTGTTCCGGCTGCTGTTCGGCGGATGCAATACGTTTTCCACGTCGGTACTCGGCAGCTTTCCGGTGCTGGTCGGGCTGTCGTTCAAGGCGGGCGTCGCCGCGATCGTGCTCGGCGTGCTCGCCGGCACCTGCATCCTCGCGCCGATGAGCCTGTTCGGCCCGCGCAACGGGACGAGCGACCCCGTGTCGTCCGGCGCGCATTTCGGCATTCACGGCCGGATCGTCGGCTCGTTCCTCGCACTGCTCACGTCGATCGCATTCTTTTCGCTCGCGGTGTGGAGCTCCGGCGATGCGCTCGTCGGCGGCGCGCACGACATGGTCGGCGTGCCGGTCAACGGTTTCACGCTCGGCGCTGCGTACATGGTGTTCGCGGTGCTCGTGCTGATCGTCTGCATCTACGGCTTCCGGTTCATGCTGTGGGTCAACAAGATCGCCGTGTGGGCGGCGAGCCTGCTGTTCGTCGCGGGCCTGTTCGCGTTCGCCGGGATGTTCGACATGGGATACGCGGGTACGGTGAACCAGGGCAGTGCGGGTTTCTGGGCCGCGTTCGTCGGCGCGGTGCTGGTCGCGTTGAGCAACCCCGTGTCGTTCGCGTCGACACTTGGCGACTGGGCGCGCTACATCCCGCAGCACACGCCGAAGCGTCGCGTGATGGGCGCCGTGTTCGCTGCGCAGCTCGCGACGTTCGTGCCGTTCTTCTTCGGCCTCGCGACCGCGACGATCATCGCGTCGAAGGCGCCCGCGTTCATTGCGTCGAACGATTACGTCGGCGGGTTGCTTGCGGTGTCGCCACGCTGGTTCCTGCTGCCGATGTGCGTGATCGCGATCATCGGCGGGATGTCGACCGGCACGACCGCGCTGTACGGCACCGGCCTCGACGTGTCGAGCATGTTCCCGCGCGCCCTGAACCGCGTGCGCGCGACGCTGCTGATCGGTACGATCGCGATCGCGTTCATCTTCATCGGCCGCTTCTGGTTCAACCTCGTCGAAAGCGTCGCGACGTTCTCGACGCTGATCGACACGTTCAGCTGCCCATGGATGGCGATCATGGTGATCGGCTACGTGACGCGCCGCGGCTTCTACCTCGCGGACGACCTGCAGGTGTTCAACCGCGGGTTGCGCGGCGGCCACTACTGGTTCACGCACGGCTGGAACCTGCGCGCGATGGGGGCATGGCTGCCGGCGGCGTTCATCGGGCTGTCGTTCGTGAACCTGCCCGGCCAGTTCGTCGGGCCGCTCGGCCATCTTGCCGGCGGGCTCGATCTCAGCGTGCCGGTGTCGCTGGTGGTCGGCGGTGCGCTGTATTTCGTGCTGCTGACCGCCTATCCGGAAGCAGAAGGCGTGTATGGCCCGCGCGGACGCTTTCTCGTGCGCGGCGGCAAGCAGACGGCGCGCGCGGTCGGTGCGCCGGCGATTCAGCCGAAGGGGTACTGAGCAGCGAATGCAGTGGAATCCGCGATGCCGCCGTGCGGGAGAGCCGCCGGCGGCATCGTCGTTTCCGGATGCGCGACGGCTTGCGGGCATGTGAGCGTGGCCGCGGTCTCACGATGCAACCGGCGGAGAAATGCGCAAAAGGGGGCTTGTGGATGGGTGGCGAGGTTTCCGCCCGGGTTCGTGATGATGGTGTACGACGACCGCAGGCGTGGCACGAAGCGCCTGCGGCCGCACTGCCGCACGCGCACAGCGAGCAGGTTGGCCCGATTCTGTCGGACGTTGTCCTGCGGGCGGCTGTCGCGCGACGGCGCGCGGCCCGACACTGGCGCCTCGCGGTCGCGGCAGGCCGGTTCCCGGACGGCAATCTGCCGCGCGGCCGCGTACGGCGGCACCGGCGTTGCCGCACCGCCGTTCCATTCGACGTATCAACCTGGAGTAGAGAGCGACCCATGCAACATCCGACCATCCGCACCCTGGCCGGCGCGAGCGCGCTGACGTCGATCGACGCCGCCCGCACCGCGCTGCTGGCGATCGATTTCCAGAACGAATATTTCAGCGGCCGCCTGCCGATTCCGGAAGGGCCGCGTGCGCTCGCCAACGCGCAGCGCGTGATCGCGTTCGCCGATCGTGCGGGCATTCCCGTGTTCCACGTCCAGCACGTCGGCGCGACTGACGGCCCGCTCTTCGCCGATAGCAGCGACGGTTTCCGCTTTCATCCGGACCTGCAGCCGGCGCCGCATCATGCGGTCGTGAAGAAGACGTCGGTGAGCGTGTTTCCGACGACCGACCTCGACGCGCGTCTGAAGGCGGCCGGTATCGACACGCTGATCGTCACCGGGCTGATGACGCATGCTTGCGTCGCAGGCGCGGCACGCGATGCGGTGCCGCTCGGCTACGCGGTGATCGTCGTCGACGACGCGTGCGCGACGCGCGACCTCGACGTCGCGGACGGCAGCACGGTGCCGCACCGCGAGCTTCATCGCGCGACGCTGGCCGCACTGTCGGACACCTTCGGCGACGTGCTGACGACCGAGCAGGTACTCGCGCTCGACGTCGCCTGACGCGCGCGGCCGACGCCCGAGCGTGGCGCGCGTGCGCGACATGCTCAATCGGCGCGGCCGGGCGGGGCGTACACCTTTTGCCGCGGAAGCACGTTTCGATCGCAGGTGCGTGCGCGATCAGGACATCGTGTCGCGTTCGTGGTTTTTTCAGGTATCGGCTGGATCACGTCCCGGTGCTCGACGACCTGCGGTGGCGGCCGGGTCGCCCCTGGCCGCGCTGGCGGCTCACGCGGCTGTCGCAGCGGCAAGCAGGACGGCGGAGGCAATGGCGTCGGGGGAAGCGGAGCGATGTCCCGCAGCGGGCTGCTGAAGGTTCGTGGACTCGATATTGGCCGGGTCGCGCACGGCGCTCGCCAATGTGCGATCGAACGAGGCGGCTGGCCCGCCTTGCGTATCCGCGCCGGCCATCGGACCGGCGCGTGCGTCTTCCCGCCTGATTGTCTATTTATCGCCACGCGCCATCGACGTAGACCCACACCTGTCCCTGGCGGCGCCAGTAGCCGGGCACCCACCGATGCCCCGGGCGCCGCGCGAGCCATCGGCCGGGCACCCATATATAGCGGCCGCGCTGCCAGCGCCAGTAGCCGTCGGCCCACACATACCCGTGCGGCCGTGGCGGCGGCGGCCGGCGATCGCGGCGCGGGGGCGGCGGCGCGAAGCGCGGACGATCGGAATACGGTGGCTTGCCTGGCCCACGGTCAGGGCCGGGCGGTCGATATCCGGGCGGCGGGACGGGCTGGGCCGAGGCGGTGCGTAGCCAGCCGCCGGTGCCGACGAGGGCGGCAGTCAGTCCGATGGCACGCAACATCGAGCGTCGATTCATCGCGGATCCTCTTATATGTGATCGGAGCTGCCTTACATTAGCCTGCCGGTCCTGCGGACGGGTTACGGCCGTCGTTAAGCCTGTTACTGCATGTCACGACGCGCGGGCGCTCGAATGGCGGTTTCCCGCGGCAAGGGTGGACGTGCGTGCGCGGATCGGATCGGCCAAGCGGCCGCATGTTTACTGTTCGAGCCGCGCGTTTTAGGCGACCGGACCCAGTATTTGAGATTGGTTTAAGTAAAAATTACCGTTTTTGCGCGGTTCCGACGATTCCGCTTGTTGTTTCTATGCAACCGTCAAGACGATGACATGAAAGAATGGTGGGATGAAAGGCTCCAAAAAGCTGCCGTCAAGAAGACAAAAAAAGACGTTAAAACAAATACTTATAACTCGTCCCCACTTTCATTATTTCTAGTTCTGGAAAAGCTTATTTCTTTATTTGCAGATCGCTCCCCTAGGGTACACCCCTAAACTCACGGTTCCCAAACGGGCAACTATCCGGGCGCAGCCAGCAGGACCGATGGCGTTTCCGGGCGGTTGCAGACCGTTTATGAACAAGGTCGCGAGACCTGCCTCTTTTTAGAAGGGAGCTCCACGAATGAACAAGACTCTGATCGTTGCAGCAGCTGCAGCATCGTTCGCTACCGTCGCTCACGCGCAAAGCAGCGTCACGCTGTACGGCGTGCTGGACGCAGGCATCACCTATCAAAGCAACGTCGCCGGCAAGTCGCTGTGGTCGATGGGCTCGGGTATCGACCAAAGCCGTTTCGGCCTGCGTGGCTCGGAAGACCTCGGTGGCGGCCTGAAGGCAATCTTCACGTTGGAAAGCGGCTTCGGCATCGGTAACGGCAAGCTGGGCAACAACGGCGGCATGTTCAACCGTCAAGCATTCGTCGGCCTGTCGAGCCAGTACGGCACGGTCACGCTGGGCAAGCAGTACGATGCAACGCAAGACTACCTGGCGCCGCTGACGGCAACGGGCACGTGGGGCGGCACGTACTTCGCGCACCGCGGCAACAACGACCGCCTCAGCACGAACGGCGACGTCGCACTGAACAACTCGGTCAAGTTCACGAGCGCGAACTACGCTGGCCTGCAGTTCGGCGGCACGTACTCGTTCTCGAACAACCAGAACTTCGGCAACAACCGTGCGTACAGCGGCGGTCTGTCGTACCAGTTCCAAGGCCTGAAGCTGGGTGCAGCGTACTCGCAAGCAAACCTCGGCGACGGTACCAACGCCAACGGCGCGACGAACATCGCTTCGCAAGGTCGTATTCGTACGTACGGTGCGGGTGCTGGCTATGCATTCGGCCCGGCACAAGTCGGTGCTGCATGGACGCAATCGCGTATCGACAACGTCCCGGGTCTGGTCGGCGCGTTCCGCACGGACAACTACGAAGTCAACGCAAAGTACAACCTGACGCCGGCTCTCGGCCTGGGCGCAGCTTACACGTACACGAACACGAAGGTCGACGGTGGCAGCTCGCACTGGAACCAGTTCGGCGTGCAAGCTGACTACTCGCTGTCGAAGCGCACGGACGTGTACGCACAAGCTGTGTACCAGCGCGGTGCGAAGGGCAATGCGATCGGCACGTCGATCTACAACGGCGACAACACGACGCCGGCTAGCTCGTCGATCAACCAAACCGCAGCAACGGTTGGTCTGCGTCACCGCTTCTAAGCGTGACGGCTGGGTAACCAGCATCGCAGCATCTGAAAAGGCGCCTTCGGGCGCCTTTTTTTCGCTCATACGTTTCGATGGTGAAAGCTGCTGCCATGGTGGAATCGTGCGGACACAAAAAAGCGAGGCCTGGCCTCGCTTTTTCGTCATGCGGCGCCGATGCCGCGCGGTGAACCGGCAGCGGCGTCAACGCGTGTATTCGCCGTTGGCTTCCGGCTGGAACACGATCGCCGCGACCTTCATCAGTTTCTCGACGCCACTCGGCTGCAGCACTTTCACCACTTGGCCGCGTTGCGTACCCAACAGCGCCATGCCGACCGGTGAGAACACGTTCAGGCGACCGAGTTCGAGATTGGCGTCGTCCGGATAAACGATCGTCCACGTGGTTTGCTCATGCGAGCCCTCGTCGACGAGCGTGATCTGCGAATTCATCGTGACGACGTTTGACTTGACGGCGTCGGGCTGCACGATGTCGGCGCGTTCGAGCAGCGTATCGAGCATCGTCTGGAAGCGCGGGTTGTGCTCGGCGTGCTTCTCGAGGCGAGCGACATCGAGTTCGGTCAACTGATAAAGGCGTTGTTTCATGGTGGTTCTCCAAATGATCGGCAAGGGGCAGGCGTGGCGTGCCTATGAGGATCGCCCGGAGCCTGACTGACGTGGCTCCGGCAGGAGACCGAGGCGTCAGATCAGGCGCCGGGCAGGGGCGAGCGGTGCCTGGGCCGTGCGTCGAACGTAGGGGTGCGCCGGATGGCTGATGCGCGCACGCACGCCGGCCGAAACGGACGGCGAAACCGAAAGAAGCGTGGGCGCATACATGGCAGGCAGGGTACCGACGATGTGAAGATAACCTTTCGATTTTACAACAAAACCTTGCGAATCGGTGATTCGTCTGTCGGCCATTCGTCAGGCATTGTTGTCGAAATGATTCAAGTGAGAGCGTTCTCGTCGCGCAATCGCGATGGATATTTTCCAAAAACGCAACGCTGTATGTTCAAACCAAGGGTTTCCCCTTGGTATGGCGCGCACTACACTTGATCCATCGCTTCAGACAGTCCTGTGCCGGAGGCGACGCCAACAGAGAACACATTTCGGAGGTCCATCATGAAGTCGATCATCTACGCAGCGATTGCCGCGTCCGTCCTTGCCGCCCCGATCGCATCGTTCGCACAGTCCGATCAGAGCTTGACCCGCGACCAGGTCAGGGCCGATCTCGTGCAGCTCGAACAGAATGGCTACAAGCCGCTCGCGAGCGACGCGCAATACCCGCAGGACATCCAGGCCGCGGAACAACGGATCCAGCCGAACCAGCCGATGCTCGCCCACGCCGATACGAGCGGCTATGGTGCGGTGGCGACGGCCGCGGGCCAGTCGGGCCGGCGCATGACGCGCGAAGCCCCGAATCCCGTGAATTCGGTCTACTTCGGCAACTGAATACTCCCGGTCTGCCCGAGCACAGCATGTGACCGACGGGACGCGCGCGACTAGCGCGCGTCTGCGTCAGCAGAGCAGAACCTCCGTCGCCGCATTCCGGCGGCTTTACCGCCCAGACGCTCACGCGTTTGGGCCTTTTTTGCTGCGCGGCTCAGGCGGACGTGACGGCTGGCGTGCCGTGGATATAGTGCTCCAGCTGGCTGATCGTGAATTGCTGGTCAGCAATCACGCTCTTCACCAGGTCGCCGATCGAGATCAGGCCGACCAGCTTGCCGCCGTCCAGAACAGGCAGGTGGCGCATCCGGTGCTCGGTCATCAGCGCCATGCACTCGTCGGTGGACTGTGATGGTTCGACGTAGCGAACCTTGGCCGTCATGATCTCGTCCACGCGCGTGTCCTTCGACGAACGCTCCTGCAGCACGACCTTGCGCGCGTAGTCGCGCTCGGTGACGATGCCCGCGATTTCGTCGCCGTCCATGACCAGCAGTGCGCCGATTCCCTTTTCCGCCATCAGCTTGATGGCGTCGTAGACGAAGTCGGTTTTCGCGACGGTGTAGATGGTGCGGCCGGAATCCGGCTTGGCTTTGAGAATTTGCGCGACAGTCGTGCTCATTTGCTTTCTCCGTGTGCGGAACAATGCAGGGAAGGCAGGGCGTGATGCGCGGCACCCGACGGGCCCAGTATAGCCGGGCCGGCGGCGGCAGTCGCGTGACGTTTCCAGATTAGCGGTAAACTCCGGTCACGCACCATCCACACAACTCCTACATTCCTGATCGTTTCGACTGAATTCATGATGTCTTCGCGTTCCCAATCGCCCACGCCGGGCAATGGCCAGGCCGACGAGTGCGTGACGCTCGTCGCCACCGCGTCGCTGCCCACGCGCTACGGTACGTTCACGTCGTACGCTTTCCGCGTATCGGGCACCGATGCCGAACACCTCGCGCTCGTGATGGGTGACGTCGCCGGAGATCAGTCCGTGTTGACGCGGCTGCATTCCGAGTGTCTGACTGGCGACGTGTTCGGCTCCTACCGCTGCGATTGCGGCGAGCAGCTGGACCTCGCGCTGCGCTACATCGCGGCGGAGGGCCGCGGCGTGCTGCTGTATCTGCGCGGTCACGAAGGGCGCGGCATCGGCCTGAGCAACAAGATCCGCGCATACGCACTGCAGGAGCAGGGGCGCGACACGGTCGAAGCGAATCTCGACCTCGGCTTGCCCGACGACGCGCGCGAATACGATTCGGCCGCCGCGATCCTGCGGATTCTCGGCGTGACGTCGGTGCGCCTGATGAGCAACAACCCGAAGAAATTCGACACGCTCGTGAAGCACGGTATTCCCGTGTGCGAACGCGTGGCGCTCGCGGTGCCCGTGCGTGAGGAGAACGAGCGTTATATCCGGACCAAGCAGGCGAAGTTCGGGCATTACTTCGAGGAAAACGAGTAGGGGAATTTCGGACCAGTCCGGACTGGTCCGTGCTGATCCGGTAACTTATTTAAGTTGTTGAAATATAAAGATAATCATCGGGATTTCCGCGCTCTTGCTGCCGCTTCGACGCTTGTCTGCGCTTGGCTGAACTTGCCGCCTTGGCGTAGGTTTCTGTGGCGGTGTGCAGGAAACCTACGCCGCGTATGCTCCTCTTCCGGAAACCCTGCGCCGAGAGAAGATGCGCTTTGACGCCCGTATCGTCGCTAAGCCGCCGGTTGGCGAGCACATGACCTTGAGGAGCTTCCCGGGCTTCGCGTTCAGGCTTCGGCGTGTCGCAAATCGTGGACGTATCGCTACAAGTCGCCGGTAGACGGCCGCATGCCGCAGGTGAAGCTCGGCGAGTGGCCCACGATGGCATTTGCTGCAGCGATCTCCGCATAGGAAAAGAGTCGCGCCGAGCGCGATTCCGGCACTGAGCTTTCCGCTGCACGTCGAAACCGGGAAGAGGCGGCTGCTCGTCCATCACAGACCGGTTACACCGTCAGGCAGCTGTGCCGCGACTATCCGGAAGGTCATGTAGAACCAAATCGGAAGACGAAGGGAGCAGTTGAAGTCGCGCGTATGTTCAAGGCGATGCTGGGGCCTATTGCGGATGCTAGCGCTGCGACCATCACACGCGCCCAGGCGTTTGATTTCCTCGATTCATATCGGTCGACGCCGATGCTCGCGGCACGCCTTCGCATGGAGTTTGGTCGTGCCTGGAACTATGCGCTTGATGCCGGGCGTCTTCCCGACACCACTGCGAATTGGTGGAAGGATGTTTTAAGAGGGCGACTGAAGAGCAAAGGGCGCAAGGTCGAGGGGAAATACACAGGGATGCAGAAGCGAGTGCTCTCGGTGGGCGAGCTTGGCACATTGATCCGGTGGTTGCCGAATTTCAGTTTGACTGTTGCCGATGCGCTGACGCTCTATCTTTGGACTGGCACGAGCGGGGCGAGATCGTCGCCATGGAGTGCGCCGAGGTAGCTGAGGAATCTGACGGCCTCTGGTGGACTATCCCCAAACATGAGACCAAGGGTTGCAGAACGAGAGGGCAACGGATCTCGATCCGCGCATTTGAAATTGCGGCCAGTAACTTGCTCCAAGTAAGCGAAGTGGCATCGGAATCGATGCCACACGTGCCGGCCGTGCGGCGCAACACGTGCAGCGTGTCAAGTCGTGGAACAATTGATGGATGTGCTGGAGTTCGTCAGGTGCTTGGCCGTGCGTATCGTATGTGCCATTGCCTTTATTTTCAAACGTACCATCATTTCACATAGAATACTGCCCGCGTTCCGGAATGCTCAATTCTTGCGGAAACGTTCGAGCAGCTCGTACACGACTGGATCGCTCGCGCACTGACCGCCGCCGCATTCGAGCAACGTCGATACGAGATTGGCGACGATCGTAAGCCCGAAGACAGCCATCACGATTCGCCCGCTGGTACTCATCATCGACGCGGGTTGCACGGTATTGCTTGTGCGGCGGACAGCAAGCAGCAAGGAAACATACAAAATGATCAATACCGACGCGATAAAGCACCATGTGTAGAAATGCAAACCCCACAGGGCTGAACCATACGCTCCGGAATCAGGCGTGATGTGCAAGAGTACCTGACGTCCTGCGATGACGCCGGTTGCGACAGCACTGACGAGCACGCAGCAATAATGTGCGCCGCGTACACCGTATCTGACGTTCATTGCGAATCCAATCCCGGCGAGGATCAACCCGACGCGCTGCAGTAAACAAAGTGGACAGGGCAGCTCATCGAACGCAAGTTGATAATAGAACGCGATGAGCAGTGCCGCACTAATGCCAACCAATGCAAGGATGTCTAGCGTATTATTCGTCGGAGCGATGTCGCTCCTATCGTCTCGGAGGATCTTCATTTCCATTATCGCTATGTCCTTTAGAAGAATAGATTGAGCGAATCTGTCGCGTGATGAGCGAATGAGGAAAGTGCCGAGATCAGCGCGACGACGAACAAATAGATCGTCGTGCGTGAACGTCTGCCGTATATCGTCGAGATGAACGATGCTAGTGACAACAGGAACGGAAGAAACATGAAAATTTCGAGTCCTTCTGGTGGTGGTTAACACGAACAACGTGACGAGGTTGGGTCAAGCGACCGTAAATAGATTACCTGTCACAGGCTGGAATAGAGAGCCGGGAAGGTCGCCGTAGCGATCGTGGAAGATGCCGCATTTGCGCTCCCCTTATCTTGGGATGACGCTACGATCGGCGCTCGTCATAAGTAGTTTTCCATTCCTCCTGTCAGCGTCTGTATTGCCGATTTGGCGATTACACGGGTCCTCAGTTGAGCTTTCCCCTCGAGCGTCATCCGAGCGCGCCGACAATGTTGACCTCCTTATTGTCGGGAACTTCGTTGTAGGAAAGCACGGTGAGGTCTGGCGAGAACAATTTGGCGTATCGCGCGAGCATCGGGCGAATGCGTGGCACCACGATCAGCACCGGAGCGGAGCCCATTTGCTTCAATTGTTCGACCACCGCCGGCATATGGGTCTGCAACTGCGAGAGCACGTTCGGTTCGACAGGGAAATTGTCCAGCGGCACACGCGTGCCCGATTGCTCCGCGAGACTTAGCGCATTCAGCAGAATGTTCTCGAGTTCCACCGTCAGGCTGAAGCCTTTAAGCGCCTCGTGTTGGGCGCCAAGTCCGGCCACGATCTGGCGGCGCAGTGCGCAGCGAACTTCAGCTGCGAGCAGTAGCGGGTCCTTGGTGGTTTCTGCGGCCTCCACCAAAGTGGCAGACACAGTTTCGATGTCCTTGATCGACACGTTCTCGGCCAACAACGTACGGAATACCCTGCGCAACTGACTGTGCGTGAGGCATTTTCCCAGCGCATCGGCCAGCACTGGTGCAATGGCCGCCAGGCGTTCGATGATGGCTGTCACATTGTCGTAGCTGAACAGGTCGGGGATCGTTTCGCGAATCAACTTGGCCGCATGCGTGGCGATCACCGTCGCGCAATCGACGACCTGGTAGCCGAGGCCGAGTGCTTGGGCCTTCTGGTCGGGCTCGATCCACGTGACCGGCATGCCGTAGGCAGGGTCGATGTCGGGTGTGCCATCCAATTCCCCGTAGACGGTAGGTGACGGAATGGCCATCAGCTTTCCCGGTTGCACTTGGGCCTGAGCCAGTGTGGTGCCGTTGAGCATGATGGTGTAACTGGAGGGGGGCAGGCTCATGTCGTCGCGCGCGCCGATGGGCGGTAGCAGGAAGCCGAGTTGTTCCGATAGGGTTTGTCGGGTGCCATGCAGGCGGCGCACCAGCGGCGCGCCCTGAGCGCGGTCCAACATCTCCACCAGCTTGTAGCCGAGGGATACCGAAAGCGCGTCCACATACGGCAGGCTGCTCCAGTCGAACGATTCGTTGCCGGGCGCCGCTAGCGTGGCTTGCATGACGCGGGCGGTTTCTTCCGCCTCGACCGCTGCGGACGGCGAAGTACGCTGCGTCATCCGATAGCCGACGTAACCGAGTACTGCTGCAAAGCACAGAAACACCAATGTCGGCATGCCCGGGATCAGGCCCAGCGCGGCCATCAGTGTGGCGGCGCTGAACAGTACCAACGGCGAAGCCAGCAACTGTTGGCCGACCTGTTCCTCGAAGTCGCGTGCATCGTCGATGCGCGTGACAATCACCGCGGCGGCGGCGGACAGCAGCAGGGCGGGTATTTGCGCGACCAGGCCGTCCCCGATGGCCAGCAGCGCATACTTGTGGAATGCGTCGCTTGCAGGCAAGCCGTGCATGATTACGCCGATGATCACGCCACCGATCATGTTGGTGATGAGAATCAGAATGCCGGCGATGGCGTCGCCCCGCACGAACTTCGATGCGCCATCCATGGCGCCGTAAAAGTCGGCTTCGGTCGTAACATCTTTGCGGCGTTGCTGGGCCTGTGTCTGTGTGATGACACCGGCGTTCAGATCGGCGTCGATGGCCATCTGCTTGCCGGGCAGCGCGTCGAGCGTGAAACGCGCCGACACTTCCGAGATGCGCTCCGCGCCCTTCGTGACCACGACGAAGTTGATGATCATCAGGATCACGAACACGACGAGCCCGACCACGAAGTTACTGCCGATCACCACATTGGCGAACGATTCGATCACTTGGCCGGCTGCGCTCGCGCCCGTGTAGCCATTGAGCAAAACGACGCGTGTCGATGCGACGTTCAATGTCAAACGCATCAGCGTGGCGGCCAGGATAATGGTCGGGAAGGCCGAGAAGTCCAGCGGTCGCTTGACGGTCACGGCCACCATGACCACCACGATGGACAGCACGATGTTGAACGTGAACATGATGTCCAGTGCTGCTGGCGGAAGCGGCAGGATTACCATCGCCAAGATGGTGAACAGGGCGAGAGGCGCAGCGAACTTCAGGCGCTTGAGTAGGTCGTTCACGTTCATCGGGATTGGGACTTTTGCAAGTGTTCGGGAATGGTGATGCCAGTGGGCAGCGATGGTGAGACGTCGCGTCTACCGCTGCGGAATGCCTGGATCTGCAGGACGTAGGACAGCACCTGTGCTACCGCGCGATACAGCTCCGCCGGAATTTGCTGATTGACCTGGCTGGTGTGGTAGATCGCACGGGCCAGCGGCGGCAGTTCGAGTACCTCGACGTTGTGTCCGCGGGCGACGTCGCGAATGTACAGCGCGGCCTCATCGACCCCCTTGGCTACCACGTACGGCGCTTGTGCACGCGTTACGTCGTACTTGAGTGCGACTGCATAGTGGGTCGGGTTCATCACCACCACGTCGGCGGTCGGCACCGTCTTTCGGATCCCCTGGCGCGCGAGCTGGCGCTGGATTTGGCGGATGCGGCTCTTGACCTCGGGCTTTCCTTCGGACTGCTTCATCTCCTCTTTGATGTCACGCTTGCTCATGCGCTGGCCGCGCTTGAAGATGATTTGTTGCACTGGTACGTCGACTAGTGCGAACACGATGATGATGCACGTCAGCGTGAGCGCGGAGGACAGGAACAGGTTTGCCCCACCGGTCAGTGCATCGGCTAGCGGCGCGCCTTGCAGGCGAACGAAGCCGCTCAGGTTGGAGCGGCAGACGAGGAAGAGCGTAGCCATCAATACGAGGGCCTTGAGCACGGTCGTGCCGAACTGCACGTAATGCTTGCCGGACACCAGGCGCTTGAGCCCGGAAAGCGGGTTCAGGCGGTTCAGCTTCGGCATGACGTTCTTGTGGCTTATGCTCCAGCCACCCGGTACCAACGACGCGACGACGATGCCGGCGGGCACTGCGGCCAGCGGGGCAAGCATCTTGCACAATAGCAGCACCGCTGCAGGAAATAGCATCGACGCAGCATTGCCGATCGTGTCGTCGCCGGAAAGGTCTGCAAACGACAGCGCGAAAATGTGCTTGAACTCGACCAGCCACGCCGGCGTTAGTACGACGATGAGCTTGAGTGCAACCAGAATTCCCACGCACGTGCCGATATCTCGCGAACGTGCAACCTGGCCTTCCATTCTGGCTTTGCGCAGTTTCTGCGGGGTGGCCTTTTCGGTCTTGTCGCCGGTTTGCCGCTCGCTCATTGCATTGCCCCGTTGCCGATGGGTCGCGTCGCGAGTCCATCGTAGAGTTCTAGAACGTGCTCCACCATGCGGCCGTAGTGATCCGGCAGTGACGGCAACAGCAGCGTCAGCAGTAACAGCCCGAACATGGTCGTAATCGAAAAGCCCAACGCGAAAAGATTCAGTGCTGGTGCCACGCGATTGAGGAGGCCGAGGCCGACCTGTACAACCAGCGTGGCGAACATTACCGGGAGCGCCAACGCCACGGCGGCGGAGAAGACCCAGCCTACTGCGAATGCGAGATGCTTGAGCGCGTCGAGGTCAAAGGCAAAACGACCGACCGGCCAGACTGCAAAGCTGCGCGCGATGACACCCGTGAGAATCAGGTGGCCGTCAACTGCGAAGAACAGCAGGATGAACACCACGTACATAACGCTGGTGAGTACGTCGGCCATCTGACCATTCATCGGGTCGTTGATCTGCGCCATGGACAGGCCCAATTGCGACGACGCGATGGTGCTGAAAACCTGCAGTGCGCACAGCACGAGATGGAACACGAAGCCGAGCAGGCCGCCTATCAATACCTGTTCGGCGATGGCAGCCACACCTTCGAGCTGCAGCAGGTCGAGCACGGGCATCGCCGGAATACCGGGCTGTATGGCTAATGCGAGGATGAGGGCGATCAGCAGGCGAATGCGCACAGGGACCATCGCGTCACCCAGGATCGGCGACGCTGCCAACGCGGCGGCGATTCGGCAGAAAGGCCAGAAGATCGTGTTCGCGAGCGGCAGGAGCTGGGCAAGGACAATTTCCATTGCCGAGTCACCCGGTCAGTTGTGCGGCGCGGCTGAAGATCTCAACCGTGTAGTGCATTACGCGGCCGGTCATCCACGGGCCAGCCAGCGCCAGCGCGACCAGCGTCGTGATCAGGCGCGGAAGAAAGCTCATCGTCTGCTCATTGATTTGCGTCGCGGCCTGGAATATGGCCACCAGGACACCGGTGATCAGGCCTGGTGTAATCAGCACGAGGATGATGACGAGCACCAGGCGCAACGCGTCGACGGCGAAGCTGGCGGCCAGATCGGGAGTCAGCATCAGTAGGCCTTCACGCTGGTAATGAGGGTGTTGACGGTAAGTGACCATCCGTCCACCAGTACGAACAAGAGCAGCTTCAGCGGCAGTGAGATGACGAGTGGCGACAGCATCATCATTCCCATTGCCATCAGCACGGACGCGACAATGATGTCGACGATCAGGAACGGGATGAACAGCATGGCGCCCATCTGGAACGCAGTCTTCAGTTCGCTCAGCACGAACGCCGACAATTTGACCAGGAACGGCTGCTTCTCCGGATCCGTGATTTTTTCGGTGCCGGAGAGTTTGGCCATCTGCGCGAGCGTGGCCTTGTTCGTCTGCGCAAGCATATAGCGCCCCAGCGGTTGTTCTGATGTCGCGAGCGCGGCCTGCATGCTGATCTTGCCTTGGTCGTATGGCACGAAGGCCTTTTGCCAGATTTCCTCGCCGACCGGGCGCATCGTAAGCATGGTCAGCACCAGCGCGACACCAGTAACGATGCGCCCCGGCAATCCTTGCTGCAAACCTAGCGCCTGCTTGACCAGCGACAGCACGATCACATAGCGCAGGAAGCTCGTCATCGTCATCAGTAGCGCGGGCAGTAGCCCGAGCAGCGTCATCAGAACGAGGATCTGAGTTTTGACCGTGAAGCCCTGGCCGCCGACGCCATCGGACGCGAGCGTCAGCGTGTCGGCCTGCACGAGTGCGGGCATGGCGAAAACGGCTAACGCCAGACCCAGATGGGGCATGAGGTCGCGATTCTTCATGTCGCAAGAGAATTGAGGTCGTCGAGTTCGATGATGCGTAGGCCGTAGTGTTCTCCCGAGACGACGACTTCGCCCAAGCCCACCGGCGTACCGTTTACCTTGATGATCAGTGGTTCGCCGGCAAGGCGATTGAGCTCCACCGTCGAGCCGGTTTCGTACGACAGCAGATCGGCTAACGGTACGGTGGCCTCCCCCACCTCCAACGTCAAGCGCACGGGAATGCGGCGCAGCATACGCATCGGGTCGCGCGGAGAAGCAGGTTCGGCGATGGATTGCGGATCGCCGCCCAGATCCAGATCGCCCAACGCGGAGAGATCAAGGTCGGTGGTCGAAGTCATGTTGGGGTTACTCCACGGGTTCGAAAGAAGTAATCCACAGCGCGCCTTGGTGTTCGGCCAAGGCTGCGCGGTAGAGGCGGACGTTGTTGACGAGCACGTCCACGGTATCGGGCAAGCGAACAGGCAACACGTCGCCTGGCCGCATACGAAGCAGTTCGTCAAGGCGCATGTTCTTGGACACCACGTGCACCGACATCGTGACGGGGATGCACACGTTGGCCGGAGCGCTATCGGGTGCACGACGCAGATGCTTAGCATCGAGGCGTGCAAACAAGTGGTCGAGCCACATATCGTCCAATGCGAATTCGACGTCGCCGCCAACCCTGCGCAAGCGGTCCGAGATGGTCATGCGCAAGACGCGGCCCCCCGGGCCGGGCAGAATGTCCCCACTTGGCAAAAAGGTTTCTGCCTGATCGCCGAGCATCGCTGACGCAAACGCGGTGAGCAGCGCGGTGTGTTGTTGTGCCGCAAAACGCCGTTCCGCCCCAGTTTCTGGCGCTGGAGCGGTCGGTACGGCTTCGTCGAGCGAAGTGCCGTAATGACAGGCCAGTAGCGCCAGCAGTAGCTCGCGATCGCAGCGCACTGAAATCTGTCCATGGTTGCATGCGTAAGTGCGCCAGACGTCCGCATTGCGCGACCGCATCGCGGCGATAGAGACCTCAGTAACGACGAAGCTCGTGCCACGGCGCAGATTGAACCGTTCGTGAAGGGAGTGTTCGATTCTGCGCTTGATATCTTGCAGCACATCCTCAAGCAGATGGTATGGACGCCCCAGCGTGCACGGATCAAGCACCACCGGAGATGCGGCTCGGCTGCTGCGGGAGTGGGAGGGAGATGCTGACACGGTCAAGGGGGTGCTTTGAAGAAGAGTTGGCGCCATTGTCTGCAGCGTGCGGCACGGAGCGGAGAATGTTGAACAGAGTTTGAACACCCAAAAAAAACGACCCGCTTGTGGCGGGCCGGTTTTGGACTCCAGTGAATCGGGGGTAGTGCTTACTGGAGCAGCGACAAGACCATCTGGTTCATGCTGCTGGTTTGCTTGAGCATGGACATGCTGGCTTGCAGCAGTACTTGCTGCGAGCTCATCTTGGCGGATTCCGATGCCATGTCGGCGTCCATGATGCGGCCTTCGGCGTCGGCCGTGTTCGTCGACATGTTGGCCAGGTTGTTGTGGGTGTGCTCGAGGCGGTTTTCTGCCGCACCGATGGCCGAGCGCAGCGCGCCCACGTCGTCAAGCACGTTGTTGATCAGATCGATCGTCGCGTTGGCGGTGTCGGTCAGTTCCGTGCCGGGCACTTCAGGCTTGCCTGCATCCGGGCCCTTGTAAGTTGCCGACAGGCCTTCGAACTTGGTGTGCGCGTTTGTGACGTGCTTGGAGAAATCGACTGTCATCGTTTCGTCCTTGGTCGCGCCGATCTGGAAGGTGATTTCCTTGGTCAGGCGACCGCCCTCGCTCGTTACCTTGTCGTCTGCACCTTTTACTTCCTTCTGCATCAGCTTGGCGCCGCCATACGACGTGTTTTTCATGATGTTGGACAGTTCCTTGCCCAATGCATCGTACTCGGCCTGCATGGCAGACTTTTCGTTTGCCGAGGACGATCCGTCAGCGGCCTGCGTGGCCAGATCCTTCATGCGGTACAGAATGTTGGTGACTTCCTTCATCGCGCCGTCCGCCGTCTGGAGCAGCGACGACGCATTTTGCGTGTTCTGCATGGCCATGCCCATGCCGCGGGTTTGCGCTTGCAGGCGCACGGCGATCTGCAGGCCGGCGGCATCGTCCTTCGCGGAGTTGATGCGCAGGCCGGTGCCCAGGCGGGTCATCGTGGTGTTCAGGCTGCTGCTCGTGTTGCCGATGGCCTTCTTGATGTTCATGGCGGCGGCGTTGGTGTGCAGGCTCAGCATGGTATGTAATCCTTAAGTCTAGACTAGGTTTGGGGTATTTGTTTGTCGCTGCTCACTTGTCAGGAGGCGACGCCTGTTCAAGACGGCAGGCGATCCACAGACGTTAAATCGAATCGAGTGGGTCTGGCTGGAGATGCGGCGCGGCGGATGTGCAACGTCGAGATTGCTTCTCCGCTGGCTGCGGAATTCTTTCCATTTGAGCGATGCCCAGCGATGGCGCGATGAGTTGCTGCAATAGCGTCAGTGCAAACTGGCCGCGGCTTTGTGCCGCGGACTGATCTCCCGTATGTCCGTGCGCGCTGAGATAGGCAAGCTCGCCACGGGGGAGGCATTGATTACCGCTGTGCTGACGTTCCCTCGCGTAGCGACATGCTATTGATCTGGTCCGTCTAATGTGGCGACTCCCGGAAATAAGAGTTGTCTGATATTGGGCGCAGCGGATTTCGCTCACACTTTAGCTATGCAGTGAGATCTGTATCGCAGGTACGAATGATGTTGGCTTGAGATTCGGATCTGGCCGTGCGAACTTCAGACTTGGCATTTTTCTCGACGCTGGTCCGAGCTCGGGTTGCCCGTCTGTTGTTGAGAAACGTACGAGTTCGGTTTGACCGATGCGTGATCTTCGATCCCAGGGCGTTTCTCGCACCATGTGCATGCGCGGGCTGCTGATGCAGCGCCGAGCGATTTCAGCTGCGCTGAAATGTTTGCGGCCTCGCGATATTTTTTCGCGTCAACGACTCCGCAATTCGTAGTGTGCATTCTGTCTACCCTCGCGGGGAAAACTCCGCTGCTTAACCGTGGGCTCCATGAATTCCGTTCGATCGCGTATTGACGGGATGCGACAGTGGGTGCCTCCCAAAACCCTCATCAGTCTCGCAATCATGTCGACAGTCCCGCCCGCCGATGCAAAAAAGCCGCGCATTGCGCTCCTGGAAGACAACGTCGCACATGCGAGAACCGTTCGGCACTGGCTCGAGGCCGCGGGCTACGATGCCATTGTCGAGCACGACGGCAGCCGCTTTATCGACCGCATCGGCCACGAGAAGGTCGATATGCTTCTACTCGATTGGGATGTGCCCGGCATGACCGGCATCGACGTACTGATAGACATGCGCAAGCGGGTCGACTATCTGATTCCGATCGTGTTGCTCACTCAGCATGACGACGAGCGCGATATCCTGCACGGCTTGAGCTGCGGGGCAGATGACTATCTGGTCAAGCCTATAAGCGAGCGAATGTTGATTGCGCGCGTTATCGCACAGTTGCGCAAATGGTACCCGGGGGTCCAGCGCAATCAGCAAATCAAATTTTCCGGCTTCATCCTGGACGAGACCACGCGCACGGCGACGTTGCCCGACGGCGAGCAAGTCTCGCTGCCTGAGCGCGAATTTTCCATTGCGCTGTACCTGTTCGCGCACGCCGGGCGCGTGGTGAGTCGCGATGTGCTGCTCAAGCAAATTTGGGGTGCCGCGGATTCGTCGAATGTCGGCACGTTGGCGACCTATATCACGCGGGTGCGAAATGGCCTTCGCCTGCGTCCGAACGGGCTCAGGATTTCGAGCGTGTATCGCTACGGGTATCGCCTCGAGCGGTTGGCGGATGGTGCCGACAACGACCTGGATTGAGCTTGCAGCAAGCTGGTGGATCTATGCGCGCACTCATTTCCCGCTTGATGGCGATCGGCCCCTTGCGCGGCCTTATGGTCCTTGCGATGCTGGCACTGGCTGCGTTGAGTGGCAATCCCAGCAGCGGCGTAGTGTCGGGCGCGCTTGATCGTGTGCTGTTCGATATGATGGCGCAGGTGGTTGCGCATCGGTCGACGCGACAGGTGGTGGTCGTCAACATCGATGAAGGTGCGGTCGCGCAACTGGATCCGCATGGCATGGACGCGTATTTGGCTCAATTGCTCGGCGCGCTTGGTAAGGCGCGCAGCGTCACGCTCGATTTGCCGCTGTGGCCCGGGTTCGATTATTCGAGTCTGCGCGCCGGCATGCGAGCATGTCGGCATACCGTGTTGGTCGAGCCAAGCCTCGCTGGGCACGCAGGGAGCTGTTCAAGCTTGCTGCCGTCGGCACTCAGTTCGCTTGCTGCCGCGCGCAGCCAGCGAATCGTTACGATGGGCCACTATGGTGTGGTGAGTGGTTTCGTACCTTACCGTCAGTCTTCGGGTGTTCGCTATGCACACGTTGCGCTCGACGCGCTGCGGGTGGCGGGCATCGAACCGCCGTTGCCGGTCGCTGATTTCGTCAAGCCGTACGCGCAGTCGATTGGGGCTGCACGCACGCCGGCGGTGATGACAATGCTGCCGGCATCGATGCACCTGACACAGTATTCGGATATTGATGTGCTGCAGCAACGCGTACCCGCGGATGCGTTCGATGGGAAGGTGGTATTCGTCGGTAGTCAGGCGTGGGGCGCGGGGGGGATGTTCCAAATCTCGTCGCTCAATTCGCACGAGGTCACGCGCTCACAACTCGACGCGCTCATCGCTGACGCCGTGGCTTCGGGCAATCTTGCGCGCGAAGCGCCCGCTGTCGTCGGGGTATCGATCTATCTGGTCCTCGCGTTCGGCGTCGTGCTGATCTGCGTGTTTGTTCCCGGTCGGGCGGTGCATCTGGCGGCGCTCGGCTGGGGCGTGCTGATCTTCGCCGTTCCACTGGGAATGTTGGTATTCCATATCTGGTTGCCGCTGGGGCTGCTTCCGGTTGTTTGCCTGCTGATCTACGGCTTTTTTGCGTGGGAGAGACATGCTCGCATGCTCTCGATGTTGCGGGGCGAGTTGCGCGAATGGGGGGCAATCGCGGCCACGATTCGTCCGCAGGACGGTGCAGCCGCGGTCGCTGCCCCTTCCGAGCGGTCCGACGAGTTGGCCGGCATCAAAGCAGCGTTGCTGCAGGTACGCGGCTGGCAAAAGCTCTATGTCGACATGGTCAACCAGTTTCCGTATCCAGTCTTTCTCACGATGGGCGGCCACGTTGCTGTATGGAACGCGAAGGCCGCCACTTTGATGCGCGAGGACGCCGCAGGTGAGCTGACTGACGCTCGATTGCCATTCATGCAGGTTGAGCGGCTCGTGGCCGAGAGCGTATGCAAGGGCGGAGACACCAGCCGCGAAATCGAATGGGGCGGCCGCACCTACATGCTGATGTGCGAGCGGCTGTCGAGTGGGGCGAGCGGGGACCCTTCTTCCGACGGCGACACGCAGATGTCCCATCTGGTTTGTCTGATCGATCTTTGCGATCTGAAGGGCTTTGTCTCGCACGACAAGTGGATGTTGCGCCATATCGCCCATGACCTGCGCAGTCCATTGACGGCCATCCTGTCGTTGATCGACCGCCGGGGCGCGTCCGTCGGCAGCAGTCCTGACGTGGAGTCGGATCGCGCTTTCCTGAGCGATCTACGGCAGCAGGCTTCGTATTCGTTGCGTATTGCGAAGGACTTCATGCAGTTGAGCCGCGCGGAACGGCTCGATCGGACCGAATTCGAACCAGTGGCGCTGAGCGAGGTGGTCGAAGAAGCGGTCGACCAGAACTGGCTCGCGGCCGAGCAAAAGGGCGTCGTGTTGCGCGCACCGGTATTCCTGGTCGAAGACACCCTCGTTAGCGGAAATGGTGACATGCTCATGCGTGCGGTCGTCAACGTGCTGGACAACGCGATCAAGTATTCGCCGCCTGGTGCCGTAGTGTCGCTCACCATCGGCTCGGCTGGCGACGGCGCACTGGTACTGAAGGTGACTGACAGCGGCATCGGGATGACTGACGACACGGTCCGTCGCCTGTTCGAGCCGTTCTTCCAGGCCGAGCGCAAGGCAGACGGCAGCGCCAGCGTCGGATTGGGGTTGCCTTTCGTCAAGGCCGTGATCGAAAGGCACGGCGGCACGGTTGCCGTGCACAGTGTGCCAGGGAGCGGCACCGTGTTCGAGCTGATCCTGCCACGCATCCCGGCGGAGAAGCGATGCGTTGGAATGCCGGAAACGGTCGGCGCAACCCGTCCTGCGACGATGGCCATGACTGCAGCGCTCGCGCGTGACTGTCGGTTCGCGATATAGCGCGATGCCGGGGTCGCACGTGAGCCGCGCGTCATACTTTCGACCGCAAGGGCCTGACGTCTGACGGCACGGACGCTCGGGACCGGGCTCGCCTCGAAGCGCGTTCCTCCGGTTGTACCGGCTCATTTGCCGTATGGTCGTTCTCTGCCCGATTGAGCACGAGCAGCAGTGACAGGCTGCCGTTAGCGGGCCAATCAATGTTTCGTTGAACATTCTCGTTCTACGACGGATGACGTCCCAGAATCTGCGCCAGATATCCAATCTGGAGCCGCCATGACTGTCGACCTCTCGAGCGCGATGCTCGATTCGATTCGCCAATCCGTCATCCCGAACAACGATGACCCGAAAACCGAAGCCGCCTCTGCCGACATCGCGGGAGGCTTCGCCGATTTACTCAAGCAGGCCGTGCATCGCACGGATGCACAACAACATCATGCCGACGATCTCGCCGCCGCCGTGGAAACAGGCACCAGCGATGACCTTGTCGGTGCCATGCTTGCCAGCCAGCAGGCAAGCCTGTCCTTCTCCGCAATGGTCCAAGTACGCAACAAGGTCATGAGCGCTTTTGACGACATCATCAAGATGCAGGTTTGATGAGGACCGCAAACGTGCTTGCTCAAGTCAAGGCTTACATCGCGCGCTTCGCGTCTCGCGGCCATTTTCGATTGCCGTCCCCCGCGACGCTGTCCAGACTGGCGCCCATCGTCATCCTAGCGATTAGCCTGTCCGCGTTGACCATGATGCTGATGCATCGTCAGGACTCGCGCTACAAACCGCTTTTTGGCTCCCAGGAAGCCGTGGTCGCCGCCGACATGATGGCCGCGCTGGACGCCGAAGGCATTCCGTACCGTATCCACCCGGACAGTGGCCAGGTGCTGGTGCCGGAGCAGAAGCTCGGTGCTGCGCGCATGATGCTGGCCGCCAAGGGCGTGGTAGCCAAATTGCCGGAGGGGCTGGAGCAGGTAGACAAGAGCGATCCGCTGGGCGTCAGTCAGTTCGTGCAGGACGTCCGTTTTCGGCGTGGTCTCGAAGGCGAACTGACGCAGAGCATCATGGCGCTCGAGCCGGTGTCGTCGGCTCGTGTGCATCTGTCGATTGCCAAGTCGGCGTCATTCATTCTGGCCGATGGCGACAAGAGTTCGGCGTCGGTAGTGCTCACGCTCAAGCCGAACCGAAAGCTGACCAAGGAGCAGATTGCCGCGATAGTCGCGCTGGTGGCAGGCAGCGTGGCAAACCTGGACCCGGCGCGCGTGACGGTGATAGATCAGGCAGGCAATCACCTGTCTGCGCAAATCGATCCGGTACTGGGAAATTCCGCACTCGACAGCGAATTGGGTTCGCAAATGCGCGAACAGGTATTGCGCAATATTCGCGAGTTGCTCACGCCTGTGTTGGGTGACGGCAACTTCCGCGCGAGCGTTGCCGTCGAGCTGGACCACGATCGCGTGGAAGAAACCCGCGAGCAATACGGCGAGGCGCCGAAGATTACACAGGAAGCGATTCGCGACGAGAAGGACATCGGTCAGGCCGCGTTGGGTGTACCAGGTTCGTTGTCGAACCGCCCGGCGCCGCCATCGGCTGCCAGCATGCCCGAAGCGCCACACTCGGCCAAGAACGCGCAGACACGCCAATACGCTTACGACCGCAATGTCGTACAGATCAAGCGCAGCCCCGTGCGCGTAAAGCGCCTGAACGTCGCGGTGGTTCTGAACAACGCCGCCGCACCCGGCGGTGGAAAAGGGTGGGCGCCCGCGCAACTTGCGCAGGTGGACACGATCCTGCGCAATGGCTTGGGCATCGATGCCGACCGTGACGATGCACTGACGGTGTCGTCGCTGGACTTCCGCGGCACGCCGGTGACCGTATCGCAGCCGTGGTGGAAGCAGCCCGACAACATCGTGACGATTGGTACGTGGGCAGTATGGGCATTGGGTGCGCTGCTCGGATTCGTATTCATCTTCCGCCCGCTGCTCAAGGTGCTTCGCATTTGGGCCAACGGCGGGCGTGATCCGCAGTCACAGGGCGCCAACGCTGTATCCGGCGGCGCGGAAACCCCGGCGCTTGCGGCAACCGCCGACGGCGACACGCAACCGCTGCTGCTGGCCGACGCCGATCTCCCGCCGATTGGCTCCGGCGCAGACGTGCTGATTGCACACCTGAAGCATCTGGCAGCTCAAGACCCTGAGCGCGTTGCCGAAGTCATCAAACCCTGGATTCGAGACGATGAGCACACCAACTGACGTACCCGCGACCGTGGACACCGCCATGACGGCAGGCTCGCCAGCCCGGAATCTTGCCGCGGTGGAGCGTGCTGCCATCATCCTGCTCAGCATCGGCGAGGAAGCCGCAGCGGGCGTGCTGCGATGCCTGTCGCGCGAGGAGCTGCTGGACGTGACACTCGCCATGTCGCGCATGCAGGGCGTCAAGGTGGACGCTGTGCAGGACACCATCGAGCGCTTCTTCACGAATTTTCGCGAGCAGAGCGGCGTACGTGGTGCTTCGCGCTCGTTCTTGCAGCGCTCGCTGGAGATGGCGCTCGGCGGTGTGGTGGCTAACAGCGTGCTCAACAAGATCTACGGTGACGCGATAGGCCCGAAGATGGCGCGCCTGCAGTGGGCACAGCCGCAGTGGCTTGCCGACCGCCTGCGCGATGAGCACGTACGCATGCAAGCCATGTTCCTCGTTTTCTTGCCGCCTGAGCAGGCGAGCCGGGTGATTCAGGCGCTGCCCGAAGCACGGCGCGAGCAGGTCCTGCTCGACATCGCGCGTCTGACCGAGATTGATCATGACCTGCTGCGGGACTTGGAAGACGTGGTCGACTGTTGCATCGCAAACCTTGGCACACAAAGCACGGCCGTCGAGGGTGTGCGGCAGGCCGCCGACATCATTAACCGTATGCCGGGCGACCGTGCCCGCATGGTGGAAATTCTGCGTGCTCGAGACCCGGAGCTGGTGGCAGCGGTGGAAGACCTCATCTACGATTTCGCGGTGATCGCGAACCAGGATGATGAGGTGATCTCCGTCATTCTCGAACATGTCGACACGGCGCTATGGGGCGTGGCGCTTAAGGGTGCCGACCCGGCAGTGCGCGACGCATTGTTGCGCTCGATGCCGCGGCGCGCGGTGCAGGCCTTCGAGGAGATGTTGCGCCGCACGGAACCCGCACTCCCCAGCAAGGTTGAGTCGGCGCGCCGCGACATCATGGACATCGTACGAAGACTTGCCGACGACGGTGACATCGAACTTCGGCTCGTGGCGGAGGAAGAACTTCGATGAGGACGTACCGACGCTACGCGTTTCCGTCGCTGGCGCGCATTCGCGCGGCAAGCGAGCAGCTTGACGGATTCACCGCGCCCGACGAGGTTGGCCAGCGCTCTGAGCAACTGCATGTACCACCGGCCGCAGAATTGCTTGACGAAGCTCGGCACGCGGGTTACGCGGACGGCTTTGCCGCCGGTGAACAAGTCGGTGCCGAAGGCGCACGCCGGGATGTGCGTTCTGCATTAGATGCGTTGGTAGCGCCAGTCGACGCGCTGATCCGTGGCTTCCAGTGCGCGCAGCAAGCGTATCGAGCCAAGGTGCGCAGCGAAGTGGCTGAGCTCGTTGGCGATGTTTCCCGTCAGGTCGTGCGTGCGGAGCTTGAAACCCGTCCCGAGCGGATCCTTGCGTTTGTGGACGAGGCCGTCGGCACGCTGACCAAACCGCCCGAATCCGTCAGCGTGCGGCTGAACCCGGCCGATTACGCGCGCCTGGCTGAAGCGGCGCCCGACCGTGTGCAGGGCTGGCAACTGGTGCCGGACGACCGGCTCGAGCCTGGCGAATGCCGCGTGCGGGCCGACGACATTGAAATGGACGCGGGCTGTGGTCAGCGCCTTGTCGCCTGCATCGAACGGATTACCTCGCAGCTTGCGCATGCCCATGCCGAGGACTCGGACGGGGTGCCAGCATGAACCATTCCATACTCGGCAAGCTCGACCTTGGCGACGTGCCCGTCGCGAGGCCGGTAGGGCGCTTGTCCGCCGTCTCGGGCCTCCTGCTTGAAGTGACCGGCTATGCATTCGAAACCGGACAGCTCGCACGTATCGAAACCGCTTCGAATGACTGGCTCGATGCACGAGTGGTCGGCTTTCGGGAAGGCGTGTCGTATCTGATGCCCTTCAGGCCTGCGGAAGGTTTGACCGCGGGCGCACGTGTGTTCGGCGATGAAGGTGCGCGCACGCTGTCGATCGGCGCTGCTTGGCGGGGCCGCATCGTCGATGGCCTCGGTGAACCGATCGACGACCGTGGTCCGCTCGTCGGCGACGCGGTGCTCGATCTGGCTCCGCCGCGCGTGAACCCGCTGCGCAAGCAGCCGGTGGAGGGTGTGATCGACGTTGGCGTGCGCGCGATCGACGGCATGCTGACGTTGGGCCGCGGGCAGCGCGTTGGCCTTTTTGCGGGCAGTGGCGTTGGCAAGAGCGTGCTTCTCGGCATGATCGCGCGCCAGGCCGCGGCCGATGTGGTGGTGGTCGGCATGATCGGCGAGCGTGGCCGCGAGGTGCGAGAGTTTATCGAGCACTCGCTTGGCCCCGAAGGCTTGTCCAAAGCCATCGTCGTGGTCGCACCTGCCGATGAATCTCCGCTGATGCGTTTGATGGCGACCGAGCTGTGCCACGCCATTGCCACACACTTTCGCGATGCCGGCAACGATGTGCTGCTGATGATCGATTCCCTCACGCGTTACGCGATGGCGCAGCGGGAAATCGCGCTGGCGCTGGGCGAGCCGCCAGCCACACGCGGCTATCCGCCGTCGGTGTTCGGCATGTTGCCACGCCTGGTGGAGCGTGCGGGCAATGGCGAAGGTGTGGGCAGCATGAGTGCCATCTACACCGTGTTGGCTGAGGGCGACGACGAACAGGACCCGGTGGTCGACACGGCGCGTGCGATTCTTGATGGCCACATCATGCTCTCGCGCGATCTCGCCTCCCAGGGGCATTACCCGGCGATCGACGTGCTGCGCTCGGTCAGCCGCTGCATGTCACTCGTGGCGCCGCGCGAGCAGATCGACGCGGTGCGCAAGGTGAAGCAAATGATGTCGCGCTACGCCAATGTTCGCGATCTGATCCCGCTGGGAGGCTACGTGGCCGGCGCGGATCTTGTCACCGATCACGCCGTGAAGATGCACGACCGGATCGAAGCCTTCCTGTGTCAAGCACAGGACGAGGTCGCGCCGCGCCAGGCGACGCTCGATATTCTGACGGAGATTGCTGCATGAACGCCCGACATGTCGTTGCCGGACTATCGCAACTCGTTGCGATGCGCGCGAAGGAGGTGGATCGGCTGGCAGTCGATGTCGCCGCGCGCGACGCGGAAGGCGCTCGCTATCGTCATCATATTTCGCAAATGACCGTGCTGATGCAAAGCGTTGGCACCGGTACGCAAGTACATCCCGAGCACGCAATGAACGGTGCGCGCTATCGCTCCGCGCTCGCCAATCTGATTCATCTGCACCAGCGCCGATTGGCAAAGCACGAGGCATTGGTCGCGGGCCTGCGCGAGGATTTGTGCCGCGCACGCCTGCGGTACGAACAGATCGATCGGGTTCGCAGCAGAAAGCTTGGCGCGCTCGAGCTCGAGAAGCGCGCACGCGATCGCAAACTCGAAGACCAGCAGGCTTCCCAGGCATGGCTGCGCAGGCGGCTGTCGCAGCGACGTTCGATATCCAACCCATTCTGATCAAGCGAGGACGCCATGTTCGGCAATATTGGAGACCCGGTGGTAAGCGCCAAGGAGCTTACCGAAAAGTACATGCAGAATGCAGTTCAGCGCCTGAAAAGCCAGAAAGCGGGCAACGCGGTTGCCCAGGCCGGGCTCACCCGGTTACAAGGCGCGTTGATTTCGTTTCAGACCGCGTTGAAGGGCTTGTCCGGTGTCGGTGGCATCGTCAAACAAAAGGCTTCGCTGTCGAACCAGGCGCTGGGCGAAGCCACAGCGGCGGCCGGTGCACAGCCCGGTCGTTACGCGTTCTTCGTCAAGCAACTCGCGTCGGCGCATCAGGTGGCCTTCAAGGGCCTCTCGTCATACGGCGCCAAGGACGCGGGCACACTCGGGATCGCACTCGCGAACGGCGAATCGTTCAGGGTAGATCTATCGGCGGCCAATGCCGACGCGAACGGCAACGTGTCGCCGGCCGAACTGGCTCGCGCGATCAACCAGGCCGTCGACAACAAGGGCAAGGTGTCTGCGTCGATCGTCACGATCGAAGGCGAGCAGCGTCTCGTGCTGACCTCAGGCGGGACCGGCGAGGCCGGTGCCATTTCGCTCGACACCAGCGGCATCCGCGATGCAGCGCTGTCTGCTGTGCTGTCGGGTGCGCCAGACGAACTGTCGATGGCACGAGACGCCATATTCAGGCTTGGCGGGGAGAGCGGGGTCGAGATCAAGCAGTCCAGCAACACTTTCACCGGCGTTCACGGCGTGTCCGTCACGTTCAAGCAGTCGATGGTCGAAGGTGACGCCCCGTTGTTGCTCGATATCGAGCTCGACCAAGGCGGCACGGCCGACACCGTGCAGGCGTTTGTCGATGCATATAACAAAGCAACGGGCGTACTGGCCGAGTTGACGAAGGTCAACCCTGACGATCCGTCCAGCGCCGGGCCGTTCGTCGGCGATGCCGGTGTGCGCAACCTCCAACAGCGGATGAACGCGCTGTTGCGCGCCACAGTGGGCGAGAAACGGATGTTGGACTACGGCATCTCGGCGGACCGTACCGGCAAACTGTCGCTCGATACGGGCAAGCTGAACGCCGCGCTGGCCAAGAACCCCAACGGCCTCGACGCGCTGTTCGCCGATTCCGAGAAGGGCATCGTCGCGCGCATGGACGCCTACCTGAAGACATGGACCTCGTCCGTCGACGGTCAGGTCAAGCGCCGTCAGGATTCCGCTGAGCTTATTGAGCAATCGTTAAAGAAAAAGGAGCGCTCGCTCGAAGTGCAATACCGTCAGGTCTATGGCCGATATCTGACCCAGTTCACGCGCGTGGCGGAGCTGCAGAAGCGGATGGAATACACGAAGCAGTTGCTCGACGACCTCCTTGGCGGAAACAAGAAATGATGACCCGAAATGGTTATGGCAATTACCAGACGACGAACCTGGCGAGTCAGGCGGCAAGCGCTTCGCCGGTGCGGTTGGTGATTGTGCTGATGGATGGCCTGCTCGACGAGATGGCGCGCGCGCGCGCCCATATCGAGGCCGAACGCTACGAAGAGAAGGGAAACAGCCTGAACAAGTGCATCGGGATGCTGCATGGTTTGGCCAGTGCACTCGATTTCGACGCCGGCAACGAGGTCGTCGTCAACCTTGCTCGGCTATACGAGTACTGCACGGTACGCTTGAATGAAGCTGGACTCACTCTGGATCCGCTCCTCATCGATGAAGTCTCGACGCTGATCCGCACGCTGCGCGCGGCGTGGGAAGGCGTCGATCAACGATTCGGATGATAGACCATGGACCAGAGCGACTATGTGCTACGACTTGCAATGCGCGTACGACAAGCGATTGCGAAGTGCGATTTCGACGCGCTGGTGTGCTTGAGCGTCGAAGTACACGATATCGTGAGCAACATGGCAACCGGAACGGCGTTGACCGCTGCCGAACTGGAAGCACTGAGACTTCTGACGATTGCGCACCGCGTCGCTATTTCGTTATTGGAAATTGAATCCGAACGGCTGATCGAGGCGATGAACGATCTCAATGATCGCCGCGAAGCCTGGCAGGCCTATGCCGTTCAAGGGAGCCAGCAATGATGACCGGTCTATCGGCAGTGGCCGACCTTGCACCGGCAGCAGCTACCGACGGCAGCGCCGTGCTGGCTGCAAGGCTCAGCGTGCAGCGACCCGTATCAACCGATGATTTCGAGTCCTTGCTGGTGGAGGGCTCCGAATTGGACGACAGCCCGGAAGCCGCGGCGGATCCGGTGCCGGTGCTGGACCCGCGGCCGACACTGGCGCGAGCACCTGAAGCCGAACCTCCGGCTATCGACATGCCGTCGTCGCAGGACGGCGCGGTGGCCGCACCGGGCCTTATGCAGGCGCCGGAAGCACGTGCAGTCGACACGGTCTCACCGGGCCGGACGACAAGCGACACACCGGTCGCCATCGAAGCAATGCCGCGCCTTCCCACCATCGCTTCGTTGCCGGCACATACGCACAGGACCGCGCAACCAGTGGACTTGTACCGGCGCGGCGCGATCGAGCAAGGGGTTTTGCCGCTAATTGATGCGAACGAACCGGTGGCGCCCATGCTGGCCGCGCGCCTGTTCAACCATCGGTCGAGTGCGGTACCTGGGGCGCTGTTGAACCGAGGCATGAATGTCGCGACGACGCACGTCTCGCAGATCTTCGGCCCGCTGGCATTCGGTGACGCAACCGCGCCGACCGGGCCATCTGCCGTCGTGCCCCACAGCGAGGTAGGCACGGGCGCAACACAAGCGGAACTGTTGACGGACGCGGCAAGGGTGCCGGAAACGGCACAGGTAGTGATACCTGCAACGGCAACGGGCGTGCCGACCGCGCGTCAGCAGAAGCTGATCGATGCGCTGGGAGAGCGCCTGAGCGTACAGATGGCTCAGGGCATGCGCCAAGCCGTGATCCGACTCGAACCGGGTTCGAACGGATCGATACGCATCGAATTGCGCCAGAACGCCAACGGCATGGCAGTTCACTTGTCAGCCACTCACCCCGAGGTCGTTTTCCAGTTGCAGGCGATCGGAGAAAGTTTGCGCCAGGATCTCTGCGCGCGACACGGTGGCGACGTGACCGTGCAGGTCTCGGCAGGTCGGCAAGGCCATGGGGACGCGAGCGGCTCGGGCGGCCGTGAGCACCACCCACGCGATGACGCGCCCACGCGAGGGCCTGGTGGCGGATTGGCCTCCGCCGGCGGCGATTCGTCATTCGAATTGGCGGCGTGCGAACTGGCGTACGTGAAGAGCGCGACGACATGAACCGGAATGCACGGCAACAAGGGCGACACGCGCCGTGCAATCTGATGCCGGATCTGCTGCTTTCGGCTAACGGAACGAGTTGCGCGAACGGCCGCCGGCGCTGAGCGAGATGGCCCGAAGCGTACCGGCCGCGCACGCTGGCCGATGTGCGGTGCATTGAACAGCCCGAATCAGCAGCATTGCTCAATTTGGAATACGAACATTTTGCTGCGGCACCAATCGCACGCTCTCGTAACGTGACGGTAACGAAGGCCATGATGGACCGAATACGATGACTGCAACGATCTACACCGAATACCAAAGTGTACAGCGCGAGAACCAGACGTTGTCCCCCGCTGATGAGGCGCGCTGGATGGCGCAGTATGCGCCGCTGGTGAAGCGCATCGTGCGCAAGCTCGCGTCGCAGGCGGGTGGGGCGATGGAGGCCTGCGACCTCGAGCAACTCGGGCTGATGGGCCTGCTCGAAGCGCTGCGTCGCTACGGTGAGCCCGATGACGAATTCGAGCATTTCGCTCTATTTCGCGTGCGGGGCGCGATTCTGGACGAACTGCGCCGCCAGGACTGGCGTCCGCGCTCGGCACGCCAGGGTGCTCACCGTCTGCGCAGCACCGAGCGAGCACTGCGCCGGGAACTGCGCCGCGATCCTACGAAAGAAGAAGTGTGCAACGCGCTGGAAATCGGCGACGACGAATACGAGCAGTTGCAACTGGACGACTGCGCACAAGAGTTCGTCAGTTTTGACGCGTTGCTGGAAGAGGACGCGGAACGGTACGAGTGCGGCGGCAGCGATGGCATTGAACACCGCGCCATGCTGCGCCACTCGCTTGAACAGGCGCTCGGCGTGCTCGATGCGCGCGAGCAGCAGATCATCCAGCTCTATTACGAATTCGATCTGAGTCAAGCGGAGATCGGGGCGGTGCTGGGCCTGACGCGGGCTCGAGTCTGTCAGATCAACAAGAGCGCTCTGGTCAAGATGCGCAAGCGCCTCGCTCAGCATTGACATTGAAGAATATTGCGCCGCTCCCGTCGGACGGCGCCCAGGTCGGGAAGGAAACATGCAACAGATATTTGGAATTTTGATCGTGCTTGGCTGCGTATTCGGCGGCTTCATATTCATGGGCGGCGACTTCCGCAAGCTCTGGCAGCCTGTCGAATTGCTGATCGTCGTCGGCTCGGCCATTGGTGCGCTGGTCCTCGGTAATTCGCGCCACGTGCTCGTCGACATGGGCAAGCAATTGCGTAAGGTGATGGGCAGGCGCAAGCGCACGGCCAACAAGGAGCTCCAACGCCAGCAACTGCTGCTGATGTATGAGCTCTTGAACATTGGCAGAGACCTCAAGGCGCTCGACAACCACGTTGAGAACCCGCACGAAAGCCGGTTGTTCCAGCGCTACCCGCTGGTGCTGCAGGGCCCCGAGCTGCTTACCTTCATTGTCGACAACCTTCGCTTGATGGCGATGGGCAAGATCAGTTCCCACGAGCTGGAAAGCGTGCTCGAGCAGGAGCTGGTTGCCATTCAAGAAAACATTGAGCTGCCATCGCGCTCGATCAAGAAGATTTCGGAAGCCATGCCCGGCTTTGGCATTGTGGCTGCGGTATTGGGCGTGGTGATTGCGATGGGCAGACTGGGAGACGGCGCCAGCGCGGCCGAGCTGGCCGAGAACGTCGCAGCCGCCATGATTGGCACGCTTATCGGCATTTTCTTCTGTTATGGCGTTTTGGATCCGGTGTCGAACCTGATCAAGCAGGCGATGAAGGCCGAGATGTCGGAAATGGAATGCATGAAAGTGATACTGGTGGCCTTTGCTGGCGGCAAGCCACCGCTGCTGGCGATCGATGCAGGCCGTCGCATGATGCAACCGGCCTGCAAGCCAAGCTTCGCGCAGCTCGAGGGCTGGATCGGACAATTGGACGCGGGGCGTGAATGAGCTTTGATAGTACTCACGAAAGCGTCACAACCGAAGAAGCACCCGTCGCGCCCGCGGCGGCCAATCCTGGCAAGCGAGGCGAGCGCCGCGCGGCCCCGGTGGACTTGATCGTCAAACGCTCGCCGCGGCGCGATCACGACGACGATCACGACGGTGGCTGGAAAGTTGCGTTCGCCGATTTCTGCCTCGCACTGCTGTGTGTGTTCATGTTGTTGTGGGCGCTCAGTGCGCGCGACGAGGAGACGCGCCGCAAAATGGACGCGATGGTCGACAGTGCACTATACGACGACGACACGGACATGTCGGCCGGCCCGCCGTTGGGGCTGAATACTCACGCGTTGCAGGACGCCTCGGCGTCGCGCATGGCGGGCGAGGAGGCTGGCGACGTAAAGCGCGGCCAGCCGATGGCGGACAGCCGCGAGGCGATGGACGCGCTTGCCGAGCGTGTGCGCAAGCTCGGCAAGGACGCGGGAGTGCTCGACAACGTTCAAGCGATCGTTACGCCAATGGGCCTGCGGGTCATGCTGCACGATACCGAAGAGCGTGGCGTGTTCGTCAGCGGTGGCGCGGTACCATCCGAGCCGTTTCGACCGATGCTGATCAAGCTGGGCGCGCTCATGGGCTCGATCGGCAATCCACTGTTCGTAATGGGGCACACTGACTCGGTGCCCTATCGCAACTCGGACTCTGGCGCGCGTTCGAACTGGGATCTGTCGGTGGATCGCGCGATGTCCGCCCGGTCGTGGCTGTTGCAAGGTGGCGTGAACTCCGGGCAAGTGATGCAAGTGATCGGCATGGCCGACCGGGCGCCGCTGGTGAGCAATCCCCGCGCCGCAATCAATCGGCGCATTGAATTTCTGGTGCTGACGCCGGAACGCGCCCGTGCTATCTGCGCCATGTTCGGCCCCACCGGCCAGGTAGTGCCGCTGACGCCGGGCATTAACGCCACGTCGGCCGGCGATCCTGACGCGGGCCGCGTCGGTGCGGAGGTCGGTGTCGAGCTCGACAAAAAAAGGACTTAACAGATCGATCCGCTTGCTCGTTCTGAAGGAGTGAGAACGGGTAACAATTTTGAGGGCCGCGGGCCTTAGGGTGACATCATGCGAATTGCTAATCTGGCGGCACACGCCGCAGTCAATGGAGCGGAAGGCGTACAGCGTTCCGAGGGCGCGCGCCACAACCGTACTGTGCCGTCTACTGAGGTGGTGCACGAAAAGACCCGTGATCGCCTGGCGCTGGATGCAGCCCGCGCCGCGCTGGACGAGGCGCCGGAAATCGACATGGTTCGCGTGGCTCGCGTTCAGGCCGAGCTGGCTGCCGGCAAAATTCGGTTCGATGCCTGCAAGCTGGCGGGCACGATTCAACGTTATCACGGAGGTGGTGAATGACGGGAGCGGGTTCCCTTCAGCAACTGCTCGTGGATGTTATCGCCGACTGCGTCGGCTACCGCAGGCTTGTGCAACTGCTGGAAGATCAGTTTGCAGCGGCGCTGCAACTCGATACCGTGAGGCTTGGCGTACTTGCAGGTGTGATCGCGGCCGAGACCGATGCGATCGACATGCGGCGTCGCCACCGCATCGAGCGGCTCGGTCACGCTCGGGGTGCGGTGGTCGCGCTTGGCCGGCGTCTGTTGGGCGACGACAGGCACGCAATGCAACGGGCATCGTTCGTCGAGCGATGTGAGGAAGTGAAACTGCTTGCAGCGCGATGCCAAGCCCTCACTCGGCGCAACAGCGGCCTCTTGGTCGCGCAGTACGAGGTGATGCAGCGCCTGATGTACGGGGAAAGCCACATCTATGTTCCGACCTGACGTCGCATTCGTGCCCGCCGCGGCGGGTCCGATTGCCCGCGAGCCCTCTCCCGTTGCGCCCGCAAGCGAGATGGCGATGGGCTTTGGTTCGTTGTACGCGTCGCTGAATCGCGATATCCACGGCACTATCCGCAACGGCTTCGGCCGCTCGACCGAGCCTCAGCTTTCGTCGCAGACGGCAACGTGGACCAATGTGATGCGAGCCCGCGCGGAAGCGCTCGCGAAGCCGCAGCAGGGTGTCGTGGGAAACGGCGCTCCTGCGACGGGGCCGAACTTCGCCGATTCAGATCAGCGGGCCTTTCTGGCCGAGATCATGCCGCACGCTCGTCGTGCGGGCGCGATGATCGGCGCGGCACCGGAACTGATTGCCGCGCACGCGGCGCTTGAATCCGGCTGGGGCAGCAAACCGCTGAAGAACGTACGCGGCGAGACCACGCATAACCTGTTCGGTATCAAATCGACTGGCGGATGGGCGGGCGAGTCGGCTGCTGCCGTCACCACCGAATATGTGAATGGTTCGGCCGTTAAGATCGTCGACCACTTCCGCGCGTACCGGAGCTATGGCGGTGCGTTTCACGATTACGCGAAGCTGCTGCGCGATTCGCCCCGCTATGCCGGCGTGCGCAACGTAGGCGACGACGCCAGCGCATTCGCCAGCGCACTCGAGCGCGGTGGTTACGCGACCGATCCTGCGTACGCGGCCAAGCTCGTGGACATGGTAGGGCTGGTCAAGCGGATGGTTCGCTGACGTTCGTCGCGGCCGCGTGCCGGCAGCCGCTTTACCGCTACTTCGTAACGCCAACCGGCTCGACGGTGTCGGCACCCGTCACCCGCGCGAAGATCACTTTGCCAGTACTCGCGTTTTTCACGCGGATAACCTCGTCGATCGCGCCATTCTGCATGGCCGTGCCCGGCACGGATACGTGTATCGGCCCGGTATTCGCCTCGATTTGGACCGCCTGGCCGCGGCGGATGGTTTCCGCGCGGTCGAGTAGCCGCGCCTGGATCACCTGGCCGGCCTTTACCGTGCGGCGCAGCATGCGCCCAACAGCGAGGGTGGGATCGGTCAGCGCATCGGGGGTGAGCGCAAAGTCGCGGACATCCTGCTTGAAATCCGCTTCGTTGAGCGTGTGCCCGGAGCGCAACGCTGTTGCCGCTACCAGCACGGGCGTGTCGATGTGAGCCTTCACCAGATAGGTCGTGGCGCGCGGTTCACCCTTGCAGCGCACTGAAAAACGCATGCGGGTCAGCGTCTTGGTGTCCGTCGCGGCGATTTCGTAGGGCTCGCTGCACGTCGGGGCGGGCCGACGCGGGGACGACACCGCGACTGAAGCATCGGGTTTGGCCAGCGCGCGATCGGCAACATAGCGCGCGAGCCACGTCAGAGCCGCTTTCTCGACCTGCGGGACGGCCGGATCGCCTGGATGCGCCGTGGCGGGGGCGGGTGCCTGCGCAAAGGCTGCAAGCGGCATCGCCAACGCTGCGATTACTGCTGCCAGCACCACATGCTCGTGCGGTCGATTGCGGGAGTGTGTCGGAGGCATCGCATCCTTTTTCTTGAACTGAATGTCGCTCGATTATAGGGCGCGGCGCGGCTGTAGCGAACGCTCGAGCGCCGTGTTCAAGTTCTGTAAAACCTCTTCGCGGCAACGTTCGCTGGCCCGTAACCTCCACCCGGTCTATGACTCAACCGCTGCCCGGTAACGACCGCGTGGCACTTTCCGGAGGCAAGCCGCCACTATGGGATTGAATCTCGAACAAGCACTCGGCGTACATTCGGCCGCACTCAAAGTGCGTGCCGAACGCACCAGGCTCCTTGCATCGAACTTGGCCAACGAATCGACGCCGGGCTACCAGGCGCGCGATCTGGACTTCCGTGCGAGCCTCGGCTACGTGCTCGCCAACGATGCCTTCGATGCCGCGCTGCGATTCGGTGGCGATGAACCGATGTATCGCGTGCCCAGCAGTCCCTCGCAAGATGGCAACACCGTCGAACTGGGTGTCGAGCAGGCGGCGTTTTCACAAAACGCGGCAGATTTCCAGGCAAGCCTGACATTCGTCAACATGAAAATCAAGGGTCTGAAATCCGCCATCACGGGGAACATCTGATGAGCTTCAAGGACATTTCGCAGATCGCGGGTTCGGCGTTGTCCGCGCAAACCGTGCGACTCAACACCATCGCCAGCAACCTTGCCAATGCAGGTACGTCCGGCACCGAGGAAACCGCGTACCGCGCACGCAAACCGGTATTTGCGTCGGTGTTCCAGAATGGTGGTGCGCGCGTGCAGGTGCTGGATGTGATTGCCACCGACGATGCGCTCGCTGCTCGACATGAGCCGGGCCATCCGCTGGCGGATGAAAACGGCATGGTGTTTTACTCGAACGTCAGCGCCGTCGAGGAAATGGCCGACATGATGGCCGCATCACGCGCTTTTTCGACGAACGTCGAGGTGCTCACGCGCATCAAGGGTATGCAGCAGGACCTGCTGCGCATGGGTGAGGGTTGAGCGCGGTGGATATCCGGAACAATGTCAACAACCTCACTGGCACCGCCGGTTCGGTCGCCACGCCGACGGCCGGCAATGGCGGAGGCGATGTGTCCGCCATGTTCACCCGGCTGTTGGTCGCGCAGGTCAAGAATCAAGATCCGCTGGCGCCGATGGAAGCCAACCAGTTCGTGACGCAGTTCGCGCAAATGAGCCAGGTGGAAGCCATGCAAACGCTTGCCAACCTTGGCGCCGCCAACGCCCGGACGCAGGAAAGCATGCTGGTGGTGACGCTCGGGTCACAAGTCGGATCACAAGTGCGCGTGCGATCGGAAAAGGTCGAGTTGGGCGATGCGGTGGTCGAAGGAGGCTTCAGGCTCGAATCATCGGCGTCGGAGGTCGGCGTGATCCTGACCGATCGGAGCGGCACCGAGTACAGGGTTTCGCTCGGCGCAAAACAGGCGGGCGACGTCGGCTTCAAGATCGACCCCGCGGAGCACGGTCTGCCCCCCGGCAATTACATGCTCCGTGTGGTCGCCGACTCCGGCGAGAAGCCCCCCGTCGAGCTCGATGGCAATCTGCAAAGCGTGCGTCTCGGAACGGATGGTCGCGTGATCTTGACGATCGCGGGCATTGGTGATGCGGCGGCCACGGACATCACTCGCTTTCTCGGCCGCTCGAATCAACAACGTATGTCCTCGGAAACCGCGTCTCCCCAGAGTCTCCCCATTTCAAAGAGGTTCCAGTCATGAGTTTCAACATCGCGCTCGCCGGCATCAACGCCATCAACGGGCAGCTCAACCAGATCAGCAACAACATCGCCAACAGTGGCACGCTCGGCTTCAAATCGGGCCGCGCCAACTTCGCGTCGAGTTACATCAATGCGATGCCGTCGGGCGTATCGATCGGTTCGACCTCGCAGTCGATGGACGTCACCGGAAATTTTTCCGCGACGGGCCGCGGCATGGACGCCGCGATCGCAGGCAAGGGGTTCTTCATCTCTCGCGACACCGACGGCTCGATGGTGTATTCGCGCGCCGGTGTGTTCAACATCGACAAGAACGGCAACGTGACCGATTTCATGAGCCGCATCGTGCAGGGGTATGGCGCGGACGGCGCATTGGGCAGCCTGACGATTCCGACGGGCGCGATTCCCGCACAGGCGAGCAGTTCGCTGGAATACGTCGGCAATATGTCGGCCGACTGGACCAAGCCGACGGTTTCGCCATTCAACAAGGATGATCCGAAGTCGTACAACGGCATATCGGCCGCCACCGTGACGGATTCTCTCGGCCGCGAGCACACCGTCACCCAGTATTTCGTGAAGGATGCGGGCAACAAGATGCAGGTCTATTACGCGATGGACGGCCAGGCTGTCGGCAGCCCCGTCGAGCTGAGCTTCGACAACGCCGGCAAGCTGGTCACGCCGACCGCCACCGTTGAGCTTGACCTCGGCACGCCGACCGACGCCGCACCGATGTCGATCGCAGTCAGCTACGCCGGCACGACGATGTTTGGCGGCAAACAGACGACCGACAAGAGCCGGGTGGACGGCTACAAGGCCGGCACCGTGACCGGGGTGTCGCTGGCTGAGGACGGCTCGATCGAGGTGCAGTACAGCAACGGCAAGAAGCTGTCGGCCGGCCAATTGGCCATCGCGACGTTCCAGAACGAAAACGGCCTGGTGCCGGTGGAGGGTTCCGGCTGGCAGGCCAGCTCCGCTACCGGTGAACCGCTGGTCGGCAAGCCGGGCACCGGCATGGCCGGCAAGCTTGCCGTGCGCGCAGTCGAGCAGTCGAACGTGGACATGACCGCGGAGCTCGTGAGCCTGATGGGCGCGCAGCAGAACTACCAGGCCAACTCGAAGGTGCTGTCGACCGAAAACGAAATGATGCGCGCGTTGATGCAGGCGCTGTAACGCGATGGACAATTTCCTCTACACCGCGATGACGGGCGCCGAGCATTCGCTGCGCGCGCTCAACGTGCGAGCCAACAACCTTGCCAACGCGCAGACCAGCGGCTTTCGCGCCGATCTGGCCAGCGTGACAAGTGAGGCAGCCAGGGGTTATGGCTACGACTCGCGTTACCACGCAACGCTCACGTCGACGCATGTGAATCACGAACCGGGCAAGATCAGCGAAACGGGCCGCACGCTGGACGTGGCCATCGACGGAGCCGGCTATCTTGCGGTGGAAACCCCGCAGGGCGTCGCATACACGCGAGCTGGCGCGCTCACGCTCGACGGCGACGGCGCGCTGACCCTGAACGGTAACGCCGTATTGGGAGAGGGCGGTCCGATCGTGCTGCCCGAGCACGATGCGTTGACGATCGGCGCGGACGGCACGATTTCCGTAGTGACGGCGGGCGAGAAGGGTGTGCAGGACGCGGGTCGCCTGCTGCTGGTGAACCCGGAGCCGACCGACCTGGTGAAGAACCCGCAGGGCCTCATCGTTTCGCGCACCGGTACCGACTATCCGGCCGACGACAGCGTGACCGTCAAGGGCGGCCATCTGGAAGCCAGCAACGTGTCGGCCGTCGAGGAAATGATGCAGACGATGTCGCTCACGCGCTCTTTCGAGATGCAGATGAAGCTATACAAGGTGGCCGATGAAATGGCCGATGCCGGCAACCGGCTCATCCGTGGGTAAGCGGTCGGGTGGACCGACGCCAAACGAATCAACCAACACTCAAGAGCGACGATGAATCACGCAATGTGGATCAGCAAGACGGGCATCCAGGCCCAGGACGCGAAGCTGCAGGCGATTGCCAACAACCTTGCGAACGTCAACACCGTCGGCTTCAAACGCGATCGTGCCGTTTTCGAAGACATGTTCTACCGTGCGGAGCGCCAGCCCGGCGCGCAGGTATCGGACAACGCAACGGGGCCGGGTGTGCAACTCGGCAACGGCACGCGGATTGCCGGCACGCAAAAGGTGTTCACCACCGGCGCGCTTCAGGAGACCGGCCAGCCGCTGGACGTGGCTATTGTCGGCAATGGCTTTTTGCAGGTGGAAATGCCGAACGGCGAGGTGGGCTACACGCGCGCCGGCCAGTTGCGCCTGAACGACCAGGGCCGCCTGACCAATGCACAGGGCCTGCCGCTCATGCCGGGTATCGACATTCCACCTGAGGCGGTGGGTATCACCATCAGCGAGAACGGGACTGTGTCGGTTTCGACGGGCGCAGGCAAGACGCTGGCCGAAGTCGGCCAGCTTCAGCTTGCTCAATTCGTGAATCCGGCTGGCCTGCTCGCATTGGGCGGCAACCTGTATGCAGAAACCGTTGCCAGCGGCGCGCCCACCGAAAGTGAGCCCGGTCAGAATGGTATCGGAACGATCAAGCAGGGTGCGCTCGAGGGCTCCAACGTATTGGCCGTGGAAGAAATGGTCGAGATGATCGCTGCCCAACGCACGTACGAGATGAACACCAAGGTGCTGTCGGCTGCCGACAACATGATGCAGTACCTGTCGCAGGCTGCGCGCTGATGACGCTTACCCGCTTCGTTGCCATGGGCGGTGTGCTGGCCTTGCTGGGCGGTTGTGCGACCGGGCCGTTCGATCGTTCGCTGCCGGACTTCGACGACAGCATGCCCGATACCGTTTTCGATGTCCGTCGAGGCACGGCGGGCGGCGTGCTGGTTCCCGATCAGGCGTGGTCGCTGACGTCGGACGTGCGCGCTTTCCGCGCCGGCGACGTGTTGACGGTGGATCTCGAAGAGTCGACCCAGGCGAGCAAGAAGAGCGGCACGCAGGTTGGCAAGGACAGCAGTCTTAGCGCCAAGAAGCCGTCACTATTCGGCAAGGCACTGCCGGTCGAGGCCGAACTCGGCACGAAGAGCGGGTTCAACGGCGCGGGTTCCAGCTCGCAGCAAAACACGCTGCGCGGGTCGGTGACGGTCGTGGTGCTGCGCGTGATGCCCAACGGCCTGCTGCAAGTGCGGGGCGAGAAGCGCCTCGTGCTGAACCAGGGCGAAGAGAACGTGCGTCTGGCGGGTTACGTGCGTGCTGCCGACATCGATTCGAACAATCGTGTGTCATCTCAACGCGTGGCGAATGCGCGCATTACCTACGCGGGCCGCGGGTCGCTGGCGGACGCAAACCAGCCCGGCTTGTTGACCCGATTCTTCAACAGCCCCTGGATGCCGTTCTGAGTTGGCGACGACGAGCGAACCGAACCAGGTCGACGCCCGATCGACCGCAGGATGAAACGATGAAACCATTCCGACTAACAACCCGTGTCGCCGCCCTGGCTATCGCAATCGGTATCGCGCTAAGCAGTACGATCGAAGCGCACGCTCAGACCGTCGGTAGCCTGGTCGACGTAGAGGGCGTGCGTGAGAATGCGCTCGTCGGCTACGGTATCGTGGTTGGCTTGGCCGGATCGGGTGACGGCACGCAGGCCAAGTACACCACCCAATCGCTGACGAATATGCTCAAGCAATTCGGCACGCGACTGCCGGAAAATATCAACCTGCGTTCGCGCAACGCGGCCGCGGTGATAGTGAGCGCGACTTTCCCGCCGGGCTATCGCCGCGGCCAGAAAGTGGACGTGACCGTTTCATCGCTCGGTGATGCGAAGAGCCTGCGCGGCGGAACACTGCTGATGACGCCCTTGCGTGCGGCGGACGGCGACGTCTATGCGCTGGCGCAGGGCAACCTGGTGATTCCCGGTCTGAATGTGCAAGGACGCAGCGGCACCAGCGTCACCATCAATACGCCCACCACGGGCCGGATTCCCAAGGGTGCAACGATCGAGCGGGAGATCGCCACCGATTTCGCCGATACGCCTACCGTACGCTTGAACCTGAAACGTCCGGATTTCCAGACGGCCTCCAGTATCGCCGACGTGATCAACAACGCACTCGGCAGCGAAGTCGCCAGCACGGTGGACGCCACCTCGGTGGATGTGGTCGCCCCCCAGGTGGCGAGCCAGCGCGTGGCGTTCGTTGCCCGCCTGAACGCGTTGAAGGTGAGTAAGGGCGCAGAGGTGCCGCGCGTCGTCTTTAACTCGCGCACCGGTACGGTCGTTATCAGTCAGGGAGTGACGGTCAAACCGGCGGTCGTTTCGCACGGCTCGCTGAAGGTGACGATCGCCGAAGGCACGATGGTCAGCCAGCCGAATGCATTCGCCAACGGCAGCACCGTGGCGGCGCCCGTGAGTGAGATCGGGGTGACGCAGGCGGGCGGCAATGCGTTTCAGTGGACATCGGGCGCTAGCCTGCAAGCGATCGTCGACACGATCACCCGCACTGGCGCCACGCCGGATGACCTGATGGCGATCCTGCAAGCCCTTTCCGAAGCTGGCGCACTGACGGGCGACCTGGTGGTGATCTGACGAGGAATTCGATTATGACGCTTGAACCCGGATACCTGCCACACGCACAGTACGCTGCGATTGAGACCACGGCCGTCAAGGCGTCGGATCCAGCTTATCGCGCGCGCGTGGAAGATGCAGCCGTGAAGTTCGAAGGCCTTTTCATCGCGCAGATGTTGAGCGAAATGAAGAAGGCGACCGACCAGCTCAAGGGAGACGACGGCTTTACCGATCGTTCCAGCGAAGCAATGCTTGACTACGCGAACCGTGCGGTGGCCGATGCTATCGCGAAGCAACGTGGCTTTGGCATCGCGGACACGCTGGTCGCGCAGATGCTGCCGCCTGACGCGACGTCGTCGACAGACTGACGCATTAACACTTTCATCGCCACACTTTTTGCACTTGAACCTCAGTATGAACATTACCCAAATTGGTTTGTCAGGCGCGCTCGGGGCGCGAGCAGCGATGGACAGGTCGGCACGCAACACGGCAAACCAGCAGACCGCGGGCTACACGCGCCAGGGTGTGCTGCGAACCTCGCGCGTGAGCGGCGGTGTCGATGCGAGTTCGGTGATCCGTTTCGGCGATCACACCAACACGCAGCGGAAGTGGGCCTCGCACGGGTCGGTCGGCGAGCATCGGGCGGCGGAATCGTACTTCCGTCAACTCGAGGAAGTGATGGGGCTCAAGGACGGCAGCATCAAAGTCTCGATGGGCAAGTTTTTCGGTGCGCTGGACGCGGCCAGTGCCGATGTGGCCAACTCTGCGCTGCGGCAGCAGGTGCTGCTGGCTGCCGGCGGCATGGCGAAGAGTTTCAACAGTGTGCAGCAGATGATGCGTGGCCAGCTCGATACGCTGCGCCAGCAGAGCGCGGCCACCGTGGAGCAGATCAACGGTCTGTCCCGAACTGCCGCGGAGTTGAACCGTCTCGTCGCCGACGCGGAAGCCAACGGTGGCGCACCGTCCGAGCTCATCGATCAGCGCGACCAGGCCATCGACCAGTTGTCGGCGCTGGTCGATATCCGCACTGTTCGTCAGCCCGACGGCACCGTCGACGTGAGCCTTGCGGGCGGTACACCGCTCATTGCGGGCCATCAGGTCGCAAAGATGAGGGTGGAAACGCTGGCCGGCGGCACGTTCGAACTCAAGCTGGAACTGGCCGGCACGCAGTATCCGGTGGACGGCGCCACGGTCGGCGGTGAGCTGGGCGGCTTGTCGTCGTTTGCAAAGGACACGCTGCTGCCGCAGATGGAGGCGATCCGCTCGCTGGCGGGCGAGCTTGCGGGCAGCTTCAACGCGCAGGTCACTGCAGGCTTCGGCATGGGAGGTTCGCCGGGCAAGGCGCTGTTCACGTTCAATCCGGTAACGGGCCACCTGACGGCTAACGAGATGAAGCCCGAGGAACTCGGCTTTTCGGGCGATCCAAAGACCCCGGGCAACAGCGACAATCTTCTCAAGCTGATCGAACTGCGCTCCCGACGTATCGATTTGCCGGGCTTCGGCGAGGCTTCGTTGGGCGACGCGTACGTGCTGCTGGTCGGGAAGCTCGGTGTGCAGAGCGAGCAGAACCAGTCGAGCTTGGCAATTGCCGTGAACGTTCGCCAGCGAGCGGAAGAAGCGTGGCAGTCGCTGTCCGGGGTCAGCATGGACGAGGAAGCCGTCAATCTTTCCGAGGCCCTTCAGATTTACTCGGCCAACATGAAAGTGATTTCCGTCGCAAAGGAATTGTTCGACGCGACGATGCGCGCTTTCTAAGAGGAATGGTATGGATGGTTCGCACCTGCGGGCGGTGTGAGCCATGACGGGACGCCAGGAAGCCGTTCTCTCAGATGACGGCGTATGGTCGCCCATACCGGAAGACTGCGTGACCGTGACGTCGGCGTAAGCGGCAGCACGGCGCGTCGAAGATTAACGTTCAACACAGGGAGAACGTCGAAAGATTGCAAAGTCATCGCATGTGGTTGAAGGCGAGGTAGCACCGGGATTCACTCGATCTGAATGGCGCTACGGGTTTCGGGTTCGTCAGGAGAATCAGGCACGAGTCGGCGCATTCTGTCGGGAAACCGTGGCGCGTGGACTGTCTGAAAAGGAGGCCGGATATCGACAGGCAGCCGAGCCTCGGTACGACCACACGAAAGCCATTGCAGTCGGGATGCGTTCAGTACAGAGCACCATGCGTATCGCCAGCCAACACTTCGGCAACACGATGCTCGCGACGCTACGCGCGTCGAACAGCAAAGCCGCCGATCTCACGTCCAAGATAACCACGGGCCAGCGAGTGCAGCGCGCATCGGACGACCCGATTGCGGCCGCGCGATTGCTGCTGATCGAGCGCGACACCTCGGTGCTTCAGCGTTATCAGACCAACATCGATACCCTGTCGGTGCGCTTGCAAAAGAACGAAGTGCATCTCGACGGCATGCTTGACACGGTGATGTTAGTGCAGGATTCGTTGCTGTCCGCCGCCGACGGTAGCCGCAGCGCGGCTGATCTGAATGCGCTCGCCGCGCCGCTGCGCATGCGGCTCGACAACCTGAAGCAGGCCGCCAACGCCAAGGATGGCGACGGCAACTTTCTTTTCTCCGGTTCTCAAACGAATACGGCGCCGATCGCATATGACGCGACCGCGCCTGTCGGCAGCCGCTACTCGTACGCCGGCAATGGTGAACTGCAGCAAGTGGTGATCGGCCGCGGCGTCACGCAGCACGCCAACGTCACGGTCGAGCCTCTGGCCGATGTGATGAACAAGCTGGAAGCAGCGATCGCGGCCATGGAGGATCCTGAAGTCAATCCGAGCGCACCGGCGGTGCGAGACGTCTTGACGGCGGCATTGGACTCGGTCAAGCGCAACGGTATCGATGCCCTCAGCGTGAAGATTACCGATCTGGGTGGTGCCCAGAACACGCTGGATCTGATGAGCGAGAATCATTCGGCGCAGCTAGTCGCTAACGGGCAAGCCGTCAGTCTGGTAGGAGAACTGGACTTTGCCGAGGCGATCGACCAGTTGAACAACTACGTCGCAGCCGTGAAAGGTTCGTACGCGATTTATACGCGCATGACGCAGTTGTCGCTGTTCGACGCAATCTGAGGCCTCGCTCATGAAGATGGGATCTGCCACACCCGTTCGCGGTCAGCTGGTTTCCCGGCGTGCCGATGCGCATGTGGCCAGCCGCGCGCAGCGTCGTGCTCGTACGAAGGAGGTCGCCGCACTTACCGCGGCGCCGATCGCCCACCTACCGGCATCGGGAATTTCCGCCGTGGCGCCGCGCTTCGCGGACGCGTCGGTCGCCTTCACCGCACGCCACGCACAACTGAACGCCGACGCGACTGCCGCGCAGCGCGCGCTGGCGTTCGTCGAGACGGCCGCTGGGCAGTTGCACGGGTTGAAGAGGGCGATCAGCACGGTCTTGGGCGATGCGGAACACAGGCGCGACGGTGCTGCTGCGCTGATCGCGAAATTCGGCGCGCTCTGGCGCGACCGCGCAGTGCTGACGGGTGGTGTGCTGGACGCGCAGTTGGTGGTGCATCCGGCTGCCGATGCAGTGTGTACGTTTCGCATGCGCGCGCTCGATGTCGAGCAATGGCGAAGCGGCGGTGCGGAAACCCTGGTTTTCCACCCGGCCGGCTTGGGAAAGCAGCCGGTGTCGGTCAGCTTTGGAGATGCGCCGCTCGACGCAGCCGCCTTTGCGCGCGGGCTGGACCGTGCGCTGGCCTGCACCGGCGTTCGCGCGGCGCTGGCCGCGGACGGCCAGATCGATTTCACGGTGGCAGAATCGCGTTGGCCCACCGTGCGCGATCATCTGATGGTGCAGGGTGGGGGCAGGCGGTTTCCTGGAGGCCGTCCCAGCCGCGCGCAAGTCGACGCGGTGCCGGAAGCCATCGATCCAGCGCGCTGGCGAGTTACCGACCGCGTGGCGCAGCGCGCGGCATTGCGCGACGTGGTGCACGCGCTCGACGGGCTGACGCAAGCGGACCGCACGCTGCGCGCCCAACTCGATACCGCGGGACAAGCGCTGCAAGGCGACAAGTACGGGCCCGCAGTCGCGCAGGCGGCGACGGACATTCAGTCGGTATCGGATGCGCTTGCCGAGGCGGCAGACTTCAAAGTGCTGTCCGTCGTCACGTCGACGTTGTTTGGCCTGAGCCGCGGGAGAGTCGAAGCATTACTTGAGCATTGATGGTGTGGGGGCGAGGAAAGGCCGGATGGGTCTGATGCGGGCAGGCAGGTAGGTGAAGTACGCTCCGGGATCGATGCGGCTCAATGTCGTAGTGCCAATCAGACTGTCCATCGCTGCCGCGTTCGACGCCAGGGTCTGAACTGACGAACAAGTAGTTGCGCCTCCCGATTGCGATTCCGCGCAGCGCTTGCTCGGCACTCCGGTTGGCGATCGCTGCCCGCACGTCGCTGCGGGTTCCCGGCACGATTGGAAGAGCGCGATGACGATTCCGCGCTGCTTTACCTGGAATAATTCAACATTGGGGCCCGAATCTCAACGCGCTCCTCACACCCAGTTCTAGAAGTTGGAACCGAGCGGCACGGCACCAGTGCAGCGCTCATCAATCACGCACGCCGGGCTGCTCACGTCCTACCGACTATTCTCTAACGCCGCAGGCTCGAAACCTGCGCCGAGGCCACCCCGAAGCTCTTTTGAGACATTTCTGATCGATGTGGCTTGCCACTGTCGGTACCATCAGATTCCTTATTGGACTCCGCCGACAGGGTTCAAATCTTGGCCACTGGAAACGAAAGGAGAGGGCTTCGGTGAATAACAGTCGATGCGAAAACAAGGTAGTCGTTTTGGAGGTCCATCCCGGCGACTATCACCATGTCGAGCGCGCCGCAGAGAGGTTGGGGTACGGAACCTCGGAGTTTGTGATGTTGAGCGCCTCCCTCGTCGCGTCCGCCATCGCGAACGGCGACGATGCACTAAGGACGCCGGCCACATTGAACGGTAGAACTGATCTTTTGTCTCGATGACACGAGGCGTCCGACGGTACCCCAGGCGGCAACCCTCGCCCGACGTTCTGGTCGTCAATCGTAATGCGTAGCCGTTAGTCGATGGTCGCGGGGGATGGGATCGTCTCCGATGATCTCAATTAGTGATCCTTTATTAATTGATGGTGCGCAAATAAGAGTTGTCTGATTGGTTCGGTCTGACCAGGGGCTGAAAATGTGGTTGGCAGGGCGCACTCCATTGCGCGGCCCCTATTAATCATTCTTGGAGTATGTATGCATCAATCAATCATTCGTGCGTGTCTGCTGGGCGCGGTCGCAATCGGTGGTACTGCGCACGCAGAGGTCAAGGAGAAGTCCTTTGAGATCAAGCTGAGCGCCGAGGTGCCGCCAGTGAGCGTCTTCGATGTCAAGGAAGAGGGTGGGTGGGACCGTACCAAGGCCCAGGAGCTCACGTGGAACGCCGAAAAGAAAAAGTTCGATCCACTGACGCTGAAGGTAAATGCGAAAAGCACGGTGGGCAACGTGCAGGTGAAGTTCTCGAGCGCCGAGGTGCCGCGCCTCGCCCTCAAGGGCGACGCGGAGGCCTACTTCGAGGTGGGTGCCAAGGTCGGCGATAAGGACGTCGGCACTGACGCCGCGGAGGTTGTGACGAAGGCCGAGGCGGCGCAGGGCAAGTCGCTCGATCTGGTGATTACGCCCGGGGAGGCGAGCGACAAGATCAAGAACGATGTGCTGGCGGGCACCTATGAGGGCACGGTGCCGCTGATGTTTGAGTCTGAGATTGACTAAGGAGTGATCTGGTGAAGAAGCTGATTTTGGCAATTGCCGCGAGTGCATGTGCAATGTCGGCGTATGCGGCAAATCCGGACCCGATTGATCTCAAGGTCCAGCTCGCGGGCAAAGTCCCGCCGCAGGACGTTTTTACAGTAACGCCAGTCGGCTGGGCAAGTGGTGATGAGGCCAAGTTTGACATTCCGGAGGGGTGGAATGGCGAGGCGCGGCTTAAAGAATTTCCATTCCAGGTGAAAAGCAGCTATGGCGCTATTCATATGAAGTTGTCGTTGAATTCGGGGGGGGAGTCGACTACCACAGGCAGCTGGAGTCTCCTGAGCGACGATGGAACCTCGAAGATCAGCGTAAAGCGACAGATGGCCATTGCCGGCAAGACGGGTTGGTTCTGGGTAGATAAGGAGAAAATGGAGGTCGCAAGTAAAGAGTTTGCCGCAAAAGGCGCTGAAATAAAATTGATTCTGAGTGTTTACTCTAACGACGCCGGGCTTGTGAAGAGTGGCATCGCACATAAAGGGGATGCGTCTGTGGTTTTTGAGACTGATCTCGATGGGTAAGGGTATTGTATATGCGATGTGCCTCGGTATTTAGTGTAGATCTTGCTCGTTGCCGAGGTTAATTTCCGACGCCTTCGCAGTTCGTGCGGGCGCACGACGCGAAGCATCAATTTTAACCTCGTCTCTAACCGCAGGTCAGGTTAGAACTGTGCGCCGTCCAGTCAATCGATATGCATGGCCGTTGGTCGACGGCCATCGCGAGATCCACGAGGATCGGCCGCGATGCTCTCTATCAGTAGTGCTGTCTTAATCGGTGGTGCGCAAATAAGAGTTGTCTGATTGAGTCAGGCTGACCAGGCGCTAAAAATGTGGTTGCCAGGGCGCATTCCATTGCGCGGCCCCTATTAATCATTCTTGGAGTATGTATGCATCAATCAATCATTCGTGCGTGTCTGCTGGGCGCGGTCGCAATCGCCGGTACCGCGCACGCAGAGGTCAAGGAGCAGTCCTTTGATATCAAGCTGACCGCCGAGGTGCCGCCGGTGGGCGGCTTCGAGGTCAAGGAGGAGGGTTGGGATCGTACCAAGGATCAGGCACTCACGTGGAACGACGACAAGAAAAAGTTCGATCCACTGACGCTGAGGGTGACTGCGAAAAGCGGTGTGGGCAACGTGCAGGTGAAGTTCTCGAGCGCCGAGGTGCCGCGCCTCGCCCTCAAGGGCGACGCGGAGGCCTACTTCGAGGTGGGTGCCAAGGTCGGCGATAAGGACGTTGGCACTGACGCCGTGGAGGTTGTGACGAAGGCCGAGGCGGCGAAAGGCAAGTCGCTCGATCTGGTGATCACGCCCGGGGAGGCGAGCGACAAGATCAAGAACGATGTGCTGGCGGGCGACTATGTGGGCACGGTGCCGCTGATGTTTGAGCCTGGGGTCGAGTAAGGAGTGATGTGGTGAAGAAGCTGATTTTGGCAATTGCTGCGAGTGCATGTGCAATGTCGGCGTATGCGGCAAATCCGGACCCGATCGATTTCAAGGTCCAGCTCGCCGGTAAAGTCCCCGCGCCGAGCGTCTTTGACGTAACTCCCGACGACAAGTGGGATGGCTCCAGCATAGCGATGACCACGCCAGACGGCTGGGATGGCGCGGTTGCGGGCCACCAAGCGGAAGTCGCGTGGAATGTCAAGAGCACCTATGGGCCTGTCCGTATCAAACTCCAGTCTCCGCTGCAGGGGAAAGAAGTGTCGGGAGAAAATCGTGGGGTGCTCGTACACGTCAATGGCGAGTCTATCGAATTTCAAGCGGCCGTATTTCAGTCGAACGGCTGGTGGGGGACCTGGGGAGCATTGAATCGTGAAGACGGATTTGAGGCCTTGGCGGCTGAATCCGCTGCAAAAGGCGGCAAGGCCCGTCTCCGTTTGAGTCTTGGCGCGCCTGGCGGCACTCCGCGTAGCGGTACTTACACCGGCTCGATGACTGCGATCTTCGAGACCGGGGTCGAGGGCTAACGTCGGACTGTCGCACGTGCATGCGTGCGCGGTCCTCCGCGCCACCGCACGACGACGGATTCGCGCTGTAAATAGTGGCGAATCCGTCGTTCCGCAGGCGTCGTTTCAATGGCCATTGCGTGCCAGCATGGCGCTGGCCTGTCCAAACACACCTCGCCCCTTCTCATCATTTAATAATCTGTCGATTTATCAGGCCGCCTCGGCCGCGTCTTGGCTTCCTAAATCGGACTTCTCTGATCTCTGATTCATTTCGGCCAACTTCCCGCACATTTTACCGTTGGTCGTTGGTCACGGGGGCTGAGATCGTATCCGATGATATCAATTAGTGATCCTTTATTAATTGATGGTTCGCAAATAAGAGTTGTCTGATTGGTTCGGTCTGACCAGGGTCTGAAAATGTAGCGGGCAGGGCGCACCCCATTGCGCGGCCCCTATTAATTATTCTTGGAGTATGTATGCATCAATCCATCATTCGTGCGTGTCTGCTGGGCGCGGTCGCAATCGCCGGTACCGCGCACGCGGAGGTCAAGGAGCAGTCCTTTGAGATCAAGCTGAGCGCCGAGGTGCCGCCAGTGAGCGTCTTCGAGGTCAAGGAGGAGGGTGGGTGGGACCGTGCCAAGCCGCAGGAGCTCACGTGGAACGCCGAAAAGAAAAAGTTCGATGCACTGACGCTGAAGGTAAATGCGAAAAGCACGGTGGGCAACGTGCAGGTGAAGTTCTCGAGCGCCGAGGTGCCGCGCCTCGCCCTCAAGGGCGACGCGGAGGCCTACTTCGAGGTGGGTGCCAAGGTCGGCGATAAGGACGTCGGCACTGACGCCGCGGAGGTTGTGACGAAGGCCGAGGCGGCGCAGGGCAAGTCGCTCGATCTGGTGATTACGCCCGGGGAGGCGAGCGACAAGATCAAGAACGATGTGCTGGCGGGCACCTATGAGGGCACGGTGCCGCTGATGTTTGAGTCTGAGATTGACTAAGGAGTGATCTGGTGAAGAAGTTGATTTTGGCAATTGCTGCGAGCGCATATGCAATGTCGGCGTATGCGGCAAATCCGGACCCGATTGATCTCAAGGTTCAGCTTGCGGGTAAAGTTCCAAGGCCGGATATCTTTGTGGTAAAGCCCAGGGGCGAGTGGGATGGTGAGAACAAGACGTTGACCGTGCCCGACGACTGGGACTGGAGTGGCAAGGGCGGGAACGAGATGGCGGAGCTCCAATGGGATGTGAAAAGCTCTTATGGCCCCGTCCATCTTAAACTTCGGTCTCCGCTGCAGGGCAAAGACGTGTCGACGGAAGGCCGTGGGGTGCTGGTGCACGACAGTGGTGATGATTTTGTCGAGCTTGACGGGAATATAACCAGTGCGAAAGGCGGATGGCGAAATTGGGGCTGGGTGAACTACGAGGACGGCGGAGAGGTTTTGATGGCCGAGTCGGCCGCGAGAGGCGACTGGGTCGGTGTCCGATTGCGTCTTTACGCTCCGAACCGCGTCCCGCGTAGCGGTACCTATACCGGCACGATGACTGCGATCTTCGAGACCGGGATGGCGTCTTAAGGTGGTGCTTTCGCACGTGCGTAATGGTCCTCCCTCGTCAGCGCACGACAACGGATTCGTCCCTATAAACAGGGGCGAATCCGTCTTTCCGCAAGCGCCGGTTCAATGGCCATTACGTGCCGGCATGGCGCTGGGCTGTCCGAAACAAACCGCGCAGCTTTTCATTATTTAATAATCCGTCGCTTTCTCAACCAGCTTCAGCGATTTCTTGGCCTCCTAAATCAGACTTCTCTGATTCGTTTCGGTCATTCAATTTCCCATAATTCCCTCAGTCGACACCGACCGCATGCCGTCGGCTTTGCGCTTCCCCGCCGTCCACACCGATAAATTGCCGCGCGCCCGTTGCGGTGGTTCTGCTCGCGTGGCTCTGGAGCGCATTTCGCCCATACGGTGTGTCCAGTTTCGATTGTCCCGCGTATCCATCGGGTTACCCATTTAACGGAATTTAACGAATGTTGGAGCAGCTATGCCAAAAATGAGCAAGATCAGCGTCGCTATTTTTCTTGCCATTGGTGCGCTGTGCCAACAGGGCGCGTTCGCGCGTGCGGAGGTTGCCGGCTCGGGAGCGGACCTGTTCGAGCAGGCGGAGCAGCTTCCGGCGGATTTTCTCGAGCAACTGTTCGATTCACCGCTGATCGTGCGTATCGATTTCGATGGCCATTCGGCAGGCGAGGGCACGATCACGTTGAGTCGCGACGGAAAGGTCCAGTTGGTGGCGCTCTCGAATGAGCAGCGCGGCGGCATCGAACAGGGCGATCGCGAGCTGATCGAAAAATTTCTCCGTGAGCCGCGTGCGCTTGGCGCCTGCGATACCAACTGCGACGGCGTGCTCGCGCTTCACTACAACCTGCAGGACTCCGTTTTATCGATCGTGACGCGCCATGCGGAACAGGATGGCGAGCAGAAGAAATATCACCCGCTGCCGGCCAGTGGAAGCACCGGCCTGATTACGTACAACTACCTGAATCTCACGGGTGGCCAGGGCCGTGAAATCGGCGGACGGTATTCGTTCGACGCCATCGGTAGCGTGGGGAACTGGTCCATCACGAGCGGATTGCAGGCGACGCAGAACCGCGGCATGCGGCGAGCCAGCGAGATTGAATACTCGGTGCCGCGCCTATACGCGCAGCGCGAGTTCGAGGGCAAGTTCGCGCGCGCGGGCTTCTTTACGCCGGACCTGGCAACCGGTATCCGGCCTCCGCGCATGCCGGGCGGAGGCGCGGCGACCACACTTGGGGTGATGTTTGGCACCTCCGAGGCGCGCGAGGTCGAAGGCGCGCGCCCGAGCCTCTATCCCGTTTATGTGACCGCCAATCGCCAGGGCATGGTGGAAATCTATCGCAATGGCGCGTTGATCCACAGCCAATCGGTGCAGCCGGGGCTGCAGGTGGTCGATACGCGCCCGCTGCCCAGCGGCATCTATGAAGTGGAGATCCGGCTCGTCGAGGATGGTCAGGTTACGTCCACGCAGAACGAGCTCATCTACAAGCCCGCGGCGTGGAGCGATCCCACACAACGATGGAAGTACGCATTTTTTGCTGGACAGGAACGCAACCTGATCGGCGAGGATCGCTCGCACGCGTTCACCGCGGGTGGCGCGATCAACTACCTCGCCCATCCGCGGGTCGTGCTCGGTGCGTCGGCGCAGCATGTGGCCGACGCCAACGTATTCGGCGCGTCGGTTGACTGGCAGTTTACCGACCGTGCGCGAACGTACTGGAACGTGTACCACTCCTCGAAACATGGAGTGGGCGGCGACGTGCAGATCCTGATGCCGTACCGGGACGGGAGCGTATCGCTGAGCCACAGCCAGCGCTGGCAACGCAGCGACCGGCGCCATCGGAATGCGCGCTCGAGCGTGCGCAGCGGCAAGGTGCATGACTCGGCGATTACGTGGAGCCATCGCTTCACGGCGCAAACGAGCATCATGTCGCGCGCTTCATACGCCAGCGGTGCGACGAGCGGCCTCGGTGTCGACCTGTCGGTTTCGCATCGACATAGCTTGTTCGGCAACGATCTCACCTGGCGTTTGTCCGGCTTCGATCGCCCCACCGGGACGTTGGCGAGAACCCGCAACCGGGGCGTCGATCTTGGCTTGAGTATTGCGCTCGGCAAGGAAAAACGCAGCTACAACGTGAACCTCGGAACGCGAAGCGGCTCGGATGGCCGGCGTGATCAGTATGCGTCGCTGGGCGTGCGGCAGGAGCTCGACACCGGCTTCTTCAGGTCGGTGGGGGCGAACGGAACCGTCGACCGGTATGGCTTGAGCGTGGGCGCCACCACGCAGTTCGAACATTCGGTGGCGCGCGGCGATGCGTTCCTCCAGCGCTCGTCCAAGGAAGGCGGCATTGCCGGCGGGATGAACCTGTCCAGCACCGTTGGCACGAACGGCAAATCCGCGGCCGTGTCCGGCAAAGGCAACGCCTTCAACGGCGAGTCCGCAGTGATTGTGGACCTGGCATCCGATTTCGAGGACGTCAAGGTGCGTGCCCAGGACACCTCGGGCGGCAGCATTGAACTGCACCCGGGTCGCAATCTGGTTCCCGTGTCGGCTTATCGCGCGGGTCGACTCCAGTACTTCTTCGATCGATCGCAGGCGCCGGCGGCGACGCTGCAGCCGGCCGCGACCCATTACCACCTGAACAAGGGCGGCGTCGGGTACGAGAAGGTGCACGTCATGAAGACACTGACGGTGATCGGTCGACTGGTCGACCGTGCAGGCAAGCCGGTGCGAGCAGCCCACCTGTCTAGCCTCGCGGGGCGGTCGGTCACCGAGGCCGACGGATTTTTCGCGCTCGAAGTGAGCCACGCCGATCCGGTCATCAAGGTCGAGAAAGGGGGCAAGCCGCTCCGCACGCTTCACCTGAAGCCGCAGGACCATCAAATGGAAGGTGACTCCCTGATTGTCGGGGAGTTGGAATGTGAACAGGAGCAGACCAATGCCGATTCAGGGGAAAGCCGTGATGAACAGGGGTAATCAGACGGAGAGCGCCAATCGAGGCGCACGCGCATCCACCGCTCGAGTGCTGATCGTGCTCATGCGATGGCTGGCCGGTTCGGTTTTGGTGCTAGCCGGCGCAACCGTCGCGTGTGCCGCCGATATGTCGATCGAGGCTGAATACCTGCCCGGTGCGCAGACCCAGGGCGAAAACGGCTTTCGCAATATCACGAGGCCGGCAGGCTTTTGTGCGGCCGATCCCGGTGGCTGTGCAGGTGTGACGACTGTCGATCTGCCGGTGGGCGATGTGAGCTACGGTGCACTCGATAGCGGTGCGAATGGGCAGGATGGCGTCTATCTTCGGGCGCCGGCCAATCCGGTTCGTGTGGAACTCAGGGACGAACGCACGAATCGGGTCACTGCGGTCACCTTCCGGGTCGCGGGCATCATCGGGCAATACACGCTCCGGCCGGACGTGTACCAACTGACCGGTACGCCGGCAGGAAGCGCTGAAACGGCACATGCGGCCCTGTGGAATGGAGGCGGTTGGCTACAGCCGCCGGCAGGATGTACGGCGCTCTCCGTCCAGCCGATCGCCACGGCAAATGCCTACCGGTTCGGCTGGCGTTTGCCCCGCGACGGTGGGGGCTGTTTCAAGACCCCTCGCCAGTCGCTTCCCGCAGGCGCAGTCGTGCTCGATGGAAATTCACTTGCCGTGGCCTACGAACTCGTCACGCCGGATCCCGTATCGCTGCCCAATGGCACTTACCAAGGGGTGCACACGTTCACGGTTGGACCGGGAAAGGATTTCGACTTCGGCGCGCATGCTCACGTGGCGCGATCGAGCGTTGATGTCGCGTTCGTCCTGAAGGTGCGCCACAAATTCATGATCACGGACTCGGGCGCCGGTAACGACGTCAAGCTTGCCCCCGCTCAGGGCTGGTTGAACTGGATAGCCGAAGGCAAGCCCTCTACCAGGATCGAGCGTGATGTCGCGTACGGACTGTCTACGGGCGAGCCGCTGCGGGTAAGCCTGCGGTGCGAGGACGGTGAAGACGCGGCGGGCCGCTGCGTCATGCGCAACCCCCGTGGCTCGGTCGTACCGGTCGATCTTGCGTTGACGGTGGCCGGAGCGACTACTGACCGTAAAGCGCCGTTCAGTCGGATTCCACTGACCACGCGGGCACCCGCGTCACTCGATGTCGACCGGTATCTGGACAATGCCGTGGCAACCGCCCATGTCGCCATTGACGGCCCGGGGGTATCGGAGATGGGCCAGCATCCCGGGACGACCTATACAGGAAGGGCCTCCGTTGTATTCGATGCGATTGCCGAGTGACGCGAGGAGCAGGGCCGCGGCCGCCGCTTTCAGACTATTCCGATATTCGCCGCACCGTGGAGTTCGGAAAATGGAATCTCTGACATGCAGCCGGTCCACGCAATCGCTGCATATTTTTGAACTGGCACACACGCAATGATCGAAAGACCGGCCCTGGAAGCATTGGGCGAGATCGCATTCAGTGCCGATAACAGGAGTGTCGAATGAAAGTCAATCTCGCGAAATGTATGTTTGCTGGCCTACTGGCCATGTGCTCGCTTTCGGTCAGCGCGGGCGCGCCGTCGATCAACATTGGCCCCATGTTCGAGTACATGGGCGGAAAGCAGTCGTCGATCCTCAAGCGGATCCGGAACAAGGGGGATGCGACTGCATTCGTACGGGTCGAGGTGAGCGAGGTAGTGTTCAACGATGACGGCAAGCAGGAAGAGGTGCCGCTCGACCCCGCGCTGTTGACCCAACGAGACGGCCAAGGGCTGATCGCGAGTCCCTCGCGCCTGATCGTGCCGGCCGACGGTGCCCAATCGGTGCGTCTGCTCTATCGCGGCAAGCGCGACGCGGAGCGCTACTATCGCGTGCGCTTTGTACCTGTCGTGCCGAAGTCGAAAGACGACTTCGTGCTGAGCAACGATGAAATCGAGCAATACAAGGAATCGCTGTCCGCGGGCATCAACGTGCTGACGGGATACGGGGCCATGGTGATCGTGCGTCCGGGCGATGAGGGCTATCAAACGGAGTTCAAGGTGGAGGGCGGCAAGAGCATCGTCGAGAACAAGGGGAGTTCGATGGTGACGCTCGAGGCCTATCGCGTGTGCAAGGAGAAGAACGGTGCATGCGGCGAACCGACTGCGTACTACATCCGCCCGGGGAAAACGAAGGAGCTGCCGTGCGAAGCCGGCTCGCGTTGCGAGTTCGAACTGCGCGAAGGTGAAAAGCGAACGAGGATGCATGTCGAGGCCGGGCAAGTCGCGTCGGCGACGTGAAGGTGACTTTCCATCGCTGAAGTATTCCACCGCGACGCAAGTCGCAAGACAGCAGTGAGGCGGGCCACAAACTTGCACGCGGTGAGCTCCCAGAGATAGGTCAGTTGGCCGACAACCGTCGAGCGCTCCTGGATGACCTGTATGAGTTCTCCTTCTTAATCGGGAGTGCATAAATAAGAGTTGTCTGATTGGGTCAGCCTGGCTCGGCCCCGAAAATGGGGTGGCAGCGCCAGTCTGATGCGCTGCCCTATTAACCGCTCTTGGAACATGTATGCATCAATCTGTCATCCGCGCGTGTCTGCTGGGTGCGACCGCAATCGCCGGTGCCGCACACGCAGCCCCGCTGAAGCAGCAGGAATTGGAGATCAAGCTGAGCGCCGAGGTGCCGGTGGCGAGCAGCATCGAGATCAAGGCGGATGGTTGGGACTTGACCAAGCAGCAGCCGATCAAGTGGGGCGCCGACCAGAAAAAGTTCGAATCGCTGAAGCTAAAAGTGACCGCGAAAAGCAAGGTGGGCAGGCTGCGGGTCAAGTTTGCGGACGCCACGGAACCGCGCCTTGTCCACGGAGACGATGCGGAAGCCTACTTCAAGGTGGGTGCCAAGATCGGCGGCAAGGACATCGGCACTGATCCTGTCGAGGTTGTGACGAAGGACGAGGCGAAGAGCGGCTCGTCGATCGAGCTGGTGATCACGCCGGGGGAAGCGAGCGACAAAATCAAGGCCGCTCCGGTGCCGGGCAAGTACGCGGGCACGGTGCCCCTGATGTTTGAGACTGAAGTGGAGTAAGGAGTAGTCGGTGAAAAAGCTTGCTTTGGCAGTCGCTGCGAGTGCATGCGCGTTGTCGGCGTATGCGGGAAATCCGAAGCCGATCGATTTAAACGTCCGGCTCGCTGGTCAAGTACCGCCGCAAGGCGTCTTTGAAGTAACTGCCCAAGGCTGGGAAAGTGGTTACGAGGCCAAGTTTAACATCGGGGACGGGTGGAGTGGCAGTGAAAAAATGGAACACATGCCAGTCAAAGTAAAGAGTAGTTATGGCGCTGTTCATTTGAAGCTGACGTTGACTTCGGGCGGGGAATCAATGACGACAGGCAACTGGTATCTCGCTGGCGAAGATCGAATATCGAAAATCGGCGTACGGCGACGGGTGCTGACCGCCGAGATGAATTTTCTGGAATCGATAGAAGAGGAAAAGGTAGAGGTCGCAAGTAAAGACGTTGCCGCCAAAGGAGGTGAAATACAATTGATTCTGGGGATCTATTTTAACAAGGATATTCCCGTGAAAAGAGGCATGACATATAAAGGCGTTGTGTCTGCGGTCTTTGAGACGGCTCTCGATGAATAAGGGGCTTGTATTTGCGGTAGGTCATGGTGTTTAGTGTCTTTAGCCTGTTCGTTAGTGAGGCTACTATCTCACGCCTTCGCGGTTCACGCGGACGCATGACGCGTCGCATCAGTTTTTAACTCCGGAATCTAACTGCCGTCCGAAATAAACCCGGGGAGCGGGCTATTAATCCCTATGGGTAGTCGTTGCTCACTGGCGCTTGGCTGGCAGCGCTTTCGATGGGGGCAAAAATTTCCGTGTTTGACGCGAGTTGAGATTCATACGGATGGTCGAACGAATCGATCCTCGTAGAGGATGGAGAACCGGCCCATAGCCGCCTTCCAATCATGAACAGCACGCCCCAATCGGTAGTGATGTTGCGCAGTGCCAGCCAGACGAGCTTGGTGGCGGCCTCATCGGTCGGGAAGTGCCCCGAGTCCTGATGATCCTGCGCAGCTGCGGGTTGATGTTCGCGATGGCGTTCGTAGTGCATACAACCTTGCGAACCGCCGGCGGAAACGCGAAGAACGGAATTACACGACCCAGGCGTTGCGCCACGCCGCGCTGACCGTGGGGACTCCGGCTCCATGGCCCTCCAGCAAAGGCATAAAGCGCTGCTTGAGCTGCCTCCGCGCTCGGGACGGTGTATATCGGGCGAATCACGGCGGCTAGTCTTCGACTGTCTTTCCAACTGGCGCAAATATGTTGGCCGGCACACGAAAGCCAAGGACGTATACAGGTGACGCCGCGCTATCCGGTGTACGTGTTCATGGCCGCCTACGGCAACGCGGTGGTTCCGCGCACATAGGAAAACGCGCAGAACGGCCTGTGTTACGAACTGCTGCACGGCAGACCATTTGCTGACCGACAACTCGCCGTTCCTCGGCAAGGCTGGGTATCTCTATCCGGACTTCGACGCCGGTCCGGCCGGCGCGTGCTGTTACAGGCATTTGCGGAGCACGACGCGAAACTCGCGACGCGTGCCACGAGCGCTCGAAGCACCTGCTCAACTCGGTTGAGCATCCGCAACCCCCGCAACGTCGCTGTGTATTCCCACGCGATCGAATCGCGCTATCGCGATACATGAGACATCGTATATTCTTTGGTGGCTTTGGCGTGTGTCTCAGGACTTGCGCGCCGATGAATTTATCCACCGGACGTGGTGATGCGAGCCTGATTATTCGCGGACGGTCTAGATTTCGAATGCGGTCAACGAACGGTTCGTGGGGCTGAAATAGACGAGCAAGGTGCGTCGGCACGGACTTCGGTTTTTTAAATAAATTCCCAAGAAAAATTGGGGCCGAGTATTCTATGTGAACGCGACTCATGGACGTTGTGCATCGCAAAATTACATGTTCAAGGCGAGACGTCGAGAAAGGCGGACTGGCGAGTGCCGTCACATCGCGGTGTGTCGTTGCTCCGGAAGCCACCATAGAAAACATGAATCCTGCGCATGCAGGCGCGACGTTCGAAGAGAAATCTCGACTTGGTCGGTATCCGGATAGAAAGTTGATTTAGATTGACAGGGCGCCGAAGGGCGAGCCCGCGGATTGCAACAAGGCATCGAAAGGATAGACAGCTATTTTTTTTTGGGAAAATGTTGATGAATGCATCCACTGAAAGTGGCAACGCTCGTCGTCGCATCAATGTCGTCGTGGCTGATGACCATCCGGTAGTTTCTACCGGCGTCGCCGCGATCCTGTCGGCCGAGATGGATATCAATGTCGTCGGTGTTGCATCGACAATTTCGGACCTGCTGCATCTGTTGCAACAGCAGTCTTGCGATGTCTTGATCTGCGACTATTCATTCAGCGGAGATCAGCAGCCGGATGGAGTGGCACTGTTCAAGCGACTAAGGCGTAGCCATCCAGAGGTTGCGATTGTCGTGCTGACCGCACATCAAGATATCGCGCTGCTTGTCTCTCGCGTCATGAATACGGGCGTTGCAGGCTTCCTGAGAAAATCAAGCCAAGATTTCGCGCGCTTGGCCGCAATCGTGCGCCGTGTGCATGCCGGGCAAACGTTCGTTGATCCAGCCGTGGCTGTCGACCTGCTCGAGGCCGGACATGCGGCGCAGACTTCAATCGAATCGCTTAGCGAGCGCGAGCTCGAAATATTCCGCATGCTGGGGCGCGGGATGTCGGTTACCGAAATCGCGATGCATACGAATCGCAGCATCAAGACGATCAGCCACCAGAAAATGAGAGCGATGCATAAGTTGGGGGCGAGATCCGAAGCGGACCTTTACCGCATCTACACGGAACATTTCGGCTCATGAGCCAGTCTCGCCGCAACGCGGAAGAAACTCCGGGTGGGGCCGACGACGGAATCGCGACGGCAACCCAAGCTTACGCCCCGCTCAGGTTGACGTTTTCAAAGCGCCTGCTGATTGTTTCGACCATAACGCTGACGTGCCTTATCCTGGTATGCGCCGGGGGCGTGACCGAACTCCTGATATCGCATCAGCACGAGGAATTTGCGCAGCAATTTTCCGCGCAGAGAGAGGCATTGAAGGAGGAGGTCGACAGGCGCGAGGCCCGCATTCGCCAGTTGGTCGTGACGTACCAGATCGCAAAGGAGTACCTGGAGTCAGGTGACTCGCAGGCGCGGAAGGTTCCGTTGCCCAGAAAGAACCAGTTGGCTCAGACAGTGCCCGGATCTGCGGCGACCCGCGCATTCTCGGTCGTGTCGACGCTCACTTCACCCCTGGATTCGGGTCGCCAGACAAACTTGATCGATCTGGCAAGATATGCGTCGACGTTTTCGCTTTCGCAGCAGGACAAATCGCCACCGCTATCCGAGGGGTTTATCTATACGCCGGATAAGCGATTTCTGGCTACGCTTCCGCCGCTCGCACCGGACCAGATTGCTCGGCTGAACACTGAAAAGGCCGCGGAAGACTTCATTGGGAAACGCATGGAGGCTGTCGAAGAAGAGATGCAGCGCGATGCGCAGAGCGGAGTTCGCGGCAAGGTTGTGTGGGTGACCGGATCGAAGGATCCACTCAACGACATGACGACCACCTATTTTGCGACATCCGTCTACGACGGTGAGCAACGCAAGGCAACGATCGCATTGTCGATTCCGTGTAATCGATTCAATCAGTATTTTCTGCACAACGAAGGCGATCCGCATTTCTTTGTTGTTTCGTGCGCGGTGCAGCGACTATTGGGTATCGACGAAACGAATCCGCAAGAGGCGCATTGGGCGGAAATCATATCGAGAAATCCGTGGGTATACCAGGCGGCGAACGGACGGCCCCAACGCATCTGGCGCGAGGGCAGCTTCTTCGTTATTCAGCGCGTGCCGGGCCCGCAGTGGGTGGCGGTATATGCCTATACCTGGAGCGACCTTCTGGGCGCAATCAGACAACAACTGCTGCTTGTTGTACTCGCGACGCTGAGTGGATGCGGTCTGGTCATTGGCGGCGCGTTCTGGATGAATCGCGAAGTGATTCGGCCGTCCAGGGAGCGGCTGCATAGCCTTTTGGAAGGCGAGGCGTTCAGTCGCTCCATCATCCAGGTCGCGCCAGTGAGCTTGACCGTCGTGGCCAGGAAGAGCGGTGCCATCCTGTTGCAGAATGCGGAAGCGCAAAGCCTTCAGATGGCCTTTGCCAGCCAAGGGGAACAGGACTCCAGCCCCGACAACGTACTTGCACGTGCCGGCGCACTGGTCAGGTTTCACGCGGGGAGTGCCGAGCGCTCCGGCGTGGTAAGCCGGTTTGAGATGGAGCCTGATCTCGAGGTTGCCTATGCGCAGGCAAAGTATCGCGGAGACGATGTTTTCGTGATCGGGATGGTCGATTTGGCGAAGCGAAAGGAAATCGAACGGCGGCTGCGAGAGTCTCGAGCGCGTGCTCAGGCCGAAAGTCACGAGAAGGGCATGTTTCTGGCGACGATGAGCCATGAAATCAGGACGCCGTTACACGGGGCATTAGGGAATCTTGAATTGCTTTCGCGGATGGGATTGACCCAGGAGCAGCGCTCGCGCTTGTTGATTGCGCAGGACTCGTTTGGCTCACTCCTTTCGCTGATCAACGGCGTGCTCGATCTGTCCAGAATCGAGGCAGGCGAGTTCCTGCTGCAGGAACAGCCACAACACATTGATCAACTCGTCGAGCAGGCAAGCCGGACGTTTGCGGTGGATGCGCAGAAAAACGGCGTGCGGCTTCTCTGCCTGATCGATCCGGCACTGCGGGGCACGTGGATTTGTGACGGGTACCGGTTCACGCAAATAGTCACCAATCTCATTGGCAACGCCGTCAAGTTTACATCTCACGGTGCGATTACGGTTTCACTCGGCTTGACCGGGGACGGACAGGTTCGGCTCCGCGTCGCCGACTCCGGCAGGGGGATTCCCGAAGACGAGATTGAAAAGATTTTCATGCCTTACGTCCAAGGCTCGGCCGGCCCGAAAAGTTCGCGGGCAGGTACCGGGCTCGGCTTGTCTCTTTGCCAGAAAATCGCCGAACGAATGGGTGGTGGTATCACCGTCGAAAGCGAGGTTGGCGTCGGATCGATTTTCACCGTCGTGTTGCCACTGCATCACGATTCAGCGGCGCAAATCAACGGCAATGCCGGCCAAGGCGTCCATTTCGTCGTGAATTGCGATATTCCCAGTTGGCGTGGGCAACTGGCGGCCCAGCTCAGCGCGTGGTATCCGGCTGCCCGCGTCACGAGTGGTCAGGATGACGGGCGGGAGGAAGCGCATGCATCCACCGTTTTCATCGACGCGCGCGACTGGCTCGAACATGATGGTTCGCCTGAAGCGCCCGGTGTCTACCGTCGCATTACGATCGGACTGGACGGGCCGCTTGTCCCGATCTCCACAGGCCATGCCGTCACAATTAGCGCCTACAGCGGTCAGTTGCTTCTAGACGCGATCGAAATGGTCCTTTCCGGAGCGGACGCTGATGGCAGCGAGGGCACGGACGGTTCCGGCGAAATCACAGGTGGTGCGTGGAGTGATGCCAGCGTTCTGGTGGTTGAGGACGACCGAGTCAGTGCGCAGTTGATGTGCGATCAACTGCGGATGCTCGGGATCGGACACGTAGAAGTCGTCGGTAGCGCGGAGGATGGCATTCGACGTTGCCGGTCCCGAATCTACGATCTCGTCGTCACCGATTCCAATTTGCCGGGCAAGGGCGGGGCGGAGCTGTTGTCCGACTTGCGAGCAGCGGGGATATCATGGCCGGTCGTTTTGTGTACTGCCGATGCGACACTCGCAAGCGTGGCGAACACCCGGTTCGATGCGCTCATCACAAAACCGTCGACTATGGGCGACCTTTCTCTCGTGTTGCAAAACGTGCTCGGACCTGGCGACGTTCAGCAACCGACAGTGGCTACACCTGATGTCAACCGACTTCTGTCGTTGTTCATCGAATCGTGGATTTCCGACAGAGAAGCACTCCGATTGATGGTGCAGGCGGGTCACGTGTCCGAGGTGCTGGAGCGATTGCACCGGATCCAGGGCGCCCTGATGATTCTCGACAGGGGCGAGCTGGTAAGTCACTTGGAAGAGTGGTCCGCGAAAATAGCGGAATCCAAATGCGTCGAGGAAGCAGATTGCCAGTCGTTTGTCGATGCGGTGGAGTCGTGGCTGGCACTGCATGCTACAGCCAAAAAGGGTTCCTGAAAGGTGATGCCAGCGGTCGAGATGCGCGCTCAACAGCCTTCAAGTGGCGAGTAATTCGACGCCGGCACGAAGCGACGGCCGCGTCGAGTTCTGCCCGAGCCGCCTCCGCGCTCTGTGCGGTGTAGATCGGGCGAATCACGACAGCTGATCGCGCCTCAGCAAGGCGCGAGATCATGCAACAGGCCCGGTAACGTTTTGGCTCAGGGCAGGTCAGGGGGTACGTAGTGAACCCCGAATTGCTCCGCTAGTTCCGCGAGCCGACGATCACGCGTCCAAAGGCGAGTGCTCGCGGTCAGCAGTACCGAGGCCAACAGCGAGCAATCTACTGCGCCACATCCGCGTCCATACAGACGTTCCCGCTCGATCCAGTCTGCTACTTCACCCGGCATCGCGAGCCGCGTTTGACGCAACAGCGCGAGGTCCCCAAGGGTTCTGGCCCGCGGCTCGGGCGGCGTCCCGCAGGCGAGCTCGAGCATCACCAGCGGGTGCGTCAAGACGTTATCGCTGCGCAGCAGCTGGATGAGCGCCGGGAGCGGCCGCCGGAAATGGTCGACCCACACGGACGTGTCGACCAGGACACTCATCGGGCCGTCGCCGCGGGATTACGGCGCGGCACATTCGGCATGTCGGGCGCGAGACCGCCAAGCGCCGCAAGGCGTCGGCCGGCCTCGACACGGACGAACGTTTCCAGGGCGGTCCCCAAGCGACAATGGAGCCCGCACAAATACGGGCTGAGGAAACCGGCTGCATCGGAATGCAAATTGTCTTGCGGAGCTAGCAATCGACACGCACAAACGATGCAAACGCGAGATTTTTACGCCGACCCTAATTCAAGATAACCTGAACTATATAAACGGTGAGGCGCTCGACGCGCTTGCCGAAGACCGGCGCCGGCCGCGCGTGTCGCGGCCCTGCGGCGTCTCTATCGCGATCCGCTGACGGGGTTCGGCGGACTGGGGAATCGTCGAGACGCCGGGCGGTGGCGTGACGGGCGTGTGCAGCCGTGCGAAAGGGCGACCGCTGAAACGGTGCGGGGTTCCGGATGACTATGCTGCATTCGACGACAAGGATGCTTGTTCGGATATTTGCCTTCGGTGCAGGGGAGTGGCGCGTCCGGTGCCGATGCAGCGCTTTTGGTCAGTAGCTCCGACTATCGTTGACCGTTGCGAGAAGCCCTTGGGAATCTATTCCCGGTAGGCGATACAAGTCGGAAAAATTAATTTCGTCCTGAAATAATCAAATAAGCCTGATCCACACTTTAAAAGTGGTTTGTGAAGACGTGCGTTATTTCCACCTCCCGGTGAGCGCCTCCAATATAAATTCAGTTTTTAATTGAATCGACTCGTCTCGGGTGGACCTTCGGCGTTCGAATAGGAAATGGCCTATGTTTTCGTCGAAAAATCGGACATCGGGCGACTTTTTTGCGTCGCTTCCTATATTTCGCGGCATTGGATGGAGCAGATAATTCGATGGACTTTGGAGTCGGACCGTCATTGCGTCCATGAGCGTAAAGCAATGGGCGCAAGCATGAAGCCCGGCGGGTCTCACGGCCATTACCCGAATCGAAGTGGGGCGGGATTTCGGTCAGCTGTTCGTTCGATAGCGATGGTCGTCCATGCTGATGGATGAGCGCTATTTTGTGTTGAGATAGAGAGTGTTATATGAATAAGTCGTACAAGGTGGTTTGGAACGCATCCAGCGGCACATGGACAGCGGTTTCTGAAACTGCGAAATCTCGCGCCCGCGGGGCATCGTCGAAAGATGTTTTGCGAAAAACCCCGGTTGTGTTGGCAGCTGCTATAGGGGTTGGAATGGTGGGGGCGACGGGGCATGCTTATGCGTCCAACGCAGAGGCTAGCCAGTACTGCGAATCGGAAAGTGGTAAGCCAATTGAATGTGACAGTGGCAAAAATAATTATAGAAAAGAAGTAGCGTCGTCGTTGTCGAGTGGCGTTGACGTTGCTAGCTCGACGGTTACATCTTCCGCAGCAGGGGAGGCAGGAGCCGATGCGGCGAATGTTAAACAGTTGTATTCGGTGGGCGATGTGAGTGTCGTGATTGGTACCGGCGCGCGTGCTGACAAGTACAACGGTTGGGACGTTGGCAGTGTTGCGATCGGACCGAAAGCGGTTGCCGGTAGATTCGACCAAGTCGTGATCGGCAATGAGGCGAGTGCTTCGGAAGACTACGCTGTCGCAATCGGCTTGAATGCAAACGGTGCGGGTCAATACGGGGTAGCGGTCGGGCCTTGGGCAAGCGCACAAGAATCTGCTGCGGCTATCGGGTCTGGAGCGGGAGCTGAGGACGAGGGTGTGGCTATTGGGGCCGGAGCAAAGGCGGTAAGCGGGTCGGTGGCTCTCGGCTACTACGCGAAGGCGGACCGTGTCGATACCGTTTCGGTCGGGGGCGGGAAGTACGGGGCGCTTCAGCGCCAGATCGTGAACGTGGCAGCGGGTACGCAAGACACCGATGTCGTGAACGTGAAGCAACTTAATGGTGTAGCGACTGCGCTGGGGGGCGGTGCAGGCATTGCTGCAGATGGCAGCGTAAAGGCACCGACGTACACGCTGGACAGCGGCAAGACCGTTGTTCAAAACGTTGGCGAAGCGGTGTCGAGTCTCGACGGCCGCGTGACAACGAGTGCATCCGACATTGAGAGCTTGAAGGGCGAACTGTCGGACTCCGGTAAGTACATGAAAGCAAGGGGAACGACTGCGGCGCAAGCGACCGGGGCTCGGAGCATTGCTATTGGCGATAACGCAGTTGCAAAAGACTCGTACGGAGCCGGGGAAGGGGGAGACACCAATATCTCCATCGGCGCAAACTCATTCACGTCTACGGAATGGCACCAGGTAGCGCTTGGTGAGGGTGCCTATGTTTGGGCGGCCAGGTCGGCTGCCATTGGCTTCAATGCCAGTGCTGCGGCCATCGATAGTGTCGCACTGGGCAGTGGCTCTGTGGCAGACCGCACGAACACGGTGTCAATTGGATCGGAGAAGAATCAGCGCCAGATTGTCAATGTCGCGGCGGGTACACAAGGCACCGACGCGGCTAACGTGGCGCAGCTCACTGGCGTAGCGACGGCGCTGGGTGGTGGCGCGGGCATCGACGCCAACGGCAGTATGACGGCACCGACGTACACGTTGGACAGCGGCAAGACGACTGCAAACAACGTAGGCGAAGCGGTGTCGAACCTGGACGGTCGTGTGACGACGAACGCGACGAACGTCGAGAAACTGCAAGGCAACTTTGCTGATACCGGTCTACTGGATACGAAGACGGGCAAGGTGGTTGCCGCGGTGACGGCTGACCAGATGAATGCCTCGATTGCGAAGGCGAGTAGTGACCGGCTCGATGCCGGTTGGGTCACGGTCGGGAAGGATGCGTACGCAACCAGTAAAAACGTCGCGGTAGGCGTCGGTGCCAAGGCAGATACTGCGGGAGCGGGAACGGGCGTGATTGCTATTGGCGATAACGCAGTAGCCGGTCGGCAGGGGTATTCGGGTGCTATTGCGATTGGCCAAGACGCACGCGCGGTCGATGGCTCGCAAGGCGGTCTTATGCGTGCAATAGCAATCGGATCAGGCGCGCAGGCGCAAGGGGTGTCTGTTGCCGTCGGACCCGATGCGCAGTCCAGCCCAGGTAATGGGGTCGCGTTAGGGCACCAAGCCAGCGTAGGCGCGGATGCCACGTGGGCAGTCGCGCTTGGCACCGGCTCGGCGGCCGATCGAGCCGATACGGTCTCGGTGGGGAACGCCGGACGCCAGCGTCAGATTGTGAACGTTGCAGCGGGTACGCAGGACACCGACGTCGTGAACGTGACGCAGTTGAAGGGCGTAGCGACGGCGCTGGGCGGCGGTGCGGGCGTCGGCGCCGATGGCAGCGTGACGGCACCGACGTACCACGTCGGCGACAAGACCTACGGTAACGTGGGTGACGCGATCGTTGCCGCAGCCGAAATGGGTAGCGGTACGGATCCGAACGCGGTTGCATACGACGATGCGGCGAAGAGCACGATCACGCTGGCTGGCGAGAAAGGCACGACGCTGAAGAACGTCGCAGCTGGCGCGGTGAGTGCGGATAGCACGGAAGCGGTGAACGGCTCGCAGCTGTATGGCGCCGCGCAGAGTATGGCGAGCGCGCTGGGTGGTGAGTCGAAGGTAGACGAAGCCGGTAAGGTGACGGCGCCGACGTACACGCTCGACGGCGGCAAGACCACTGCGCGCAACGTCGGCGACGCGGTGTCGAACCTGGACGTCCGTGTGACGACGAACGCGACGAACGTCGAGAAACTGCAAGGCGATATTGCCGAGTCCGGTCTGATCGACAAGGGCACGGGCAAGGCGATTGCGGCGCTGACGTACGACCGCAAGGTAGACGGCACCGCCGACCGCGGTTCGGTAACGCTTGGCGGTGCGGACGCAAAGGCCCCGGTGGCGTTGAAGAACGTTGCGATGGGCATCGGCGACACCGATGCGGCGAACGTGGGCCAGTTGAAAGGCGTGACAACGGCGCTGGGCGGTGGTGCTGGCATCGGCGCGGATGGCAGCGTGACGGCACCGAAGTACCACGTCGGTGACAAGACCTACGGCAACGTCGGCGACGCGATCACGGCCGCGGCGGAAACCGGCGGCGGTGGCGGTACGAATCCGAACGCGGTGTCCTACGACGACAAGACCAAAGGCGCGATCACGCTGGCTGGCGAGAAAGGCACGACGTTGAAGAACGTCGCAGCCGGCGTGGACGCGACCGACGCAGTGAACGTCGGCCAATTGTCGGATGCAACGAAGTCGATTCGCGATTCGCTGTCGGACGGCAGCCTGTCGATGCGTTACATCAAGGTCAAGGCAACGGGGCAGGCCGCAAACGCCATGGGAGCCAATACCGTCGCGATCGGCTCGGGCGCAAACGCAACCGGCAACGGCTCGCTGGCCTTGGGTACGGGTTCACGCGCGAACGGGCTCAACTCGGTCGCGATCGGTCTGAATTCGGTTGCTACGGAGGCGAACCAGGTATCGGTTGGCGACGTCGGTCGCGAACGTCGCATTTCGAATGTGGCCGATGGTACGGAAGATACCGACGCAGTCAACGTGAATCAACTGACCGAAGCGATCGAAAAGATGACCGACCGGACCGACAAGCTGTCGTCGGAACTCAGGTCGCGGCATGGCTCGCTGACGGCTAACGTCCTTGCAGCCAAGACAGACTTGGCATCGGTCGACCCATCGAAATTCTTGCAAGTTGCCGGTGCGGGCGCGGACGGTAGTCAGGAAAATACCGCGAACATCGTTGGCGGCGATCCTGCGAGCGACACTGCCGCAGCGATCGGTGTAGGTTCCATTGCTTCGGGCGCGAATGCGGTCGCCCTCGGTGTGCGTAGCTACGCGTACTCGGATGGCGCAGTGGCTATCGGCAATATGGCCCAAACGGGTGCCGGCCAGGCGAACGCGGTAGCCATCGGTTCGAATGTGACGACCAATGGTGCGGGAGCGCTGGCGGTCGGCTCGAACGCGAAGGCAAACGGCGACAACGCGATCGCGCTCGGTAATAACAACGTGGCGGCAATCGGCACGAATTCCATTGCGATCGGTAACAAAGCCAGCTCTGCTGCAGGTGCGACCAATGGCATTGCGCTGGGCGCGTCTGCAAGTGTTGCTCGCAACGTGGCCGACTCGATGGCGCTGGGCGCAAATGCCAGCGTCGAAAAAGGCGCGAATAGTGCAGTCGCACTGGGTACCGGTTCCAAAGCGACGCGCGCCAATACCATTTCGGTGGGTAGTGCCGGAAGCGAGCGCCAGATCGTGAACGTTGCGGCGGGTACGCAAGGTACCGATGCGGTGAACGTGGCACAGCTCAGTGGCGTAACAACTGCGCTGGGCGGCGGTGCGGGTATTGGCGCCGATGGCAGTGTGACGGCACCGAAGTACCACGTCGGCGACAAGACCTACGGTAACGTCGGCGACGCGATTGCGGCCGCAGCGGAAAGCGGCGGTGGTGGCGGTACGAATCCGAATGCAGTTGCATACGACGATGCGGCGAAGAGCACGGTCACGCTGGCTGGCGAGAAAGGTACGGCGCTGAAGAACGTTGCAGCGGGTGCTGTGAATGCGACGAGCATGGAAGCGGTGAACGGCTCGCAGCTGTACGATGCGTCGCAAAATGTGGCGAGCGCGCTCGGTGGTGAGTCGACGGTGGACGCAGCAGGCAAGCTGACGGCGCCGACGTATACGCTGGACGGCGGCAAGACCACTGTGCGCAACGTTGGCGACGCGGTGTCGAACCTTGACGTCCGTGTGACGACGAACGCGACGAACGTCGAGAAGCTGCAAGGCGATATCGCTGAGTCCGGTCTGATCGACAAGGACACGGGCAAGGTGATCGCGGCGGTGACGTACGACCGCAAGGCAGACGGCACGGCGGATCGCGGTTCGGTGACCCTTGGCGGCGCAGACGCAAAAGCGCCGGTGTCGTTGAAGAACGTTGCGATGGGCATTGGTGACACCGATGCGGCGAACGTGGGCCAGGTGAAAGGCGTGACAACGGCGCTGGGCGGTGGTGCGGGCATTGGCGCCGATGGCAGCGTGACGGCGCCGAAGTATCGCATCGGCGAAAAAACCTACGGTAACGTCGGTGACGCGCTCGCAGCCGCGGCAGCTAGCGGTGGCGGTGGCACGGATTCGAATGCGGTTTTGTACGACGATGCAGCCAAGGGCGCAATCACGCTGGGGGGCGAGCATGGCACGACGCTGAAGAACGTTGCAGCTGGCGCGGTTAATGCGACGAGCGCGGAAGCGGTGAATGGCTCGCAACTGTATGGCGCCGCGCAAAGTGTGGCGAGCGCATTGGGTGGTGAGTCGAAGGTAGACGAAGCCGGTAAGGTGACGACACCCACGTACACGCTGGACGTCGGCAAGACCCTGGCGAAAAACGTTGGAGACGCGGTGTCGAACCTTGACGGCCGTGTGACGACGAACGCGACGAACGTCGAGAAACTGCAAGGCGATATTGCCGAATCCGGTCTGGTGGACAAGGACACGGGCAAGGTGATTGCGGCGGTGACGTACGACCGTAACGACGGCACGGCGCATGGCAGCTCGGTGACGCTGGGCGGCGCGGGCGCGGCAGCACCGGTAGCGTTGAAGAACATTGCAGATGGCGCGGTGACCGGGACGAGCACGGATGCGCTGAACGGCTCGCAGCTGTACGGCGCGTCGAAGAGTGTGGCGAGTGCGCTGGGCGGTGATTCGACGGTGGACGCGGGCGGTACGGTGACGGCGCCGACGTACGCGCTGGACGGCGGCAAGACCAAGGCGAAAAACGTTGGAGACGCGGTGTCGAACCTTGACGGCCGTGTGACGACGAACGCGACGAACGTCGAGAAACTGCAAGGCGATATTGCCGAGTCCGGTCTGATCGATAAGGACACGGGCAAGGCGATTGCGGCGCTGACGTACGACCGGAAGGCAGACGGCACGGCGGATCGCGGCTCGGTAACGCTTGGCAGTGCAGACGCAAAGGCCCCGGTGTCGTTGAAGAACGTTGCGATGGGCATTGGCGACACCGATGCGGCGAACGTGGGCCAGGTGAAAGGCGTGACAACGGCGCTGGGCGGTGGTGCGGGCATCGGCGCCGATGGCAGCGTGACGGCGCCGAAGTATCGCATCGGCGAAAAAACCTACGGTAACGTCGGTGACGCGCTCGCAGCCGCGGCAGCGAGCGGGGGTGGCGGTACGGATTCGAATGCGGTCTTGTACGACGACGCAGCCAAGACCGCTGTCACGCTGTCCGGCGAGAAAGGCGCGACGTTGAAGAACGTCGCAGCCGGCGCGGTGAATGCGACGAGCATGGAAGCGATGAACGGTTCGCAACTGTACGGTACGTCGCAAAGTGTGGCGAACGCGCTGGGCGGTGGGTCGACGGTGGATGCGGCCGGCAAGGTGACGGCGCCGACGATCCGCGTCGGCAGCAAGACCTACGGTAACGTCAGTGACGCGATTGCGGCCGCGGCAGCCAGCGGCGGTGGCGGTGGTGGTAAAGGCCCGAGCTTCGTCACGATCGATGGTATGGGTTCGGACGGTAGTCGGTTCAACACCGCGAGCATCGCGACGGGCGATCCCGAAAGCACGACAGCCGCCGCGATCGGCGTGGACGCGCATGCGGCCGGGGCGAACGCGATTGCGCTCGGCCTGAACACCGGGGCGCTGTCGAACGAATCGGTTGCGATCGGCAATATGGCGCAAACGGGCTCGGATCAATCGTACTCGGTTGCCATCGGTTCATGGGTGACGACCAATGGCGCGGGAGCGCTGGCGATCGGCTCGAATGCGAAGGCGAACGGCGAGAACGCGGTCGCGCTCGGCAATAACGGCATCAAGGCAATCGGTGAAAGCTCGATTGCGATCGGCAATGCAGCGGAAGCCGCAGTAGGCGCGACCAATGGCGTTGCGCTGGGCACGGGTGCGAGCGTTGCACCGAAGGTGACCAATGCGATGGCGCTGGGTGCCAATACGAGCGTGGAGGGCACGGCGAACGGTGCCGTGGCGTTGGGCGCAGGCGCGAAGGCGACGCGTGCCAATACCATTTCGGTGGGTAGCGCCGGAAGCGAGCGCCAGATCGTGAACGTTGCGGCAGGTACGCAAGGCACCGACGCGGTGAACGTGGCACAGCTGAGCGGCGTAACGACTGCGCTGGGCGGCGGTGCGGGTATCGGCGCTGATGGCAGCGTGACTGCGCCGAAGTATCACGTCGGCGACAAGACCTACGGTAACGTGGGTGACGCGATTACGGCCGCGGTGGAGATTGGTAGCAGCAAGGATCCGAATGCGGTTGCGTACGACGATGCGGCGAAGAGCACGGTCACGCTGGCTGGCGAGAAAGGCACGACGCTGAAGAACGTTGCAGCTGGCGCAGTCAATGCGACGAGCACGGAAGCGGTGAACGGTTCGCAGCTGTATGGCGCCGCACAAAGTGTGGCGAGCGCGCTGGGTGGTGAGTCGAAGGTAGACGAAGCCGGTAAGGTGACGGCACCCACGTACACGCTGGACGGCGGCAAGACCCTGGCGAAAAACGTTGGCGACGCGGTGTCGAACCTGGACGGCCGTGTGACGACGAACGCGACGAACGTCGAGAAGCTGCAAGACGATATCGCCGAGTCCGGTCTGGTGGACAAGGGCACGGGCAAGGTGATCGCGGCGGTGACGTACGACCGCAAGGCAGACGGCACGGCGGATCGCGGTTCGGTGACGCTGGGCGGCGCGGACGCAAAGGCGCCGGTGGCATTGAAGAACGTTGCAGCCGGCGCGGTGAACGCGACGAGCATGGAGGCGGTCAACGGCTCGCAGCTGTACGGCACGTCGAAGAGTGTGGCGAGTGCGCTGGGCGGTGAGTCGAAGGTAGATGAAGCCGGTAAGGTGACGACACCCACGTACACGCTGGACGGCGGCAAGACCCTGGCGAAAAATGTTGGCGACGCGGTGTCGAACCTTGACGGCCGTGTGACGACGAACGCGACGAACGTCGAGAAGCTGCAAGACGATATCGCCGAGTCCGGCCTGGTGGACAAGGGCACGGGCAACGTGATCGCGGCGGTGACGTACGACCGCAAGGCAGACGGCACGGCGGATCGCGGTTCGGTGACCCTTGGCGGCGCGGACGCAAAGGCGCCGGTGGCATTGAAGAACGTTGCAGCCGGCACGGTGAACGCGACGAGCATGGAGGCGGTCAACGGCTCGCAGCTGTACGGCACGTCGCAGAGCGTGGCAAGCGCGCTGGGTGGCGGTTCGACGGTGGACTCGGCCGGCAAGGTGACGACACCGAAGTACCACGTTGGCGACAAGACCTACGGTAACGTGGGTGACGCGATCGTTGCCGCAGCCGAAATGGGTAGCGGTACGGATCCGAACGCGGTTGCGTACGACGATGAAGCCAAGAGTGCGGTCACGCTGGCTGGCGAGAAAGGCACGACGCTGAAGAACGTTGCAGCGGGCGCCGTGAACGCGACGAGCATGGAAGCGGTGAACGGCTCGCAACTGTATGGCGCTGCGCAAAGTGTGGCGAGCGCGCTGGGTGGTGAGTCGAAGGTAGACGAAGCCGGTAAGGTGACGACACCCACGTACACGCTGGACGGCGGCAAGACTCTGGCGAAAAACGTTGGCGACGCGGTGTCGAACCTGGACGGCCGCGTGACGACGAATGCGACGAACGTCGAGAAGCTGCAAGACGATATTGCCGAGTCCGGCCTGGTGGACAAGGAGACGGGCAAGGTGATCGCGGCGGTGACGTACGACCGCAAGGAAGACGGCACGGCGGATCGCGGCTCGGTGACGCTGGGTGGTGCGGGCGCAGCAGCGCCGGTGGCGTTGAAGAACGTTGCAGCGGGCGTGGATGATACCGACGCGGTGAACGTCGGCCAGCTGAACACCGGATTGTCCGATGTGAAGCGCGAGCTGGCTGAAGGTAACATCGATCTGAAGTACATCAAGGTCCGGGCCAGCGGCGCACCCGCGACCGCGACCGGCGCTCAGTCTGTCGCGATCGGTTCAAAGGCCCTGGCAGGCGGTTCGAATACATTGGCGTTGGGTACCGGTGCGCGTGCGCTGGCGAGCGGAGCGGTTGCGCTGGGTGCCAATTCCGTTGCGAACGAAGCGATGACGGTGTCCGTCGGTGATGACGGGACCGAACGCAGGATCGTCCACGTGAAAGCGGGGGACGTCACCGCCAGGAGTACGGATGCGATCAATGGATCGCAGTTGTTCGAGGCGCTGGGCAAACTGAAATCCCATGTCGCAGCTGAGCAGTCGCACCTGTTGTCTCGGGTCAATGCGCTTGCGGATTCGGACGAGCCGAATTCCCTGGTCGTGGTCGACGGTATGGGGGGGACGAACTCGGCGAGTATCAGCGGGGGCGATCCGGATACCACGACGGCCGCTGCGATCGGCGTGGAGGCTCATGCGGCAGGGGCGAACGCGATCGCGCTCGGCCTGAACACCGGGGCGCTGTCGGACGAATCGGTGGCGATCGGCAATATGGCGCAAACGGGCGCGGACCAGGCGTACTCGGTGGCTATCGGTTCGAAGGTGACGACCAATGGCGCGGGAGCGCTGGCGATCGGTTCGAACGCGAAGGCGAACGGCGAGAACGCGGTCGCGGTCGGCAATAACGGCATCAAGGCAATCGGTGAAAGCTCGATCGCGATTGGCGACGCAGCAGAAGCCGCAGTAGGCGCGACCAACGGCATTGCGCTGGGCACGAATGCAAGCGTTGCACCGGACGTGGCCAATGCGATGGCGCTGGGTGCCAATACGAGCGTGGAGGGCGCGGCGAACGGTGCGGTGGCGCTGGGCGCAGGCGCGAAGGCGACGCGCGCCAATACCGTTTCGGTGGGTAGCGCCGGAAGCGAGCGCCAGATCGTGAATGTCGCGGCGGGTACGCAAGGCACCGACGCGGTGAACGTGGCACAGCTGAGCGGCGTAACGACCGCACTCGGCGGTGGCGCGGGCATCGGCGCCGATGGCAGCGTGACGGCACCGAAGTACCACGTCGGCGACAAGACCTACGGTAACGTCGGCGACGCGATCGCGGCTGCAGCGGCAAGCGGCGGCGGTGGCGGCACGGATCCGAACGCGGTTGCATACGACGATGCGGCGAAGAGCACGGTCACGCTGGCTGGCGAGCAAGGCACGACGCTGAAGAACGTTGCAGCTGGCGCGGTGAATGCGACGAGCATGGAAGCGGTGAACGGTGCGCAACTGTATGGTGCGTCGCAGAGCATGGCCACTGCGCTCGGCGGCGGCTCGCAGGCAGGCGCCGACGGCACGATCTCCGCGCCGAGCTACTCGCTCGAGGGTGGCACGACGACGGTGAAGAGTGTCAGTGCGGCGATCGGCAATCTCGACGGGCGCGTGACGGCCAACGCGAGCGATATCTCGACCCTGAAGGATACGATCGAGAACAGCGGTCTGATCGATCCGGAAACCGGGCACGCGGTCGCAGCGGTACGCTACGATCGCAACGAAGACGGTTCGGCGAATCGCGCGTCGGTCACGCTCGGGGATGCCGGTACGGCGGTTGGCCTGCACAACGTGGCGGCCGGAGCGGTCAGCGCGACGAGCACCGATGCGGTGAACGGCTCGCAACTGCACGGCACGGCCACAAGCGTCGCGAATGCGATCGGAGGCGACACGACCGTCGATGAAAACGGGCACGTTGCCGTCAATTCGATCGAAGTGGGCGGTCACAAGTACGCGACCGTCTCGCAGGCGGTGCAGGCGGCTGCGGCGTATGGCGCGACCGATTCGCTGGCGGTGCGCTACGACGTCGACTCACACGGCAACCCGAACTACGGTTCGGTGACGCTGGGCGGGCCTGCGGCGGCGCCGGTGATGCTGACCAACGTTGCCGACGGCAAGAGCCAGTACGACGCAGTGAACTACGGCCAGCTGTCGTCGCTGAAGAGCGACTTCGAAAACCGCCTCGGCACGATGGACGATCGCGTCAGCAAGATCGAAGCCACCGGCGGTTCGGGCGGTGACTCGCGCCGTACGGTCAGCAACGACCTGATCAGCGGTTCGGGCGAAGCGGGCCAGGCGGTGACGGCGGCCCAATCCGGCAACGGCAGCAACAACGTTGCGATGGGTTCGGGCTCGACGATCAACGGCGATGCTGGCAACGCCACGGCAGTCGGCGCGAACGCGACGGTGCGCGCCGCGGGCGGCACGGCGATTGGCGCGGGTGCTGATGCGCACGCGGCCAATAGCACCGCGATCGGCCAGGACTCGTCGGCTCGCGGCGAGAACAGCACGGCGATCGGTCAGGGTGCGAAGGCCCGGGGCGACAACAGTGTTGCGATTGGTGCGGGCTCCGTCGCGAACGAGGACAACACGGTCTCGTTCGGTGACGGCTCCGACCAGGGCAAGCGCCGGATCGTCAATATCGCGGATGGCGTGAATGCGTCGGATGCGGCCACCAAGGGGCAACTCGACCGGGCGGTTGGCGGGCTGCAAGGTCAGATCAACGGCGTATCGCGCAATGCCTATTCGGGTATCGCGGCGGCAACGGCGTTGACGATGATCCCGGGTGTCGACCCTGGCAAGACGCTGTCGTTCGGTATCGGCAGTGCGAGCTACAAGGGCTATCAGGCGGTCGCGTTCGGCGGGGAGGCTCGCATCAACAAGAACCTGAAGATGAAGGCCGGTGTGGGCTTGTCGAGCGGTGGCAACACCGTTGGCCTCGGTGCATCGTATCAGTGGTAATGGCCGACTGACGGAGCGGGGCAACCCGCTCCCGTATTTCCGGACCCGCCTCGCGCGGGTCTTTTTTTATGTGCGTTCCGCATGAGTGCGCGCCTGCCGGTGCAACACGGAGCGGATCGGAATCGGCCGACGCTGGCCTGCGGTGATTCGTCCTTGGCTGATTTACGGCGGTCGGAATCAACAGTGATACTCGCCTTTTCATTCAAAGTGATGGAGGGGCGAGGCGACACGTCATGTGTCGGCGGATTCGTCGCTCGTATACGGATATGCAGGACATCACCGGTCATTTCGCACTACCGCTCGTCGCCCCTTTTTCCGACGTGCCGCCGCCGTACGGCCGGTGCGGCAGCGCGCTCGAGAAAATCCGGGAGCCCGGGCCGCGCGTGTTCGACTTGTGCCCCCACGGAGTCCCGCGCGAACAAGCAAAAGCATCCGCCGCGGACTTCGGATCCGGCAACGCGCCATGGCGACGCCACCGTCCTGCGCGCCGCTCGTGGCGGCGAACGCTTGCCGTTGGCCTCGCGTTCGCGGCGCCGTGCTGCGTTGCTACACATATGCTCGAAAGCGGCGACGCGTATCCGTCTCCCGACAGCGTTTATCGCGGCATGATCTCCGTTGCATCGACGCAGCAATCCGCACCCGCGCGCATACCTGCCGCGGAGGACGCAAATAGGGGGGCGGGTTCGCTCGCGATGCCGGAATATCAGCCATCGCATCGCGACCCGGTGCGCAACGCTGCCGTCCCGACGACCGCGACCAAGTCTTACAACCCTGGCCGGCACGCCACGGTACGCGCGGTGCCCAAGAGCGAGCGATCCAAGGCCAGGCATGCAGTCACCATGGACGACGTGGCCGAAGGGCTCGACATGACGAACGCGGAATTCGCGTACTGGCGTGAAGCGACACGGGATCACCAGCTCCATCGAGAGATCCGCTCCAAACGCGGCGAGTGGTATTTCAATTCCATCGACCACCCCCGCCTGATTCCCTATTGATGGTGGGCGACGTCTGCTCGATCCAGCCGAAATCCATGCGATCCAGAATCCGTTCAACAAGCGTGTGCTCGCGAACGTGGGATCGGGCAATGCCATTCGGCCGGGCGTGACCGGCCATCTGCGCTGAGAAGGGCAGGCATGAGCCACGCGCACCTGCCGGACGGTGGGCATGCGGACCATCGACCCATCTCGGCGCCAGTCGCGCGCCATGGTCGTCGTACATCCAATGATGCGCGGCGGATGCGCTTTTTTCGCGCTGACGATGAGAATTTTCCAGTCCCTTGAGGGGGTGCCGAGCGCTATTGTTCAGGCATTGGATGTCGCGCGACCGTCTGTGTCGCGGTCTCCGGCCCGGGATGGCGCACTGTCGCAGTGACCTGATACCTTCTGTCGTGTCGGAGGCGTCATCGAGGCAATTTTTTGATAGCCATGTTCGGAATTTCCATCGATGAGTTTTATTGACCGAGAGAGTTATTCGATTTCGCCTTCGTCCGGTACGAATCGGGACGACTTTATTTCGGCGCGAAAAATAGATATTGTCGTTGCAGACCCTTATCCGATGATCGTGCAGGGCCTGCGCCACATATTCTCACGTGTGGATGGTATGCAAATCGTCGCCGACGCGCATACGTTGTCCGGTATGGCCTCGCTGTTGAGCAGCTGTGCATGCGATGTGTTGATTTGCGATTATGCATTTGGCGACGATCCGGCGCCGGACGGGATGCGAATGCTTGAAAGGATCCGCAGAAATCATCCGCATGTGAAGATTATCCTGTTGGCCGAGTTGAAGGATGGCTTGTCTATCCGGCGTGCGCTGAAAAACGGTGTTTCCGCGTTCGTCGTGAAGTCGAGCGACGATTCGCTTTTCCTGCCCAAGATCGTTGATAAAGTCATGCGGGGGAAAAAGTATGTGGATCCGGACATTGCGGGCGATATGCTGTGCGATTCCAGTCGTGGTAGTGGCCGACAGGCGAGAACCAATTTATTGTCGCCGCGGGAGCTTGATGTGGTCCGGCTTCTCGAGCGCGGATTGGCAGTGGGAGAGATTGCGGAAAAACTCAGTCGGAGTCGGAAAACCATCAGCACTCAAAAAGCAAGTGCAATGAGGAAGTTCGGCGTGAGGACCAATGTCGATCTGGTAGATGCTGTACGAGACATGCTTTGGCGAAATTAACTGATTTTGTCTTCTGGTTCGCTCTTCCCGTCGGCGCATGCTTACGTAATTAAAAGAGCGGGTCGCGTCATCGTTGAATCAATTTTTCTAGTGTTGACATGATTGAAAATTTCAGCGGATATTTTCGCCTATTCACAATTTTTTTGTTGATTATCGCCGGGCAAGGCGTAGCCATTGTCGCTGCCGCCGGCAATGATGCCGGTAACGAGATCGACGCACCTGCAAATTGCCCGCGCGTGATTTCATTGGGGGGAAGCGACCCGGCCGGCCGTCGCGTTGTGAACACCAATACGCAACCACGCATGACGCCGAGCGCACCGGCGACGGACATCCGGGCATTCTCCAACACCGGTACGCGAGCTCCGGCCGATGCATCCTACGGCTATATGCATCGCACGAGGGTCGCGGCGCCCCAGGTGTCGGGCGTGGTATCGCTGATGTTGACGACCAACCCCTGGTTGACTCCGGCTGAGGTCGCGAGCATTTTGAAACGCACGGCATGTCTTATGTCCATTGTGTCGAAGACCCGACCGTGCACAGTGATTTCGCCGGGGGCGGGCGTACTTGATGCGGAAGCTGCCGTATCGGCTGCTGCAGCCGAGCGAAATAGCCTGGCTCGCTAATGAACGGACCGACATTCATTCGCTAGGCGGCTACTGCTCCGGGTGGAATTTTCAGGCTGAGCAGCGGCGCTATCGCTATTCATGCCGTGCGGCCATCAACGTGTTGAGTCTGGTAGTCAACAGCTCGACTTGTCCGAAAAACGCCGACAGTGCCGCCTCCTGGCCGATCACGCCATCCGCTCGAAGTCGCGACGATAATTGCTCGCCCGCTTCGGCCACGACGTCCGAACCGAACAATTTGCTTGCGCCGGAGATGCGGTGAATATGCTCGGCCGCTGCCACTGCGTCGCCGCTTCGTACTGCGGCCTGAAGGAGGGCAATATCCTTCGCGGTCTCGACCAGAAATCCCGGAATCAACGTCTGCACGTGCGTGGCGTCTTCGGGCGAGAGGGGCGGAGCAAGACAGTGCATGGCGTCCGTCAGTGTCAGGCAAGGCGACGGCGGTAGCCAGCGTGCAAGCTGCTCGCGCAGTACGGTCAGCGTCGTGGGTTTGACGAGGAGATCGTCCATGCCGGCTTCGGCGCAGCGAATTGCTTCGTCGGGCAATGCGTTGGCCGTCAACGCAAGAATGGGGATGCGCCGCGACCCGGGCTCGCCTGAGCGGATGCGTCTCGCCAGCTCGTAGCCATCCATGTCCGGCATCGCGCAATCGCTGAGTACCAGTGCGATATCGTACTCATCCAGTGCATCCAGTGCGTCCGCACCGTTGGAGGCGGCAACGACGGTATAACCGAGTCGGGCGAGTTGCGCCTCGATGACAAGCCGATTGATCGGATGGTCGTCAACGACAAGAATGCGAACGCCTGACGACGGACATTCAGCGGATGGAAGACGGGTATCGGTCTCTGTGAAGCTAGGTACGGCGACGGCATGAAGGCACAGTGCTTCGATTGCGGCGCTCGTCAACGGATTGTGGCTGAGCCGACAGATGCCGTCCGGCGAGATCTCATATCCCGTCGGGATGGGTTCGTCCGTCAGGCCGATAACGAGCCTGTCGTCGCGGATGTCCGAGGGCTGGCATTCGTCCACAAAGCGTATGTCCGCCTGCGAAGTATCGCTAGTCACGACGACGCCGAGCGGCACCAGGAGTTCGCGCAGCGCGGATGCGAGCGCCATGTCGGATAGATCGATACTGGCCTGCTTGCCTGCCACCGGTGTAGAACGAACCATGAGATGGACGTTCAGGTCGAATTCGACGATCACGTGCGTACCGATACACGGGGTGCTTTCGATGCGAATGGAGCCCTGCATCAGTTCGACGAGCCGTTTGCAGATGGCCAGCCCCAGGCCGGTGCCGCCGAATCGGCGTGAGATCGACGTGTCGGCCTGGGTGAAAGGCGTGAACAGACATTGCAGTTGCGCCGGGGTGATGCCGATACCCGTGTCATGTACCGTGAAGCGAACGCGTTGGCGCCCGTTGCGGCAGTCGATGATCTCGACGCGTATGCCGACCTCGCCGCTTTCCGTGAACTTGATTGCATTGCTCATCAAGTTGAATAGAATCTGGCGAAGACGCAGGCCGTCCATTTCCAGTTCGGCGGCGAGTCGGTGGCTGACGAAATTGCGCACGACGAGGCCCTTGTCGTGGGCGAGCGTAGCGGCCACGGCACTGACTCCGTCCAGGAGCGCACGCAGGTCGGTCGGCTCGGGCACGATTTCCAACTGTCCTGCCTCGATCTTCGAGAAGTCCAGAACGTCGTCGAGAATCTGCATCAAGGTCATCGCGGATTCCCCGATCATGTGAAGCATCCGCTGCTGCTTGATGCTCAACGATTCGTGTCGCAACAGCTCGAGCATCCCTACGATCCCGTTCATCGGTGTGCGTATCTCATGGCTCATGGTGGCCAGAAATCTCGCTTTTGACGCCGCGGCCAATTCGGCTGCTTCTTTCGCACGGGCCAGTTCCCTGGCTTGCGCCTTGATGTGAGTGATATCTGACCAGACGCCGCTCCAGAATATCGTTCCGTCATGCTCGGCTTGCGGCGTCGCTTCCGTGTGAATCCAACGCTCGCATCCATGGGAAAGACAGCGAAAATCGATGGAGACGGGCGTCATGGTCAGTGCGGAATGCCTGACAGCCGATTTGATGAGGGGGCGGTCATCGGGGTGAACGCGTGAAAGCGCCGTCAGCGCATCGTCTTCCATCGCCTGTGCATCCAGGTCCCACATGGCATGGGTATTGCCTCCGATATAAGGAAAATGATGCAAGCCCTTTGGCGTGCGACGCAATTCGAAGACGACTGCTGGAAGATGGGCGGTCACGCGCCTCAATCGCTGGTCCAATGCGCGTGCGTGTTGTTCTGCATCGCGAATGGTGGTGACATCCACCAACGTGACGAGAAGTCCGCCCGGCTTCCCGCTCGGTAATTGAAAGGGATGCATCCAGTACAGCCAGGACCGCTGTTTCTGGTCGCCATCCATCAGGTTGACCTCGGCATGATGTGGTTGTTGCTGACCCTGCACTTGTTCACTTATTGCATGGATGCGCCTGCTCCATTGGGGATCCAGCGGGGACGCCTCGAGCGTCGTTTTACCGATCAGCTCGTCGCGCTTTACCGAGAATGCGGTTTCATAAGCGTGATTGAGTGCGATATATCGGTTCGCGCTATCTTTCGCGACCAGCGGGTATGGAAGAGACTCCATCAGCGCTTCGCGGAAGCTGAGCTGATCTGCCAGTTCACGTTCAACGGCCAATCGCTGGCGGATCTCGCGGCGCAGCCGGACGTATGCAGTTGTGATGGTTGCCAATACGATCGCGGTGCCGAGCAACACAAGTTCGAACGTTTTCCATGGCAAACCCGCCGAATATCGAGGCCATAGCCATCGGCTTCGAATGCGTTGCCGTTCCCGTTTCGGGATAGCGGCAATCGCACGGTTGATCAGAGGAATCAGTCGTTCGTAGCGACGGTTGACTGCAATACTCAGCCGGCTGTCGAGATCGGCCGGCGACGCGATTTTGAGAATGCCGGGAAAATAGTTCCGGATATTGAAATCGACGATGGCCGCGTTTCCGACGTAGGCATCGGCACGTCCTTCTGCCACTGCGCTCATTGCTTGATGGGCGCTCGCAGCCACGACAATTTCCGTTTCGGGCATCTGTTGCCGTACCGTGGCGGGAAGTTCGCTGGGATCCGAGATGGCTACCCGGCGGCCGGCAAGGTCGACGATGCCTTGCGGCGACGCGTGAGGTCGAGTGACGACGACGTCGGGGAGGGTGATAAACGGGACGCTATAGAGCAAGACCCCGTCACGGGCGACCGGCGTATTGACTGGTATCGCTGCATCCAGCTCACCCGACTGTGCGAGCGACAAGGTTTCGGCCCACGAATTCGTTTTCACGACAGCAAAGCGAATGCCGAGCGATGCCGAAATATGTTCCAGGTAGTCCGCAGCAATGCCGCTCGGCCGATCCTTCGCGTCAAGGTAGGCAATGGGTGCCCATTGCGGGTCCACGCCCAGCTTGATCGGGGGAAGCGAGGCCAGCCAGCTACGCTCGTCCGGTGTAAGCGGCAAACGGTCGGCCGTTCCATGAATTTGAGTCTGCACCGCCGGTTCCTTCGGCCACGGCACAGCTGACCGGAGCGTCGATTCTTCGACATTTTCTAGAGTCACGGACTCGATCGGGCACGTGCTCAGGACTGCGAAGACGACGGCAGCGCTCAACCGGAAGCTGACCCAGAAGCTGTTCTTCAAAATTGACTTACCGTGCGATTGAATTGCGATGTTGCCGCCGATGCGGCACGCACATTTCAGTTGATTGGGGAGTGGGCCGAATCATTCCGGTGGACATGACCCTGAACCGAGACTATCCATCACCTCCGACCGTCGTTGCGACCGGGCAAACGATATCAGCCATTGAGCCCCAGATTGACGACATACTCGTAAAGCGCAGCATCGCTTTTGAGGCCGAGCTTGCGCTTTGCCGATGTTTTGGCCCAACTGACGGTCTTGATGGTCCGATGCAGTATCTGGCCTACTTCCGTTGGTGATTTGCCGCTGGCAAGAAGGCGCAACACTTCCAACTCTCGCGGCGTCAAATTTGCAGCCCTCTGGCTTTCCATCTCGGTCAGTCCAAGTTTCGTCAACTCCCGCTGCAGTCTGGCACTGATGTAGATCGCGCCTCGCAGGGCGGTGCGAACGGCAGCGAATAGTTCGCTTTTTTCCGCTCCTTTTTCCACGATGCCCAGTACGCCTTCGTTCAACATTGCACGCAACAAACCGGCGTTCGCCATATTGGTGAGCACAATGACGGGTAAGGCTCCGTGATCCCGCCGTAGGGTCGACAGCATTGCGAGTCCATCGGCGCGCCCCGTGTTGGGCATCGAGAAATCCGTGATCACGACATCGCAAGCAACCTGGGCCAGGATTGACATCAACTCGCTCGGGTCGCGGGCCTCTCCCACGACCTCCATGCCATTCTGCTCGATCAGAAGGCGGCAACCGAGCAACATGATCGGATGGTCATCTGCGAGCACAACGCGCCAAGCCATTTCAGAATCCCCCCAAATTAACTTCGGAGAAGTTTAGCAAGCGATAGAGCACCTATGCTCATCAAATAATAAAATCAGAATACGCCTACAAATTTTGTGAAAAATAAGAATTGTCTGATGCCATAAATGACGAATTTGCCGTACAGTCGCATCGGGAGTACTTTGTATTTATCCATTTTCTATTAATCTATTTTTGACGGGCTTTGGGTGAGTGTAGCGGCAATTAGAATGCTGATCGTTACGGCCCTTTTTTGGGGTGTTTCGGTGCCGAGCGACGTTGGCGATGGTATCGATGACGAAACCGAGTAGATTCGAGATTGAAGCGGTCCGACGTAATCGGGCAGGTTCGATATCGTGCGGACTCGCGCTGGAGTTCCGTCGAAACATGGACTACGCATCGGATGACATGGCTCACGCGCATCAGGTCACGTTTGCCTGCGGGAGCATCACCGGCGATCACGGCGCGATCCGGCGCCTACGGATTTGCCTCCTCGGTGTGGATCAAGTAACGGGCCCGTCCGCCCGCGTAAGCATCGGGTGCGCGAGCAACTTCGCGTGGGCGCGCCGATGCGCACGTCTGCCTCGACCCAACCCGTATCGGGCTACTGGGCAGCACCCCCGCGGGCCGGCCACCGCGCCCCTCCGTCAGCATGGGGCGGGCGCGTTCATCTGTTTCATTACCTGATCGCCAACTATCGACGCTCGCTATTCCTCTCGAGTGCGACGGCACGATGCTCGCATCAGCGACATCGATGTTGATGAAGAATCGACGGCGCCGTGTTGTCTCCTTTCAGAAACCACAAGCCACCCGCCATGCCCGGTGACAACACCTATGGATCATGGCTGCATTGGGGCGAGAATCCTGCCGGGCGTGGCTTGTCAAAGCCCCAGATTATCGAAGCGTGGAAAAGGTAACGGCGCGTGACGTCGTCGACAGATGGCCGATATTTCAGGTTCTCATATAACGGTTACAAAACTTCCTGAGATTGATCGCTGCGTTTATAGGAAAAAGCGGCTTTCTCTCCTTTTGATGGCGGGAGTGTGATCGCAATAACCGGAACTACAATTCCATATTCTTGATAGAAGGTTTTTTGATCGTATTTGGCATTGGTTAGGGCCTGGCTGTCTCCTGCTATGTAGAAAAACGAATGAATCGGAAGCTTTTCGCCATTGTTCTGCTTCCATGTGGCGACCCGTAACTCGTTTTGGATCTCCCACCATGGCGAAAGCATCTTTTGCCTTGCCAGAATACTTTGATAAAAATGATCTGCCGTGCCCGCGTGTCCTTTGGTGACGTCCCAGCCGCATTGATCGCTGTATTTTATCTTCAGGGAATTGAAATGTTCTACCCACTTTTGAGCATCCGTGATTCCCTGTGCGGCGCAGGGCCGGCTTTCGGCGGGGTGGTTCGTGGACGCGCCACAACCATTTCCGGGGCGCTGGTCGGTGCCGCCATCCATTGAATAAGCGCAAAGAACCATGATGCTGTCCTTGCCTTTAAGTGCGCTATATCCGGGGTATAGTATGAATCCGTTTTTGTAACCAAAAACAAGCTTTGAAAAGTTACTGTCGGCTCTGATCCAGGAGAAAGAAACGCCGCCACTGGCTTGTGAGGCCGGGCTTGGGTTCCACGGCCGGAAAGCGGGGCTTTCTACGGTGGCGCGCAACATTACTCCGCTACACAGGAAAGCTGGTCGATACTGGCCGCCGCAGCTTTTGGGCGTTTTGTAATACCAATCGTAAAGTTGGCTGATCGCAATAGGTCCGACGTAATCGATAACTTTGGGTTGTGCCTGGGCCGCGGTGTTTTGTGCGGCCGCAGTTTGGCTGATAAAAAAGAATGCTATTGAAGACAGGTGGATTTTAAGAAAATGATTCATGGTGATGCTATTGGTGTAAAAATTTCTGGCGGTGCCTTGTTGCGATTTCAATCGTCGTTTTCTGTTCGATAAGTTCCTCCATATTGTTCCGATGTTGCAGGGGTTGTCGTGTTTCAAGGAAAAATCGTTTGCGGTGGAAAGGTTGAATGGCTTTTATCGACGTGTTGTCTAGCGCAATCGAGGGCGCGGACGTGATATTGCTTACGCCCTTAATTAGATTTTCGACAGATAAAACACCGGGAATCGGTGCTCCAAGGACGCTATGCATCGAATCCGTCGTTACACCGCGCAGAGTGGTTGGCGCCAACCGGATTTATGTAGCCGCACGGCCGGAACAATAAGCGCATTCATCCCGAAACGCTGCTGGATAATTCTGGAAATCGAAAAATTTCCGAAATTACAACGGTACGAAGACTATGTGTTGAGGCTGGCCCCCGGATGCCGGTATTCTGCCGCCGATGCAGCCAGATTTCAGAAACTGCATAATTTTTATTGGTTTTCGGTTTGTGTTGTAATTATCGGAATTGATTGGTATGCGATGTAAATTTGTTTCGGGCATGGTGTTGCATGTGGGAACGCGCAGGCTGTATAAGGTTCCCGTCGTGCTTGCAATGGTCGCCGGCGGCGGGTGTGGCGTCCTGTTCTCTTCTGCTGCGTATGCGCATAATCCATATATTGGATATGAAACCCCTGCGGCCAGTAACTGCATAAATAGCGGCTTGCTATTTGAAAGTTGCGCTAGATGGGATAATTCAAAATATAGGGGGTTGCGTGGGGCGCATTTTTCCCAGATGGCGGGCCGATATTTTTCTTATCTTGCCTCCGGGAATGGGGCTGATACATATTTGTGGTCGGGAGTATGGGCGGGAAGTAAATCAGCCGGGCTGTTTTATGGTGACGATCCGTTCAAGGCGAATCGGATAATCGTCGATGCGGAAGGAGCGACCATTGCCGGCAATCGGCTTGTGTTGTCGTCCAAGGACGGAATCAGCGTTTCGGGTTCCAGAGTCTCCAACGTCAGGAACGGCGGCCGCGCCGGTGATGCGGTCAACGTCAACCAGCTTTCGAGGGTGGCGAACGTGCTTGGCGTGAACATCGACACCAACGGCCACGTATCGGCGCCGACATATCAAGTGGGCGGCAAATCATTCGACAACGTCGCGGATGCGATCGCGGCAGCCGCCGATAGCGGTACGGATCCGAATGCGGTCGTTTATGACGATTCTGCAAAGCGTTCGGTCACGCTTGGCGTGAAGGGCACGACACTGAAGAACGTGGCGGCCGGCACGGTCAGCGCGACGAGTATGGAAGCGATAAACGGTTCGCAATTGCACCGTGCGTCACAGAGCGTCGCGACGGCACTTGGGGGCGGTTCGACGGTGGACACGGCAGGTAACGTGACGGCGCCGAAGTATCGCGTCGGTGACAAAACCTACGGTAACGTCGGCGACGCGATCGCGGCAGCCGCGGACAGTGGCGGCGGTATGGATCCGAACGCGGTGACGTACGACGGTGCCGCCGGCAGCACGATAACGCTGCGTGGCGAGCATGGCACGACGTTGAAGAACGTCGCGGCAGGCAGCGCGGATACCGATGCGGTCAATGTGGGGCAATTGACTGCTGCTACGCGGCCGATACGGGATGAGTTGGCTGACGTCAGCCTTGCGATGAAGTCCATCCAGATCAAGCCGCAAGGTGTAGACGCGATTGCGACGGGAACGAATGCCGTTGCAGTTGGCGCCGGTGCAAATGCGATAGCGAACGGCTCGATCGCTTTGGGTGCTGGTTCGCGCGTGACCGGACTCAATTCGGTCGCGATCGGTATCAACTCGGTCGCGATGGAAGCTAATCAAGTGTCGATTGGCGACGTTGGGCGCGAGCGCCGCATTTCGAATCTCGCGGCGGGGACGAAAGGTACCGACGCAGTCAACTTGAATCAGCTGACTGATGCGATCGGGAAGGTGTCGAGCCGTACCGACAAGCTCTCGTCCGATCTGGCGTCGCGGCGCAGCTTGCTGGCTGCCAATCCCTCTGCCATCGACGAGCAACGTTTGTCGAATTTCGTGCTGATCGACGGCCAGGGCGCTGACGGCAGCCTGCCGAACGCGGCGAGTATCGCCGACGGCGATCCGGCGAATACGACCTCGGCTGCAATCGGTGTCGGGTCAGTTGCGTCGGGCGCAGACACGATTGCCATTGGCATGCGTACCATCGCGAACTCGGACAACTCCGTGGCGATCGGCAATATGGCGCAAACCGGTGCCGGCCAGCCGTACTCGGTGGCGATCGGATCGCATGTGACGACGAATGGCGCCAGTGCACTTGCAATCGGTTCGCAGGCGAGGGCGAACGGCGAGAACGCGATCGCTGTCGGCAATAACAATGTGCACGCGATCGGGGAGAGTTCGATTGCGATCGGCAGTGGCGCCGAGGCCGTGGCGGGCGCGACGAATGGCATTGCGCTGGGCACGGGGGCGAGCGTTGCCCGGAACGTGACCGACGCGATGGCGCTCGGCGCGAAAGCCTTGGTGGAAAAAGGCGCGGACGGCGCCGTGGCACTCGGGGCAGGTTCCCGGGCAAGTCGAGCCAATACCGTTTCGGTGGGCAATGCAGGAAGCGAGCGCCAGATCGCGAATGTTGCGGCGGGTACGCAAGGCACCGACGCGGTGAACGTGGCGCAGTTGCACGGCGCGGCTGCGAGTCTTGCGAGCGCGATCGGCGGCGACACGACGGTCGATGGAAGCGGCCACGTGGCCACTCATTCGATTGAAGTGCACGGTCACCGGTACGCGACGGTATCGGAGGCGGTGCAGGCGGCTGCGGCGTATGGCGCCACGGATTCGCTGGCGCTGCGCTACGATCTCGACTCGCACGGCAATCCGAACTACGGCTCGGTGACGCTGGGCGGTCCGTCGGCTGCGCCGGTGATGCTGACCAACGTTGCCGATGGCAAGAGCCGATACGACGCGGTGAACTATGGCCAGTTGTCGTCGCTGCAAAGCGACTTCGAAAACCGAATGGGCGCGATGGACGATCGCGTCAGCAAGATCGAAACCGATGCAGGCGACCCGCGCAAGGATAGTCAGGTCATGACGATGGCCAATCTGCGCCAGGACGTTAGCGACGTCGGGACTGGCTCAGGCTCCATCATCAACAGCGATGCCGGCGACACCACGGCAATCGGCGCGAATTCGGCGCATCAAGCGTCGGGCGCGACAGCGATCGGCGCTCGGGCGGATGCACGTGCAATCAATAGCACGGCGATCGGGCAAGCTGCATCGGCTCATGGCGAGAACAGCACCGTGGTCGGCCAGGGAGCGACGGCTTGGGGCAATAACAGCGTTGCGATTGGTGCAGGTTCCGTGGCTGACGCGGACAACGCCGTCTCGTTCGGCAACAGCGCCACGGGCATGACGCGCACGCTGACCAACGTGTCGGCCGGTGTCGCACCGACGGATGCCGTCAACGTCCAACAGCTCAACGAATCGATGGGCGGCTTGCGATCGCAGATCGAACACGATCGTGCGGATGCAAATGGAGGCACCGCGTCAGCCGTGGCCATTGCGTCGCTGCCGCAAGCGCCAGCGCCCGGAAAGAGCGTCGTCGCGGTGGGCGGCGGCACGTACGCCGGCCAGTCTGCTCTTGCGGTGGGGCTGTCCACCTACGCTGGGCGCTGGATCATCAAGGCTTCCGGCTCGACGAACACACGAGGAACCGTGGCGGGTGGTGTCGGCGCCGGTCTCGTATGGTAAGCAACCGGAATGACGCTGTGACCTGCGTTGCGGGTGGTGCTTAGGACGCACCTGATTGCCAGGGCTGGTCCTGTCGGCAGCACGCGACAGGACCAGCAGACATGGAGCGATGAGACAGAGGCCACCGACGAGCCGTTGGCCTTGGGCAAATATGCTCAGTGACGGCGGCGCCGAACGAGCGTCGGGACCTCAACGATCGATCGCCTGCGAGTACTGACGATATCCGCAGCAACCACCCGGAAATTCTCCCGCGCGGCTCATGACAGGCCGCGGGCGGTTACCGTGCGCCGAAGCCGTCGCTAGCGAGAATCGCGGAAACGCATTATTCACTCCCATACGCAATGCCGCCATCGGGCTGCCCATCTCGTCGGTAAAGTTAACGGCGCCATGTCGTCTATTCGACACCGTTTCTGATTATTTGCCATTTCGGCATATCCATGTCGAGGAGCGTCCATTCCATTGGCGTCCGGTCGAGATGGTGGAGCTCGCTTGCTAAATCATATTAAGAGTGCCGATTATGAAAAGTCGGCATGTCTCGTCGATTTTATCCATTTCAAGAAAAGTGGAAAAATGAAATTAAAATCGTTTTGTATCTTGATGGTAATGGCGTCTTCCCTCGCTGGGATCTCACTCGCCCGCGCATACTCGGGCGAAAGTGGCTCGGTCGCGCTTGTCGGAGTCGCTGGCAACAAGGTCGCACAACAGCTCACGGACAATTACAATAATCTGGCCGGAGATTGCGGTAGTGCGACAAACCCAGCGTTTCGCTGTTCCGGGGTAATGCTTCGCGGGACCATGCATTCGTCTCAGTACCACTCGTGGAACCCGAGTCCCGCTTCCGTTGTGAGTGGAGGAGTCTCGTTCTCCTATCTTCGAAAAGATTCGAAATTCAGCAAACTGGCTTATGGGTACAGTAATGGGTTAATTTTCGTTCCTTATAGGTATAATATAAAGCCGAATGTCATTGAGCCCGAAGTTCTATGCTCATTCCCGATCGACGCCAACACTGAAAATCGAGTGGACAAAGGATGCGGCGCGGATAACTCTTTTCCGACTGACAGCGGTCCATGTCAGGCGCGAGGCATTTCAACTGCTTCGGAATGGCTTTCACACTACCGCAGCACAAGTGGCAATAAGCACGCACACCAATGTGGCTTCGATGTACATCACGGCGCCCCAGCGACCGCCGCGATTTTCAAAACCAGCATTGAGGCAATGGCATTGATCGGCGAAGAATCCATGCACGAGCAAAATGAGCTGCGTTTGGCTACATGGGAGCAAGATATCCCTGAGAAGCTGCCAATCATGGCATTTTTCTATCTTGCAGGTCGCACAAATGGACTCAAAGGCGCCCAAGGTGACCAAGTGGATTACCAGCAAGCCTCGAAGCGCATCGTACCCATCATCCGGATAACGCTTCCGTCATCGCGGTCAGACGAGGCTACGTTCGTCTATGACAAAAATGATCAGATGGTTGTGCCTCCGCAAATTGCGGATCCGCCAGTTGATCCGGTTTCGCTGGTTCCACCGATTCCTCCCGCGTGATATTGAACTGCTCAGGGCTCGGGACGGGTTGCTGATTTTCGCATCCACTTCGGGGCCCATGCGGTCGCGCGGACATGCACTGCTATGGAATGCGGCGTTTGTCGCGCACGCGGCGCCCTGCGTACTGCTCGCGCTGGTACTTGCCCTGATCTGCTTCTACGGATGTGAACGCGAGCGCCGCAAGCAGATAGGGAGATATGGCCCCTATAATTTCTTGCGGGCAAGAAAAAGCCCGCTACTGGAGCGGGCTGAATCCATGTTTGGAGACATGGAGGAGACAGCTGCAACTTTAAGGGAAAACCCGAGGGATGGCAAGCCCTAGTTGTAATTGTGCAACGCAGCGTCGGCGGCTTTTTGCCGCAAGGGCGCGCAACGCGTCGTTGATCCGTGCCGGCGTCCCGCCGGCCGCTGCAAAACCACAGCCGGTTGCACGGCTGACTTCGTCGTCACAAGCCACCCGCACGTGCATGCGCGGCATACCCGCCGAACCGCTCCTGCGCAACCGGTACCGCATACTTGTCGCGCATCTCGCTCTCGATCCACGCGCACGCCTCGCGCGCGCAATCGTTCAGTACATGGCGTGTCGCGTGCCCGTCGATGTCGTAGACGAAGCGCACGCCGACCTCGTCGTCGGCTACCTGCCGCTGCAACTCGTTGAGCTGCAATTGCGGCCCGCGCTGCTGTGACAGCGCGCGCAGCTCGTCGAAGTGATATTCGAGCCAGTCGGCGAAGAACAGCGCATCGCTGTGGCAACGCAGACGGAACGCCGCACTGCGCGACGGCCGCGGGACGTCGGCAGCCGCCGGCGCGCCATTCGGTGCGATGGCCGCATCGACGGGCGCGAGCGGCTCGCGGATCCGGCGGTACGGTTCGCGCTCTCGCAGCGCGTGCCACAGCAACTCGTCGCCGGCGGCGCCGGACGGCTGCATCGTCAGATCGTGCTGGCCGCCGCCGGCCGCGGCGACGTCGCGGATCACGAGACGCAGCGAGCAGAGCGGCTCATCGGCAGCCAGCAGCGTGGCTGCACGCGGCAGCCCGCATACGAGCGGCGCGGCACCGGCAGCGCGGAACACGAGCCCGCGGCGATCGAGCCGCACGAGCGGCAGCGGCCGCGGAAACGACGGGTAGGCGACCGCGATGCGGGCACCGCCGGCGCTAGTCAACCCGGGCATCATCGCGCGAAAGACCTGAGACTGGTCCACGGTATTTCTCCTTCGTTACGATGCCGCCCGGCCGGACTACGCGCGTTCCGGCTCAGGCGGCGATGGCTTCCCGGGCGGCCCGTCCCGGCTCGATTCCAAGTGCGGCAAACGTTTGCGGATCGATGTCGATCCAGCACGCGACCACCAGACGACCGTCCACCTGCCTGGGCGGCCCTGCGCGGTGCGCGTGCACACCGATCCGGCGGAACAGCCGCTCCATGCTCGCGAAGGTCACGCCGATCAGCTGCCGCGCACCCAGCTGCGCCGCGCATTCGACGACGGCGGCGAGCATCGGGCGGACGGCCCACTCGGCGTTTCCCGCGCCGTGTTCGTCGCCGGTGGCCGCAAACCGCGACAGCTCCCAGACGGCAGCCGATTGCGGCAGCGCGACGTCTTCGGCGATCAGGTCGGCGAACAGCGACTTCAGCAGATACGGGCGCGTCGTCGGCAGCAGTCGCGCACATCCGCACATGTCGCCGCGGGCGTTTCTCGCGAACACGTAGACGGTATCGTCGCGATCGAACTCGTCGCGCTCGAAGCTTTCGTTCGCCGACGGCAGCGCCCAGCCGAGCTGTTCGACGAATACACGGCGCCGGTAGCGCCCGAGATCCGCTGCAAGTTCGTACGGCAACCGCCCTTCCTCGTGAACGAAGGTCCGCATGGTGTCCTCGGATTGGTTCTTTGGTATGCACGCATTACATCGCGCGTCCCGAGGAGGCGGTAACTGGTAACTCTTACAGGGTGACGATCGGCCGATGCGATTTGACCGGTGGTAACGGTTTCTTGATCGGCGGGATTGAAATACGCTCGGCTTTTGCTTATAAAGAGCGCCAGTCTTGTGGAAATGTCAGACGAAAGCGTGGCCGGTTGTCACTGGAGCGTCGGACCGGCATGATAGGCACCGTCGCGGCCGGCGAGTGCCGACGCGACCGCCGCGGGCCAGTCGACACAGGCGAGCCGCGCGACGAGCGCGGCGGCGGTGCGGAACATGCCGAGGTCGGCGCCCGCGGCGTCGACGGCCATGATGTTGCTGCGGACGTCGCCGCCCGCGATGACGAACGCGCCCGTCGCGCGCTCGAGATACCAGTCCCAGCCGACCGTCACGTAAGCGACGCCGGCGCTGGCCGGGCGGTGCCATTCGGTATAGCCTGCCAGGCGCGCGTCGATGGCGCTGTCGCGCAGTTCCGCGAGCAGCGATGCATCGAGGCCGCTCGCGACATGGTCGAGCGCGAGCGCGGCCAGTGCGCTTTCGGACAGGCGCACGTAGCCGTCCGGAGACGGGCCGCGGACCGGATGCAACAAAGGTGAAGTCATGCGCGGAATGTATCAGCCCCCAACCGGTGCTGGCACCTGACAGGTATGACAGCGTGACGTTGTCGGAGAAAGAATGGAATTGCGCTGGCAGGATGCCTACCAACAGTTCAGTGCCGCGGAAGACGAGCAGCAGCTCTTCCAGCGGATCGCCGCCTATTCTAAACGCCTGGGCTTCGAATATTGCTGTTACGGCATTCGCGTGCCGCTGCCCGTGTCGAAGCCGGCGGTCGCGATCTTCAATACCTATCCGGATGGCTGGATGGCGCACTATCAGGCGCAGAACTACATCGAGATCGACTCGACGGTTCGCGACGGCGCGCTGAGCACCAACATGATCGTCTGGCCGGACGTCGACCAGATCGATCCGTGTCCGCTGTGGCAGGATGCGCGCGACTACGGGCTGTCGGTGGGCGTCGCGCAGTCGAGTTGGGCGGCGCGCGGCGCGTTCGGCCTGCTGAGCATCGCGCGTCATGCAGACCGGCTCACGCCGGCCGAAATCAACATGCTGACGCTGCAGACCAACTGGCTCGCGAACCTGTCGCATTCGCTGATGAGCCGCTTCATGGTGCCGAAGCTGTCGCCCGAGGCGAGCGTCACGCTGACCGCGCGCGAGCGCGAGGTGCTGTGCTGGACGGCGGAAGGCAAGACGGCGTGCGAGATCGGCCAGATACTGAGCATCTCGGAGCGCACGGTCAACTTCCACGTGAACAACATCCTCGAGAAACTCGCCGCGACCAACAAGGTCCAGGCGGTGGTCAAGGCGATCTCGGCCGGGCTCATCGACGCGCCCTGACGGGCGGCCGGAAACGGTGCGGCCGGGCCGCCGCCGCTCACTCCATCATCGGCTCCGCTTCCTTCGCGGTCCAGCTCACGCTGGAAATGCTCTTCTCCATGCTCATCCGGCTCGCGATCTGCTCGAGCTTCTGCTGATCCTTCGGATGCAGCTTCAGCGTCGCCGTCACCTTCAGCCGGTCCGGCTGCTCGGGTACGTCCTCGCTCGTGAGGCTCTGGAACGACAATGGTTTCGCGTACATCGAATTCGACAGCAGCGTGCGGATGTGCACCTCGTCGGCGGCCACGCAGATCACGGTGATCTGGTATTCGCGCACGAGATCGGCGTTCGACACGGGCGTCGCGTTGATCGTCTGGCTGACGCCGCGCAGCACCGTGTTGGTGAGCAGCACGACGCCGGTGCCGGCCAGTGCAGGCACGTAATGGCCTGAGCCGGCCAGCACGCCGACGGCGGCCGAGCACCACAGCGTCGCGGCCGTGTTGATCCCCTGGATCGAGCCCTTGTCGCGCATGATCACGCCGCCGCCGAGAAAGCCGACGCCGGATACGACGTACGCGGCGATCTGAGTGACGCCGGCCACGCCGTTGCCGGTCAGCACGCCGAGCGTGACGAACAGGCACGCGCCGCTCGCGACGAGCGTGATGGTGCGCAGGCCGGCCGTGCGTTGCCGCATCTGGCGTTCGAGGCCGATCGCGACGCCGCAGGCGAACGCGGTGAAAAGACGAAGTGCGAAATCGAAAGTCATGAGTGTCCTGCCGTGCAAGGCGCGCCTGACGGCCCGCGTCGCGGCGGCGCGAGGCCGCGCGCGGCACCATGGCCGTCATCGCGCGGTACTGTACCGCGCGAATGCGTCATTCAATGTGAAACGGGCGGCGTGCGGGCTCGCGGAACGCGAGCCGCGGCAGGAGGACTGCGTCGGACAGGCGTTCAGGCGGCAAGCGGCGCACGCAACGGAGTGCTGCAACTGTCCACGATGGTTCCTGAAGGAAGAATGGGCGGCATTCTAGTGGGCCGCCCGCATGCGCGTCAACCGCGCTGGCCGCCGGCCGCGAACGTCCGCGCCGCCGCGGGGAAGAGGTCGCGACGGCGCGGACGTCCCGCATCACGCATCATGCGACCAACGCAACTGACGCGACCGACGCGACCGACGCGACCGACGCGACCGACGCGACCGACGCGACCGACGCGACCGACGCGACCCACGCGACCCACGCGACCAATCCGACCAATGCGACCAATGCGACTAATGCGACTAATGCGACCAACTCGACAACCAACCAGCCCGCCGGCAACCGTTCACCGTGCGAGTGCTCGCAGCGCCTGCCGCAGGGCACGACCGTCGTTCCGGCCGGTATCTGTGTACCATCCTGCGTAGGGCGCGACCCGTGGCGCGCGGCATGACGACACCTTTCGTCACCGCCTCGCGCGACGCAGCGCGGAAGCGGTATCGCAACGAGGACGAGTTTCCATGCGAAGTTTCTTTGTCCGGTTCATTGCAATCGGCGTGCTGTTCCATCTGTATGTCGGGCTGCGGATCGTCCCCGACGCGTTCGCGTCGCCGCTCGCGCGCACGATCGCGGCGCTCGTGCTCGCGAGTTTCGTCGTGCTGATTCCGGTCGGCATGTTCTCGCGCCGCTTCGATGAAGGCTGGCCCGCGACGCTCGTCGGCTGGGCCGGCTCGCTCGCGATGGGGTTCTTTTCGTCGCTGCTGGTGCTGACGTTCCTGCGCGAGCCGGTGCTGCTCGGTGTGGTCGCGTGGCGGCATCTAGGCCACGACGGCGCATGGAGCGGTGCGGCGTCCGACACCGCGCTCGGCGTGCTGGCCGGTGCGGTGCTGGTCACTGCGATCGGCTTCGTCGGCGCGCGCCGCACGGCCGCGGTCAAGCGCGTGTCGATTCCGGTCGACGGGCTGCCTGCCGCGCTCGACGGACTCACGATCGTGCAACTGTCGGACATCCACGTCGGGCCGACGATCAAGCGGCCGTACATCGAGCGGATCGTGCGCGCGGTCAATGCGCTGGACGCCGATCTCGTCGTCGTGACGGGCGACGTGGTCGATGGCTCCGTCAAGCGGCTGCGCGAACACACGGCGCCGCTCGGCCAGATGCGCTCGCGCCACGGCAGCTTTCTCGTGACGGGCAACCACGAGTATTACGCCGGCGCGCACGCGTGGATCGACGAATTCCGCCGGATCGGGTTGAAGGTGCTGCTGAACGAGCACGTGGTGATCGAGCACGACGGTGCGCGCGCGGTGCTCGCGGGCGTCACCGACTTCACGGCCGGCGGATTCGATCCCGCGCATCGCAGCGACCCGGAACGGGCACTGGCCGGCGCACCGCGCGACGTCACGACGAAAATCCTGCTCGCGCACCAGCCGCGCAGTGCGGAAGCGGCGAGCCGCGCGGGTTTCACCGTGCAGTTGTCCGGCCATACGCACGGCGGCCAGTTTCTCCCGTGGCCGCCGTTCGTGCGTCTGCAGCAGCCGGTGATCGGCGGGCTGGACCGGTTCGGCGCGATGTGGCTCTACACCAGCCGCGGCACCGGCTACTGGGGACCGCCGAACCGCTTCGGCGTGCCGTCCGAAATCACGCTGATCCGGTTGACGCGCGGCCGATAGCACGCATCGGGCGATGCGTGCGGGGCTTGTGCTCATCGACGTCAGACCGAATTTGATCGCGTCGATCAACCGCGGCGTAGCGGCGCGCTTCATCCGCACCCGCGTGCCGATTGCCGGAATGACAGCGCATGGCGGTGCGCGTCGCCGGTGGCTACCATGCAGACATGGCCCGTCCGCACCGTTCATTTTTTGCCTGATTCCGCCATGTCGACGCCCGATCTTTTTGCCGATGCACCCGTGCCCGACGTGGATTGGTACCCGGACTGGCTCGGATCGTCCGACGCCGATCGCGTGCTGGCCGCGCTGATCGGCGAAGTCGCGTGGCGGCAGGACACGATCCGCACGCCGCGCGGCCGCATTCCGCTGCCGCGGCTCACCGCGTGGCAGGGCGAGCCGGACGCCGTGTACGTGTATTCGGGAATCCGCAACGTGCCCGCGCCGTGGACGCCGACCGTACTCGAACTGAAGCGCGCGGTCGAGGCAACCTGCGGCGCCTGTTTCAACAGCGTGCTGCTGAATCGTTACCGCAACGGGCAGGACAGCCTCGGCTGGCATGCGGACAACGAGCCGGAGCTCGGCGACGCGCCGGTGATCGCGTCGGTGAGCCTTGGCGCGATGCGCGTGTTCGACCTGCGTCATCGTGTGACCGGCGTCGTGCATGCGTACCGGCTGACGCACGGCAGCCTGCTGGTGATGCGCGGCCGCACGCAGGCCGAATGGCAGCACCGCGTGCCGAAGGCGCCGGCCGTGCACGGCGAGCGCGTCAATCTGACGTTCAGGCGGGTGGTGTCGGCGGCGAGCCGCTGATCGTCGGCGACGCCGATCGCTTCACCCGGGCGCCCGGGGCCGCGCCCCTTTTGCGGCCGAGCCGAGCAATTCGGTGTCCATGTGGCACGTTGCCGCACGCCGTATGAAAAGTGCAGTGGAATGGGCCGGGAAGGCCGGCGGCATATGGATTCGCGAGGTATGCGATCGACCGCCCGGTTTCGATAGGCAAGTGTAAGCCCTGATGGTGCGTCGCAACATTCCTTGTCTAAACTATCGAATGACCGAAACGTGCCGCGAGCCGGCACATATTTACGACATGCCCGCGCGCAGGCCGGCGCGCCGGGCAGGAGCATATCCGTGACCGTACTGGACCCATCCCTGGAACCCTCGCTGCACGTCTTCGAACAAGACGGTGGATGGCAATGGGCGCTGACGGTGAAACGGGCGTCCGGCGTCGGTGTGAAAGTCGTCGCATTCAGTACGGAAGGCTTCCGCGGCGAAGCCGACGCGTACGCCGCCGGTCAGCGCGCGCGCGCCGAGTATGACTACGCGATGACGGCCTGACGCCGTCGAGCCGATCGCGTTCGCGGATCGGCGTGGTCGTTTGTTTCCATCCGTTCCGTTCTTCGTTTCCCCGTTCGTGGTCGCTGCTGCATCGGCACGCGATCGTGCCGCTGAATGCCAGGACGTGATGCGCGCGCAACGCATGTCGTGCACGCGCAGCTCGGCGCTGACCGATGGCGACGTTCCGGTGGGCGGCCCTGTCCGTCGCTGTTATCCTTCCGGTCGCATCGGGCCATGCGGCTGTCCGGCTGGCCCGGCCACCCATCGGCCCGTCGGCCGCGACGCCGGATCGTGTTGATCCGGTCCGGCCGAAAATCCATAATCGAGCATTGCGGGTCTTTCGTGAACGCTTCCATTCCGTCCATGTGCACAGGGTCAATCCAACGATGAGCGGCGCATCGAAACCGCCGGCGAAGCCGGCAAGCGCGCCGCGCGACGACGTCGGCCACGACGCATCGAAGCCGGGCGCGGGCGACGACGAATCGTCCGGCGGCGCATCGTCGTACCTGGTTCCGGGCCTCGAGCGCGGGCTGCGGATCCTCGCCGAATTCTCCGCGCGCGAGCCGGTGCTCGGCGCGCCGGAGCTGTCGAAGCGCATCGGCATCCCGCGCACGACCACCTTCCGTCTGCTGCAGACGCTCGAAGCGCTCGGTTTTCTCGAGCGCGTGAACGGCGACCGCTATTTCCGGCTCGGCGTCGGCGTGCTGCGGCTCGGCTTCGAATACCTGAATTCGCTGGAACTGACCGATCTCGGCACGCCCGTGCTCGAACGGCTGCGCGACACGACGGGCCTGTCGACGCATCTGCTGATCCGCGACCAGCGCGATGTCGTGTTCGTCGCGAAGGCGCAGAGCAACACGTCGATGTTCGGTTCGGTGAAGGTGCACGTCGGCACGCGGCTGCCCGCGCATGCGACCGTGCACGGCCACGTGCTGATGGGCGACCTCACGCGCGACGCGCTGCGCCAGCTGTATCCGGAGAAGCGGCTCGAACAATTCACCGAGCGCACGCCGGGCACCGTCGACGAGTTGTACGAGCGCGTGCGTCATTACGCGCGGCTCGGCTATGCGGTCAGCGAGGCTGCATTCGAGAGCGGCATCTCGGCCGTGACCGCGCCCGTGCGCGACCATTCGGGCGCGATCGTCGCGGCGATCACCGCGACGGTGCCGCGCTCGGAGATCGGCGAGGCGGGCGAGAAGGAGCGGCTCGTCGAAGCGGTGTGCGGCGCGGCGGTCGACCTGTCGCAACGGCTGAACTACCGGCCGCTCGAAAGCGACCCGACGTTCGCGCATGCGCGGCACCGCGTCGCGATGTTCTGATCCGTCCGACGATCCGCTTCGCGCGGCTCCGCGAGTCATCAACAGTCCGCCGTCAATGACAAAAGAGCAGCCCGCCGGCTGCTCTTTTCGTTTCCGGCATCGCGCGGAGCGCGCCCGGCGCCGCTCAGAACGAGTGGTGAATGCCGGTCAGCACGATCACCTGATTCGCCGTGCTCGACGTGCCGGCCGTGAAGAACGCGGCCTTCGCGCCGCCCGAACCGTGTTCGTAAAGTACGTTCGCATAGAGCTGCGTGCGCTTGGACAGCGCGTAGATGTCGCCGAGCTCGACCTGCGTCCAGCGGCGGCCGGCCAGCGTCGTCGTCGCCGCGCCGCCCGCGATCGTGTTGAACGCGCTGCTGCGATAGTTCACGCCCGCGTCGTAGCTCTGGAACGTGTCGGAAAAGCCGTTCGACTGCATCTTCACGCGCGTGTAAAGGCCGTGCACGAGGAAGTCGCCGATCTGGTACGACGCGCCCGCGCCGATGTTCTCGACCTTGTTCGCGAGATAGCCGTTCGCGGTGTTCTGCCCCTGGAACGACGCGATGCCGGTCTGGCCGATCAGGATCGCGCGGTCGTGCTCGTTCGAGTACACGGCCGACGCCTTGAACGGCCCGTTCGCATAGTTCAGCGCGACGCCGACCGACTTGCCGGTCGAGAAGTTCGTCGTGTTGCCGAGCGCCATCGTCGCCGCCGCCGACAAGCCCGCGAAGCTCGGCGACCGGTACTTGACCGCGTTGTTGTACGGCACGTTGCCGGTCGCGGCGAGCCCGTCGATGTTGCCGGGGTGGAACGCAAACCAGCTCAGCGCGAGGTACGCGGTGCTGAGCGGATCGAGATAGTCGAACGTCAGCGGCGTCTGGCGGCCGAGCGTCAGCGTGCCGTAACGGTCCGAGCTCAGGCCGACGTAGGCGGCGCGGTTCCAGATCGTGTTCGCGGTCGCGAACTGGCCGTTGTTCGTATAGAAGCCGTTTTCGAGCTGGAAGATAGCGGACAGGCCGCCGCCGAGGTCTTCCTTGCCTTTCAGCCCCCACCGGTCGGGCTGGGTGTTGCCCTGGATCATCGCCCACTTCGCATGTCCGCCGACGTTGTTCACGTACGCGACGCCGGCATCCAGGCTGCCGTACAGCACCACGCTGCTCTGCGCCCACGCGCCCGACAGCGCGCCCATTCCGATGACTGCTGCTGCTACCGCTTGCTTGACCATTTGATCTCCTGACTCTCCAAACCTGGTGGAAAACATGCTGTGGCGGCGGGCGCGGGGGACGGCCGGCCGTCGCGCGATCTGCACCACCGAGCGGGCATTTTTATGTTCCATATAAGGAACATCGTGCCTCTGATGGAATGGAGTATAGGGGCGTCGTGCCGAGTATCAAAAATAAATTTATCGGGCCGGATGGCGGTGCGGGTCATCCCCGACGCGGGCGGGAGGATCGCGTAAATCAGACTTAAACCCCCGTCAATAAACAAAAAATTAAACGTGATACGGCCCGGGCGCGTGATCGCCCACCGCGCGTTCAGTGTTTTCCCTAGGACATGCAGCTTTTTGTTTTACTCGTGAAGCGTCACTCCTATAATCACCATCCATAAACTGCTGTTCCGGATATGGAACAAATCCGGAGCGAACCGAGAGTCGATCAGAAGGAAGGGTGTGAGATGTCTGAACAATGGGTTTGCGCCGGTCATGCCGGCGCGCTGTCGGAAGACACGCCGATCGAGTTCAAGCGGACCGACGGCGTCGAAATCGGGATCTACCGCGTCGGCGACGACGTGTATGCGCTCGAGAACGTGTGCCCGCATGCGTACGCGCTGCTGACGCAGGGCTTCGTCGACGAAGGCACGGTCGAGTGCCCGCTGCACGAGGCCGTGTTCGACATCAAGACCGGCGAATGCCTGAAGGGCCCGGGCGGGCGCGCGCTGAAGCAGTACGCGGTGCGCCTCGCCGGTGAAGAAATCCAGATCAAGGTGGAGTGACATGAAAGAAGCGACCGTCAATTTCAATCCCTTCCTGAAGCCGTGGGTGGCGCCGCAGCCGAACAACGTTGCCGGCAAGGGGCAGATCGAGATCCCGGGGCAGGCCGAGAACCAGGTGTGGCAGAACCGCAAGGCCGCGCCGACGCAGTATGAGAACGACCTCGGCGATGCACTCGAACGCGTGTTCGAGAGCGGCGCGACCGAGCTGGACGACGTCGTCGCGGGCTTGAACCGCATCGGCTTCCGCGCGCCGGACGGCACGGTCTGGACACCTGAGCGCTTCCGCGCCGAAATGGCGTCGCTGGCGGAATGAGCGCACCGACCGCGCCGCGCGCGTGAGCGCCGACCCGACAACCGCATCCGGAGCACACTGATGACGTCCCCCGCACAACACGAAGTCCAACACGACCCGGTCCGCGATTACCTGGACCGCGGCATCAAGAACTACTGGTATCCCGTCGCGCCGAGCTGGCAGGTGTCGAACGCGCCCGTCGGCCTCACGCGGCTGTCCGAGCAGATCGTGCTGTGGCGCGATCACGAAGGAAAGGTCCATGCGCTGGAAGACCGCTGCCCGCACCGCGGCGCGCGCCTGTCGCTCGGCTGGAACCTCGGCGGCAACATCGCATGCTGGTATCACGGCATCGAAGTCGACGGCGGCGGCACGGTCAACCGGGTGCCCGCCGTGTCCAACTGTCCGCTCGAAGGCACGAAGTGCGTGAAGTCGTATCCGGTCGAAGAGAAGGCCGGCGCGATCTTCCTGTGGTTCGGCGACGAAGCGCACGGCGAGCCGGCGCCGCTGAACCTGCCGGAGGAACTGGTCGCCGACGAATACGCGCATTTCCTGTGCGTGTCGAACTGGAAGTGCAATTACCAGTACGCGATCGACAACGTGATGGACCCGATGCACGGCGCGTATCTGCACGCCACGTCGCACTCGATGGCCGAAGGCGACAAGCAGGCCGAGATGCGCGTGCGCAAGACGGAAACGGGGCTGATGTTCGAGAAGATCGGCCAGCGCGACGTGAACTTCGACTGGGTCGAGCTCGGCGAAACCGGCTGCCTGTGGATGCGCCTCGCGATTCCGTACAAGCAGAAGTTCGGCCCCGGCGGCAATTTCGGGATCATCGGCTTCGCGACGCCCGTCGACGGCGACAACTGCCAGGTCTATTTCTGGCGCACCCGCAAGGTCAGCGGCTGGCAGCGCGACGTGTGGCGCTTCATGTACCGCAACCGCCTCGAAGGCCTGCACTGGGACGTGCTCGAGCAGGATCGCTACGTCCTCGAAAGCCTCGCGCCGCATGCGCGCGATCACGAATACCTGTACCAGCACGACGTCGGCATCACGCGCGTGCGCCGGATGCTGCGCCAGCGCGCGCAGGAACACCTGGCCGCGCTCGACGCGCACCGTGCGGCACGCGCCGCGGCGGAGCCGGCGAATGGCTGAGCTCGCATCGGTCGTGTCGCTGCCGGGGCGCCGCGTGCTCGTCACGGGTGGCGCGCGCGGTCTCGGCGCGGCGTTCGTGAAGGCGCTGGTCGCGGCGGGCGCGCACGTCGCGTTCGGCGACGTGCTCGCCGACGAGGGCCGCGCGCTCGCCGCGCAACTCACGCGAGCCGGCCACACCGCGCATTTCTTCGCGCTCGACCTAGCCGAGCCGGCGAGCGTCGATGCGTTCGTCGCGCAGGGCGCGGCGGCGCTCGGCGGCATCGACGCGCTGATCAACAACGCGGCGATCACGAACTCGGGCGGCAAGCTGTCGACGGAACTCGACGTGACGACCTGGGATGCCGTGATGAACGTGAACGTGCGCGGCGTGTGGCTCGTCAGCAATGCGGCGCTGCCGCACCTCGCGCAATCGGGCCGCGGCGCGATCGTGAACCTCGCATCGGACACCGCGCTGTGGGGCGCGCCGAAGCTGCTCGCGTACGTCGCGAGCAAGGGCGCGGTGATCGCGATGACGCATGCGCAGGCCCGCGAGTTCGGCGTGCACGGTGTGACGGTCAACGCGATCGCGCCGGGGCTCACCGAAGTCGAGGCGACGGCCTACGTGCCCGCGGAGCGCCACGCGTTCTACCTGCAGGGGCGCGCGCTCGCACGCGCGCAGGTGCCCGACGACGTGACGGGCCCCGTGCTGTTCCTGCTGTCGGACGGCGCGCGTTTCGTGACGGGTCAACTGCTGCCGGTGAACGGCGGCTTCGTAATGAATTGAATCGAAGTTTTCACTGGAAATGAAGGAGAGGACGATGGCGGACGCAGATCTCGAACGCAAGTCGTGGGACCAGCCGGACGGCGCAAGCTTCGGCGACTGGATGGAAGGGCGCGTCGCGCGCTATGCGACGCGGCGCTACGACTGGGACGCGCTGAAGTTCCAGGCCGACTACGACCCGAAGTACCGCCGCGCGCAGATGCGCTACGTCGGCACGGGAGGCACGGGCGTCGCGAAGGACGTCAACACGGTGCCGGCCGGCAACTTCACGTTCTCGACGATGGTCATCCCGGCCGGCAACATCGGCCCGAGCCACATCCATATCGACGTCGAGGAAATCTTCTTCGTGCTGCGCGGCAAGATGAAGGTGATCTGCGAGCGCGACGGCGAGACGTGGGAAGCGATCCTCGGCGAGCGCGACCTGATCTCGGTGCCGCCGGGCGTGTATCGCACTGAAATCAACATCGGCGAGGAAGACGCGCTGATGTGCGTGATGCTCGGCTCGCCGAAGCCGATCACGCCGACGTATCCGCCGGATTCGCCGCTCGCGAAGATCAAGCGCTGACAGCGGGCGGAGCAAGCAATGAGTGTCATCGACAAACGTGAACGCGACCGCACCGCGGCGTTCGCCGCGCTGCTCGGACAGTTTCCCGAGCAGCGTTGCGCGGCCGGCGCGGCGGGCACGATCGGCTACCGCGAGGCCGGCGCGCAGCATGCGGGCCACACGCTGCCGGTCGTGCTGCTGCACGGGATCGGCTCGGGCGCCGCATCGTGGGTGCGCCAGCTCGACACGCTGAGCGCATCGCGGCGCGTGCTCGCGTGGGATGCGCCCGGCTACGGCGTGTCGACGCCCGTGCGCGGCGCATCGCCGACGGCCGCCGATTACGCGGCGTCGCTGAATGCGTGGCTCGATGCACTCGGCATCGAACGCTGCGTGCTGGTCGGGCATTCGCTCGGCGCGATCGTCGCGGGCGGGCTGGCCCGCATGATGCCCGCGCGAATCGCCGGCCTGCTGCTGATCTCGCCCGCGGGCGGCTACGGCAGCGCGCCCGCCGAAACGCGCGACGCGCGGCGCGACGCGCGCCTCGCGATGCTTGCGGAACTCGGCCCGGCCGGGCTCGCCGACCAGCGCAGCGGCAACATGCTGTCGGCTTTCGCGAGCGAGGAGGCGCGCGCATGGGTGCGCTGGAACATGGCGCGCATCCTGCCGGCCGGCTATGCACAGGCCACGCACCTGCTTGCGAACGCCGATCTCGCTTCCGATCTCGCCGGTTTTCGCGGCCGCACGGCGGTCGCGGTCGGCGCGAACGACGCGATCACGCCGCCGGCCGCCTGCGAGCGGATCGCCGCGGCCGCGCACGTGGAGTTGCAGGTGATTCCGCAGGCCGGTCATGCGGGGTATGTGGAAGCGCCGGCGGTTTATTCGTCGCTGATCGATACGTTCTTCCGTCAATGCGACCGTCAACGGGGGCTGGAATGAGCGAACCGTTGCAACGACAGGACGCGGATAGCGCGAAGTCCGAAGCCGGCTACGTGGTGCCGGGCCTCGAGCGCGGTTTGCGGATCCTCGCCGAATTCTCGCCGCGCGAGCCGGTGCTCGGCGCGCCGGAATTGTCGAAGCGGCTCGGCATTCCGCGCACGACGGTGTTCCGTCTGCTGCAGACGCTCGAGTCGCTCGGCTTTCTCGAGCGTGCGGACAAGGATCGCAACTACAAGCTCGGCATCGCCGTGCTGCGGCTCGGCTTCGAATACCTGAGCTCGCTGGAGCTGACCGATCTCGGGCTGCCGGTGATCGAAAGCCTGCGCGATGCGACGGGCTTCACGACGCACATCGTGATCCGCGACGGCCGCGACGTCGTGTTCGTCGCGAAGGCGCAGAGCCAGGCGCCGGTGTTCAGCTCGATTCGCGTGAACGTCGGCACGCGGCTGCCCGCGCACGCGACGACGCACGGCCACGTGCTGATGGGCGACCTGTCGCTGACGGAGCTGCGGGCGCTGTATCCGGAACGCACGCTGAACCAGATGACGAGCGCGACGCCGGAAACGGTCGACGCGCTGTATGAAGTGATCCGCGAGGATGCGCTGCGCGGCTACGGCATCAGCAATTCGTCGTTCGAGCGCGGGATTTCGGTGGTCACGGCGCCGGTGCGCAACGACACGCAGAAGATCGTCGCGTGCATCACGGTGACGGTCCCGCGGCCGGAGATCGATGCGACGCTGATCGCCGACGGCCTGATCGACAAGGTGCAGCGCGCGGCGGCGGAGTTGTCGCGTCGGCTCAATTACCGCTCGGATGACGAGCACACGTTTCTGAAGGCTTTAGGACTCCGATGATTGAGATCGACTTGACCGGGCAGGTGGCGGTGGTGACGGGCGGTTCGTCCGGCATCGGCCTCGCGACTGCCGAACGGTTCCTGCAGGCCGGCGCGTCGGTCGCGATTTGCGGCCGCGACGGCGAACGCCTCGCGCGCGCCGAAACGATGCTGCGCGACAAGTACGCAGATGCACGACTGCTTGCCGTGCGCTGCAACGTGCTCGACGAAGCCGACGTGACCGCGTTCGCGCAAGCCGTGTCCGACCGCTTCGCCCGCGCGGACATGCTGGTCAACAACGCCGGCCAGGGCCGCGTGTCGACCTTCGCGGACACGACCGACGACGCGTGGCGCGAAGAACTCGAACTGAAGTACTTCAGCATCATCCGCCCGACGCGCGCATTCCTGCCGCTGCTGCGCGATGCGGCCGCACCGACGATCACCTGCGTGAACTCGCTGCTCGCGCTGCAGCCGGAGCCGCACATGGTCGCGACGTCGTCGGCGCGCGCGGGCGTGCTGAGCCTCGTGAAGTCGCTCGCGACCGAGCTGGCGCCGCAGCGCATTCGCGTGAACTCGATCCTGATCGGCATCGTCGAGTCTGGCCAGTGGCGCCGCCGCTACGACGCGCAGGCGCAGGCCGGCGAAAGCTGGGAGGACTGGACGGCCGCGCTCGCCCGCAAGAAGAACATTCCGCTGAACCGCTTCGGCAAGCCCGACGAGGCAGCCTGGGCCCTTTTTTATCTCGCAACGCATCTGTCGTCCTACACGACGGGCAGCCATATCGACGTTTCTGGAGGCTTTGCACGCCATGTCTGAAAAAACCACGGTTGGCGAGCTGATTGCCGCCTTTCTCGAGCAGTGCGGCGTCAAGACCGCATTCGGTGTCATCTCGATCCACAACATGCCGATCCTCGACGCGATCAACTCGCGCGGCAACATCCGGTATGTCGGCGCGCGCGGCGAAGCGGGCGCGGTGAACATGGCCGACGGCCTGGCCCGCGTGTCGGGCGGCCTCGGCGTCGCGTTCACGAGCACCGGTACGGCGGCCGGCAACGCGGCCGGCGCAATGGTCGAGGCGCTGACGGCCGGCACCGCGCTGCTGCACATCACCGGGCAGATCGAGACGCCGTACCTCGATCAGGATCTGGCCTACATCCACGAAGCGCCGGACCAGTTGACGATGCTCGACGCGATCTCGAAGGCCGCGTTCCGCGTGCGCACGGTCGAGACCGTGCTGCCGACGATCCGCGAAGCGGTGCGCATCGCGCAGACCGCGCCGACGGGCCCCGTGTCGGTCGAGATTCCGATCGACATCCAGGCCGCCGAAATCGAATGGCCGGAAGACCTCGCACCGGCGCACGTCGCGGTGCGCGAGCACGACGAAGCACGCGTCGCGAAGCTCGCCGACGCGCTGGCGGCCAAGCGCCGTCCGCTGCTGTGGCTCGGCGGCGGCGCACGCCACGCGCGTGCGGAAGTCGAGCGGCTGGTGAAGCTCGGCTTCGGCGTCGTGACGAGCGTGCAGGGCCGCGGCGTGCTGCCCGAGGATCACCCGGCGACGCTCGGCGCGTTCAACGTGCATTCGGCCGTCGAAGCGTTCTACCAGACCTGCGACGCGCTCGTCGTCGTCGGCTCGCGCCTGCGCGGCAACGAGACGCTGAAGTACAAGCTCGCGTTGCCGCAGCCCTTGTTCCGCGTCGACGCCGATGCGCTCGCCGACAACCGCGGCTATCGCAACGCGCTGTTCGTGCACGGCGATTCGAAGCGCGTGCTGGCCGAGCTGGCGGATCGCCTCGAAGGCCGGCTGTCGGTCGATCCGCAGTTCGCGGCCGATCTCGCCGCCGCGCGCGAGCAGGCCGCCGCGAGCGTCGCGGAAGGCCTCGGGCCGTACAGGAAGCTGGTCGACACGCTGCAGGCCGCGGTGGGCCGCGACTACAACTGGGTGCGCGACGTGACGATCTCGAACAGCACGTGGGGCAACCGCCTGCTGAAGATCTTCGAGCCGCGCGCGGGCGTGCATGCGCTCGGCGGCGGCATCGGCCAGGGCATCCAGATGGGCATCGGCGCGGCGCTGGCCGGCTCGGCCGCGAAGACGGTCTGCCTGGTCGGCGACGGCGGCCTGATGGTCAACGTCGGCGAGCTCGTGACGGCCGTGCAGGAAAACGCGAACGTGATGATCGTGCTGATGAACGACCAGTGCTACGGCGTGATCCGCAATATCCAGGACGCGCACTACGGCGGCCGCCGCTGCTTCGTGCAGCTGCACCAGCCCGATTTCGCGCAGTTCTGCGCGAGCTTCGGCCTCACGCACTACCGGATCACGTCGCTCGACCAGGCGGATGCGATCGTGCGCGAAGGGATCGCGCAGGAAGGCCCGGTGATGGTCGAAGTCGACATGCTGTCGGTCGGCTCGTTCGCATCGGCGTTCGCGGGGCCGCCGGTGAAGAAGGAAGAAACGCCGTCGGAGCAGCAATATGCTTGACGGACGCCATCCGGGCCACGCCCGCGCGCATGTGCCCGTCGACGTCGCGATGATCGGCTTCGGTGCGATCGGTGCCGCCGTGTATCGCGCGGTCGAGCACGATGCGTCGTTGCGCGTCGCGCACGTGATCGTGCCCGAGCACCAGCGCGATGCGGTGCAGCGCGAGCTCGGCGATGCGGTGGAGGTCGTGTCGTCGGTCGACGCGCTGGCCCGCCGCCCCGAGTTCGCGCTCGAATGCGCGGGCCACAGCGCGCTCGTCGATCACGTCGTGCCGTTGCTGAAGGCCGGCACCGACTGCGCGGTCGCGTCGATCGGCGCGCTGTCCGATCTCGCGCTGCTCGACGTGCTGTCGCAGGCCGCCGACGAAGGCGACGCGACGCTGACGCTGTTGTCCGGCGCGATCGGCGGGATCGACGCGCTGGCGTCAGCGAAGCAGGGCGGCCTCGACGACGTGCTGTACGTCGGCCGCAAGCCGCCGCTCGGCTGGCTCGGCACGCCTGCCGAGGCACTGTGCGACCTGCATGCGATGACCGAAGAGAAGGTGATCTTCGACGGCACCGCGCGCGACGCCGCCCGGCTCTATCCGAAGAACGCGAACGTCGCGGCGACGGTCGCGCTCGCGGGCCTCGGGCTCGATGCGACGCGCGTGCGCCTGATCGCCGATCCGGGCGTCGCGCGCAACGTGCATCGCATCACCGCGCGCGGCGCGTTCGGCGAGATGTCGCTCGAGATGAGCGGCAAGCCGTTGCCCGACAACCCGAAGACGTCCGCGTTGACCGCGTACAGCGCGATCCGCGCGCTGCGCAATCGCGCGGCCCGTTGCGTGATCTGAGCGCGAAGCCTTCGGACCATTGAGCGCCCCGCCTGCGCGACGACGCGAGCGGCCGCGCAGAGACAGATTTGTGGGACTTGTGACATGACTCCATTCGATACGCGCCTCGTACCCAACGGCGACATCCTGATCGGCGGCGAGTGGCGGCGCGGCCGTGGCGCGCCGTACGCGAGCATCTATCCGGCCGACCAGTCGCTGAACATGGAGGTCTCGACGGCGAACGCGGAAGACGCGGCCGACGCCGTCGTGGCCGCCGACGCCGCATGGCGGCGCGCGGACTGGGCCGGGCTCAAGCCGCATCAGCGTGCGCTGGTGCTGTACCGGATCGCCGACCTGATCATGCAGCGTCACGATGCACTCGCGCACCTGCAGCGCCGCGACAACGGCAAGCCGATCGGCGAGACGCGCGTGCTCGTGGCGAGCGCGGCGAACACGTTCCGCTATTTCGCCGCGTGCCTGGAAACGCTCGACGAGGAACTGACGCCGTCGCGCGGCGACTACCTGACGATGAGCGTGCACGAGCCGATCGGCGTGATCGCCGCGATCACGCCGTGGAACTCGCCGATCGCGTCCGATGCGCAGAAGCTCGCGCCCGCGCTCGCCGGCGGCAACGCGGTGGTGCTGAAGCCGGCCGAGGTCACGCCACTCGTGTCGCTCGCGCTCGCGCGGATCTGCGAGGAAGCCGGCGTGCCGAAGGGCGTGCTGAGCGTGCTGCCGGGCAAGGGCTCGGTGATCGGCGACGTGCTCGTGCGTCATCCGCTCGTGAAGAAGGTGTCGTTCACCGGCGGCACCGAAGTCGGCCGCGGGATCGCGCGCATCGCGGCGGAGAAGCTGATGCCGGTGTCGCTCGAACTCGGCGGCAAGTCGCCGACGATCGTGTTCGACGATGCCGATCTCGATCACGCGGTCAACGGCGTGCTGTACGGGATCTTCAGCTCGTCGGGCGAAGCGTGCATCGCGGGTTCGCGCCTGTTCGTGCAGCGCGCGGTGTACGACCAATTCATGCAGCGGCTGGTGGCCGGTGCGCGCAAGCTGCGCGTCGGCGACCCGATGCGCGCCGATACGCAGATGGGGCCGCTGATCACCGCGAAGCATCGCGAGTCGGTGGAGCGCTACGTCGCGCTCGGCCTGGAAGAAGGCGGCCGCCTGCTGTGCGGCGGCGAGCGGCCGTCGGGCGACGGGCGCGAAGACGGCTTCTTCTATCAGCCGACGATTCTGGAAGGCCTGTCGAACAGCGCGCGCATCTGCCAGGAAGAAATCTTCGGGCCGGTGCTGGTCGCGATGCCGTTCGACGACGAAGCGTCGCTGATCGCGCAGGCGAACGACAGCGTGTTCGGTCTTGCCGCCGGCATCTGGACGCGCGACTACAAGCGCGCGTGGCGCATCGCGCGGGCGCTGGAGACGGGCACCGTGTGGATCAACACGTACAAGCTGTTCTCGATCTCCACGCCGTTCTCGGGCTGGAAGGAGAGCGGGATGGGGCGCGAGAAGGGACGTCTTGGCATCCGCGAGTACATGCAGCAGAAGAGCCTCTACTGGGGCTTGAACGACGCGCCGCTGCCGTGGGCGAACTGAGCGAAGGGGAATGACGCAATGACCATCTTGGGTATCGAACAGATCACGTACGGTGTCGACGACGTCGCGACGTGCCGGCGCTTTTTCGCCGACTGGGGCTTGAAGGAAGTCGCGCACGACGACACGCGCGCACGTTTCGAAACGCTGAACGGCTGCACCGTGCTGGTCGTGAAAGCCGGCGATCCGTCGCTGCCGCCCGCGTTCGAAGCGGGCCCGACGCTGCGGGAAGTCACGTGGGGCGTCGCGACGCAGCAGGAACTCGGCGCGCTGCGCACGAAGCTCGCCGGCCAGCCCGGCTATTACGCGGATGACGATGCGCTCGGCTGCATCGATCCGAACGGGATGGCGATCCGGATCGAAGTGACGCGCAAGCGCGCACTCGACATCACCGGCTCGCCGTCGAACGTGTGGGGCCGCACGGCGCGGATCGACCAGCCGAGCCCAATCTATGCACGTGCGGAGCCGGTGGAGGTTGGGCACGTCGTGTTCTTCACGAACTGCCTCGACGCGCAGGAAACCTTCTATCACGAGCTCCTTGGCTTCGAAACGTCGGATCGCTATCCGGGACGCGGCGCGTTCATGCGCTGCGCGCCGCACGGCGGCCATCACGACCTGTTCCTGCTCGCGCTGCCCAATGGCAAGCGCGGCCTGAACCACGTCGCGTTCACCGTGCGCGATATTCACGAAGTCTTCGGCGGCGGCATGCACATCGACCGCTGCGGCTGGGAAACGCAGCTCGGGCCGGGGCGTCACCCGGTGTCGTCCGCGTACTTCTGGTATTTCCAGAATCCGGCCGGCGCGCTGATCGAGTACTACGCGGACGAGGACGTGCTGACGCCCGAATGGCAGCCGCGCGAATTCGAACCGGGCCCGACCGTGTTCGCCGAATGGGCCGTCGACGGCGGCCTCGACGGCAACACGCGCCGGCAGAAGAACGCGAAGGCGCCGGAAGGCAAGTTCATGACGGAGCGGAAATCATGACCGAAGCGAATACGCCCGCGCAGCCCGCGCCGGGCACGATCGTCGTGATCGGCGGCGGCCAGGCCGCCGGCTGGGTGCTGAAGACGCTGCGCGCGGAAGGCTTCGCGGGCCGCCTCGTGATGATCGCCGACGAGCCGCACCTGCCGTACGAGCGTCCGCCGCTGTCGAAGGCCGTGCTGGCCGGCGAGGCCGACATCGAGACCGTGCGCGTCGTGCGTCCGGACGAATTCGACGCGCTGAACGTCGAAGCGTGGCAGCCGCAACGGGCGGCGGCGATCGACCGTGCGCGCCGTGTCGTGAAGACCGAAAGCGGCCTCGAAGTCGAATACGATCGCCTCGTGATCGCGACCGGCGGCACGTCGCGCCGCTTGCCCGATGCGCTCGTCAGGACGACGAACCTGCACTACTTGCGCACACTCGACGAAGCGGCGGCGCTCGGCGAGAAGCTGCGCGCGAGCCGGCGCGTGCTCGTGATCGGCGGCGGCTGGATCGGCCTCGAAGTCGCGGCGACCGCGCGCAAGCTGGGCGTCGAAGCGGTCGTGGTCGAAGGCGCGCCGCGCTTATGCGGGCGCTCGGTGCCGCAGATCGTGTCCGACTTCCTGCTTGATCTGCACCGCGCGAATGGCGTCGACGTGCGGCTCGGCGCGGCACTCGAATCGCTCGATGCGCAGCCCGACGACGCATCGAAAGTGCGTGCGACGCTCGCCGACGGCACGACGATCGACGCCGATTTCGCGGTGGCGGGCATCGGCCTCGCGTTGAACGCATCGCTCGCGAGCGACGCGGGGCTCGCGGTCGACGACGGCATCGTCGTCGACGAATACGGCGCGACCAGCGACCCGGCGATCTTCGCGTGCGGCGACGTCGCGAACCATCACAACGGCTGGCTGAAGCGGCGCGTGCGGCTGGAATCGTGGGCAAACGCGCAGAATCAGGCGATCGCGGCCGCGAAGGCCGTGCTCGGCGTGCGTGCGCCTTACGCGGAGATTCCGTGGTTCTGGTCCGATCAGTACGACGTGAACCTGCAGATCCTCGGCGACCTGCCGGCCGATGCGCAGATCGTCGTGCGCGGCGATCTCGCCGCGCGCCGCGCGACGCTGTTTTTCGTGGGCGATGGGCATGTGAGAGGTGTCATCGCCATCAACAACGCACGCGAGCTGAAGCTTGCGCGCAAGTGGATGAACCAGGGCCGGGCAGTGGACACGGAAGCCCTGGCAGACACGACCCAAGCGCTTGCCTGACCGGCAGCACCGGCAAAAGACCCAGGAGATCACCCCGCATGAGCACTTTCGACAACGTCGTGGCCGGCAGCGCCACGATGGAAGCTGCCGCCTCCACGCCCGGCGCGATCATCGCGCGGCTCGAGCGGCTTCCGGCCAACGCGATGCAGATCCGCGCACGCGTGCTGATCGGCACCGCGACGTTCTTCGACGGCTTCGACGTGATCACGATCGCGGCGACGCTGCCGCTGCTGATTCATAAGTGGGGGCTGTCGCCGACGCAGATCGGCATGCTGATCGCATCCGGCGCGATCGGCCAGCTGATCGGCGCGTTCCTGTTTCCCGCGCTTGCCGAAAAACACGGCCGCGTGAAGGCGATCGCGTGGAGTTCGGCCGTGATCGGCATCACGAGCATCGCGTGTGGCTTCGCGCCGACGTTCGAAGTGTTCGTGCTGCTGCGGATCCTGCAGGGACTCGGGCTCGGCGGCGAACTGCCTGTCGCGGCCACGTACATCAACGAAATCACGCGCGCGCATGGCCGCGGCCGGTTCGTGCTGCTGTACGAGATCGTGTTCCCGATCGGCCTGCTGGTATCGATGGCGCTCGGCGCGTGGCTCGTGCCGCGATTCGGCTGGGAGATCATGTACTTCGTCGGCGGGATGCCGTTGCTGCTTGCGCTGGTGCTGACGCATCTCGTGCCCGAATCGCCGCGCTGGCTCGCGTCGCGCGGGCGGCTCGCGGAAGCCGGGCGTGCGGTGGGCGTGTTCGAATCGTCGGTGCGCGGCGAACTGCAGCCCGTCACGCAGGTGGCCGCCTACGACGAGATGGTGCGCCAGCATCCGAAGCGCCGGATGAGCGACCTGTTCAGCGCCGCGTATCGCAAGCGCACGCTCGCGGTGGCGACGCTGTGGGCGACGTGCGGATTCATCCAGTACGGATTGTCGACGTGGCTGCCGACCATCTACAAGAACTTCTATCACGCACCGCTGCAGCTCGCGCTGAATCTCGCGGTGATCGGTTCGGTGATGGGCGTGCTCGGTTCGCTCGCGTCGGCGCTGCTCGTCGACAAGCTCGGCCGCAAGCCGGTGATCGTGTGGTCGTTCGTGCTGTGCGCGCTGTCGCTGGCGTTGGCGGGCGTCTATCACGCATCGTCGGTGTATGTCGTCGCGGTCTTCTGCTCGTTGTCGCTCGGGCTGATGGCGTCGGGCTTCATCACCGCGTACGTCTACACGCCGGAGCAGTATCCGACGAGCATCCGTGCATCCGGCTGCGGGCTTGGCAGCGCGTGGCTGAAGATCGCGTCGTTCGCGGCGCCGATGATCGTGCCGCACGCGATCATCGGCGGGAACCTCGCACCGGCGTTCTACCTGATCGGCATCGTGCCGCTGATCGCGGCGCTGACCGTTCATTTCGTCGGGATCGAGACGAAGGGGAAGGTGCTCGAAGCGCTCGAGGCGTAAGCGCTGCCTGCAGTGGCGCACGACACGGAGGCCCGGACGATGTCCGGGCCTTTTTGCGTTGGGGCGGTCGGGTTGCCGCCGCTCGGGGAAGGCGCGCGCGAAGTCGTCGCCGCGGCCGGCATCCCGGGCGCGCAAGCCGCCGGCGAGCGGTTCCCCATGTGATCCGAACGCCGTGTGTCGCGCGTGTCGCGGTCGCGGCGTTCGATCGGCCAGGCGGCTTGCCGGATTGCGTCGCCGAACGTACTCTTGGCCGATACCCGGCTTCACCAGCAGGTGATCGACCATGCAAGCCCATCCTCTGCGTCTTTCCCCCGGCAACGATCTGCGCGCGTCGATCGAGCACGCGTTGCATCGGCTCGATTCGCACGCGGCCTTCGTGATCCAGGGTATCGGCAGCCTGAGCGCCGCGCAGTTGCGCTTCGCCGGCGTCGATGCGCCGACCGAACTGCGCGGCGACCTCGAAATCCTCACGCTCGCCGGCTCGGTCGCGCCGGACGGCGCGCATCTGCACATGTCGGTATCCGATGCGCAAGGCCGCGTGTCCGGCGGCCATGTCGCGAACGGCTGCGTCGTGCGGACGACCGCCGAGATCCTGCTCGTGCTGTTGCCCGCGCATCGCTTCTCGCGCGAGCCGGACGCGGGCACCGGCTTCAACGAACTGGTGATCCGCCCGGCCACGGATTGACGTGTGCGGGCCGCTCGCGACGCACGACCGGCGTGTTCATCGCAATAGCGAGCGACCAACGGCGACGATTCAGCGAACCGTCTTGCCGTGCGTGTTGCGTTGCGTCGACCATCTGCGCGGCGTGCGCTTGGCCGGCCGCCCGAGCGAGATGGCGCGGCTTCGACAGCACCGGCCTCCGACAGCCGCGCGGCTTCCCGCTTCAGCCGAGCCGGCGATGCGATGCCGCCGCGCGCCCGCCCGCGCTCAACCCGGCACGAACACGCCCATCGCGGCGATTGCCATCGCGGCCGTCGCGATCCAGCCGCCCCAAGCCAGGATGCCCTTGACGGCGAACTCGCCCATGATGCGTGTGCTTCCGGCCATCAGCATCATCACGACCATGATCGGCACGGCCGTCAGGCCGTTGATGACTGCGCTCCAGTAGAGCGCGCGGATCGGGTCGAAATGCATGAACGTGATTGCCACGCCGCCGACGATCGCGAGCGCGATGACCGCATAGAACTCGGGCGCGACGCCGAGCCGCAGCGCGAGACTGTTGCGCCAGCGGAACGTGCCCGCGGCCGCGTAGGCCGCTGATCCCGCGAGCACCGGCAACGCGAGCAGGCCGGTGCCGACGATCCCGAGCGCGAACAGCACGTACGCAAAATGCCCGGCGACGGGTTCGAGCGCGCGCGCGGCATCCGCCGACGTTTTCACGTCGATGTGATGCCGGTTGAGCGTGGCCGCCGCCGTCAGCGTGATGAAGAACGCAATCACGTTCGAGACACCCATGCCGACCCACGTGTCGAAATTGATCCGCTGCAATTGCGCGGGCGCCTGATGCGGCATGCGCCGCAGCGGCTGCTGATTTGGCGCCGCGCGCAGTTCCTCGACTTCCTGCGACGCCTGCCAGAAGAACAGGTAAGGGCTGATCGTCGTGCCGAGCACGGCGACGATCGTGGTCAGGTAAGCGGCGCTCGGTTGCGCATGCGGCAGCACGATCGCGCGGCCGACGTCGCCCCAATCGACCGGCACGACGAGCGCCACCGCGACATAGGCGAGCAGGGCCAGCGCCGTCCATTTGAGCAGGCGGGCGTAGCGTTCGTACGGCACGAAAATCTGCAGCACGGCCGATATCCCGCCCAGGGCCACGACGTAGAGCTGCTGCGGACCGTGCAGCAGCAGGTTGACCGCTGCGCCCATCGCCGACAGGTCGGCCGCGATGTTGATCACGTTCGCGACAATCAGCAGCACGACGGTGACGTAGAGCAGCCACGGTGGATAGTGCGTGCGCATGTTGGACGCGAGGCCCTTGCCGGTCACGCGGCCGATGCGCGCGCTGACCAGCTGGATCGCCGTCATCAGCGGATAGGTCAGCAGCAGCGACCACAGCAGTTCGAGCCCGAATTGGGCGCCCGCCTGCGAGTACGTGCCGATTCCGGACGGGTCGTCGTCGGCGGCCCCGGTGATCAGGCCCGGCCCCAGGCGCCGGAGCCACGCTGCAGCGCGCGGCCGAGCCGGCGCGGGATCGAGAGACTCGTCGTCGTTCATGATCGCGGCTCGTAGGGGGGAGCAATCGAGCCGCAATTCGCGTGCCCGGGCCGTCGCGCGTGGCGGAGAGCCGTTGATGGCGGGCTGCCGACCGGTGTTCGGAGCGGTGCGGAAGTCGCGCAGTGCCGAAGCGCGGGAACCCGACGATTCCCGGCGGCGCGCGACGGCCGCTTCGGAAAAGGGCGTGCCGGGACGGGAGCGGCGATGGAGGCTGCCGGACGATCGAGGCCGGCTGCTACCGCGACGACGTACCGAATACGCCGCAGCGGCTGGTCATCGCTTTCGCCGCGTGCCGGATCGAGCGCGCATGCGCGTTACCCGCAACGCCAGCGCCGACGGCGCAGCGCGCAGAAGCGGGATGCGCCGATTGCGCCCGCTGTCGGCAGAGCGGTGCGGCGTCCGGGCAACATGCGCGGGCCGTCCGACGATCAACGTGCCGCCATCGCGACGTCCGGGGTGCCGCGTCCGGTCACGAGACAGCCTGACATGAACGCTTCGCCTTGGCTGTCGGCGGCCGCGCTGCCGAAACCTCGGCTGAGCGCGTCGTATTTCACCTGTTCGGCGGCCTGCGAACACGCGCTTGCGCTCGCGTCTCGGCCTTGCGCATGCAGCAGCGCGCGATCGCCGATCAGGTAGGCCAGCAACGCGAAAAAAGCGATGTGTACGGCTCGTCTCATGATTCGTCTCCTCGTCGCTCGAGCGTAACGCGGAGTCGTTCGTCGAATCACTTGGGGCTTCCCCCGGTAAACGTCTGCTGAATGGCGACGGCGCGGGCTGATCGCGTCCTGTTTTGTCGGTGCGAAGGGGCGCAGGCGTGGGGGGCGGTCGCCGATCGCGGCGCAATTGGATCGATGCGAGTTTGACGAATGTCAGGATGCGCGCAGGGCGGGACGGTCGCTCGGCCGGTCAAGGCGATAGCATGAATGCACGTTTCGACGGAACGGTTGTGCGGCAGGCGATGCGCGCAGCGGTTCCGAATGCAGCAGATACGTGTTGAACATCGCTATCGAATTAATGAGGAATCCAGATGCTTGACGTCTCTTCCGTGCTGATCAGCATGGCGCCGTTGTGGGTGATTTTGCTGGGCGCGTCGTCGCTGGCGACTTACCTCGTGTTCTGGCGCAAGGTCATCAAGTAAGCGCTGCATCTCGCGCAACCATCGCGTGTCTCCGGGAAGGACACGCGTCGACACCGCAGCGCTCCCATGCCGACGGGATCGGGCACGCGCGCATCGCCGGTCGCGCAGCGATCGAGCGTAACGCGCGCCGCAGGCGACCTTGCCAATGGCAAGACAGGCGCGGCGCTTATTGCACCGCCGTCACCGGCACGTTGGAAATACGCAGGAGCCGGCTCATCACGCTGCGCCGGAACATCGACAGCACCCCATGCAACGCGCCGTGTCTCGGCCCGACGACGACGATTTCGTCGCAGCCCGTCTCCGCCGCGACGGCCGCGATCGTGTCGGCCACCGGCCCGACCTTCTTCACGACGCTGTACCGCACACCGGCTTCCCGCAGAATTCGTTCGGCCATCGCCAGATCGGCGCACGCGAACTTGTCCTCGATCGCGCGCAACCGCGACAGCGGATGAAATGCCTCGAGCCGCGTCGCCTCGAGCGGCACCTGTACGTTGACCAGCACGACCTCCGACACGCAGCGCTCGCTGTACAGGAACGTCACATGACGGACCGCCTGAAGTGAGCGCGGCGAATGGCCGACCGGCACCAGCAGCTTGAGCATCGATAACACCCCGGAGTCGAGATGGTTTCAGCGTAGCGCTCCGCGGGACCGCGCGAGCTAAAGAGATCGGGCGAGCGCGTAAAAATGTCGTCAACGACAATCGTCTTGCCGCGCTTGTTGGAAATATAAGAAATTTAAGTTTATGCGCATAAACGTTTTCGCCGACGGCCGACGCGGGCGCGCAAGCCGGTGCCGCGCGACGCCGATTTAGTCGGTTCCTCAATGAATCGCGGCGGAAAATATCGGAGGTCGGCGGTCCGGCGTCGCGTAGAGTAGAGCATCGGCCGCGGCGCGGCCCCGCCCAGCGGCCCCGCCGGCCGCCGCGGACGGCTCGCCGCCATCACGCGGCCCGCCATTCCATACCGATTCCAGGAGACTCCGCATGCCGCACGGCGCCCCGCAGCTTCTCGCTCCCGCTTCCATCACCGTCGACCCGATCGTGCGCCTGTCGGCCGGCGAACTCGCGTCGGCGATCCGCGGCAAGGCGGTGTCGTGCGTCGAGACGATGCGCGCGTATCTCGATCACATCGAGCGCGTGAACGGCGCGGTGAACGCGATCATCTCGCTGCGCGATCGCGACACGCTGCTCGCCGAAGCCGCTGAAAAGGACGCCGCGCTCGCCCGCGGCGAGTATCACGGCTGGCTGCACGGGGTGCCGCAGGCGCCGAAGGATCTGGCGATGACGAAAGGGTTGCGGACTACGTACGGCTCGCCGATCTTCCGCGATAACGTGCCGCAGGCCGATTCGGTCGGCGCGGCGCGGATGCGGGCGGCGGGCGCGATCTTCATCGGCAAGACGAATACGCCCGAGTTCGGCCTGGGCTCGCACACGTTCAACGAACTGCATGGCGCGACGCGCAATCCGTACGATCTGACGAAGAGCGCGGGCGGCAGCAGCGGCGGCACGGCCGCGGCGCTCGCATCGCGGATGCTGCCTGTGGCCGACGGCAGCGACTTCGGCGGCTCGCTGCGCAATCCGGCGGCGTTCTGCAACATCTTCGGCTTCCGCCCGTCGCAGGGGCGCGTGCCGCGCTGGCCGGGCGTCGACGTGTACATGCAGCAGCTCGGCACCGAAGGGCCGATGGGCCGCACGGTCGGCGACGTCGCGCAGCTGCTCGCGATCCAGGCCGGCTACGACCCGAACGATCCGCTGTCGCTCGCCGAAGATCCGGCCGTGTTCGCGAACTCGCTCGACAAGGATCTGCGCGGCGAGCGCATCGCGTGGGTGGGCGACTGGAACGGCTATCTGGCGATCGAGCCGGGCGTGCTCGCGCAGTGCGAAAACGGCCTCGCGACGCTGCGCGAGATCGGCTGCGACGTCGATGCGGCGCTGCCGGCGTTCGCGCCCGAGCGGATCTGGCGGCTGTGGCTCGCGCACCGGCATCTGCTGTCGGGCGGCGGGCTGCTCGCGCATTATCGCGACCCGGCGCGGCGCGCGCTGCTGAAGCCGGAGGCGATCTACGAGGTCGAAGGGCTGCTCGCGATGCAGGCGGCCGACGCGTTCGACGCGAGCATCGAGCGCACCGCGTGGCATCAGGCGGTGCTGAGCTTCTTCGATCGCTACGACTTCATCGCGGCCCCGACCGCGCAGGTGTTCCCGTTCGACGTCGAGCAGCGCTGGCCGAAGACGATCGCGGGCCGCGCGATGGACACGTACCACCGCTGGATGGAAACGGTCGTCCCGTGGACGCTGGCCGGCTGCCCGGTAATCAGCGTGCCGGTCGGCTTCAACGATGCGGGGCTGCCGATGGGGATGCAGCTGATCGGACGGCCGCGCGCGGATCTCGCGGTGCTGCAACTCGCGCGCGGCTACGAGCAGGCGGCCGACTGGGTCGGGCGGCGGCTGCCGGACTGGATGGCGGCCTGACGCGCTACGACGGCGTTCCCGAAACCGGAAGGAACGATATTCACGCGCAACGCGAACGAATGTCGGCGCGTGCCTGATATCGCCCGGCAAACACGGAGGAATGCGCGCGGCCGCATGACGCGCAGGCGGAATTGCAAGCGGCCGCCGCACGCGATTTCGTTTCGATGTGTTTCAGTCGTTGCGGCGGCGCGCGACGCGCTTCGACAATATCGGCCTCGACATTTCAGGCACGAGGGAACACAGATGAAGCACATTCGCGCCACGGGCAAGCACTTCGCATCCGCGGGCATCGCATTCGGCATCCTGCTCGGCGTGAACGGCGCCGCGTATGCACAGCTCGACCTGCAGTCGATCGGATCGGCGCTGCTCGGCGGCGGCCAGCAACAGGCCGCGCCGTCGCAGGGCGGCGTCGCGCAACTGCTGCAGGCGTACGTCGGCGCGAACCAGCAGGTGCTGGCCGGCCAGTCGTCGCTCGCGTCGGCGATGGGGCTCACCGGCGCGGCCGGTCAGGCGCAGCAGGCCGCAAGCCTGCTCGGCGGCGGCAACGCGCTGACGCCGGCCGCGCTGTCGCAGATGGGCGGCGCGCAGCAGTCGGTGTCGCAGGCGCTCGGCCAGGCGTTCGCGAGCGGCGCCGCGACGCACGGCCCGATCGACAAGCAGGCGTTCAGCAACGGGCTCGCGTCGCTCGGACAGGGCCTCACGCAGTACTCGCAGCTGCAATCGGGCCTCGGCAGCCTCGGTTCGACGAGCGCCGCGTCGCTGCTGCAGGCCGGGCTGAATCCGCAGAGCATGCAGGCCGCGTCGTATATCGCGCAAAGCGCGCCGGGCCAGCTGCAGTCGCTGGCGTCGACGCTCAGCCAGGCCGTGCAGTTCGCGACGAGCCAGGGTATTGCGGTGCCGTCGGTCGCGTCGTCCGCGCTGAAGCTGCTGCCGTAACGCTGGCCAACCCGCGCGCGTTTGCGGTGCCGGCGGCGCGCGCGGCGTTCCGGGAGGGTCAGCAGGCGTCCAGCGCACGCCCGTTATCCGCACGTACAGACCCCAGGCAACATGGGGATTTCGCTCGATGCTATCGTGGCGTGTTTCCATCCCCGGTGCCGGTTCATGACTGATTCGCTCGACCTCCCGCGCTACTTCGCCCGCATCGGCTACGACGGCCCGGCCGAGCCGACGCTCGACGTGCTGCGCCGGCTGCATCTGCTGCACCCGCAGGCGATCCCGTTCGAAAACCTCACTCCGCTGACCGGCGCGCGCGTCGCGCTCGACCTGCCCGCGATCGTCGACAAGGTGATCGCGCACCGCCGCGGCGGCTACTGCTTCGAACTGAACAAGCTCTTCTACACCGCACTGACCACGATCGGCTTTCGCGTGACGCCGCTGATCGCACGCGTGCGCTGGATGCGCCCGCCCGAGGTCGTCACCGCGCAGACGCACATGCTGCTGCGCATCGACCTCGACGGCGCGGCGTGGCTCGCGGACATCGGCTTCGGCAGCGCGACGCTCACCGCGCCGCTGCGCTTCGTGCCGGGCGAGCGGCAACTGACGCCGCATGGCGCGTTTCGCGTCGTCGACGCGCCGGTCGACGGCGAGTTCGACATGCAGTTCGAGATCCCCGACGGCTGGCAGACGACTTACCGGTTTTCGCTGAAACCGGCCGAATGGATCGATTACGAAGCGGCGAACTGGTTCACGTCGACGTATCCGGAATCGATCTTCGTGAACGACCTGATCGCATGCCGCGTGCTGCCGGAAGGCCGCGCGGCGCTGTTCAACACCGTGCTGACGCTGCGCGATGCGGCGGGCGCCGGGCGCACCGTCGCGTTCGACGACGCGGCCGCGTGGGGCGCGTGCCTGCGCGACACGATCGGCATCGACACGACCGGCTTCGATCTCGACGCGCTGTTCGCACGGGTGGCCGCGCGGGCGAACACGATGTGACTGCGCGGTAAGCGGTGGTATGGCGGTGCGGCGCATGAACCGGCACCGCACGCCGCATGGCCGCTTCCGGTTCCTCAGTTGACTTTTACTATTTTGCTAGCATACTAGCCTCCATGACCGATGAAGAAGTGAAACAGTTCAACGTGTACCTGCCGCTGAGCCTGATCCGGCAGGTCAAGCATCGCGCGATCGAGACGGAGCAGTCGCTGTCCGCGCTCGTGGCCGACGCATTGCGCGCGTATCTGGCCGCTCCGCCACCCGCGGCCGGCCCGTCCACCAAGGAGGATTGACATGTCATCCGAGCGAATCGAAGCCGTGTACCTGACGACGCACAACTGGGGCAAGTCGGCGAAGTTCTTCCAGGCGCTGGGTTTCACGCTGGAATTCGAAACCGGTCACAACTCGGGCCAGTTGCGCAACGGCGACGGTCCGTTCCTGTTCATCGCCGAAGTGCCGGCGAGCGAGACGCCCGACATGCAGGTCGTGCTGAAGGTGCCCGACGAGCATGCGGTGCGGCCGCAGCCGATCGTCGACGTCGTCACGCCGTTCGAGGATACGCACTGGGGCACGCGCGACATGACCGTGCGCGATCCCGACGGCCGCGTGTGGCGCCTGCAGGCGCCGGGCAGGCCAGCCGCGTGAGGGCACGGCGATGACCGGCCAGCATCAGGATCAGGACGCGCCGGACAGCACCGCCGCGCGCGTCGCGCTGTGGCGCGCGCTGCACGTCGAACGCGATGCGCCGCCGCACGTGCTCGCCGACGAGGTCGGCCTGCGCCTGCTCGCGCCGGCACCCGGCTGGCAGCAGCGCGGCGACATGGATCCGCAGTTCACGCGGCCGTTTCGCGCGTCGATCGTCGCGCGGGGGCGCTTCATCGAGGATCTCGTCGTCGAGCAGGCCGCGCGCGGCGTGAGCCAGTACGTGATCCTCGGCGCGGGTCTCGACAGCTTCGTGCAGCGCCGGCCGGAGATGGCGTCGCGCGTGACCGTCTTCGAGGTCGACCAGCCGGCGCCGCAGGCGTGGAAACGCCGCCGGCTGACCGAACTCGGCTTCGGCGTGCCGGACTGGCTGCGGTTCGTGCCGGTCGATTTCGAAGCGAAGCAGTCGTGGCGCGATGCGCTCGTGCGCGCGGGCTTCGATGCGGGCAAGCCGGCAGTCGTCGTGTCGACCGGCGTCAGCATGTACCTGACGCGCGAAGCGAACGCGGCCACCTTGCGCGAAGTCGCGTCGCTCGCGCCGGGCTCGACGTTCGCGATGACGTTCCTGCTGCCGCTCGACCAGGCGGATCCGGACGTGCGCCCAGGGCTCGACATGGCCGCGAAGGGCGCGCGCGCGAGCGGCACGCCGTTCATCAGCTTCTTCATGCCGGCCGAGATCCGCGCGCTCGCGACGGAAGCGGGCTTCGCGCGGGCCGAGCACGTGTCGGCCGCGGATCTCACGCGCCGCTACTTCGCCGGCCGGACCGACGGCCTGCGGCCGCCGAACAATGCGGAAGAGCTGCTGGTCGCGACGGTGTGACGCCGCAGGCTGCCTGCACGCCCGTTGCGCCCGCCGCGACCGTTGACGTCGATCACGCGCGTTCGAGCACGGCCATTTCGCGTACGACGACGAGCAGCACCGCGAGGCTCGCGCCACCCGACGCGCGCAGATCCGCGAGCAGGTGCTCGTAACGTTGCAACGCCGCGTCGCGGCGCTCGCGCCACGCACCGACGATCGCATCGGGCGACGTCGAACCGGCCGATTCCGCAAGCGCGCTGGTCGCGAGCGTGCGCTTGAGCCGCGCGACTTCCGCGAGCGCGGCCGCGCGCGCCAGCATGTCCCAGTGCGTCGGCGTCGGCAGTGACGCCGCGCGTTCGCCGATCCAGCCGTAGTTCAGCAGCGTGCCGAGCGAGAAGTAGACGCCCGCGACCAGTTCGAGACTGCGGTCGCAGGTCGCCGCCACTTCCGCGATGTCGAGCAGCGCGGCCGAGATGTCGCCGCTCGCGACGCGCGCCGCGAGCGCGCCGTCGACGCCGGCGTCGGTCAGCACGCGCTGCCGCTCGGACAATGCGTCGAGATCGCTCGCCGGCAGCAGCGACGGCAATTGCGGCGCGATGCGCTCGACCGCGTCGCGGCAGCGCGCGATCAGGCCGGCGACGCCGCCGTCGGCTACCGCGCCCGACTGCAGATGACGCAGGAACCACAGCGCCGCGCGCTCCAGCAGCCGCGCGACGTCGACGAACATGCGCGCCTGCACGTCGTCGGCGACACGGTTGTCGAGCGCGTCGATGTCGCGCCACACCGCATCGAGATCGAACACGTCGCGCGCCATGATGCATGCGCGCACGATGTCGCCCGGTTTCGCGTCGGTTTCCTCCATCAGCCGGTGCACGAAAGCGCAGCCGACCCGGTTCACGAGCGCATTGGTCAGATGCGTCGCGAGAATCTCGCGGCGCAGCGGGTGGCGCTGCATCGGTTCGCTGAAGCGCTGTTGCAGCGGCTTCGGGAAATAGTCGACCAGCATCGCGGCGACGAGCGGATCCTCGGGGACGTCGGATTCGAGCAGCGCGTCGTACAGCCACATCTTGCTGTACGCGAGCAGCACCGCGCGTTCCGGCGACGTGAGGCCCTGTTTCGCGGCTTGCCGTTCGGCGATCTCGTCATCGGTCGGCAGGAACTCGATCACGCGGTTCAGCCGGCCCGCGCGTTCGAGCCAGCGCATCAGGCGCGCCTCCGCGTCGAGCAGCTCGACGCTGTAGCGGCCCGCGATCGACAGCGCCTGCGTCTGGTAGTAGTTGTCGCGCAGCACGAGCAGCCCGACTTCGTCGGTCATTTCCGCGAGCAGTGCATTGCGCTGCTTCTCGGTCATCTCGCCGTCGCCGACGACGAGCCCGAGCAGGATCTTGATGTTGACTTCGTGATCCGAACAATCGACGCCCGCCGAGTTGTCGATCGCATCGGTGTTGATGCGCCCGCCGCGCTGCGCGAACTCGATGCGGCCGAATTGCGTGCAGCCGAGGTTGCCGCCTTCGCCGACGACCTTGCAACGCAGGTCCGCGCCGTTCACGCGTACCGCGTCGTTCGCGCGGTCGCCGACTTGCTGGTGGGTTTCGTGCGTCGCTTTCACGTAGGTGCCGATCCCGCCGTTGTACAGCAGGTCGACCGGCGCCTGCAGGATCGCGCGGATCAGCTCGGTCGGCGGCAGCGCATGCGCGTCGATGCCGAGTGCGGCCTGCACGGCCGGCGACAGCGGGATCGTTTTCGCGGTGCGCGGGTAGACGCCGCCGCCTGCCGAGATCACCGACGTATCGTAGTCGGCCCAGCTCGAGCGTTCGAGCGCGAACATCCGCTGGCGCTCCGCGAAGCTCGCCGCCGGGTCGGGGTTCGGATCGAGGAACACGTGCCGGTGATCGAACGCGGCGACGAGCCGGATATGCGGCGACAGCAGCATCCCGTTGCCGAACACGTCGCCCGACATGTCGCCGATGCCGACCACGGTGAAGTCGGTCGTCTGCGTATCGACGCCCATCTCGCGGAAGTGCCGCTTCACCGATTCCCATGCGCCGCGCGCGGTGATCGCCATCTTCTTGTGGTCGTAGCCGACCGAGCCGCCGGACGCGAACGCGTCGTCGAGCCAGAAGCCGTATTCGTGCGAGATCGCGTTCGCGTAGTCGGAGAAGGTGGCCGTGCCCTTGTCGGCCGCGACGACGAGATACGGATCGTCGGCGTCGTGCCGTACCACGTCCGGCGGCGGCACGATCGCGTTGCCGGCGAGATTGTCGGTCAGGTCGAGCAGCCCGCGCAGGAACGTCTGGTAGCACGCGACGCCTTCGCGCATCCACGCTTCGCGATCGCTCGGCGGCGGTGGGTTCTTCACGACGAAGCCGCCTTTCGAGCCGACGGGCACGATCACGACGTTCTTCACCATCTGCGCCTTCATCAGCCCGAGCACCTCGGTGCGGAAATCCTCGCGGCGGTCGGACCAGCGCAGCCCGCCGCGCGCGACGCGTCCGCCGCGCAAATGCACGCCCTCGACGCGCGGCGAGTACACCCAGATCTCGAACATCGGTTTCGGTTCGGGCAGGCCGGGCACCTTCGCCGGATTGAACTTGAACGACAGGTACGGCTTCGATTCGCCGCTCGCATCGTGCAGGAAGTAGTTGGTGCGCACGGTCGCGTTGATCACGCCGAGGAACTGGCGCAGGATCCGGTCCTCGTCGAGATTCGGCACCTGGTCGAGCGCCGTCTCGATCGCCTTCAGCAGGCGTTCGGCCTGCACGTCGCGCGTGCCGCCCGAGCCGCCCGCGGCGGGGTCGAAGCGCAGCAGGAACAGTTCGACGAGCTGCCGCGCGATTGCCGGGTTGCCGGTCAGCGCGCGCTCGATGTACGCGTCGCTGAACGTCGAGCCGACCTGCCGAAGGTATTTCGCATACGCGCGCAGGATCGTCACTTCGCGTGCGCTCAGCTGTGCGCGCAGCACGAGGCGGTTGAAATCGTCGTTCTCGATGCGCCCGCTCCAGATCCGGTCGAACGCATCCTCGAACAGCCCCTTCACGCGCTCGATGTCGAATTCGGCGTCGTCGGCGAGCTCGAGGCCGAAGTCGTGCACCCACGCGGGCAGCGCATCCTGGGTCTGGATCCGGTACGGCCGCTCCTCGTCGACGCGCACGCCGAGATGTTCGAGCATCGGCAAGCTGCGCGACAGCGCGATCGGCTCGCCCGCGCGATACACCTTGAAGCGGAACGCGCGCGGCCCGGCCTCGATCGGGCGGTACAGGTTCATCGCGAGCTGGCCCGACGCCTTCACGCGCTCGATCAGCTCGATGTCGCGCACGGCCGTGCGCGCCGGATAGTCGTCTCGGTAGCCGGCCGGGAAGGAGTCCGCATAGCGCTGCAGCAGGCGGTTGCCTTGCTCTTCGCCGAACGCGTCGAGCAGCGCGTCGGCGAGATCGTCCTGCCAGCGGCGCGTGACCTGCACGAGCCGCGTTTCCAGTTCGCGCGTGTCGACGTCGGGCATCGTGCCCGGTTCCGCATGGACGACGAAATGAATCCGCGCGATCGCCGATTCCGACAGCAGCGGCGTGAATTCGACGTTCACGCCGTTGTACGCATCGACGAGCAGCTTCGCGATGCGGCGGCGCAGGTCGGTGTTGTACTTGTCGCGGGGCACGAACACGAGGCACGACACGAAGCGGTCGAAGCGGTCGCGCCGCACGAACAGGCGCGTGCGCTGGTGTTCCTGCAGGCGCAGGATGCCGAGCGCGATGTCGTAGAGCTGGTCTTCGTCGGCCTGGAACAGTTCGTCGCGCGGATAGGTTTCGAGCACCGTCACGAGCGACTTGCCGAGATGCCCCTTCGGCAGGAAGCCCGCCCGCCGCACAATGTTCGCGCACTTGCGCCGCACGATCGGGATCTCGGCGCTCGACACCATATACGCGGTGGACGTGTAGAGCCCGATGAAGCGGCGCTCGCCGATCACCTTGCCGTCCGCGCCGACGAGCTTCACGCCGACGTAGTCGAGATAGCCCGGCCTATGCACGGTCGCGCGCGAGTTCGCCTTGGTGAGGAAGATCGGCCAGGGGCCGGTGATGATCTCGGCCGCGGCTGGCGGTAGCGGCGTCACGTCCGGCGCGCCGGGCGGGCGCAGCGCTTCGCGCAGCAGCCCGCAGCCGGAGCCTTCGACGCCGCGCAGCGCGAAGCCGGCGCCGTCCGATACCAGCGAGTAGTCGCGCTGGCCGAGGAACGTGAAGTGATCGGCGACCATCCATTCGAGGAACGCGCGCGCCTCGAGGTCTTCCGCGGTCGATTCGCGGGCTTTCATGTCCTTGATCGTCGCGCGTGCGATGTCGACGATCTTCGGCCAGTCCTCGACCGATGCGCGCACGTCGCGCAGCACGCGGGCGATGTCGTCGCGCAGCGTGTCGAGCAGCGCGGCGTCGCCGCAGCGGTCGACTTCGAAATGGATGAACGACGCGAGCTGCGACTGGCCGTCGCCGGGCGTCGCGCCGCCGGCGTCGACGCGTTCGATCCCGCCGTTGCCGCCGCGCCAGATGCGGAACACCGGGTGCAGCGCCGAGTGCAGCGCGAGCCCGAGGCGGTTCACCGCCATCGTCACCGAGTCGACGAGGAACGGCATGTCGTCGTTGACGATCTCGATCACCGTGTGGTCCGAGTGCCAGCCGTGCTGTTCGAGGATCGGGTTGTACACGCGCAGCCGCTCGCTGCCGGGCACGAACTTCTGCGCGGTCTGCCAGTGCGCCATCGCGGCGCCGTACAGATCGGCGATGCTGCGGTTCTGCAGATCGTCGGCGTTGACGAAATCGTAGTAATGATGCAGGAACGGTTCGACGATCCGGAACGTGGCTTCGGGCAGGCGGGCACGTGCGAATTCGACGACATCGGAGAGCAGGTGTGCGACGACTTCCTCGTTCTTCGCTTCCATGGCGGTCTCCTGGGCGGGTGGCCATTGGCTGCTGCGGCGTGTGTCCGGCATTATGCGCCGAATGATGCGCCGATTGCGTAACCGCGCGATGTGCGGGCGCACAACGGCGCGGTGCGAAGCGGAAGCGTGCAACGGGCGTGCGCAACGGGTTTTCCCGGCGTTGTGCGCGGGTCAAGCGAGGTCGGGCGGCCTCAGGTCGGGATGCCGCGCGTAGAGCGGATTCATGAAGTCGAGCAGCATCGTGGTCAGCAGTTGCGACACGAATTCGCGATACGCGAGGAATTCAGAATCGGGACACGATGCTTTGACTGTCGGCAGCGAGCGATCCAATTCGGCTCCCATTTTCAGGATCATGTCGTTCAGCATACTCGCGATTCCGGTGGGCAAAGTCATTGCAGAGCATTTCGCCCGGCACATTGCTCGCCATTGGGCACACGCGGAGGAGCGTCGGGGCTCTGGCCTCGTGTTAAGTGCGCTTGATCTGGCTTCGGAGTCGATAAAAATGAAGTTCGTCTACTGCGGACCATTTTCCCGGACGGATTGCGTTTCGTACCTGATGGCTAGGTCGGTAGGGTTTCGCAACATTTCGGGGTACGTTTTTTACGGCCGGATAGGCCCACTGGTCGTTGACGATGAGCTCCCGAAACTGGCGTTCGAGAGGGAAATCAATGAGAGCAACAGCGCAGCGAAATAAGATTCGAGCGTCATGGTTTTCATGGCGTCCACCTGCAATGACGAGTTGAAGATCGGCATGGACTCGATTGCCGGGAGTCGTTGCTGGCGTTCGCACCACTAGTGGCGATCAGCTGGCTGGATATTTCAAAATCTGATGTAGGGAATTGGGTTGGCCATACAGTTTATGTTCAGAAAAATCCGAATGTTCCTGTGAGTGGAGAAGCTCATCGACGCCAGGTTGATTGGCAGCAGCAATATATCGGGATAGTTGTTCTCATTAGCGAATTCGATTTGCCGCTGCCGATTTTTGAGAGAAAAAGCTGATATCCGGCAGCGTGCGTCCGCCGGCTGAACGCACGCAGAACCCGGGGCGTTCGTCAGCGCGACGCCAGGTTGATTGGCAGCAGCAATATATCGGGATAGTTGTTCTCATTAGCGAATTCGATTTGCCGCTGCCGATTTTTGAGAGAAAAAGCTGATATCCGGCAGCGTGCGTCCGCCGGCTGAACGCACGCAGAACCCGGGGCGTTCGTCAGCGTTCGTCGCTCCACAGCTTGCCGGCCGTCGCCCAGTTCTCCTTCTTCACGTCGGCGAGAATAATGTCGACCGAGCCCGGTTCGCAGCCGAGCGTCTCGCACGTGACACGCGTGATGGCTTCGACGAACGCGCGCTTCTGTTCGACCGTGCGGCCTTCGAACAACTGGATATTGAAAGTCGGCATGACTGGATGCTCCGATGGTTGAGTGACGGAAATTCGTACGGATGTGCGAGCGGCGTCAGTCGCGATACGTCGGATCGATCCGGTCGAGGCGGCGCAGCAGCGCCGGCCATTCCAGTTCGCCCTCGATCGCGCCGCCGTCGCGCAATTGTTCGGCGGTACGGTCTGCAACGGCCGGATCGGGCAGCACGAGCGGCCCGCCGCCTGCTTGCGCGCGCACCTGGATGTCGCACGCCTTGATCAGCGTATCCATCAGCACATACGCTTCGGCGACCGTCCGGCCGACCGTCAGCGTGCCGTGGTTGCGCAGCAGCATCGCCGATCTCGCGCCGAGGCTTGCGGTCAGGCGCGCGCCTTCGGCCGGCGAGAACGCGAGCGCCTCGTAGTCGTGATACGCGAGATCGCCGTGAAACCGCAACGCGTGCTGCGACGCGGGCAGCAGCCCATCGCGCTGGATCGATACGGCGATGCCGGCCGTATTGTGCAGATGCATCACGCAGACGGCGTCCGGCCGCGCGGCATGTACGGCCGCATGCAGCGCGAAGCCGGTCACGTTGACGGCGTGTACGCTGTCGCCGATCCGGTTGCCGGCGAGATCGATCTTCACGAGATTCGATGCACGAACCTCGTCGAACGTGAGGCCGAACGGATTGATCAGGAAATGGCCGGGCTCGCCGGGCACCGTCGCGGACAGATGCGTGTAGATCAGGTCGTCCCAGCCATTCAGCGCGACGAGGCGATAGGCGGCGGCGAGATCGACGCGCAGGCGGCGCTCGGCGTCCGAGATCGGGCCGCCGGGCTTCGCGGTGTCAGGACGGTGTGCGAATGACGACATCGGGTTCTCCGAGGGTGAGGCGGCGCGCGACGGCCACCGTGATCCACGACGCGAGTGCGAATGGCGCGGTGAAGGCGACGATGCCCGCCTCCATCGCGAGCCACTGGATCAGCGCGGCCAGTGCGGCGGCCGCAAGCGCGGCACGCGCGCCGCGCGACATCAGCGCGAGCGCGGCGAGTGCGCCGTTGAAGCCGAGCAGGCCGTTGGCGAATGCGGTGCCGCTCGCGCCGAGCGCGATCAGCAATATGGTCGACACGATCGCGCCGCCGAGCGCGAATGCGGCCGCGCGGCGGGATGAGATCGCGATGCCGGCGACGATCAGCACGCCGGCCCACGCGCCTTGCGCGAAGGCGGTTTGGGCGACGCCCGATAGTAGCGCCGCGGCGAACGTTTCGGCCGAGAACGTTGCGCCCGGCGCGGTGCCATTTGCGTGCTGCATCGCGACAAACGGCAGCCACGATGCGGTGGCTGCGACGCACGGGCTCGAATACGGGCACTGGCGCCATTTTGCGAGCGGGGCGCGCATCGCGCGCTGCACGAGGGCGGCGGCGGTCGCGGCGAGCGGCACCAGCAAGAGCGCGGCCGGCGGGGTGGGGGCAAACAGCACGGCCACCAGCGCGGCGAGCGCGCCGTTGAAACCGTGCAGCCCTTGCTCGACGTCGCGGCGCTGCGCGCCGGTCAGCACCGCGGTCAGGTTGGCGGCGGCCGCGCCGACGAGCGCCGCGCACGCGAGCCGCATGTCCGTCAGCGCGAGAGCCGCCACCAGCATCGCGCCGGTGAACGCGTTCGCCTGCAGCACGATCTGTCCGATGCTGCGCAGCAGGATGCGCAGATCGATCGACGGCGAGGTGGGGCGGGCGTCAGGCATGGCGGTGGCGGAACAGGTTGAGCCGCGAGCATAGGACACTCCGCGATGCACCGGGATAGGGAATTCTGGATAGTCGGAATTTGTGGCGGATGCCCCAACTTGAGGCGCGGAGAGGCCGAATGCGCGTATTCGGGATGTTTTCTTGGCGTTTTCGCGAGGTTTTGGCGATTCGTTGCCCCATTCGCATCGTCGCTATTGTTTTTCGCGTGCCCGCCGCCTGGCCGACGGTGGCATTCCGGATCGTCAGGATTTGTGTGACGATGCCCCGACGTACGGTAAAGGAGACGGGACGATGCACGAACTGCGCTGGACGTCGCTCGAGGGCGACGGAATCGAACATCTGACGTTCGACCGGAGCGAATCCGGCATCGTCGTCGAAAGCGCCGTGGTGGGTCAGCGGTACGGCCGCGCGTACGGACTCGCATACCGGGTCGAGTGCGACCCGCAGTGGCGGGTGAAGTACGCGGTGCTCAAGGTGATGGGCGGCGGCACGCTCGAACTGCACGGCGACCGAGCCGGGCACTGGCGCGACGGCTCAGGCCGCGCACTGCGCGAACTGGACGGCTGCGTCGACATCGACATCGCGGCGACGCCGTTCACGAATTCGCTGCCGATCGGCCGCCTCGGCCTCGCGCGCGGCGAGCGCCGGCCGATCGACGTCGCGTACATCTCGACGCCCGACCTCACCGTCACGCCGGTCAAGCAGGCGTATGCGTGCATCGAGCCCGGCCGCCGCTATCGCTACGAAGGCATCTTCCGGAATTTCACGGCGGAGATGGACATCGACGCGGATGGCCTCGTGATCGACTACGAAACGCTGTTCAAGCGCCTGCCGCCGCTGCGCTGAACGGCCGCTCGCGTTCCCGCGAGCGCCAGCGTCGCAGGAGCCGCCGGCGCGGCTGCGCCCGCGAGCCTTTCATGCGCGGCCGCGAACCGGTCGATCCGCGCCGCGATCAGCTCCGGATTCCGCATCACGACCCAGTGCGCGCCATCGATTTCCTCGCGCACGTGCTCGCCGAGCCAGCGGTCGAGTCCGACCGACATCTCGGGCGTCACGTAGCGATCGCGCACCGGCACCAGGATCTGCACCGGCGCCTGCGCATACCGTTCGCGCGGCTTGCTCGCCCGCGCGATGAAATTCGCGCGGTAAAGCTGCAGCCCGTTCAGCGCGTTCTTCAGCTGTGCGGGGTCGCGCTCGGGCCGCACGCGTTCGGTCAGTTGCAGCCAGCGCGGCCACAGCGCGGCGGCGCCGAGCCGCCAGACCAGCGACGGCACGACCGGCAAATGGAAGAACGCGATGTACCACGACTTCAGGCTCTGCCTGAGCCGCATCTTCGCGCGGAACACGTGATCGAGGCACGGTCCCGAGATCGACGTATACGACGCGATGCGGCCGCGGAATGCGGGATCGGTCACGGCTTCCCAGCACTGGATCGATCCCCAGTCGTGGCCGACCAGATGAAACGGACGGTGGCCGCAGGTGGCGTCGGCGACGGCCTTCAGGTCGCCAGCGAGCCGTTCGAGCGTGTAGTCGGCGCGGCGGCGCGGCGCATCGGACGCGCCGGCGCCGCGCACGTCATACGCGATCACGCGGTAGCGCTTCGCGAGCCGCGCGCGCACCGGCGCCCACACGGCGGCCGAATCGGGATAGCCATGCACGAGAATCAGCGGCGGCGCGCGCCGCGGGCCGCTGACATAAACGGCGAGTTTCACGTCGCCGGAGCGGACGGTCAGCATCTCGTGTGCGCCCGCCATCGCGTCACGCTTGCGCAACCGGATGCAGCGGCACGCGGCGCGGAGCGGCCTGCGCCGCGTAACGCGCGTTGGTCGCGTCGATGTTCGCGAGCAGCGTGTCGAGCCCCTGCAGGTACTGATGGTTGTCGTGGTCCCACGGATGGAAGCCCGGCCGGAAATAGTCGAGCCATTCGCGCGCGATGCTCGGAAACACGCCGGTCCTCGGGCTGTACAGATACTTCACGAGGCGCCACATGCCGCCGAACCGGCCGTGCTTGCGACGGTGCGCCAGCATCAGCCGCACGTGGAAGTCGAACACGATCGTCCAGAACATCGCAGTCGTCAGCAGCATCGTGCCGGTGCGCAACAGGTAGCTGCCGAGGCCGGGCTTCATCACGACGTTCCATACGTCGTACGACACCGCCTTGTGCTCGGTTTCCTCCATCGCATGCCACATCCACATCTGCTGATAGCCTTCGACCGACCCGTCGATCCGGTGCTCGTGGCCCGACAGCAGCTGGTTCGCGAGGATTGCCGTGTAGTGCTCGAGCGCGATCGTGATCGCGAGCTGCATCGAATGCGGCAGCGTCTTCTTGAAGAAGCCCAGGATCGTCCACAGCCGCTTGTCCAGCTTGTGCGCGGGCAGGCCGGCCGATTGCAGCAGGTCGTTGTACTCGATGTGCTCGCGCGTGTGCATCGCTTCCTGGCCGATGAAGCCGAGCACCTGCTTCTTCAGTTCCGGATCCTCGATGCGGTCGCGATAGTTGCGCACCGAATCCATGAAGAAGCGCTCGCCGGCCGGAAACAGCAGCGAAAGCGCGTTCATGAAGTGCGTGACCGGCACGCCCTGCACGTGCCAGTCCTTCGCGCGTTCGGGCGGCAGCGCGAAACGGATGTCGCGCCGCACGGGCATCATGTGCGGTGTCGTCATGATTGTTCTCCCTGATTGCCTGCGTTGTTGTACGTTGCGTGCAGCGGCGCCGCGGCCGGCGCGCCGTGGCGGGCGGCCGCGCGGCGGGCCTTCGCGGCCTCGCGGCGCGTCGCGAGCACGACGAGCGCCTGGTACGCGGCCGGCAGCACGCGCGCCATCCAGTCGAGGGCCTTCGCGTCGCGGCCGATCAGCACGCGGCGCCTGTTCTTGCGCACGCCGGCGAGGATCGTGCGCGCGGCGTCGTCGGCGGTCGTGATGAAGAACTTCTCGAAGCTGTCCTTGCCTTGCTGTTCGCTCTCGCAGATGAAGCCGATCACGTTCTTCGCGACACGGCTCGACTGCGCGATGTTCGTGCGGATGCCGCCCGGATGCACGCAGGTGGCCGATACGCCGCACTTCATCATGTCGAGTTCCTGGCGCAGCGATTCGGTGAAGCCGCGCACCGCGAACTTGGTCGCGTTGTAGCCGCTCATGCCCGGCTGCGCGAAGATCCCGAAGATGCTCGACGTGTTGATCACGTGGCCGTCGCCCGATGCCTTCAGGTGCGGCAGGAACGCCTTCGTCCCGTGCACGACGCCCCAGAAGTTGATGTTCACGATCCACTCGAGATCGTCGTAGTCCATTCCTTCGATCGTGCTCGACAGCGCGACGCCCGCGTTGTTGAAGATCAGGTTGACCTTGCCGTGCTCCGTCGCCGTGTCGTCGGCCCACGCGAACATCGCGTCCCGGTTGCCGACGTCGAGCACGCGCGTCGTGACGCGCACCTTCGGCGCGAGCGCGCGCACGATGCGTTCGGTTTCGGCGAGGCCGACGCCGTTCTTGTCGGCGAGCGACACGTGGCAGCCGGCCTGCGCGAGCTGCACCGCGAGCGAGCGGCCCATGCCCGAGCCTGCGCCCGTGATCGCGGCGACCTTGTTGGCGAAATCTCTCATGTCGATGGCTCCTTGTCTGGCTCAGGCCGCTTCGGCCGAACGCGTCGGGGATGCGGCAGCAGTGGGCGCGGCGACGGGCCGAGCGCTGGCGTCGTGGTGCGGCGCGCGATACGCGTGGTAGTCGACGATCGAGAAGTGCGCGGTGGCCTGGCGGAAGCGCCACGTGAAGCCCGGCCACAGCGTCGTGTTCTTGCCGGTGCGCGGATCGAGATACCAGCTCTTGCAGCCGCCCGTCGACCAGATCGCCTTCTTGAGCTTGCGCTGCAGGTCGTTGTTGTACTGCGCCTCGACGAGCGGGCGCACCTCGATCGCATCCGCGCGTTCGCGGCGCATCGCCTGCAGCGCGCCGAGGATGTATTCGATCTGCGACTCGATCATGAACACCATCGAGTTGTGGCCGAGGCCCGTGTTCGGACCGACGATCATGAAGAAATTCGGGTAGCCGGGCAGCGTCGTGCCGAGATACGCGTGCGCGCCGTCGCGCCACGCATCGACGATGTCGAGCCCGCCGCGGCCGATGATCGCGCCGCGCGGATACGGATCGGCGACCTGGAAGCCCGTGCCGTAGATCACGCAGTCGACTTCGTGGCGGCGGCCGTCGGTCGTCACGACCGCGTCGGCTTCGATATGGTCGATGCCGGCCGTGATCACGTCGACGTTCTTGCGCGACAGCGCCGGGTAGTAGTCGTTCGAGATCAGCACGCGCTTGCAGCCGAGCGTGTAGTTCGGCGTGACGACCTCGCGCAGCGCCGGATCGGGAACCTGCTTGCGGATATGACGCAGTGCGAGCTTCTGCACGTTCTTCATCAGCGACGGGTGGATCGCGAAGCCGAGTACGCGCGATTCGAGCATCCAGTAGATGCCGCTGCGCACCGCTTTCTGCGTGAACGGCAGCGTGCGGAACAGCCATTTCTCGAAGCGCGTGAGGTTGCGGTCGGGCTTCGGCATGATCCACGGCGGCGTGCGCTGGAACAGCGCGAGCGACTTCACGCGCGGCGCGATCTGCGGCACGAACTGGATCGCGCTCGCGCCGGTGCCGATCACCGCGACGCGCTTGCCGTCGAGCGGGTAGTCGTGATCCCACTGCTGCGAATGGAACGCACGGCCCTTGAAGGTCTCGACGCCGGGGATCGCAGGCAACGCGGCGCGCGACAGGCCGCCCATCCCCGACACCAGCACGCGCGCCGACAGCCGCTTGCCGTTCGCGAACGTGAGCCGCCAGCGTTGCGCGGCGTCGTCGTATTCGGCGCGCTGCAGTTCGTGGTTCAGGCGCAGATGCGGCCCGACGCCGAAGCGCTGCACGCAGTCTTCCAGATACGCACGGATTTCCGGTTGCGGCGCGAACATGCGCGTCCAGCGCGGGTTCGGCGCGAACGAGAACGAATAGACGTGCGATTGCACGTCGCATGCACACCCGGGGTAATGGTTGTCGCGCCACGTGCCGCCGACCGACGCGGCCTTCTCGAGGACGACGAAGTCGGTGACGCCGGTCTGCAGCAGGCGGATGGCCATCCCGAGCCCGGCGAAGCCGGTGCCGATGATGGCGATGTCGATGATTTCGTCCGGGCCGTCATCGCCGGGCGGGCCGAAAGGCAACGTGCGAGCATTCATCCGGGTGTCTCCGATTTGGCTCATTTTTGAATGTTACATTGACTGATGTAACGATAGAGGGTGAGCCGGGAAACCGCAAGCGCCTAGAAGCGGTGCTCTAACGGCTGGAAGCCGCGCCGGAAAAGGCTGAGCGGGGTTTGGAACGCCACTCTTTCCGCATTGCGGGATGCGCTGAAACGGCCGCCGGAAGGGCGTGGGACGAAGGCGATCGGTCCGCCGGCGCGCGACGGTCCGTTTGAAACACCATCAACGACCGATGCAGCGGGCCGCCGTCTCATGGAAAACCCCGGCGACGATCGTGACCTGCGCGAGCGCGTAGAGGCTCCAGATCAGATAGTCGATGCCGGGAAAGCCGCCGAGAAAGCGGCCGACGCCGATCAGCGTGTCGGAGCCGACGAAGATCAGGCTGCCGGCGGCGATGAGCGGGCCGCGCGTGCGGGCCGCGAGCGCGAAGCTCGCCATCGCGCATAGCACGAGCATGTAGACGGCGACGGGCACGAGCAACTCGCCGAGGTGCGGAAGGAACGCCGCATAGAACGCCGGTGCGGCGAGCCACAGCCCGATCAGCGCGACGATGCGCCAGCCATGCGGCCGCGAGCGCCAGCGGAAGAAGATCGCGCAATAGCACAGGTGCGTGAGCAGGAATGCACCGAGACCGAGCACGAACGATAGCGGCCAGTCGGGCAGCGCGAGCAGCACGTCGCCGAGCACGGCCGTCGTGAGCGCCGCGCACAGCCACGCGCGTTCGCGCGGCGCCGCGCAAGTGCTGCCGGCCGCGAGCAGCAGAACGCCCATCGCGGCCTTCGCGGCAGCCTGGCCGGGATAGGGCGCGGCGGCGAGCGACAGTCCATACAGCAGCGCGGCGGCGGCGGCGAGCGGCCAGAGCCGGCGGTAGGTGGCGGGAAGCGTGACGGTCAACGCGGGTCTCCGGATCGTTGTTGTCTGCGGTGGACGGTGCGCCGGCGGGGCGCGGCGTGCAGGCCCTTGTCCGGCAGAGCAGGGCGGGAAAAGCGACGTCGCGCGTCCGCCCGCGCGACGCCTGCGCGGCGAAGCTACGCTCAACCGTGCGGGGGGGCGGCCTCGGGATCCATCCACATCACTTCCCAGATGTGTCCGTCCGGATCCTCGAAGCTGCGGCCGTACATGAAGCCGAAGTCCTGTACGGGCGTCGGATCTGCGCGGCCGCCGGCACCGCTCGCGCTGTCGACCAGACTCGATACCTCGTCGCGGCTTTCGGCCGACAGGCACAGCAGCACCTGCGCGCCCGCATGCGCATCGACGATCGGCTTGCTGGTGAACTGACGCCACTTGTCGTGCGTGAGCAGCATCGCGAAGATCGTATCGGAGAACACCATGCACGCCGCGGTGTCATCGCTGAATCCGGGATTGTTGACTGCTCCGACTGCCTCGTAGAACGCCTTCGAACGCTTCAGGTCGGTCACCGGCAGGTTGACGAAGATCTTCTTGCTCATCGTTTTGTCCTTTGCGTGTCGCGGCGGCACGATTGCCGCCACTATCCCTGTCGACGGGCGGGGACCGACGAAATCGACACGCGCCGCAAAAATTTTTCGGCGAGCCGCTCGCAGCGCAAATCAGGCCGCGAGCGTCCGCACGATTTCGTCGAAGCGGCATGCCGCCAGCGTGCGGGGGTTACGTTCCGGCCAAACGCTGCCGGTCCGCTTCACGTTGCCCGTGATCCCCGCAAGAACGCAAAAAGGCCGACGGGGCGCTGCCCGCCGGCCTTGTCGAACGAGTGCGACCGCGCGTTACTTCGCCGCGAGCGCGTTCGCGACACGCTTGTCGATCCACGCGTTCTCGGCCACGTTCAGCTTTCGCGGAATCAGGTTCGCGGTGTAAAACGCATCGGCCACCCGTTGCTGAACCGCGACGATCTGCTCGTCGACCGGCACCGCGCCGAACGGCACGCGCTTGATCCACGTTTCGACGAGCGGCAGCGGCAGACCGACCTTCGGTGCGATCAGCGCGGCCGTTTCGGTCGGATGCCCGTTGACCCACAGGCCCGTCTCGCGCAACTGCTTCACGATCGCGCCGACCACGTCGGCGTGCTGCTCGGCGAACCCGCGGGTCGCCTCGTAGAAATTGTTCGCGGGCGTGAGGCCCGAGTAGTCGGACAGCGTGCGGATCTTCAGCGAATTCTGCGCGGCCGCGTAATACGGATCCCAGACGGCCCACGCGTCGACGTTGCCGCTCTCGAACGCGGCGCGCGCGTCCGCTGGCGGCAGGTAGACGGGGCGGATTTCGTCGTAGCGCACGCCCGCTTTCTTCAGCGCTTCGAGCAGCAGGTAGTTCGCGCTCGAGCCCTTCTGCAGCGCGACCTTCTTGCCGCGCAGGTCGGACAGCGAGCGGATCGGCGAATCGGCCTTCACGAAGATCGCTTCGTTGTGCGGCGACGGCGGTTCCGCGGCGACGTACACGAATCGTACGCCGGCCGCCTGCGCGAAGACCGGCGGCGGCGCGCCCGTGTAGCCGAAGTCGATGCTGTTCGCGTTCAGCGCCTCGAGCAGTTGCGGGCCCGCCGGGAATTCGAACCACTGGACGTCGTAGCCGAGCGGCTTGAGCCGCGCCTCGAGCGCTCCTTGTGTCTTGAGCACCGCCAGCAGGCCGGCTTTCTGGTAGCCGATGCGTACGAGCTTGTCCGGGCTGCTCTGCGCGAAGGCCGAGGTGGCGGCGACGGCGACGAGCGCCGTCGCGGCAACGCGGGTGATCCAGCGGGGAAAACGAATCATCGAACGGACTCCATGCGAAATGTCTTCGGAGAGCGGCCGGCGCCGCTCGGTTGGAAGAATCGTCGCATGGGCGCTCAGGCCCGCAAACGAAGCATTGCCGATATGAATATGACGGCCGCGATCCTATGGTTTGTCGCCGTTGCCCGGTGTATCGGGCGCACCGGTCTGGCGCGCGGCTTCGTCACTGAGTTTCTTGTCGAGGATCGTCGCGACGCGGCCGCCGAGATACGCGCTCGCCGCATTCTCGAGCGCGCGGTTCGTCTCGCCTTCGACGAACACGGCCGCGAGCGGGCGCAGCCGCCAGATCGCATCGACGAGCGCGGGCACGTCGGTAACGGGCGGCAGCGAGCCTTCGTCGTAACGGTCAAGCCGCTTCACGACGAGATCGACGAGCAGCCGCGCGATCGCGTCGAAGTGCGGCCGCGCGAGGCTGATCACGTCGAGCAGTTCGCGCGGCGGAATGCCTTCCTTCGTCATCGCGGCCGCCGCTTCGAGCAGCGCGGGGCTTTTCGCGACGAACGACAGCCCGTGCCGCTCCAGCAGCCCGAGTTCGGTCACGCGCGACAGTTGCGACGCCGTCTGCGGGCCGAACATCTGCGCGAGCGCGGCGAGCGAATAGGTCTTCGGCCGTTCGTGCGACCAGCGGCCGCCGATCGCGGTTTCCAGCCCGAGGATCGAGCGCAGGTCATGGCCTTCGTCGATCGCCTTGATCAAATCCTGGATGTTCGACAGCGTGTAGCCGCGCGCGAGCAGGTGATTGATCAGCTTCAGGCGTGCGACGTGCGTGTCGTCGTAGATGCCGACGCGTCCGCGCTTCTCGGGCGGCGCGAGGAGCCCGCGATCCTGGTATGCGCGGACGTTGCGTACGGTCGTGTCGGACACGCGCGCGAGCTCGTCGACCGTGTACTCGTTGCGGGATTCCGCTGCGGCCTCGTCTGGCATGGTTCGAGTCTGTTTTGACATGCGGGCATTCTAGCGCGACGCGACAGGCGGGGGCGACGCGGGGAGCGTGCGCGCGCCGTCGCCGAGTGCGCGCTGCATCAGCGCGGTATCGATCCAGCGGCCGTGCTTGAAACCGACCGCTTTCAGCACGCCGGCCGGCTCGAATCCGAACGCGGCGTGCAGCGACGTCGACCCGCCGGTGCCGCCGTCGGCGATCACCGCGATCATCTGCCGCCACGGGCCGGCCTCGCACCGTGCGATCAGCGCCGCGAGCAGCGCGCGGCCGATGCCGCGGCCGCGCTGCGCATCGTCGATGTAGATCGAATCCTCGACCGTGTGGCGGTACGCGCTGCGCGTGCGATACGCCGTGGCATACGCGTACCCGGCCACGCGGCCGTCGCACTCGGCGACGAGATACGGGAGTCCGTCGCGCAGCACCGCGGCGCGGCGGGCGCGCAGTTCGTCGACGTCGGGCGGTATCTCCTCGAATGACGCGACGCTGTGGCGCACGTGGTGCGCGTAGATCGCGTGAATGGCGTCGAGGTCGGCATCGGTCGCGTCGCGGACGACGCAGTCGGAAGCGGCAGGCATGGCGGCAGGCATGGCGGCGGAGCGGGCGGATGAAATCGCTACTATGCCGGGCGCGGGGCGGTGCGGTAAAGACATCGGTGGCGCGGTACCGCTACAGATGGCCGTCCGCGTCGCGCACTGCGTCGGCGATCGCATCCGCGACGCGCTGCACGCGCGGCGAGCGGCGCACGTCCGGGTGGACGACGAGCCAGATCTCGCGCTCGACGTCGCAACGCGGCGCGGACGTCAGTTCGACGAGGCCGGTCGACGTGGCTGCCGGCGGACCGGCCGAAGCGGGCGTGTCCGTGTCCGCGGACGTTCCCGGATCGCCGAGGAGAAAGCGCGGCAGCAACGCGATCCCCGCACCGGCGACGCATGCGCGATGCAGCGCGGCGAGATCGTTCGCGATGAACGCGAAGCGGCGCCCGGCCGCGAAGCGCTCGAGCCACTGCTGTTGCGGTATTTGCGCGAGCGCGTCGTCGTAGCCGATGAACGCCCACGTGTCGGGCGGCGCGGCGGCCCAGTCGGGCGACGCGCACAGCGCGAAGCGCATCGTGCCGAGCCGGCGCGCGGCCAGCCCCGGTTCGCTCGGCCGCGACAGCCGCACCGCGAGGTCGGCTTCGCGTGCGTACAGGTTGGCCGCGTGCATCTCGCCCATCAGGTCGATCCGCAGGTTGGGCCACGCGCGTTGCGCGCGGGCGAGCCGCGGCGCGAGGAAGTGGCTCGCGAACACCGGCGACGCCGACACGCGCACGACGCCGTCGAGCGCCGCCGCCCCTTGCGCGGCGCGCGCGAACGCATGCACGTCCGCTTCGACGCGGCCCGCGTGCTCGGCCAGATGCTGCCCTTCGTCGGTCGGCGGCCAGCCGCGCGGCAGCCGGTCGAACAACCGGATGCCGAGCGCGGACTCCAGCGCGTCGATGCGCCGCGCGACCGTCGAATGCTGAACCTGCAGCTCGCGTGCAGCCGCCGACAGGCTGCCGCCGCGCATCACGGCGAGGAAATAGCGGAGGTCGTCCCAGTTCATCGGCAGGCCGGATGCCGGCGTCGGATCGGTCGAATTTTGCACAGTCAGTGCGCGCGTAGCGGGAATTCCGATCGATTATGCACGATGGGATGATCGTGTCACTTCATTCGATTGCGAGGAACCGTGATGACCCAAACCGCCACCGCCGTCCGGATCGGGATCGACCGTTATGGCGATGCCGGCGTGCTGCGCCGTGTCGATGCCCCCGTCGTGCCGCCCGGTGCCGGCGAAGTGCGAATTCGCCAGACCGCCGTCGGCGTGAATTTCGTCGACATCTATTTCCGCACCGGCGCGCATCCGCTGCCGGCGTTGCCCGACGCGCTCGGTGTCGAGGCGGTCGGCGTGGTCGACGCGGTCGGGCCCGGCGTGACGGCGCTCGTGCCCGGCCAGCGCGTCGCGTATGCGGGGCTGCCGACCGGCAGCTACGCGAGCATCCGCACGCTGCCCGCCGAGCGCGCGGTGCCCGTGCCCGACGGTCTCAGCGACGACACGGTCGCCGCTGGGCTGCTCAAAGGGATCACCGTCTACATGCTGATGCACCGCGTGCGGCAGGTCGGCGCCGGCGATACCGTGCTCGTGCATGCGGCGGCCGGCGGCGTTGGGCTGCTGGCGACGCAGTGGGCGCGCGCGCTCGGCGCGCGGGTGATCGGCACGGTCGGCTCCGCCGCGAAGGCCGCGCTGGTGCGGACGCATGGCGCGGAAGCGGTGGTCGATTACCGGGACGCGGATTTCGTCGCGGCGACCCGCGCGTTCGGCGGCGGCGCCGGTGTCGACTATGCGATCGACGGGATCGGCGGCGACGTGCTGACGCGCACGCTGGGCGCGGTCCGGCCGTTCGGGATGGTCGCGAGCATCGGCCAGGTGGCCGCGATCGGCGCGCGGCAGACGATCGATCTCGACGAACTGGGGCCCGCGCGCTCGATCGCGCTGGCGCGGCCGAGCGTGCTCGGCTTCATCGCGCGCGACGTCGGCGGGTATCGGGAAGCGGCGCGCGCGACGCTCGAACGGCTGGCGGGCGGAATGCACGTGGAGATCGGCGCGCGGCTGCCGCTCGAACAGGCGGCCGACGCGCATCGGCTGCTGGAGTCGAGGCAGACGACGGGCGCGGTGGTGCTGGTGCCGTGACGACTAGACGGGTGCCGATGCCGTGCGCATGCAAGCGCGGCGCGCCTGCGGAGGACACGCGGGCGCTGCCGCGCATCGATCTGCGGGAAGCGGTTCGCCGCGCGCGGCGGCCGCAACGCGTGACGGCGGTCGCCGCACAGTACCGAGCGGCGAGCCGCAGGCGGCGGCACGATTCTACCGATGTCGGCCGCCGATCAATGCTGCTTGCGCAGCGGCGTACTCTCGACGAACCACGCGAGCACGAACGCGATTGCGATCACGCCGGCCGCCGCGAGATACACCGCATGCAGCGACCCGGCGAACGCATGCAGATACGCGTCGCGCACCGCCTCCGGTAACAGGTGTACGGCGGCCGGGCCCAGCGCCGGCGGCAGGTCCGTGCCCGCCGGCAGCGCCTGCGCGAGCCGCGACTGCAGCCCGTGCGAGAACAGTGCGCCGAACGCGGCGACGCCGAGCGAGCCGCCGATCGAGCGGAACAGCGTCGCGCCCGACGTCGCGACGCCCATGTGCCGGAATTCGACCGTGTTCTGCACCGCCAGCGTCAGCACCGGCATCACCATGCCGAGCCCGGTCCCGAGCAGCGCCATGCAGGCGTACATCGTACGCAGCGGCGTGTCGACCGACAGTGTCGACAGCAGCGCCATCGCGACGCCGCCGATTGCCGTGCCCGCGATCGGGAACGGCCGATACGTGCCGAGCCGCGAGATCAGCCGGCCGCTCGCGACCGACATCGCGAGCATCCCGCCCATCATCGGCAGCAGTTGCAATCCGGCCTGCGACGGCGTCGAGCCTTTCACGACCTGCAGGTAGAGCGGAATGAACGTGACCGACCCGAACAGTGCGATGCCGACGACGAAGCCGATCAGGCTCATCAGCACGAACGTGCGCTGGCGGAACAGCGCCAGCGGCATGATCGGTTCGGCCGCGAGCCGCTCCTCGTAGACGAAGCCGCCCGCCGCGACCACGCCGAGCACGAGCGTCATCCACAGCTGCGGCGACGACCACGGCAACAGCGAGCCGCCTTCGCTCGTGAACAGGATCACGCAGGTGAGGGCGGTCGCGAGGAACGCGGCGCCCATGTAGTCGATCCGGTGCTTCACGTGCGCGACATGCGGCCGGAACGCGATGCCGATCACCGCGAGCGCGACGAAACCGAGCGGCAGGTTGATCGTGAAGATCCAGCGCCACGACAGGTGTTCGACCAGGAAGCCGCCGAGCAGCGGGCCGACGATCGTCGCGAGGCCGTACACGCCGCCGAACATCCCTTGATAGCGCGCCCGGCGGTCGGGCGGCACGAGGTCGCCGATCGCGGCCATCGTGACGACCATCAGCCCGCCGCCACCGAGCCCTTGCAGCGCGCGCAGCACGATCAGCTGCGTCATGTCCTGCGCGATGCCGCACAGCGCGGAGCCGGCGAGAAACAGCACGATCGCGGCCTGCAGCACGATCTTGCGCCCGTACAGGTCGCCGAGCTTGCCGTATAGCGGCAGCACGACCGTCGACGACAGCAGGTACGCGGTGACGACCCACGACAGCCGGTCGATCCCGCCGAGCTCGCCGACGATCGTCGGCAGCGCCGTCGACACGATCGTCTGGTCGAGCGCGGACAGCAGCATCACGAGGAGCAGCGCGGCGACGATCAGGCCGGTCGGCGCGTCGCGGCGGGCCGCGTCGGCGGCCGGTGGAGCGGCAAGGGTATCGGTTCTCATCGAAATATCTGCCATGGCAGGAAATTGCACGAAATATAGAACCAATTGATTGCCTGGTCAATTTCTGTCTGGCCTTGAATTGTTGCAGCGGTAACGGAAGATTGCCGGCGGGAAAATTTGATCGCGATCAGCCTGAACGCGGGAAAGGCTCAAGTTTTTTGCAGGCAAACCGTAATCCAGAATGCCGCTGATCGATTGCCGCGGCGCTTTTCATCGCTCACGTGCCGTCATGAACCTGAACGCCCTGTTTTCCCGTTTCTCGATCCGTACGCGGATCTTCTCCACGCTCGGTCTCGTCGCCGCATTGCTCGTCGTGTCGGGCCTGATCGGCCTCGCCGGCATGCAGAGCTCGAACCGCGCGCTCGACGAGGCCTATACGCGCCAGCTGGCCGCGAAGACGGCGCTGTCCGCCGCGAGCCTGAACCTGACGATCGTGCGGACGACGCTCGATCGCGCGCTGCTGCATCCGGAGGCGCCGGAGGTGCCGGATCTCGTCAAGAAGGCCGAGGGCTATCTCGCGAAGGCGGACACCGCGTGGCGGACCTACGCGGCGATGCCGCACGATGGCGACGAAGGCCCGCTCGCGACGCGCCTCGACGCGGCGCGTCAGGCGCTGATCGGACAGGCGCTGAAGCCGATGATCGACGCGATCCGCGAGGGCCGCCGCGACGATGCGGACCGATTGCTGATGACGGTCGCGCCGCCGCTGTCGGTCGCGCTCACGCAGGCGACCGACGCACTCGACGCATACCAGGCGGCGCGCGGCAAGGACGTCTACGACACCGCGCAGACGTATTACAGCTGGATGCGCACGGGCGCGATTGCCGGCATCGCGTTCGGACTGGCCGCGTGTCTCGGCTGCGCGGTCGGCCTGCATTTCGCGATCACGCAGCCGGTGAACCGGCTGCTGTCGCATTTTCGCCGGCTGTCGGACGGCGACCTGACGTCGGAAGTGCACTGGTCATCGCGCGACGAGATGGCCGAACTGGTCAAGGGCGTGACCGGCATGCAGCGCAGCCTCGCCGATACGGTGCGCCAGGTCAGCCACGGCTCCGAAGCGATTTCGACCGCGACGCACCAGATCGCGGCCGGCAACACGGACCTGTCGCAGCGCACCGAGGAGCAGGCGGCCGCGTTGCAGCAGACCGCCGCGAGCATGGAGCAGTTGACGGCGACCGTGAAGCAGAACGCCGATCACGCGGTCGAGGCGCAGGCGTGCGCGGACACCGCGAGCGAGATCGCGACGCGCGGCGCGACGGTCGTCGGCGAAGTGATCGGCACGATGAACGAGATCGACCAGAGTTCGCAGAAGGTGGCCGACATCATCGGCACGATCGAAGGCATCGCATTCCAGACCAACATCCTCGCGCTGAATGCGGCGGTCGAGGCCGCGCGCGCGGGCGAGCAGGGCCGCGGTTTCGCGGTGGTCGCGGGCGAGGTGCGCACGCTCGCGCAGCGTTCGGCATCGGCCGCGAAGGAAATCCGCACGCTGATCGGCGAGTCGGTCGAACGTGTCGCGACGGGCTCGCGGCTCGTCGGCGTGGCCGGCGCGACGATGCAGGACATCCAGCAGGCGATCGGCCGCGTGACCGGCATCATGACCGAGATCGCGGCCGCGTCGAACGAGCAGCGCGACGGGATCGAGCAGGTGAACCGCGCGGTGTCGCAGATGGACCAGGTGTCGCAGCAGAACGCGGCGCTGGTCGAGCAGGCGGCGGCCGCTGCCGCGTCGCTCGAGGAGCAGGCGGAAGGGTTGCGTCGCGCGGTGGGGGCGTTTCGGGTGGCTTGACGCCGCGTGACGTGTGCGGCCGGCCACGGCGCACGCGTCACGCCGATCCGGCGCTGCGGCCATTGCCAGCCTAGCTCCGCGTCAGCCGGCCGTGAGCTGCGCGGCCGCACGCGCCGACGCGACGAGCAGCAACTTCATCGTCGCGCGCGTCGCGCCGACGAACAGCTTGCGGGCCGCGCGCGCATCGAGCGTGTCGAAGTCGATTTCGGTGAGGATCACGCACGGCGCCGATTGCCCCTTGAACCGGTAGATCGAATCGAGCAGCACGTCGCCTTCCCGATATTCAGGGTTGCCGAACAGGTCGTACTTGCCGGTGAAGCGCTTGACGCGATGCGGCCCGAGTTGGTCGAGCTGCGCGAGCACCGAGTTTTCACGGCCGCGATACGACAGCACCGCGATGTCCTGCTTGCGAAAGCCGAGCGACAACGCATGCGTGATCGCGCGCTTGGTCGCGTCGACGCACGCTTCGGCGAGCGCGTCGCCCGACGCGCCATCTTCCCCGTATGACGACACCGACGGATCGGAACCGTCGAACGGGCTGCCCGAGCGCAGTTCGGCCGCGAGCGGCTCGACGCGGCCGACGACGTCGCGCACGAATTCGAGCAGGTCGCGCGGGCTGCGATAGTTCGTCAGCGCCTTCAGCGTGACCCAGCCGGGCAGCGCGACGGGCTCGCGCAGATAGAGGTTCTGCAGCGGATCCTCGAGCCACCACCATGCGCCGTCCGGCGCGAGCAGGCGCTCCAGTGCGGCCGCCCATGGCGCGTGAAAATCCTGGCCTTCGTCGACGATCAGCACGTCGAAGCGCCAGCGTTCCGTGACCGGCGTTTCCGCGAAGCGCGCCTCGAGCCGCTCGAATGCGCCGGGCGCATCGAAGTCGGGCGTATAGCCGCCGTCGCGGGCCACCCAGTCGCACAGCTGGTGGTAGTTCGCGATCTTCGCGCCGGGCGGCGCGATCCGCGCGATGTAGTCGGCGAGCGGACGGTTGAAACACACGTACAGCACGCGCTTGCCGGCCGCGACCGCATCGCGCATCGCCTGCACTGCGAGCTGCGTCTTGCCCGATCCGGCGGTGCCCGTCACGCGCAGCCGGAACGGCGTGAACTCGAGCTGGCGCGCCCATGCGGCGAGGCCGCCCGACAGCCGCGTGACGAGCGTGCCGGCCTGCCCGACGAGTGCGCTTGTGTCCGGCGTCAGCGCAAGCTCGTCGGCGAGAAAGTGATGCAGCTTCGCCGCGTTCGGCAGCGGTTCGTCGTGCTCGGGCAGGATCTGCTGGATCACCTGCGCGAGCTGCGCCTTGCGTGACGCATCGACGATGCGATCGGCCGCGACGCCGGCGATCGCGGTGTCGCGGATCGAATAGTCGGGGCAGTACAACAGCGCGTCGACGCCGTAGACGCCGGCGCCGAGCGCGGCGGTCAGGCGCCGGTGCAGCGTTTCCTGCGTGCGCGCGAGCTGGATTGGGACGTTGCGTTCCTTTTGCAGGTAGACCTTCACGAGCCCCTTCGGCGTTTCGCGCAGGAAGCCGGCCTTCTGCTCGATCAGCAGCACGCGGCCCGCTGCGCTCACGACGACGAACGCCGCTTCGCCGAACACCGAGTAGCCTTCGCCGGCGCGCGTCCAGTGCACGCCGTGATAGACGGTGTAGCTGTCCGGCAGCGCGTGTTCGAGTGCGGCGAGCGTTTCGCGCTCGCGTTCGGCCGCACCGGTGGCGGCAAGGCTTTTCCAGTCGTCGGGAATCAGGCGGGCCATGAAGTCGGGCGGCGGATGCCGGTCGTGAACGGGTCCGGCTATTGTACTGAGGAACCCATGCACGACCGCCGTGCGGCGCGGAGACCGGCTATCCGCACCACGGATGCGGGCGGACGCCGCTTACCCGCGCGCGAGCCGTTTCGCGAGATCGGCGCTGAGGATCGCCATGCGCGCGGGCTTTTCGTAGCAGACGACGTCGAACGCGCGGATCACTTCGCTGATGTCCGCTTCGCTCGCGCGGCCGGTGAGCAGGTCGCCGGTCAGCACAAAGATCGGCGCGCCCGGGTTGTCGGACGTGCGCACCGCCTTGATCGCGGTGGCGGCCGTGCCGTCGTCGAACAGCCATTCGGTGACGACCGCGTCGAACGCCTGGCCCTGCAGCGCATCGACGAACGGCGTGAGCCCGTCGAACGCGGCCGTCGCAAAACCCTGCCGTTCGAGATAGCGGCACAGCTCGGTCGCACTCACGCGATCGGGATCGATCACCGCGACGACCAGCTTGTCGCTCTCCGCGCGGCGCGGATAGATCTCGATCTTGTGCACGTCGTACGCGTTCTGATACAGCACGCCGGTGTGGCGCAGCACGCGCCAGCGGCCGTGCTGCTCGTACGCGACGAACTCGGGGCGCGCGCCGGCTTCGAGCGGCGCGCCGATCCATGCGGTGCACGGAATCTCGGCGACGCCCGCATAAAGCACGGCCTCCTGGGAATAGGCGCCGACCATGCCGGGGTCGAGCGTCTGCGCGCCGAACAATTGAGCGGCGGGTTCGCCGTACGCTTCGGCGACTTTCTTGATCTGCGCGAGCGTCCAGGGGCTGCTGCCGCGCAGTTTGCGATGACCCTGCGAAAAGCTCAGGTCGAGGATGCGGCACAGCTCGGTGGTCTGCTGGCGCTTGCCGATGCCGTTGCGGGTCATCAGCTCGCGCACGCGCTCGGCAACCGCGAGTGAATCCGTGGTGATTGCTTCAGTGGTCATGCTGCGGGAACGGATCGTGACGTTCAGAACGACGCCTTGCGGCAGTCTCGGCGGACAGTCTTGACGACGTCCAGGGGCGAGCCGACCGGCCACGCGCGGAAAAGATAACTTTACCGCAAAACCGGTGTCATTCCATGTCGCGAAAGGTGCGTTTCTGTGAAAGGTGTGTCATGACGTTACGTCCGCGGCGCGCTTGCATCCGGTGCCCCTGGCCCGTTCGCAACCTTCAGGCGTTGATCGTCGGGCGGCGCGACACGATTGCCGGCCGGACGGCGCGTAATCGCGTTGCAGGTGCACCAGGGCAGAGCGCGGCGACGGTCTGCACGCCGGTATCGCGATGCCGCGTCGGCGACAAATTTTTACATCGCACCGGGCGCGGGCCGGACGGTGCCGCATCTTATACGCGGATGGGCTGATGGTTTACTCTAATGACGCTCCGACGACGCGCGCCGGCCGCGCGGAAGCGGCTGTGAAAGCGGCGAAGCGCCATGCTACGATTTCGCCGTCTCAAAATTGCGTTGAAGCGATGCAGAAGAAATTTGTGATGCGCGGGTACGAGATGAACTGCGAACCGCGCGTGACCGAGAACGGCAAGTACGCCGCGCAGGTCGAGGTCACGAAACTGGGTTTCAGCCGCGAGGCGGCGTTCCGCAAGCTGGGCGAATTCGATACCGAAGCCGAAGCCGTCGCCTATGCGAAAAAATTCTCCGAAGAGTGGTTGAGCCGCTACGCGTAGCGCGTGGCCTGCCCGCGTCACGCGGGCGCGGGCCGGCGGCTCCATGCACGCCGACGAGACTCCGGGTTCCGCATCGACGGAGCCATTCCAGCCATGCAAGAGAATGCGTCGACGCGCTGCATGCGCGGGCGTCGCGATCGTGCGCCGCTGCGTGGCGCCCCACCTGTATTGATTCTCGACGGTTGTGAATACTGGTGGAAGTTCGTAGATTGGCGTCTCACGTTGTGAGGTATCGTTCGATCTCGATCGAAGGCCACGCAATTGGAGACTGCGAATGTCCACCTTATGCATGCAGACCGTCGTTCACGGTAAAACTGTCCAGGTCGTGTTGTCACCGGAAAGTCGTACCGCCAGGATCGACATCGTCGATGAAGAAGCGGGCCGCCATCCGCCCCGCACGATGAGCATCGAGCAGTATCTGAACGCGGGCATGGCGGGCGACGAGATCGCCCGGCACGTGCTCGAAGTCGTATCGCTATCGATCGAGCAGCTGGCGCGGCTTCGGCCGTTCGATCGCGCGGCCCGCGCGTACACCCGCTATTCCCACTGATTCGGGGCGCGTCGGGACGATCCCGTACCGCGCCCGATGTGTTGCGTAGCGGATTGCAGTCCGGCAGTCCGCAAATCCGTTTTCCCGGGTCCGTGCCGATGCGCGCTCGCCGCGCGCGTCACGTCATGTCGCCAGCATCGCCGCCGCCGTCAGGTTTGCGGCTGCGCGCCCTGCATCGCATCCGCCGCCGCCGCTACCAGCGACGGTGGCGCGGCTTGTGCATCGTCGGAGTCACGGCTGCGCCGGTGCGTGTGCACGCGCGTGCGGCCGTGGCTGCCTGCTCCGAACACGTCGAGCAGCGTGCGCCCTCGCGGCGTCAGATGCACGCGGCGATGTCCGTCGGCACGATGTTCGAGCATGATCAATTGCCGCTCGAGCAGCGCGTCGATTTCGGCACGGGTCGTGTCCAGCTGATCCGGCGCATGACGGATCAGCATCAAGGTCGCGAATTCGTGTGGACTCAGCATGGTCGTCTCTCATGGTCAATGCATCGGGCACACGGCACCACCACGCGCGACGAACCGGTGCGCGATCGTGCCGCAGCCTGCGTGGGCGATAACGCATCGAAACACGCAGCGCGCGAGTCGCGGCTGCGTTGAGCGACACCTAAAATAGGTCAGGCGATGCAAATTTCAAGGGGCCATTCGACACACGACGAATGGAGGTTTCATGGATCTTTTCGACATCGTGAACGAGCAGATGGAGGCCGTTCGGCTGCCGCTCTATGCGGTGACCGTGACGGCCGCCGCCCGCGTCAATACGCCACTGATCGCGATACTGCACTGGCATGGCTTTCTGCGCGAAACGCCGCTCGCGCTGCCAGGCGTCGAGTTGCCGCGGCGTCCGGTGCCCGGCAGCGCGATCCAGTTCGAAGTGCCGTGGCATGCGCTCGAGGCCGTCGACGAAACGCTGCTCGATGCCGCGTGGCGGCTCGGCGCGTGGGAACTCGAGCGCGTCGAGCGGCGCGGCTGCAACACGATCGGCGCGTCGGCCGCCGAAGCGCTCGCGTGCCGCCAGGCATTCGGCGATTACGACGGCGGTCCGTCGGCCGACTGCCATCTTGTCGACGGCGCGCCGGATCGTGACGAACTGATGCAGCTGGCCGCGCGCAACGGCTATGCGAGATGGTTGTTTCGACCGGTCAAGGGCGGACTCTGGCGCGCGCTCGACGAGCCCGACGACACGCTCGATGCGGACGGCGGCCGGCAGCCGCCGTGTCCGGTTCTGCCGCGGCCGGCGCGGCACCGTTCGCGCCGCACGCTGTACCGCCTCGGCGCGGTTCGACGCATCCTGATGCGCTGAAACATTTTGTTACACATGCACGTTGGTCCGCCCCTTGAAGCGTGCATCGGCGCCACTATTTCGCTTTTCGCCAAACGATGGCACGGCAGCGCAGCGTCGCTTCGCACGTGCGTGCGCCGCCGGATTCCCTTATTCAGGTGATCTCATCGCTCAGGAGATGAAAATGCAGATTCGTCCCCTCTACGACCGGGTTATCGTCAAGCGAATCGAACAGCAGCGGACGACAGCCTCCGGCATCGTGATTCCGGATTCCGCCGCTGAAAAGCCCGAACAGGGCGAAGTCATCGCGGTCGGCAGCGGCCGGCTGCTCCAGGACGGCTCGCAGCGCCCGCTGCAGCTCAAGGTCGGCGACCAGGTTCTCTTCGGCAAATATGCAGGCCAGACCGTCAAGGTGGACGGCGAGGAACTGCTCGTCATGCGCGAAGAGGACGTCATGGGCGTGCTCGAACCCGAATCGCAGCCCGCCAGGAAAGCGGCCTGACGCGCGATTCGTCCGCGCGGCGCCGGCGTGGGCCTGGTGTGCGCGGCATTCCGTTCAACGACTTCATCCGGAGCAATCAAAATGGCTGCAAAAGACGTGAAATTCAGCGACGGCGCGCGTAGCCGGATCGTCAAGGGCGTGAACGTCCTGGCCGATGCCGTGAAGGTGACGCTCGGGCCGAAGGGCCGCAACGTGGTGATCGAGCGCAGCTTCGGCGCGCCCGTGATCACCAAGGACGGCGTGTCGGTCGCGAAGGAAATCGAGCTGAAGGAGCGCTTCGAGAACATGGGCGCGCAGATCGTCAAGCAGGTCGCGTCCAAAACCGCCGACGTGGCCGGCGACGGCACGACGACCGCCACCGTGCTCGCGCAGGCGATCGTGCAGGAAGGCATGAAGCATGTCGCGGCCGGCATGAACCCGATGGACCTGAAGCGCGGCATCGACAAGGCCGTCGGCGCGGTGCTCGACGAGCTGCGCAAGCTGTCGCGGCCGATCTCGACGCACAAGGAAATCGCGCAGGTCGGTGCGATTTCCGCGAACTCGGACGACGCGATCGGCAAGATCATCGCCGACGCGATGGAGAAGGTCGGCAAGGAAGGCGTGATCACGGTCGAGGACGGCAAGTCGCTCGACAACGAGCTCGACGTGGTCGAGGGCATGCAGTTCGATCGCGGCTACGTGAGCCCGTACTTCATCAACGATCCTGACAAGCAGGCCGCGTATCTCGACGACGCACTGATCCTGCTGCACGACAAGAAGATCTCGAGCATTCGCGATCTGCTGCCGATTCTCGAGGCGGCGTCGAAGGCCGGCAAGCCGCTGTTGATCATCGCGGAAGACGTGGAGGCCGAAGCGCTTGCAACGCTCGTCGTGAATGCGATGCGCGGCATCCTGAAGGTCGCGGCCGTCAAGGCGCCGGGCTTCGGCGACCGGCGCAAGGCAATGCTCGAGGACATCGCGATCCTGACCGGTGCGACGGTGATCTCCGAGGAAACCGGCAAGCAGCTCGACAAGGCCACGCTCGACGATCTCGGCCGTGCGAAACGCGTCGAGGTGCGCAAGGACGACACGATCATCATCGACGGCGCGGGCGACGCGGCGCGCATCGACGCGCGCGTGAAGTCGATCCGCGTGCAGATCGACGAAGCGACGAGCGACTACGATCGCGAGAAGTTGCAGGAGCGCGTCGCGAAGCTCGCGGGCGGCGTCGCGGTGATCAAGGTCGGCGCCGTCACCGAAGTCGAAATGAAGGAAAAGAAGGACCGTGTCGACGATGCGCTGCATGCGACGCGCGCGGCGGTCGAGGAAGGGATCGTGCCCGGCGGCGGGGTCGCGTTGCTCCGCGCACGCGCGGCGCTGTCGGACCTGAAGGGCGCGAACGCCGACCAGGACGCCGGCATCCGGATCGTGCTGCGCGCACTCGAGGCGCCGCTGCGCGTGATCGTGTCGAACGCCGGTGAAGAGCCGTCGGTCGTGGTCGCGAAGGTGCTCGAGGGCAAAGGCAACTTCGGCTACAACGCGGCGACCGGCGAGTACGGCGATCTCGTCGAGGCCGGCGTGGTCGACCCGACCAAGGTCACGCGTACCGCGCTGCAGAACGCCGCGTCGATCGCGGGCCTCGTGCTGACTACCGATGCGACCATCGCCGAAGCGCCGAAGGAAGAAAGCGCCGCGCCGGCGGCATCGCCGGAGCTCGGCTACTGATCCGCCTCGCAGGCACGCCTGCGACGATCGATCCGCCGCTGGCCGGAGCGGCACGGTTCGGCGCGCGCGACAGTGGGGACGCGCGCGCCGTCTTTTTCGTTGTTGGCGATACCGATCATGAAACTCGAACTGCTGATCGATTCCAGGCCGCTGGAGATCGAGATCGACGACGTGGTGGCCGGGCTGCTCGCTGCACGTCTCGGGCTCGCGCCGGACGGCGATCATCGCGACGCGATCGCGCGCTACCTCGGCGAAGCAGCCGCACCGTGGACGCTCGACGACGACCACATGCGCAAGCGCGTGACGCGCCGGCTGATTCTCGACGTCGCCGATCCGACGCTCGTGATCCAGTACTTGATGGCCGATCACCCCGAGTCCGGCGCAGCGGGCGCCTGACGCCAGCCCGCGTTGCCGAAGGCGCGGCTATCGCTTCGCGGGCGCGTCGGTCTGCGCGCGCGCGAGATAGGTGCGCACCACGCCTGCCATGTTGTGCTCCAGCCATGCGGCCATCGCCTGTTCCTCCGGCAGGATCCGTTCGCAAATCTCCATCGTTTCGCGGTCGCCGACGAACCGCGCGGCCTCGATCAGGTTGCGATACGCGGCGATCTCGAAGTGCTCGAACGTGTAGCCGGCCATTGCACCCTTGACGATCTCGTCGGTTGCGAACATGCCGGCCAGGCCCTGCACCCACGCCATCGTCTTCGCGCCGACGTCCTTGATCGCCGACACCGAGCCGCCGCGCCGCTCGATGCACGTGCGCAGCAGCCTTGCCTGCTCGCGCGTTTCGTCGATGTGCTGCTCGATGCGCCGCTTCAGATCCGGGTAGTGATCGATCCGGCCGGCCATCGACGTGAGCATCGTCTCTGCCTGTTCCTCCATCGCGTGCGCGTCGCGCAGCCAGTCCATCAGATGTTCATCGCCTGCAGTCGTGTCAATGGTCATTGCGTTCTCCGTGCGTTCTCCATTCGGGGACGAACGGGCGCTCGCCTGCTCGCCTTCGCAAGCGGGCGCCCGACGTGAGCGTTCATGCGCCGTCCGGTTTGCCGGCCGTGCCGTCCCGCGGGACCGGTGCGCTGGAGCCAAGCTCGGTGCCGGTCGTCGGATCGCTGTCCGGATCCGATGCGAGCCGCTGCGCCATCGCTTCGATCGCGTCCGCCTGGCTTTGCTCGAGCATGCCTTCCGCAATGCCCGTGCCGCCGTCGACGGCCGGTTCGGCCGGACGGATCTCGAGGTCGCCGCCGTGGTTCCACGGGCCGACCAGCGGTTCCGCGTCCGGCTGCATCCGGAAATACACGCGGTCGTACGGCTCGACCGGCGGCAGCTTGCCCGGCGGGAAGTTCGCGGTGATCGCGTACAGCGCCTTCTCGAACGACTTCTGGTGCGACACCTCGCGCGTCATCAGGAAGCCGAGCGCGTCGCGGATGCCCGGATCGTCGGTCACGTTGATCAGCCGCTCGTAGATGATCTTCGCGCGCGCTTCGGCCGCGATGTTCGAGCGTAGGTCGGCCGTCGGTTCGCCGATCGTGTCGATGTACGCGGCCGACCACGGCACGCCGCCCGAGTTCGTCAGCGGCGAGCCCGCGCCGTACAGCAGTTGCGTCACGTGACTGTCGTTGCCTGCGCCGTGCAGCTTGCGGTACAGCTCGGCCTGTTCGTCGACGGCTTCCGCGAGTTCGCCTTTCGCCCCGCGGTTCAGCATCGCAACCAGCGAGCCGATCACCTCGAGATGGCTCAATTCCTCGGTCGCGATGTCGAACAGCATGTCCTTGCGGCCCGGATCTTCCTCGGTGATCGCCTGCGTGAAATAGCGCATCGCGGCGGCGAGTTCGCCCTGTGGCCCGCCGAACTGCTCGAGCAGCAGGTTTGCGAGCCCGGGGTTCGGTGCGTCGACACGCACCGTGTACTGAAGTCGTGTGTTGTGAATGAACATGGAATCTCCATAGAAGAGGTTGCGCGACATTCGCCGCGTCGAAACAGCACGAAGCGATCCCGCGCGCGGCGAACGGCGTCGAGTGCGATCCGCTACCGCGGGCACGCGCGATGCTCGGCGCTTCGGGCGGCACGTGCGGGCGGCACGCAGGTGTTTGCGCCGCCCGGCCACGCAAGAAGCGTGCGTCGGCCCACCACGGGCGCCGCGGCGACTTTCGATTCCGGAGACGACATGCAAATGGACAACGATTCACGCGGCGAGGCGCCGGACCGGCGTGGCGCCGGTGCAGCGAAAGGGCAACCGGCCGGGCATCCGGTCACGCGCGCATTCGAGCGTTTCGCGTCGGGCGTGACCGCATGGGCCGGCTCGCCCGTCGCGTTCGGCTCGGCGGTGGGCATCACGGTCGTGTGGCTCGCATGCGGGCCGATCTTTCACTACTCGGATGCGTGGCAGCTCGTGATCAATACCGGCACGACGATCGTCACGTTCCTGATGGTGTTCCTGCTGCAGCGGAACCAGAACCGCGACAGCGTCGCGCTGCATCTGAAGCTCGACGAACTCGTCGCGGCGACGCGCTCCGCGAGCGATCAGCTGATCGGAATCGAGGATGCGTCGGAGGAGGAGCTGCGCCGTCTTGCGAAGGCGTATCTCGCGCTGGCGAAGCGGGCCGCCGTCGACGGCCGTGCGGCGGCATGCGACGAACCCGATGCGGCGGACGAGCCGAGCGGCGTGTCGTGACCGGCGGCGCACGCTGCCGGGCTTACAAGCGGTTGTCATTTGGACTGCATCGGCCGTGCCGCGCGCGCCGCCGATTGCTCGACGGAGAGGGGATGGCGACACTCGACAGGAATGCGCTGACCGAACGTACCGCGACCGGCATGCGCGAGGTGTTCGCGGGCAGACGACGCGGGCCGAAGGCGGCGCTGCTGTTCGCGGGGCCCGCGATCATCGCGTCGGTCGCGTACATGGATCCCGGCAATTTCGCGACCAACATCCGGGCCGGTGCGCAGTTCGGTTACACGCTGCTGTGGGTCGTGTTGCTGGCGAACGTCATCGCGATGCTGTTCCAGGCGCTGTCGGCGAAACTCGGCATCGCGACCGGCCGCAACCTCGCGGAACTCTGCCGCGCGCATTTCCCGCCGCCGGTGGTCGTCGGCATGTGGGTCGCGAGCGAGCTGGCCGCGATGGCGACCGAGCTCGCGGAATTTCTCGGCGGCGCGATTGCGCTGGCGCTGCTGTTCAAGCTGCCGACGTTCGCCGGAATGGGCGTGATGGCCGTCGTGACCTACGGCATCCTGCTCGCCGACCGCAACGGCTTCCGGCCGATGGAGATCGCGGTCGGCGTGCTCGTCGGCGTAATCGGCCTGTGCTATCTCGCCGAGATGTTCATCGCGCCGGTCGCATGGGCGGACGTCGGGCTGCATGCGATCGTGCCGGAATGGCCGCGCGGCGAGGCGCTGACGCTCTCCGTCGGCATCGTCGGCGCGACGATCATGCCGCATGCGCTGTATCTGCATTCCGGGCTCACGCAGCGGCGTGTGGCCGGGTTCGACACGGAACAGCGCCGGATGATGGTGCGTTTTTCCAATTGGGAAGTCATCGTTGCGTTGTCCGTTGCGGGTGCCGTGAACATGGCGATGGTCGTGATGGCGAGTGCGGCGTTTCACGCCGGCTATCGCGACGTCGCGGAAATAGGGACCGCGTACCGGACGCTGACGCCATTGCTCGGAGCGGCCGCGGCCACGTGCTTCCTCGTGTCGCTGATGAGCTCCGGCATATCGAGTTCCGTCGTCGGCACGATGGCCGGGCAGATGATCATGCAGGGCTTCGTTCGCTTCCGGATTCCGGTGTGGGTGCGCCGGCTCGTCACGATGGCGCCGGCCTTCGTGGTCGTAGGGCTTGGCGTCGACTCGACGCAGGCGCTCGTGATCAGCCAGGTCGTGTTGTCTTTCGTATTGCCGGTGCCGATGCTTGCGCTGGTTTACTTCACCGGACGCCGGGACATCATGGGCGCGTTCGCGAACGGCCGAGCGACACATTGGGCCGCAATTGGCGCAACGCTCGTTATTTGTATGTTGAATATCCTTTTACTCGTGCGGGAGTTTTCGCAGTGATGTCGTATTGCGGTGATAACTGAATAATGCTCCGCCAAGGGTTTTGAATGATTTTAATAAGCGGGGCGGAAAATATTGCGTGCCGGCATCGGCTCAATATGTCTTTTTTACCGCTGCATACGTAAAAGAAGGAAGCAGGCCCGCGGGCCGGCGGGCCTGCTCTTTTTATCGCGCTTTCAACATTTCGTCGGCGAGGCGATACGCGCTGAGCGCGCGCTTGGATTCGTAGTCGGCAATCGCCGATACGTTGCGGCCGGCGTCGCGCGACAGCAGCCCTTGCAGCGCGGCCGCCGCGAAGAAATCGCGCAGGCCGGGTGTCGGCTCCTCCGATTCCGGCGGGGCCGCGACGACGGGCCCCGGTCGCCAGAAAGCCGGCGACGGGGGGAGAGGGGCTTTGGGTAAGGAGGCGGCTTTTTTGGCGCTCACATCGTGGGACAACGACATCGTTTCTTCCCCTTCGATCAGGTTCAGTTCGCGAAGTAACAGAAGGTCCTCGTTTACATGGCGAGCAACTTTATTTTTTTGTTTTGACAGATAGCAACGACAGATCGACGCGAATATTCGCCGGTAATCCTGAATTCGTCAAAGGAAAAAAATTGAATTCGCCGATGTGTAATCGGAGCACGAATTGTTCCCGGACGGATGAAAGCGCGGCGCGCCCCGCGTAAATCGATATCGATGGTATGTCGGCGCAAGTGACGATGCGGTGACACGCGCAAATGTGCGATGGCGCACTGAACGCTTGCCGGTTTTTTATGTTGGCGAGCATTGGCTAGTGGATCGCGCGCCTTTGTATTACGCCGTATTACCGCGGCCATTCATTCATCGCGCCGCGCTCGCCTGCGTTACGCCGGCCTGTACGTGAACGGTTCGCCGTCCTCACGCTCGACGGACAGCAGGCGCTTCAGCTGATCGAGCGCGAACAACTGCTTGCCGTCGGCCGCCGCTTCGGCGATCGCGGCATCGACGAGTTTCCGCGCTCGCGCGAGGATTACCGAGCGTTGACGCGCGATTTCGAGCACCATGCGTTGCTCGATGTTCTGCCGGCTCGATTGCCTGTCGCTCAGATGACGCCAGCGATCGCGAAGCTCGGCCCACGTCACGCGCTGAAATTCCGGAATCGTGCGCGGCAGCGTGCCGGCGTCGGCCGGTTCGGGCTCTGCGCGCAACGCACAGCGCAGCGCCATGCGCGCGCGCCATTCATCGGAAAACGGTGCATAGACGTCGCGCGGACGGCCGATCGGATTCGCGCGTTCGATTTCCTTTTCAAGCAGGTAGTTGAGCCGCCGAAGCGCGGAGCCGTGCGCGAGCATGTCGGGATCGAGCACGCGGATCCGCCGCGAAGCATCGGCGACGTGCGCCCTCAGCTCCCACAGCGTCAGGCGCAGGTGCTGCACTTCGAGGATCAGGCGCTGCACGTCGGCATAGGTGCACTTCGTCCACCATTCGGTGAGGTCGTTCAGCTTCGGGGGATCGAATGGGGGGAGGATCATTTCTACTGCAGCGATACTGTATGGATATACAGTTTAGCGCGCGGTAACATAGCGCCGTCAAGCCGAAAAAATGGGGACGGCCGGCACGCGCGCCCGACCGGTGGCCGGGCCGTGCTTCGGCCGCTCCGTGCGCATTCGGCCCTATCCGGAAGCCGACAGCCTGATCCGGCGCCCGTCATCCCGAACGCCGATGGCGGCGCCCGACGTATCGACGCCAACAGAGAACAATGACGACAACCTATCCGCTGCATGATGCATTGACCGACGCCGCCATGGCGTTCCCGGCCGAAGCCGACATCGTGATCGCCGGCGCCGGCATCATGGGCTGCGCGGCCGCGTACTACCTCGGCCTGCGCGGCTTGAAGGCCGTCGTGCTCGACAAGTCGCGCATTGCCGGCCAGCAGTCCACGCGCGCGTGGGGCTTCGTGCGGCAGCAGGGCCGCGAATCCGCCGAAGTGCCGCTGATGATGGCCGGCATGCGGATCTGGGAAGGGCTCGAGCAGGCGCTCGGGTTCGATCTCGAATGGCGGCAGGGCGGCTGCCTCTACATGGCGGACAACGAAGACGACTGGGCGTCGTTCCAGGCGTGGCTCGCCGTCGCGCGCGAACACGGGCTCGACACGCGCACGCTGTCGCGCGCCGAGATCGACGAGCGCGTGCGCGGCTTGTCCACGAACGCGCGTACGCTCGGCGGGCTGTACACCGCGACCGACGGGCAGGCAGAGCCGCGCCGCGTGGCCGCCGCGTTTGCCGCGCGCGCGGTCGAAGCGGGCGCGCGTTTCTTCGAAGGCTGCGGCGTGACCGCGATCGAGACGGCCGGCGGCTCGGTCGTCGGCGTCGCGACCGAGCGCGGCACGATCCGCACGCGGCGCGTAATCTGCGCGGCCGGCGCGACCAGCTTCCGGCTGCTCGACGGCGTCGGCATCCGGCTGCCGCAACAGGCCGTGCGCGGCACCTGCATGCGTACCAACGTGCTGCCCGAGGTGTCCGCGTCGACGATCTGGGGGCATGGCCTCGGCATCCGGCAACGCAGGAACGGCGCGATCAATCTGGCCGACGACATGCAGGTCGACGTCGAACTGACGCTCGGCCATCTGCGCGGCCTGAGCCTGTTCTGGCCGGAGTTCTGGTCGCAGCGCGAGAAGTTCCGGCTGCATTTGAATGCGGCCGCGTGGCGCGATGCGTGCATGCGCATCGGCCGCGGGATCGGGCCGATCGAGCCGCGCGATCCTCAGCCGCAGCCGAACCGCGCGCATGCGCCGCGCGCGCTCGCGAAGCTCAAGGCGATCTTTCCGGCGCTGAAGGACGCGCAGATCGTCGAGGCGTGGGCCGGCCTGATCGACGTGCTGCCGGACGGGATCCCGGTGATCGACACGCCGGGCACGCCGTCAGGGCTCGCGATCGCGACCGGGTTCTGCGGACACGGCTTCGCGATGGGGCCGATCGTCGGCCGGCTGCTGGCCGAGTGGGTCGATACGGGCGCGCCGTCGCTCGATCTGTCGGCGTTCCGCGCGCGGCGGTTCGTCGACGGGACGATGGTCCGGCCGCGCAGCATGCTGTAGCGCACGCGCGGTTGCGTTCGCGTCGTAGAATCGAGCCCGCATTTCTCAGGAGAATGTCCGTTGGCCACGCCTTCCGCCAAGCGCCGCTCGTTGCGCTCCCGACTGCGGCGCGCCCGCGATCCGTGGCGGCCGCCGCGTGCGCGCACGCTGTTCACGCGGCCCGCGTCATCGCCGCGGCGCACGCTGCTGTTTCGCCTTGGCGCGGTCGTGCTGCTGTGCATGCTCGCGTTTCTCGTGCTGTATCTCGATCGCGACGGCCTGCGCGATTCGACCAAGAGCACGCCGATGAGCGTCGCCGATCTCGTGTACTTCACGATGGTCACGGTCGCGACGGTCGGCTATGGCGACATCGTGCCGGTCACCGCGCGTGCGCGGCTGATCGATGCGTTCTTCATCGTGCCGATCCGCATCGGCATCTGGTTCATCTTCCTGGGCACGGCGTATCAGTTCGTGATCCAGCGCGTCATCGAGGAATTCCGCATGAAACGCCTGCAGAAGCAACTGTCCGATCACATCGTCGTGTGCGGCTACGGCCTGTCGGGATCGATCGCCGTGCGCGAGCTGCTCGAGAGCGGCGTCGATCCATCGACGATCATCGTGATCGATGCGCAGCAGCAGGCGCTCGAGGCCGCGACGTCGCTCGGCGTGACGGGCTTGCTCGGCGATCCCGCGCACGAGGACTTGCTGCAGCAGGCGCAGGTGCGTGCGGCGAAGGCCGTGATCATCTCGGTGACCGACGATCCGACCGCGATCCTGCTGACGCTGTCGGTGCGCAGCATCGCGCCCGAGACGAAGATCGTCGTGCGGATCCAGGAGAACCTGTATCAGCGGCAATTGCGGCAGGCGGGCGCGGACGTGATCGTGTCGTCGACGAAGATCGGCGCGCTGTTGCTGGCCGATGCGGTGCATAGCCGCTACATCGTGCCGTTCGTGAACGACATGTTGTCGACGCGGGGGCGCGCGACGCTGCTCGAGCGTGAGGCGCTACCGCACGAGATCGGCTGCATGACGAACGTCGTGCCGGGCGCGATCGTCGTCGGGCTCGATCGCTGCGGGAAGATTCATTCGTTTTATGAGGATCCGCCGTGCAGGATCGAGGCGGGGGATACGCTCGTCGTGATTCAGTCGGCGAGGATTCCGGATCCGGATGTGTGACGGCGGTTGCCGCTCTGCCCGCGGCGTGCCCGACGAGCGGCGGGCGTGACGTGCTCCGCGCAGTGTTCCGCGGCGTGGTTCGGCCGTGCGTCAGGCGCTGAACCGAAGTGACGCCGAGCGCGAACACATGACTTACGCCGGCCGCTCGCTACCCGCTCGCTACCCGCTCGCTCCTCGGTCGATCAAGCGCTCTCGACGTACGCGCCGTTTCGCAGCAGGCTGCCGAACGCATCCGGTTCAAGCGGATGGCCGAGCAGGAAGCCCTGTACCTCGTCGCACATCAATATCTTGAGCTGGGCCAGCTGCGACGCCGTTTCAACGCCTTCCGCGACCACGTCCATTTTCAGCGTGTGCGCCAGCGCGATGATCGCGCGAACGATCGCGCTCCCTTCAGGGTTGTGCTTGTCGAGCCCGTGGGTGAAAAAGCGGTCGATCTTCAGCTGCTTCGCGCGAAACCGTTGCAGGTAGCTCAGGCTCGAATAACCGGTGCCGAAGTCGTCGATCGCGACTTCGAAGCCATTGGTCTGGAACTCGTGAATCATTGCCGTCGTGTGCGCGGCATCCTGCATCGCCACGCTTTCCGTTATCTCGAACATGAGTTGCGCGGGCTTCACGCCCTCGGCGCTCAGGATCTCGAGAAAATTCGAAACGAGGCCCGACTCCGCTATCTGCCGAGGCGACAGATTGATCGCGACCTGGAGCGCCGGCAACCCATCGGCTCGCCAGCGATTCAACTGGCGGCACGTTTCCCGGACGACCCAGTAGCCGATTTGCACGATCTGCCCCGTGCGCTCGGCGATGGGGATGAACTCCGCCGGCATCAACGTGCCGAGCTCCGGATGGTTCAGCCGCAACAGCGCTTCCGCACCGGTAATCGCGCCGCTGCGGCCGTGGAATTTCGGCTGAAAATGCAGTTCGAAGTAGCCGGCAACCACGGCTTCGTGCAACGCGCGCTGGACCTGCAGCGTGCGTTGCACCGCCACGTTCATGTCGCCCTGGAAGAACCGGTAGGTGCTGCGTCCGGCGCGCTTTGCCTCGTACATCGCCACGTCGGCATGCTTGAGCAGCACTTCGACGGTGTCGCCGTCACGCGGGTATAGCGCAATGCCGATGCTCGGCGTGACCTGCAGCGGCTGAGCGTCGTTCCACAGGCCATCGCGCATCCGGTTCAGCACGTGTTCCGCCGCACGCTCGACGTCGTCGATGGACGAAACGTTTTCCAGCAGAACCACGAACTCGTCGCCGCCAAGACGCGCCACGGTGTCGCTGGCGCGCACGCATTGCTGCAAGCGACGCGCGAACGCCTTCAGCACTTCATCGCCCGCGGTGTGTCCGAGCGAGTCGTTAATCGTCTTGAAACCGTCGAGGTCCATGAACAGCACGGCGAACGTCGTGTTGGATTGACGCTCTGTCTGGATCGCGGCCTCGATTCGCTCCATCAACGTGCGGCGGTTCGGGAGGTCGGTCAGTTCGTCGAATTGCGCCATGCGGACGATCTCGCCGTTCAGCCGCGATACGACGCTCGCGAGAAACGACGTCCGTGCGCCGGAGCGGCTGAGCACGAGCGTCACGATCAGGATCGCGAGCGTGGACAGCGTCACCGCTGTCGCGAGCAGCGGCGTCGCGATTTGCTGGGTCGCGCCGCAGATCGAACCCGGCAGGAACGTGGCGGCGGCATTCGCCGTGTAGTGCATCCCGGTGATCGCGATGCCCATCACGCACGCGCCCGCGACTCGCTTGGCGTTCGACTGGCGTTGATTTGCGGCGTTGAGAAACTGCGAAATCCACAGCGCGGCACCGGACGCGCCGATGGCGATACCGATCGAGCCCGCGACCAGCGCGGCGTCGTACGCGATGGCCGGCTGCATTTTCATGGCGGCGTCGCCGGTGTAGTGCATGCCGGCAATGCCTAGCCCCATCAGGATCGCGCTGGCGACGAGATGACCGGGCGACAGGGACGCGCGCGAGATGACGTACAGCGCAAACCACGACACGACGATCGCGATGGCGAGCGACGCGCCGGTAATCGCGAAGTCGTAGCCGAGCGGAATGGGCAGCGAAAACGACATCACGCCGATGAAGTGCATCGACCAGATGCCGATACCCATCGCCATGCCGCCGCCGGCTATCCACGCGTGACGCCGCCGCCCATGACTCAGCAGCGCGATCCGGCCGGAGAGGTCGAGTGCGGTGTAGGCCGCGAGTGTCGCGACGGCCAGAGACAACGCAACAAGCCATGGGTTATAGGTGCCATGCACGATGAATTTTCCTGTTTTCCGCTACGGATGACATGCACGCTGCTCGAGCTGGATTTTGAATCGCCACGCATTATACGGGCCGTTGATTCGCGTTATCCCACCCGCTTTACTTCCTTTCAATTGCGCAGGGTGCGGGATTTCTTCAGACTTTTTCGTGCGATTCGCTGCCAGCCGATCGCAACGCAGGCGGCGATGCGGCGGCGCACCGATGCGCGTGCCCGCCGTGCCGCGCGACGCACGATCGCGACGCACGCGCGGCGCGTTCGACGGCGAAAAAGATGACCCGCTGCGCATCGATATCGTCTGACATAATCGCATTCGACACGGCATGTCGCGTCGCGGCCGATACGGCTTTCACTGGCCGAGCCGCCGCGCTTTCCATGACGTCATCGAGGAGACACATGAATTCCAGATCGGCGGCTCCCTATACCATCGTCGTGATCGGCATCGTCGTCGCGTGCGCGCTGATGGGTCTGTGCGTGTTGCAGCTGTTTCAGAGCCGCCATGACGCGCTGGAGCGGGCGAGCGAAACGTCGCGCAATCTCGGCCTGATCGCCGAGCGCGACATCGGACGCAACTTCGAACTCTACGATTTGTCGCTGAAGGCGGTCATCGACGGCCTCAACCGTCAGGACGTGATGAATGCGCCGCCGAGCCTGCGGCGCGCGGTGCTGTTCGACAACGCGATGACCGCACAATTCCTCGGCTCGATGCTGGTGCTCGATGCCGGCGGCAACATCGTCCTCGACTCGGCGAACGACGTGCCGCGCCACGGCAATTTCGCCGATCGCAAGTACTTCACGATCCACCGCGACAACCCGGACGTCGGGCTCTACATCAGCGATCCGTTCGCGTCGCGCCTGCGCGGCGGCGCGCCGAGCATCGGGCTTTCGCGGCGGATCTCGAACCCGGACGGTTCGTTCGCCGGCGTCGCGCTCATCGCCGTCAATCTCGAGTATTTTCACCAGCTGTTCGCGGGCCTGTCGCTCGGGCAGCACGGTTCGATCTCGCTGATCGGCAACGACGGCGTGATGGTGATGCGTCAGCCGTACGACGTGCACACGATCGGCCGCGACATCAGCCACGCCGCGACCTTCAAGCGCTTCCAGGCCGCGAAAGAGGGCGTGTTCTCGGAAATCTCGTCGCTCGACGGCGTGCGCCGTCTTTACTATTTCAGGCATTTGCCGAAGCTGCCGCTGATCATCATGGTCGCGGAAGCGGAAAAGGACATCTATGCGGCGTGGCGGCATCGCGCCACGACGATCGGCGCGCTCGTGGCGACGTTCGGCGTTGCGTTCATCGCGGTGTCGGTAATGCTGGGCACGCAGCTGCGGCGCCGGATGCGCGCCGAGTCGGAGCTCGTGTTGCTCGCGCGCACCGACGGTCTCACGGGACTGAACAATCGCCGCAGCTTCGCGGAAGTGCTCGACCGCGAATGGCGGCGCGCACGGCGCGCGCGATCGGTGTTCTCGTTGCTGTTCGTCGACGTCGATCGCTTCAAGGCGTACAACGACACCTACGGCCACCAGGCGGGGGACGACGCGCTCGCGGCGGTCGCGCGGTGTATCGGCGAGAACATTCGCCGGCCGCTCGATACCGCCGCGCGCTACGGCGGGGAGGAATTCATCGTGCTGCTGCCCGATACGCCGGAGACGGGCGCCGCGCAGATCGCCGAGCGCATTCGCGCGGCGATCGATCAGCTGGCGCTCGAGCACGCGGGCAGTGAATACGGGCACGTGACTGCGAGCATCGGCCTCGCCAGTTGGATGCCGAAGGACGACGAAGAGGCCGGCACCGTGATCAAGGCCGCGGACGAGGCGCTGTATTACGCGAAAGCGACGGGCCGGAACAAGGTTGCCGCCTTTCAGGCGCAGACGTGACGCGGGCCGCGCAACGCGCTTGCGCCGCTGCATGAGCAGCGAGCCGTCCGTCGTCGCAGCGTCGCTTGCACGCGGCCGTCACGCACGCTCGCGGCCCGTCAAGTTTATGACGTACACCGAATAATTTATCGCGTTATATCGGTTGGGATTACAGGATCGAGCGAACAGAATCGTCGCTTCCAGAACCAGAATGTCGTCGCCGCACAGCCGGCGTAACAAGGGAATGCGATGAGTTCGATCGATCTGAATGCCGCTATCGCGCCGGTTTCCGCGCCCATCCGCTCCGTGAGCGACGTGGCGCGCCTCATCAACACGACGGGCAGCGCCGTCAGCCACGCGCGGATGATCGTGCTGCTCGCGCTCGGCGGCGTGTTTCTCGACGCGTACGATCTGACGACGTTGTCTTACGGCATCGACGACGTCGCGCGCGAATTCGGCCTGACGCCCGCGCTGACCGGGCTGGTCGGCTCGGCGATCATGATCGGCACGATCTTCGGCAGCCTGATCGGCGGCTGGCTGACCGACCGGATCGGCCGCTATCAGGTGTTCATGGCCGACATGCTGTTCTTCGTGATCGCGGCGGTCGCGGCCGGGCTGGCGCCGAACGTGTGGGTGCTGATCGCCGCGCGCTTCGTGATGGGGCTCGGCGTCGGCATCGACCTGCCCGTCGCGATGGCGTTTCTCGCGGAATTCTCGAAGTTCAGCGGCCGCGGCAACAAGGCATCGCGGCTCGCCGCATGGTGCCCGATGTGGTACGTGGCGTCGTCGGTCTGCTTCCTGCTGATCTTCGGGCTGTATTTCCTGTTGCCGGCCGAGCATGCGGGCTGGCTGTGGCGCGCGTCGCTGATCTTCGGCGCGGTGCCCGCGCTCGTCATCATCCTGGTGCGAAACCGCTTCATGAACGAGTCGCCGCTGTGGGCCGCGAACCAGGGCGACCTCGCCAATGCGGCGCGCATTCTTCGCGAGTCGTACGGTATTCACGCGCACGAAGCGGAGGACGCGCCGCGCACGCCGAGCCAGCCGCCCGTGCGGATTCGCGTGCTGTTCCAGCGGCCGTATCTGGGCCGGACGATCGTCGCCAGCGTGATGAACCTGTGCATTCCGTTCGAATACACGGCGATCGCGTTCTTCCTGCCGTCGATCCTGTCGCAGTTTCTCGGCGCGGGCGTGTTCGAGACGATCGCGGCGTCGCTCGCATTGAACGTGCTGTTCGCATTTACCGGCGGCTTGCTGGGCATGCGGCTCGCGCATCGCTATCCGTCGCGCCACGTCGCGATCGCGGGGTTCGCGCTGCAGTTCGTCGCGCTCGTCGCGCTCGCGCTGGCCGGGCATCCGCACGGCGCGCTCGCGGTCGGCCTCGTGCTGCTGATGCTCGGCACGTGGCTGTTCGCGGAAGGCTTCGGGCCCGGTGCGCAGATGATGATCTATCCGACGCTGTCGTATCCGGCGTCGATCCGTGGCACCGGCGTCGGCTTCGGGCGCTCGCTGTGCGGGATCGGCCAGGCGCTCGCGCTGTTCGTGCTGCCGATCCTGCAGGCGCGGCTCGGCACGGACATGTTCTGGGTCGTCGCGATCAGCGCGGTCACGCCGATCGTGTTCCTGCTGATCGTGCGTCATGAGCCGACGGCGCGCGACATCGACGACGAGCCGGCCGCCGCGTGAGCGCGGGGCTTGCAGGGACCGGCAAACCCGGTCGCCGCAATGACGATCTTCGCGCTACAGTGGACGTCGATCGCCTTCGACCGAAGGCGGACGCGAGGGTCGAACCATGCAACTGCAAACCGGCAACCTGTTCAATGTCGAACGCACACGCGGCCGCGACGAGCGGATCGACGTGCTCGTCACGGGCGCGCGTCTGAACGTCGAGCGGATCGTATCGATGGGGCACACGAGCCCCGACGGCTTCTGGTATGACGATCCGCGGGCCGAATGGGTCGCGCTGCTGTCGGGCGCGGCCGTGCTCGAGTTCGAAGCGGATGCGACGCTGCACGACATGCGCCCGGGCGACTACGTGCTGATCGAACCGCATTGCCGGCATCGCGTCGCGTGGACGCATCCTGACGAGCCGTCCGTCTGGCTCGCGATCTACCACGATGCCGAATCGCGCGGTTGACCGGCCTTATCCGCGTCCGACGAACGGCATCGTGGTCGCCATGATCGTCATGTTAAGGATGTTCGTATCCAGCGGAAGGCTCGCCATCTGAACGACCGCGTTCGCGACGTGCGCGACGTCAATCCGTGCCTCGGGCGCCATGCGCCCGTCGGCCTGCAATACGCCTTCCGTCATCCGGTCGGTGAGCGACGTCGCCGCGTTGCCGATATCGATCTGGCTGCAAGCGATGTTGTACGCGCGGCCGTCGAGCGCGAGCGACTTCGTGATGCCGGCCACCGCATGCTTGGTGGCCGTGTACGCGATCGTGTTCGGGCGCGGCGTATACGCGGAGATCGAGCCGTTGTTGATGATCCGGCCGCCCTGCGGCGTTTGCGCCTTCATCAGGCGCCACGCGGCGCGCGCACACAGAAAGACGCCCGTCAGGTTCGTCGCGACCACGTCGTTCCACACGTCGAGCTCGTATTCGTCGAGCGGCACGGCCGGCGCGTTGCGGCCGGCGTTGTTGAAGAGCACGTCGAGCCGGCCGAACTGCCGTGCGATCTGCGCGAACGCATGGTCGACGGACGCTTCGTCGGTGACGTCGGCCGGAAGCACGTGTGCCTCGCCGCCGGCGGCCGCGATCGCGTCCTTCGTTTCTCGCAGCGATGCTTCGTGGCGCCCGATCAGCGCGACGGTGAAACCGGCGTGCGCGAGTGCGACTGCCGCGGCGCGACCGATGCCGGATCCGGCGCCCGTGACCGCGGCGAAGTTCTTCGTGACTGACATGGCTTGATTTCCTGCTGATGGAAGTGAGGAAAGCGGCGACGATCGCCGGCGCTACGCGACGTGCACGTGGCGAAGCGCCATGCTACCGCGTACGCCGGCATTCGCGACGAAAGCGCCTACTTCCTGCGCGCAGGCACGGCCTTCCGGCCGCGTGTGCCGGTATCCGAAAACAGCGCGACCACGACATCGCGCAGCCACCGGTTCCGTTCGTCCTGGTTCACACGCGTATGCCACAGCATGTGGATCGGCGCGCCCGGCAGCGTGACCGGCAGCGCCCGCCAGCCGAGCGAGAACGGCGCGGCGAGCTGCAGCGCGAAATGTTCGGGCACGCTCGCGATCAGGTCGGTGCGCTGCAGGAGGTAGCCGACGCTCATGAAGTGCGGCACCGTCAGCCGCACGCGGCGCTTCACACGGTGCCGCTTCAGCCATTCGTCCACCTGCCCGTGGCCGGTGCCGGCCGACACGACGACCCGATGCTCGGCGTCGCGCCATGCGTCGACGGTCAGCGGCGCGTCCTCGAGCGGATGGCCGCGCCGGAACAGGCATGCAGCGTCGACAGCGCGTGCGCGACGGGCTCGGCCAGGCGCAGCGCGAACGGCGTCGGCACCACGCCGCCGGCCCGCACACGAGCCGGCCAGCCGCAGCGCCGTCACGCGTAGTCGGCCACCCGTTGCGCGTCGCGCTTGAGCTGCTCGATGTCGCGAAACCGTGCGGCAGGATGCGTGTCCGGCAACTTCGCCGAGCCGCCGAACAGCTTCTCGCGCAGCGTGCCGGCCGCGTATTCGGTCGGATACACGCCGCGCCGCTGCAACTCGGGCACGAGGTAGCGCACGATGTCCTCGAAGGTTTCGTGCGCGACGGCATACGCGAGATTGAAGCCGTCGACGTCGGTCGCGGCGACCCATTCCTGCAGGATGTCGGCGACGATTTGCGCGGAGCCGACGAACACCGGCCCCATCCCGCCGATGCCGCCCCACGCGGCCAGCTCCTCGATCGTCCACGCGGTATCGCCGCCGGCCAGATGCTCGACGGCCGACACGATCGCATTCGTCTCGACGCGCCTGACGGGGTCGGTCGGCGCGTACTGGCCGAAATCGATGCCGGTCCAGCCGGACATGAAGACGAGCGACCCGTCGTACGACACGTAGCGGCGGTACTCGTCGAACTTCGCGTGCGCCTTCTCGTCGGTCTCGTCGACGATCACCGTGACGAGGTTGTAGATCAGCACGTCGTGCGGGTCGCGGCCCGCGGCGGCCGCCTGCGCGCGCACGTCGGCGACATAGCGTGCGAGTTGCGCTCGCGTCGGCGCGGCGACGAACACGCATTCGGCATGCTGCGCGGCGAACGCCTTGCCGGGCCCGGACGCGCCGGCCTGGAACAGCACCGGCGTGCGCTGCGGCGACGGCTCGCACAGGTGATAGCCGGGCACGTCGAAGAAGCGCCCCTTGTGGCCGATCTCGTGCACTTTCTCCGGATGCGTGAACACGCGGCCCTCGCGATCGCGGACGACCGCGCCGTCTTCCCAACTGCCCTCGAACAGCTTGTACAGCACCTCGACGTATTCGGCCGCGACCGCATAGCGGTCGTCGTGCGTGCGCAAGCCGTGGTCGCCGACGTTCTTCGCGCCGCTTTCCAGATACGACGTGACGATGTTCCATGCGAGCCGGCCCTTCGTATGATGGTCGGCGGTCGACAGCCGGCGCGCGAACGTGTACGGATGCTCGAACGTCGTCGATGCGGTGATGCCGATCCCGAGATGCTCGGTCGCCATCGCGATCGGCGCGGCGAGCTGCAGCGGATCGTTGACGGGGATCTGCGCGGCCTGATGCAGCGCGTGATAGTTGCTGCCTTTGTACACGTCGTAGTAGCCGATCACGTCCGCGATGAAGATCGCGTCGAAGATCCCGCGTTCGAGCACGCGCGCGAGATCGGTCCAGTAGTCGAGATCCTTGTACTGCCACGAACGGTCGCGTGGATGCGCCCACAGGCCGGGCGACTGGTGGCCGACGCAGTTCATCTCGAACGCGTTGAAGCGGATGGTCTTGCTCATTGCGCGGCCTCCGTTGCCGTGCCGGCGGCGGCGCCATTGCCGACGCGCCACACGAACGGCGGCGTGCGCCCGTTGATCACCCAGTCGCCGACGATCCGCGCCTTGTAGACGAGCGGATTGTGCGACGACACCGTGCGCGCGTTGCGCCAGTGACGATCGAGCGCGGTCGTGCTGCGCGTCGCTGACGCGCCGAGCGCATCGAACAGGCGCGTCGCCGCGCGCAGCACGAGTTCCGACACGACGAGCTGGCTCTGCGCGGATTCGATTTCGGCGGCGACGTTCGCCGCATGTTCGGCCGCGTCGTCGTTGCCGAAGCGCGCGAGATACGCCTGCTGCAGCGGCTGCGCGGCACGCAGCGCGAGCGCATCGGCCGCGTACGCCCACGACGCGATCTCGCCGATCACCTGCTGAAGCTGCGCGTCGTCGCCGGCGCGCGCGGCGTTGCCGTGGCTGTACACGCGCGTGCGGTTGCGTACCAGTTCGCCCGCATCACGCACGATCGCATGGCCGATGCCGGCCAGCGTCGCGACGTGGAACAGCTGGTAGAACGCGGTCTGATACTTGAAGCGGCGCGCGAAGTCGATCACGTGATCCGCGTCGACCGCCGCATCTTCGAAGCGCGTCGTGCCGCTGCCGGTCGTGCGCTGCCCGAAGCCGTCCCAGTCGTCTTCGAGTATCACGCCGGGCTGGGTCGTTGCGACCGCGACGATCACGTCGCTGCCGTCGTGCTGGCGCTGCGCGAACACGTCGATCCAGTCCGCGAACAGGCTGCCGGTGCTGTAGAACTTGCGGCCGTTCAGCACGAGCCGTCCGTTTTTCTCCGATACCTGGGTGATGGTCTGGCCGAGCGGGACGTCGCCGGCTTCCGACCACGCATTGCCGACGAGCTGGCCGCTCGCGAAGCGGTCGAGCCACGTGGTGCGCTGCGGTCCGGGCGGTGCGTTGAGCCAGTCCTCGACGAACGCGAAGTGGCCGCGCAATGCCTGCGGCAAATTGGAATCGGCGGTCGCGAGCTCGGTGAGCAACTGGAACAGCTGCGGCAGCGATGCGCCGGCGCCGCCGTCACGCACCGGCAGCCGGACCGCGCCGAAACCCGCGGCCTTCAGCCAGCCGATCGCTTCGTGCGGCAGTTCTCGGCGGCGTTCGCGCTCGGCAGTGCCGGCGGCGATCCGGTCGAATATCGGGCGAAACCGGCTCGCGAGCGCATCGTAGTCGGTGCCGATGGAAAGAGCGGGATCTGCGTGCGACGAAGTCATGCGGGATTCCTCGAAGGGCGGGGCCGTTTGCACCGGGAGGCCAGTATAGGAAGCGCGACGTGTGTGTTCCAATAACGGATTCGCAGATCGATATCGCCACTGCGCATTACGTACACCGGTGAGCGGACGCGGCGACGCTCGTGCATCGATTGCGCTGCGCAAGCGCGGTGCCGAGCGCCGCGCCGTGCAATATCGTTTGCGATCCGAAGGAATATCGTTACGAGAATCGCTCGGTTTGCCGGCCCGCGGCGCGCTGCTAGATTGAATGCTTTCGTCATTCGACAGGAGAGCCTGATGTCAGATACGAGCGCGACGATTCAGGCGCGGCCGGCCGAAGCCAGGCCGCGGGTGGCCCGCGTGATCGCCGACGACGCGCAGGCGATCGCGGCCGCGCATGCGCTCGCGCAGCGGCTCGCGGAAGGCGCGTCCGAGCGCGATCGCGAGCGCCGCCTGCCGCGCGACGAGATCGAGTGGTTCTCGCAGTCGGGACTGTGGGCGATCACGGTGCCGAAGGCGTACGGCGGCGCGGGCGTATCGAACGTGACGCTCACCGAGGTGATCAAGATCGTCGCGGCAGCCGATGCGTCGCTCGGGCAATTGCCGCAGAACCACTTCGGGCTCGTCGACGTGATCGCGCTGGCCGGCACCGACGCGCAAAAGCGCTATTTCTTCGCCGAAATCCTGAGCGGCAAGCGCTTCGGCAACGGTTTCTCGGAGAAGGGCACGAAGCACGTGCTCGACCTGAAGACGCGCGTACGGCGCGATGGCGACGATTACGTCGTCGACGGCACGAAGTTCTATTCGACCGGTGCGCTGTTCGCGCACTATGTGCCGGTGCTCGGCCTCGACGATCAGCAGCAGGCATGGCTCGCATATGTCCCGCAGCCGACGCCGGGGCTTACCGTGATCGACGACTGGTCGGGCTTCGGGCAGCGCACGACCGCCAGCGGCACCGTCGTGCTCGACGGCGTGCGCGTGCCGGCGTCGCACGTATTGCACGCGCAGCGCGTATCGGACGAGCCGACGCTCAACGGTCCGCTGTCGCAGATCATCCAGGCCGCGATCGATGCGGGCATCGCGAAGGCGGCCATCGCCGACACGGAGGCGTTCGTGCGCACCCGGACGCGGCCGTGGGTCGACAGCGGCGTCGCGCGGGCGACCGACGATCCGTTGATCGTCCGCGAAATCGGCCGGCTGCATATCCAGCTGCATGCGGCCGAAGCGCTGCTCGAACGCGCGGCGCGCACGCTCGACGAGATCGGCGCACGCGGTGCGGTGAGCGACGACGATGTCGCGCGCGCATCGGTCGCGGTCGGCGAGGCGAAGGTGCTGACGACCGAGATCGCGCTGCTCGCGGGCGAGAAGCTGTTCGAGCTCGCCGGCACGCAATCGACGCTCGCCGAACACAATCTCGATCGGCACTGGCGCAATGCGCGCACGCATACGCTGCACGATCCGGTGCGGTGGAAGTATCACCTCGTCGGCAACTACTATCTGAACGGCGTGCGCCCGGCGCGCCATGCGTGGAATTGAATCGCGCGCACGGTGCGAGCGCCGCGCGTGCTCGCCGTGCGTCGCGCGTCCCGCATCCCGCCGCGCGTGAAGCGTCAGGCTGCCGGCGCGCAACTGCCGCGCGCGTGACGCAGCGTCGTTACTTCACGCACTCCAGCGCGTACTTCAAGCCGTATCCGAGCAAGCCGCGCCACACGTCCCACGTATGGCCGCCGTCGACGATGCGCAGCTCGGCCGGATTCTGCGCGCGGCGCAGTTGCGTATACAGCAGGCTCGATTCGGCCTGGATCGTCAGGTCGTCGTCGCCGGCCGCGATGAACATCGGCACGCGCCACGTGCGCGCGAAATAGCCGCGCATCAGCGCCGGGTAATTGAGTTCGTGCCACACGCGCGGATCGAACTGCCGTTCGCCGAACACGCCGACATAGCGCGCGGCGGAATTGAGCGGCGGCTCGTTCGCATAGATCGCGGGGCTCAGCAGCATCGCGCCGCAGAACAGGCCCGGCTCGAGCAGCGAGAAGCGCAGCGCGCCGAAGCCGCCCATCGACACGCCGCCGATCGCGCGGCCCGCGCGCTGGTTCGACACCGCGAAGTGCGCTTCGACTTCCGGCAGCAGGTCGTTCAGGAACGCGCTCTGCATCTTCTCCTTGCGGTCGACATACCAGTCGGTACCGCCTTGCGGCATCACGATCACGACGGGCGGGATCTCGTGGCGCTCGATCAGCGTGTCGGCGGTCGCCTGCAGCCGGCCCTGCGTGATCCAGTCGTTCGCGTTGCCGGCGTTGCCGTGCAGCAGGTACAGCACCGGATAGCGCGCGCCTTCCGGGTTGTAGCCGGGCGGCAGGTAGACCGTATAAGACCAGTCGCGCTTCAGCGATGCCGACCGGAACGAACGCAGCACGATGCTGCTGCCCGGATTGACCGGCGGCTCCTGCGCGGCGGGCGCCGCCGTTGCGGGCGCCGCAATCGCAGCCGCGGGCGCGGCGCTCGCCGGCGCGAGCGCGGACCCGCCCGACGTGGCATGAGCGGTGGCGAGAGAGCCGGCGAGCAGGGCGGCGGCGAGCGGAAGGGCGAGTCGGCGCATGGCGAAGCGTTTCAGGGGAGGCGGCCGCTATCGTAGCAGCGGCATATGACCGTGCGGCGCTTCATCGTCGCGCACGGAACGGGAATGGCAGCCGCGACACCAGCGGCGTGTAGAGCTTCGCGACGAGATACAGCAGTCCCATCGCGGCGACGTCGGCGGCCAGGCCGAGCGGCACGTTCAGGTAGCCTTCGGTTGCCTGGTAAAGCAGCGAGTCGACCGCGAGCGAGATGCCGGTGCCGGCGACGAAGCACAGCAGCCCCTGGCGTCCGATCGTGCCGATCCACGGCATCGCATGCGCGACTTTCTTCATCCAGCCGAGGTGCACGAGCTTGGCCGCGAGCCACGCGATCGCGAGGAAGTTCGCGAGCCGCAGCGCGCCGAGGTTCTGCTTGATCGACGGATCGGTCGGAAATGGTTCGACGCGCAGCCGGTAATACGCGCCGGCCGCGACGATCGCGAGCGCCGCGGCCGTCAGCAGCCAGCCTTGCGGTTTCGGCGCGAGCGTCTGGTAGACGGGCTGGCAGCGCGCGATCACGCCGAGCACGAACAGGAACTGCCACGCGAACGGGTTGAAGTCCCACGGCGCGCCTTCGACGGTCGGCAGGAAGCGCGCGGCGTGCGGCGCCGCGTACCACAGCGACGCACTGAACGCGAGCATCAGCCATGGCTGCGTGCGCGCGAGCGGCAGCGCGAGCGGCACGAGGAGCGCGAAGAACGCATACATCGGCAGCACCGACGCGAGATACGGCTGGCGGCGGAACAGCAGGATGTCGCGCAGCGCGGCGAGCGGCTTGTGCAGCAGGCCGTCGAGATCGTTGGTCGGCATGTTCGGGCCGTCGATCGCGAACGCGTTCAGCACGGCGGTGATCAGCAGCATCAGGCCGGCCGTCACGAGGAACGCGCGGTAGATCTCGAACGCGCGCCGGATGAAGCGCTGGCGCGCGGCGGCCTCGTCGTGCCGCTCGGCGAGCGAGTTGTACGCGATGGCGGTCGCGAAGCCGCCGAGGAACACGAACACTTCGGCCGCGTCGCACAGCGCGTATGCGTGCAGCGTGACGCGCGACAGGATGCTGCCGCCGATATGATCGACGACGATCACGAGCAGCACGAGGCCGCGGAAGAAGTCGAGCTCGGCGTAGCGGCCGGCCCGGGCGGCGGCGGTCATCGGGCCGCCTCCCGGCGCGCGCCGCGTGCGCGGCGGGCACGTGCCGCGCGTGAATCGGGGTCAAGCATGACTTCGTGAAGAAATGACGAACGGATGCGCATTGTGCCACCGATGCGCCGCTGCTAGGGTTTACGCGGATGGCGGGCCGGGCCGCCGTATCCGGCAAGGGCGTCCGGACGGCGACGCCGACCGCGCAGTTGGAGCAGCGCAACGCTTTGCCGGCCGCGCCCACGCGCCGATGGACGAGCGATTTGCGACGTGACACCATTTTGTCCTCGCGGCCGCACACCGCGTTGTCCGCCCTGCGGGCCACCCTATAAACAGACCAAACAAGCGCCGGGCGAATGGCCTGCCCGGCCCCGGCTCCGGAGATTCGTCATGAAGCAGCACGTCATTTTTGCCGCCGCGCTGGCCGCCTTCGCCGCGCCGGTGCTCGCACAGGACAGCGTCACGCTGTACGGCTTGATCGACGAAGGCTTCAACTACACGAACAACGTGAACGTGAACGGGGTCGGAAAAACGGATTACCAACTCGCGAGCGGCTATGCCCAAGGCAGCCGCTGGGGGCTGAAAGGCAGCGAGGACCTCGGCGGCGGGCTGAAAGCGGTCTTCACGCTGGAAAACGGCTTCGACGTGAACAACGGCCGGCTCAACCAGGGCGGCCGCATGTTCGGCCGTCAGGCATTCGTCGGGTTGAGCGCGTCGCGCTTCGGCACGCTGACCTTCGGCCGCCAGTACGATTCCGTCGTCGACTATCTCGCGCCGCTGACCGCGAACGGCAACTGGGGCGGCACGCTGTTCTCGCATCCGTTCGACAACGACAACACGGACAACTCGTTCCGGGTCAACAACACGGTCAAGTACGCGAGCCCGGACTGGAACGGGCTGTCGGCCGGCGGCACCTACAGCTTCAGCAACAGCACCGGCTTCTCGGCCAACCGCCAGTACAGCATCGGCGCGCAGTATTCGCTGGCCGGACTGCAGGTCGCGGCCGCGTACCTGCAGGCGAACAGCCCGGGCGTCGGCAGCGCGGGCGCGATCGCGGCCGACGACGCGAACTTCGTCGCCGACCGCCTGCGCATCTTCGGCGGCGGCATCAACTACACGTTCGGCCCGGCGACGGTCGGCTTCGTCTATACGAAGACCGACGTGAAGAACCCGGTATCGACCGTGTACCTGCCGGCGTCGACGTTCTCGGGCCTCGGGCTGACCGCGACCAAGTTCCAGAACTTCGAGATCAACGGCAAGTACCAGCTCACGCCCGATTTCTATCTGGGCGCGCAGTACGTGTATACGGACGGCAAGTTCGACGCCGCGGCCGGTTCGTTCAAGCCGAAGTACCACACGGTCGGGCTGATGGCCGACTACAGCCTGTCCAAGCGCACCGACGTCTACCTGCAGGGCGCGTGGCAGAAGGTCGGTGGCGACAAGACCGGCACCGCGGCTGACGGCGGCTACGTGGTCGGCACGGACGGCCCGTCGTCGTCGGCGAACCAGTTCGCGGTGCGCGCCGCGATTCGGCACAAGTTCTGATGTCTTGACCGGCCGGCGCCGCGCGGCGGACGGCGCGGCTGCTGCTGCCGTCATCCCGCCTGGTGCGGGCCGCCGAGCGTTTCCGCGAGCCAGTCGACGAAAATTCGCACGCGCGGCGCCAGATGCCGGCTGTGCGGAAACACGACCGACACCGGCAGCGGCGGCGCCTGCCATTCCGGCAGCACCTCGACCAGCGAGCCGTCCTCGAGCAGCGGCGCGAGCCCTTCGCGCGGCGCCTGGATCAGCCCGAGGCCCGCGACACAGCACGCGAGATACGCCTGCGAGCTGTTCACCGCGACGACGCTGCGCATCTTCAGCGTTTGCAGCGCGCCAGAATCCATGTCCAGATATTCCCAGTCCAGTTCGCGGCCCGTGCGGCTCGAGAAATAGCCGACCGCGACGTGGTCCGGCAGATCGTCCGGCGAGCGCGGCGTGCCGTGCTGCGCGAGATACGCGGGCGACGCGCAGTTGATCTGCGCGAGCTCGCCGATGCGCCGCGCGACCAGCGACGTGTCGGACAGCACGCCGACCCGCACCGCGCAGTCGACGCCGTCGGCAACGAGATCGACGAAGCGGTCGGTCGTGCCGAGCACGACGTGCAGGTCGGGATAGCGTGCGTGGAAGTCCGGCAGCGCCGGAATCACCTGGTTCACCGCGAAGCGCTCGGGCAGGTCGACGCGAATCGCGCCGCGCGGCGATGCGCCGGCGTCGTCGAACAGCGTCTCGGCATCGTCGAGATCGGCCAGCAGCCGCGTGCAGCGTTCGTAGTAGGTCGCGCCCTCGGCGGTCAGCGCGACGCGCCGGGTGGTCCGCTGCAGCAGGCGCACCTTCAGGTGTTTTTCCAGATACTGGACGGCGTTGCTGACCGTCGGACGCGGCAATTGCAGTTGCTCGGCCGCTTTCGTGAAGCTGCCGAGATGGGCGACGCGCGCAAAGATGCGCATTGCTTGCAGGTGGTCCATGCGGGGGCGGGAGCGGGGCGAATTGGAACAGGCTCCATTGTTAATCAGCGTCGAATGAATTGGTTGGGCGTTTCGCGTTTATCGCGCGCGGCGATGCGTCCAGAATCCGGTTCATTCAGTCACCACCGCGAGGACACGGACATGGACAAGCGTCAACTGGGCCGCACGGGCCCGCAGGTTTCGGCGATCGGGCTCGGCTGCATGGGGATGTCGGATCTTTACGGACCGGCGGATCGCGACGAAAGCATCGCGACGCTGCACGCGGCGCTCGACAACGGGATCACGCTGCTCGATACGGGCGACTTCTACGGGATGGGCGACAACGAGATGCTGATCCGCGACGCGCTGCGCGGCCGCACGCGCGAGCAGGTGCTGATCAGCGTGAAGTTCGGCGCATTGCGCGACCCGGCGGGCGCGTTCGCCGGCTACGACGCGCGGCCGCAGGCGATCCGGAACTTCGTCGCGTATTCGCTGAAGCGGCTCGGCACCGACCATATCGACATCTACCGGCCGGCCCGCGTCGATCCCGCGGTGCCGATCGAGGACACGGTCGGCGCGATCGCCGATCTCGTGAAGGCCGGCTACGTGCGCCATATCGGGCTGTCGGAAGTGGGCGCGGACACGATCCGCCGCGCGGCGGCCGTCGCGCCGATCGCCGATCTGCAGATCGAATACTCGCTGCTGTCGCGCGGGATCGAAGCGGGCATCCTGCCCGCTTGCCGTGAACTCGGGATCGGCGTGACCGCGTATGGCGTGCTGTCGCGCGGGCTGCTCGGCGGCGGCTGGAGCGCGGCACGGCAGGGCGCGCGCGATTTCCGCGCGGCCAGCCCGCGTTTCCAGGGCGAGAACCTCACGCACAATCTCGCGCTGGTCGATGCGCTGCGCGCGATCGCGGACGAAAAGGGCAGCAATCCGGCGCAAATCGCGATCGCGTGGGCGTTGTCGCGCGGCCGCGACATCGTGCCGCTGGTCGGCGCGCGCAAGCGCACGCAACTCCAGGACGCGCTGCTGGCCCCTCGATTGCAACTAACGGTCGATGATCTGTCGCGCATCGAAGCGGCGGTTCCCGCCGGGGCGGCTGCCGGCGAGCGTTATCCGGCCGCGCAGATGGCGCACCTCGATAGCGAGCAAGGGCGTGGGCCGGCGCATCGCGCGTGAGCGATGAGCAGCGTGGGCGTGCGGTTCGCGCACGGAAGGTGGCGGGCGGCGTGCGTACCGGCTGAAGGGCGGCGGGTTTTTGCAGGCGGCAAGTCTGGCGGGTGAACGTGCCGATCGGCGGACGAACTCGCCGGTTTTGCGGACCGAAAGCCGGGCCGACTGACGCACCGATCTGCGGACGGCTCGCAGAACGGCGCACCGGCCGCCCGTCCCCGCGGGCCCGAGGCAGCGTCAGGCAAAACCAGATGGTCGGCGGTGTGATCGTGATTCATCATCGGCGCCGTATTCAACCGGACGGAACGCCTTTCATGGAAATGCACACGCCGACGATCATCGCGCTGGTTTTCCTGCTGGCCGGCGCGGTGAAGGGAATGATCGGGCTCGGCCTGCCGACGATCGCGATGGGGCTGCTGACGCTCGCGATGCCGCCGTCGGCCGCGGCGAGCCTGCTGCTCGTACCGTCGCTCATCACCAATGTGTGGCAGTTGTGGCTCGGCCCGTCGTTCGGCGCGCTGCTGCGCCGGCTATGGCCGCTGCTTGCCGGCCTGACCGTCGGCACGCTGACGGGCGGGTTGCCGGCGCTCGCGGCCGGCAGCACGTGGACGCACGCGGCGCTCGGCTTCGTGCTCGCGATTTACGGGCTGTGGGGGCTGGCGGCTGCGCGGTTGCCCGCGCCGGGACGCCACGAAAAGTGGTTGTCGGCCGCGATCGGCTACCTGACGGGCGTCGTCACTGCCGCAACCGGCGTGTTCGTCGTACCGGCCGTGCCGTATCTGCAGGCACTGCGCTTGTCGAAGGACGACCTGATTCAGGCGCTCGGGCTGTCGTTTACCGCATCGACGATCGTGCTCGGCTTGCAGCTGCGCGTGACGGGCGCACTGCAGACGGCCGATCTCGGCGTGTCGGCGCTCGCGCTCGTGCCCGCGCTGGCGGGCATGGCCGGCGGGCAATATGCGCGGCGCGTGATGAGCGAGAAGACGTTCAAGCGCTGCTTCTTCGTCGGGCTGATCGCGCTCGGCGCGTATATGGCGGGGGCGGGGTGGAGATAAGTGCGGCCGGGCGCCGAATGGATGATCCCGAAGCCGGTTCCGGCAACCGGCTTCGGGAATCGTCACGGGATGGCGATCGTGCCGCTCACGCCGGAACCGCGTACTTCAGCGTCCACCCGACCGTGCGGGTCGCGCCCGCGCCGAGCGCGAACGGCTTCGTCGTGCACGCGAAGTTCGAATGCAGCTGCCCGATCGGCGTCGTCGACAGCGGATTCGTCGCGCCGTTTGCCGTGTCGAAGGCGGACAGCGCGCAGTTGTCGAACCCGGACGCCGCGTAGCCGGTCGCGGCGTCGTTCGCGTACGTCACCGACACACCGTCGCCATTGGCCTGCGTCGACGCGAAATCCGCGAACGACGTGAAGTCCGTCTCCACCGCGAGGTTGCCGGCGAGCGTGTTCGAACTCAGCGTATCGCTGCGCGCGATCGTGCCGTGCGCGAACGTCAGCACCGTATGCACCTGCAGGTCGAGATCCGTCGTGTACGCGGCGTTCTTCGACGCGAGCCGGAACTTCGTCGTATCGAACGACACGATCACCTGGCCGTTGCTCTGCTGCACATTCAGGTTCTTGTAGTACGTGACGGGAAGGTAGGTCTTCGCGTTGTACGCCACCTGCGGCACCAGCAGCGCATAGCCGAGGTCGGTCGTGCCGTAGATCAGCTTGTCGGAGAACGGCACCGGGTAATACGGCGTGTACGCGTTGTAGTCGGGCGCCTGGCTGAGGTTCAGATTGATCACGCGGCGGCCGTCGCGCACGGTGAGCAGCGCGGCGCTGTACGGATGCGCGGCGTCGCCCGGCTGGTTGTACCAGGTGAGCGTGTAGCGCGGCAGCGCGTCGAGCCACGCGGTGTAATCCGAATCGGCCATCGGTGCCTTGCCGCCGAAGCCGAGCTTGTTCCACCACGCGTTCACGTACAGGTACTGGTGCAGCAGGCTGAAGTTCTCGCCCATCACGCGCGGCTTGCCGCGATACGCGTCGGTGCCGCGGCCCTTGACCCACATGTTCACCGACGGCGTCGGCAGCGACGGGTCGTACCAGTACGTATCGAAGCGACGCGCGGCCTGGTAGATGAACGCATACGCAACCTGCTTCTCCCGGTCGGTCAGCACGCCGGCATTGGCCGCGGCCGTCAGCACTTCCATGAACGCGGAATCGCCGTACGGGCCGATCGAGCGGCCATAGTTGAAGCCCTGGCCGTCGGCATTCAGCTGCGGCAGGATCAGGTCGACCGACTTGCGCAGATAGCCCTTCAGCTCCGGCGTGAGATTCGCTTCGTTGCCCATCTCGAACGTGCGCTCGACCACTTCGCCGATCAGCAGCGTGCTGTAGCGGTCGAAGCGCGCCTGGTCGTAGTAGGTCGTGTGCGTGTTCGATGCTTCGTCGGAGAACCCGCCCGACGAGTCGTTGCGGATGTGGTTCGTCAGCGTGTACAGCAGCGCGTCGCGCGCGCTCATCGTCGCGACCGCCGGATCGGTCTTCGACGCGAATGACGGGCTGCTCCAGCCGAGCTTCTGGCGCAGCCCGGCGATTCCGTAGGACACCGCATAGTAGTTCTGCGCGGTGTTGAGCGACGCGACGTCGATCGGCGTGCCGGCGGCCGGGCACGTATTGGTCTTGCCGCTCGCATCGGGGCCGAACATGTCGCAGAAGGTGAGCCGCTGCTGCAGCGTCGCGAGCATCGCGTCGCTGAAGACTTCGTTGAGCATCCCGTGCGCCTTCAGGTTGTTCAACGCGACGAGATAGTAGTACTCGCCCCACGACGTGTTCGCATACGCGTAGCTGGCGCCAGATTGCGCCATCATCGCGGTCGTGATCGTCTGGTAGGTCGCGAGGTAGCTCGCGTATTGCGGGTCGTTCTTCGACTTCATGTCGATCAGGATGTACGACAGGCCGAGCGCAAGCTTGCCGGGCAGGAATTTGTCGCCGGTATTCGTGTCGAGCACGTGAACGGGCGTGCCGTCGCCGAGATCCATCACGACCTGCGTGAAGTCGGGCGATTTCCGGATCAGGTCGAACAGCGCGCGCATCTGGCCCATCATCGTGGCCGGAACGTTCGTGCCGGCCGGCACGCTGGTGTCGGGCGCGCCGTAGACGAGCGCCTGCAGCGAGTTCGGCGCGAGCGTGGGCGTGGCGGATGGCGGAGGCGACGACGGCGTGTCGGTCACGTCGTTGCCGCCGCACGCGCTGACGAACAGGACGGAAAGGGCGCTGAGCGCGGCGCCGAGCGCGAATCTGCTGCGCGGATGCATGGTGTCTCCAGTTTTTGAATAGTGGTGAAGCACGGGCACGTGTGGCCGATGCGGCGCGCGATGCCCGTACCCGGCTTCCGCCCTGCAACCCTGATCCCTGAAGACGGACGGCCTGAATCGCAAATCGCGCGCGCAAGCGTTCCCCTTGCGCGGGCCGGGACAGGCATCGCGCTCGAGCATTGGAAAACGTTTTCTCAATTTAAGCAGCGGTCGGCGCGATGTCAATGAACTTTTACATCGGATGCGACGGTAGAAACCCGAATGGCGACGCGAATGCGCTCAGGAACGGAAGGTGAAACTACATGGAAATATAGGCGGTTTCTTTCTTGATGGTCGGGCCGTCATCGCGCGAGAGAACGGCGTCGAAGCGACGAGCAAGCGCGTGGCGTCGAAGCGAATTTCTGCTCAATCCGGTAAGAAAACGTTAACCTCATGACTCACGCTGCATGCCGCCGGCGGCGACCGCGCGCAACAGCGCGCCGCTTCGACGACGCTACAGCTGTTTCTCGATCGCCGCCTTGTCGATGACCGACCAGACCTGCCGGATTTTGCCGTCGTGGAATTCGTAGAACACGTTCTCGGCGAACGTGACCTTGCGGCCGTCGACGGCCAGCCCCATGAACGTCCCTTTCGGCGCACAGGCGAAGCGCAGCCGGCATGCGACGCGCGGCGGTTCGCACACGAGCAGACGAACGTCGAAACGGAGATCGGGAATGTCGCGGAAGTCCTGCTCCAGCATCGCGCGGTAGCCGGCAAGGCCGAGCGGGCGGTCGTTGTGGATCACGTTGTCCGCGACGTACTCGCCGAGCGTGGCCCAATCCTGCCGGTTCAGGCAGTCGATATACGCGCGGTAGCGGATGGCGAGGTCGGATTCGGTCATGACTGCGGTGCCTCCTCGTGACGAGCCCGGTCGTTCCCGGACGATATGCGGGGTTCAGCGTGGCGGCGCGTCGCCCGACAGGTACGACACGAACGCCTGCGTGTACTTCGGCAGCGCGTCGAACGAGCGCGCGCACAGCGTGAGCCGGCGGTGGCTCCACGCATCGGACAGCTCGACGAGCCGCACGTCCATCGTCTGCATCGCGCGCTCGGCCGCATGGCGCGACACGATGCCGATCCCGACGCCGCTTTCGATCACGCGGCAGATTGCGTCGAAGCTCTTCAGCTGCACACGGTAGCGGATCCGCTTGCCGAGCGCACGCGCCTGATCCGCGAGATGGACTTGCAGCGCGCTGCCGTCGGTGAGTCCGATGAAGTCCGCGTCGGCGATCTCGTCGAACGCGACGTTCTCGCGCGCGGCGAGCGGGTGCGCGGCCGGCACGACCGCGATCAGCCAGTCCTCGCGAAACGGCTTCTGTTCGAGGCCGCCCAGCCCGACCGAATCGGCGACGATGCCGACGTCGGCCGTCTTGTTGCGGATCGCATGCACGATCTCCTGGCTCGAGCGCTCCTCGACGCTGATCGACAGTTTCGGGTGATGCGGCAGATACGCGGCGAGCGCGTCGGGCAGGTATTCGCTCAGCGACGCCGTATTGCACAGCAGCCGGATGTGCCCGCGCAACCCTTGGCCGTACTGCTGCAGTTCGCCGCGCATATGGTCGATCTGCTGCAGCACCGTGCGTGCGTGGTGCTCGAGCGCGCGGCCGGCGTCGGTCGGCTGCGCGCCCGACTTGGTCCGGTGCAGCAGCGGCACGCCGAGCTCGTCCTCCATCCCGCGGATGCGCTCGCTCGCGGCCTGCAGCGTGATGTGGGTGCGCTCGGCGCCGCCCGTGATCGTGCCGGCTTCGCAAATGTTCAGGAAGAGCCGCAGGTCGGTCAGATCGAAGCGCATGGTGGGGGCGCATGAACATGGAAATTGGTATGGCCGATACGTTAGCAGGAACGGCCGCGCCGGTCTCAGGCGCAGCCTGAGACGCCGTTCGCCGGTTCCGCATTTTCGGGGCGCGATCGATGCCGGAAGATGGCCGCATGTCAAGCGGAGGAGACTGTCATGCGCATCGATCCGTCATGGGGCGTGTCGTTCAAGATCGCGTTGCACGTGTTGTTCCTGTGCATCGGCATCGCATGGGCCTGCGCGCAACTCGCCGACTGGCTGCGATGAGCGGAAGCGCGCGCATGCATTGAAAGCCGTTCGAAATAATTGCGCCGCCCGGAATTTTTCCGCGTGGTACACCCAAAACCGTCAAGTTTTTCCGAATTCGACCGTATTACCGGTAGCGAGTATCCGCCGGCCCCCCGTCCGTGATCGTTTGTCATCAATGTTTGCATCCGGTTACACGTCGGCCGTTCTGTTTTTGAGATGCTTGAAAGATTGTCAAACCGGAGTCGATCGTCCATGAAACAGCGCGAGATTTACCGTAACGCGGCCTGGCTGTCCGCCCTGGCCGCCGTGCTCGTCATGGCCGGTTGTGCAAGCACGGAGTCCGTTCCGCCGAGCGACACGCTCGCGGGATCGCCGACGGCCCAGCCTGCCGCCGCGCCGTCGGCCACGCCAGCGGCGCCGCAGCAGGCGCCGATTCTCGTCGCGCAGAAATATGTGGTGAAGCGCGGCGATACGTTGTCGCGCATCGCTTCCGCGAACGGCTGCAGCGTCGCCGATCTGCGCACGTGGAACAAGCTCGGCGCGCGCGGCCGGTTGCGCATGGGTCAGGTGCTGCGTATCGTCCGGCCGCAGCCGCTGCAGGCGGCGGGCGCGAACGGCAACACGCAGGCGGCCGCGCCGGCCGCCGCGAGCAATGCGGCGGCGGGCGGCGCGCAGGCGAGCGCGCCGACGGCGAGCGACCGGCGGGTCGTGCAGGAAACGAAGCGGCACGCGAGCGCGGTATCGCTCACGTGGCCCGCACGCGGCAAGATCGTCGATGCATTCCGGCCGGGGCAGAACCGCGGCATCCAGATCGCCGGCCATCCGGGCGATCTCGTCCGCGCGGCGGCCGACGGGCGCGTAATGTATGCGGGCACCGGCCTGAACGATTACGGCAGCCTGATCATCGTCCAGCACAACGCGGATTTCCTGACCGCGTACGCGCACAACCGCAAGCTGCTCGTGAAGACCGGCGACATCGTGCGGCAGGGCGACGCGATCGCCGAGATGGGCGACCTCGACAACTCGCGCGTCGCGCTGCTGTTCGAAGTGCGGCGCGACGGCAAGCCGGTCAATCCGATGCCGTACCTGCCGTCGTCGCAGGGCTGACGCCGGCCGCGCGGCTGGAACGCGGCCGCGCTCGCTGCTACGCTAGGGCCTGTTGATGCGAATCCCGCCGCGGGCGGGGCCGACGGGCGTCTAGGGGGGACCACGCGGCGCAGGCCGTCGCGAGCCGGCCGTCGGCGTGAACGCGCGCGCATCGTCGATGCGTTGCTTCGTGCCACCGATTCCGACAGAACGCCATTCATCCATGGACCATTCTCCGACACGTCGTTCGCTGTTGCTTGCCGCCGCCGCTGCACCGTTCGTCGCCGCATGCTCGTCGGCGCCCGTCGCCGACCAGGGGCGCGCCCACGTCGCCCAGACCGAACTCGCCGCGCTCGAAAAAGCGTCGAACGGCCGGCTCGGCGTCGCCGCGCTCGATACGTCGACCGGCACCCGCATCGCGCATCGTGCGCGCGAACGCTTTCCGCTGTGCGGCACCTACGCGGTCGTCGCGGCCGCCGCGATCCTCGCGCGCGGCACGCTCGATGCGTCACTGCTGCCGCGCCGCGTCCTGTATCGCCGCTATGAAGTCGTGGCCGGCTCGCCGGTGACGGAAAGCCACGTCGACACCGGGATGACGATCGCACAGCTTTGCGCGGCGATGCTGCAGTCGGGCGACAAGGGCGCGGGCAATCTGCTGATGGGCGTGCTCGGCGGCCCGCAGGCCGTCACGTCGTTCGCGCACGACAGCGGCGACACCACGTTCCGGCTCGATCACTGGGAACCGGAGTTGAACCGCGCTGCGCCCGGCGACGAGCGCGATACGTCGACGCCGGTCGCGATGGCCGACACGCTGCAGCGGCTGCTGCTCGGCGACACGCTGCGCGAGCCGCAGCGCGCGCAGCTCATCGAATGGATGGCCGGCGGCGCACGCGGCGCGGCCGGGATCGCGGCCGGCGTGCCGCCAGGCTGGCGCATCGCGGACAAGGCAGGCACCGGCGGCTACGGCACGACGACCGATGTCGCGGTGCTGTGGCCGCCGTCGCGCGCGCCGATCGTGCTGGCCGTGTCGTTCACGCAGCCGCGTGCCGATGCGGCGGCCCGCGCGGACGTCGTCGCGTCGGCGGCGCGCATCGCGACGGGCGCGCTCACTGCAACCGCCTGACGGTCCGGCGCACCTCGCGCAAAGCCGGCGTTTGGCTTATCGTGTCGATCAGCGCGCGCCGCTGCCGGCGCGCGATCGTCCGCGATTGCCCGTTTACCCGCTCCGTCATGCGCCGACTTCCGCCCCTGCACGCGCTGCAGATCTTCTCGACCGTAGCCCGCCACCGCAGCTTCACGCGCGCGGCCGAGCAGCTGTGCCTCACGCAGGGTGCGGTGAGCCGGCAGATCCAGACGCTCGAAGCGCATTACGGTTTCCCGCTGTTCAAGCGCCATGCGAAGGGCCTCACGCTGACGGCCGAGGGCGAGCAGCTGCTGCCGGTCGTCACCGAAAGCTTCGCGCGGATCGAGGACATCTCGATGAAGCTCACGCGGCAGCGCACCGATCTCGCGCTGAAGGTGCCGACCTGCGTGATGCGCTGGATGCTGCCGCGCATCATGCGCTTCCAGGGCGAACATCCGGATCTCCACGTGCAGATCACGACCGCGTGGCAGCACGTCGTCGATTTTTCGACCGAGCCGTTCGACGCGGCGGTCGTCTACGGCACGTCGCCGGGGCCGGGCGTGTTCGCGCTGCCGCTGTTCGACGAGCGGCTGACGCCCGTGTGCGCGCCCGAACTGCGACAGGCCGCGCCGCTCGACGCCGTCGGCGATCTCGCGCGCCATACGCTGCTGCATCCGACGCGCGACCATCGCGACTGGCGCGCATGGCTCGACCATGCGGGCGAACATGCGGTCGACGCGGAGCGCGGGCCGACCTTCGACACGCTGGATCTCGCGACGAACGCGGCGATGCAAGGCTTCGGCGTCGCGATCGGCGACGTGACGCTCGTCGACGACGACGTCGCCGCGCGCCGGCTCGAACGGCCGTTCGACATCGTGCTCGAAACCGGCGCCCGCTACTTCTTCGTCTATCCCGAAAACGTCGGCAGCCAGCAGAAGATCCGCGCGTTCAGCGACTGGATCGCGTGCCATCGCGACTGATGCGCGACGGCACGCGGCTATGCGGCTTACTGGTAGGTCACGACGGCGATCATCCGCGTGCGCGCGTTGCCCGGCCGGTCAGGTAAAACGATTGCGCGCGAAGCCTGCGTAAAGGTCGCCGTCTTGAGCGTGCGCAGGCTCGCCGCGTCGACGAACGCGACCTGGCCGCTCGCTGGGCGAGGGCAGTCGGGGCGCACGCGCGGAGACGCCGCATCGGCCGTATCGAACGCGAACGAGCACGGCGGCTCGACGATCATGCCGGTGAAGTGGATGACGCCGGACGCGCCGGCGGCAAACGACGAGGACGACGCCAGAAGCGAGGCAGCCAAGGCTACCGAGGCGGCAAACAGGCGATGCTTCATGACAGGCTCCAGAGAGGAAGCGCGTCGCAGCGAGGCCGCTCGAGTGGCAGTCCGTCAACGCTGCGGTGCTGTATGCGTAAACGGCAACTTCATCGAACCTCTTGAGTGAAACATCCGAAATACCGGCGCTCGGCAAATGAAGCCGTATTCCTTCAATCAATTTATCTCAAATTTGCGCGCCCGCAAGTCAGGGTATTGCCGATGACGTAGGCGGTGGCCGACGCGCGTCAGTGGATGCGGCGTTTGCGGGTAAATCGTTGAGGACTCAACGAATCGGCGCGCCGCGTGAAAAAACGGACGCCAAAAGAAAACGGCCGCTCGTGCATGACGAGCGGCCGTGTGGCATGGAAGCGGGCGATGCGGCGATCAGCTTGCGCGCTTGCGCACCGCGCCGACGATCACGAGCAGCACGATCGCGCCGATGATCGACGCGATCCAGCCGGCGCCCTGGCCCGGTGCGTACCAGCCGGCGGCGCGGCCGACGTAGCCCGCGATCAGCGAACCGACGATGCCGAGCACGACGGTCATCACGATGCCCATCTTGTCGTCGCCGGGCTTCAGTGCGCGGGCGAGAAGGCCGACGATGAGCCCGACCACCAGGGTTTCGATGAATTGCAGCATGGATGCCCTCCCTGTTGCTGTTGAGTAGTTGACGAAACGACATGGACCTGCGCGGCGCGCCAGGGTTCCATTGCCCGGCCCCCCGACATGGCGGCGCGCGGCGTGCCGAGTATCGCACGGCCGCGCGTCCCGTACGTGTCAGGCGGCCGGCTCGAGGCGGCGATAGCCTTCGGTCGCGCGCAGCAGCGTGCGCGTGTAGTCGCGCGCGACGTGACCGGCACGCACGTCCTCGACGCGCAGCTGTTCGACGATCTCGCCATGCTGCATCACTGCAACGCGCTGGCACAGGAAGCCGATCACCGCGAGGTTGTGGCTGACGACGATCATCGTCAGGTTGCGTTCGCGGTGCAGGCGGCGCAGCAGGTTCAGGATTTCGGCCTGCACCGACACGTCGAGCGCCGACGTCGGCTCGTCGAGCAGCAACACGCGCGGATCGACGATCAGCGCGCGCGCGATCGCGACGCGCTGACGCTGGCCGCCCGACAGCTGGTGCGGATAACGGAACCGGAATGACGAGCCGAGCCCGACTGCGGACAGCGCGCGAGCGATCCGGGCATCGGCGTCGCCGATCCGGTGAATCGACAGCGGCTCGCGCAGCGTCTGATCGACCGTGAAGCGCGGATGCAGCGACGCGTACGGATCCTGGAACACCATCTGCACGTGGCGGCGGAACGCGCGCTCGGGCGTGCCGCCGACGGGCCGGCCATCGATCGACAGGCTGCCGCCCGCGAGCGGCACGAGGCCGGTCAGCGCGCGCAGCAGCGTCGACTTGCCGGAGCCCGATTCGCCGACGAGCCCGAACACCTCGCCGTCGCGCACCGCGAAGCTCGCGTCGCGCACGGCATCGACATGACCCGTGCGGGTCGGAAAACGGATCGAGACGTGATCGACGTCGATCATCGTGCGGCCTCCTGCGATATGTGGGCGCCCGGCGCCGGCGCGGCCGCGTCGAGCCACGCCGGATCGCGCCGCAGCACCGGCAGTTCGTCGGGCGGGTTCGCGAGCGGCGGATTCGCCGCGAGCAGCCCGCGCGTATACGGATGCGTCGCATCGCGCAGGTCGCGTGCCGCGCAGGTTTCGACCACGCGGCCTGCATACATCACCGCGACGCGATCGCAGAACGACATCACGAGCGGCAGGTCGTGGCTGATGAACATCAGGCCCGTGTCGTGCCGCGCGATCATCGCGTCGAGCACCGCGAGCACCTGCATCGACACCGCGACGTCGAGGGCGGACGTCGGCTCGTCGGCGATCAACAGGCGCGGGCCCGTCGACACCATCATCGCGATCATCACGCGCTGGCCCATGCCGCCCGACAGCTCGTGCGGATACGCGTCGGCGACGCGCGCCGGATCGCGGATCTGCACGGCCGCGAGCGCGTCGACGATCCGTTCGCGCAGCGCCCGGCCGCGCAAGCCCGGCTCGTGCCGCCGGAACGCTTCGCCCATCTGCTTCGCGACGGTCATCACCGGGTTCAGCGAATACTTCGGATCCTGCAGGATCATCCCCATCTGGCTGCCGCACAGGCGCCGGCGCTCGCTCGCGGACATCGCGAGCAGATCCTGCCCGGCGAAGCGCATCGTGCGGGCCGACCAGCGCGCGGCGTCGGGCAGCAGGCCGAGCAGCGCGCGGCCCGTCAGCGACTTGCCCGAGCCCGATTCGCCGACGATGCCGAGCCGTTCGCCGGGCGCGAGCGTCAGCGACAGGTCGCGCACCGCGTCGGTGACGACGCCGTCGTGCCCGCGAAAGCCGATCTTCAGGCCGTCGATCTCGCAGAGCGGCGCGGCGGCGTGGGCGGAATTCAATGACATGTCACGCTCCATGACGAGGATCGAAGACGTCGCGCAGCCCGTCGCCGAGCAGGTTGAACGCGAGGCTCACGAGCAGGATCGCGACGCCGGGCAGCGTCGCGACCCACCATGCGTCGAGCAGCACGTTGCGGCCCGACGCGACCATGAAGCCCCATTCGGGGCTCGGCGGCTGCGCGCCGAGACCGAGGAAGCCGAGGCCCGCGACGGTCAGGATGATGCCGGCCATGTCGAGCGTCGCGCGCACGATCACCGACGACATGCACAGCGGCATGATGTAGCGCAGCAGGATCCGCGGGCCCGATGCGCCTTGCAGGCGCGCCGCGTGGATGTAGTCGGCTTGCGCGATGCGGATCGTCTCCGCGCGCGCGAGCCGCGCATATGCGGGCCACGCGGTGATCGAGATCGCGACGACCGCGTTGATCACGCCGGGCCCGAGCGCGGCCGCGAACGCGAGCGCGAGCACGATCTTCGGGAACGCGAGCGCGATGTCCGTGATGCGCATCAGCACGCTGTCGACGAAGCCGCCGCAATAGCCGGCCGTCGTGCCGATCAGCAGGCCGATCGGCACGACGATCACGACGACGAGCAGCGCGATGCCGAGCGTGAGGCGCGAGCCGCCGATCATCCGCGACAGGATGTCCCGGCCGAGCTGGTCGGTGCCGAGCCAGTGCGACGCGGAGCCGGGCGGCAGCAGGCGATCGGACAGCACCTGGCGCAGCGGATCATGCGGCATGATCAGCGGGCCGACGATCGCGACGACGATCAGGGCCAGCAGGATCGCGAGCCCGAACAGGTTGAGCGGATTGCCGCCGAAACGGCGCCAGCGGCGGTAGGCGAGGCCAAACGCGGCCTGCGAGCGCGACGCGGGCGCATCGGAAAGCAGCCACGCGCGCAGCGTGAGACGTTCGGCATTCATGGTCGGGCGGCCTTCGGCATGGGTGGAACGAGAAGCAGGATGGAAACGGTCATGTCGAAGCGGTCCTCAGCGCGCACGCGGATCGAACACGCGATACAGCGCGTCGGTCAGCAGGTTGACCGTGATGAACATCACGCCGATCACGAGCGTCGCGCCGAGCACCGCATTCATGTCGGCGTTCAGGAGCGCGCCGGTCAGGTACGAGCCGAGCCCCGGCCACGCGAACACGATCTCGGTCAGCACCGAGCCTTCGAGCAGGTTGCTGTACGTGAGCGCGATCACGGTGAGCAGCGGCACCGCGATGTTGCCGAACGCATGCCGCCAGATCACGCGGCGTTCGGACAAGCCCTTCGCGCGCGCAGTGACGATGTACTCCTGGCTCAGCTGGTCGAGCATGAACGAGCGCGTCATCCGGCTCAGGTACGCGACCGAGTAGTAGCCGAGGATCGCGGCCGGCAGCGCGATGTGCGACACCGCGTTGCGGAACACGTCCCATTCGCCGGCGAGCGCCGCGTCGAGCAGCAGGCTGCCCGTGCGCGGATCGACCATGCCGTCGTACACGGGATCGAGCCGGCCCGGGCCGCCGACCCAGTGCAGCCGCGCATAGAACAGCAGCAACCCCATCAGCCCGAGCCAGAACACCGGCACCGAGTTGCCGATCAGGCCGACGAAGCGCGCGATGTGGTCGATCGGCCGGTTGTGCTTCACCGCGGCCGCGACACCGAGCGGCACGCCGATCGCGATGCCGATCAACGTCGCGATCGTCGCGAGTTCGAGCGTGGCGGGGAACACGCGCCGGATGTCGTCGAGCACGGGGTTCGACGTCAGCAGCGACATGCCGAGATTGCCGTGCAGCACGTCGCGCGCGTAGATCAGGAACTGCGTGGCGAGCGGCTTGTCGAGGCCGAGTGCGATGCGTTCGGCCGCGTACGCTTCGGCCGACGCGCGATCGCCGAGGATCGCGAGCACGGGATCGATCGGCACCTTGCGGCCGATCACGAACGTCAGCGCGAGCAGCCCCGCGAACGTGACGGCGAGCGTGAGCGCCCAGCGCAGCACGTGCAGCGCCCAGCGTACGGCCGGGCGCCGCGCGGGCAGCGTGCGCAGCGCTTCGAGAGAGGAGGCGGGAGTGGACATGCGGTGAATCTTATTGCTTCTTCAGGTTACGGTACGACACGAGATCGTTGATCGGGCCGACTTCGAGCCCGCTCACGCCGGGCCGCGTCGCGACCTGCGCGACCTTCTCGAACATGATCACGAACGGCGAGCGCGCGAGCATCTCCTTCTGCATCGCCTGATACCGCTGTGCGCGTTGCGCGGCGGTCGGCTCGGCGAGCGCGGCGTCGGTTTCCTTCGTCAGTTGCGGAATGTCCCAGCTGTTGCGCCAGGCCAGCATCTTGTAGCTCGACTTGTCGGCGTTGTCGGGGTTCCATGCGAAACCCTGCGCGTTGCTGTGCGGGTCGATATAGTCGGCCGACCATTCGCCGATGTAGATGTCGTGCTGACGTGCGCGGTATTTCGCGAGCGTCTGCTTGTTGTCGCCAGGGATCAGCTGCACCTTCACGCCCGCCTGCGCGAAGTTCGCCTGCACGGCCTGCGCGATCTCCGTGTACGGATAGTCGTTGCGCACGTCCATCGTCACCGAGAATCCGTTAGGCACGCCGGCCTTCGCGAGCAGCGCCTTCGCCTTCGCGACGTCGAGTTTGTACGGGTTCGAATTCAGCGCGCCGAGGAAGCCTTCGGGCAGGAAGGTCTGGTGCACCTTGTACGTCGTTTTCACGACGTTGGTCTGGATCCCGGCATAGTCGACGAGCCACTTCAGCGCTTCCTGCACGTCGGGCTTCGCGAGCGTCGCGTTCTTCCTGTTCAGGCCGAGATACAGCAGCGTCGCCTGCGGCGAGGCGGCGACTTTCGCCTTGCCCGATTTCACGACCGACGCGAGATCGTCGGGGCTCAGGTCGCGCGCCGCGTCGACGTCGCCGTTTTCCAGCAGCAGCCGCTGGCTCGCCGCTTCGGGCACGTGGCGTAGCACGATGCGCTTCATCGCGAGCGGCAGCCGGTAGCCGTCGAAACGTTGCAGCACGATGCTGTCGCTGGGCGACCACTTGACGAGCCTGTACGCGCCGGAGCCGGCCTCGTTGGTCTTCAGCCACGCGTTGCCGAAGTCGTTGCCTTGCTGGTGCGACAGCAGCAGCTTCCTGTCGACCACCGACGCGGGCCACGAGCCGAGCACGTTGAGCACGAAGGTCGGCGCGTATTTGTGATCGGTCGTGATCGACACCGTCTGGTCGTCGAGCTTCTTCACGTTCGCCGCGACGTTGGCCTTCGTGAGCCCGATGCCGGTCAGCACCGCGGCCGGACCCTTGTCGAGCAGCACCGCGCGCTGGATCGACCACGCGACGTCGTCGGCCGTCAGCGGGTTGCCCGAGTGGAACTTGAGGCCCGGGCGCAGCTTGAACGTATAGGTGAGCCCGTCGGGGCTCACGGTCCACGACTGCGCGACGTCGCCGTTGAATTTCGATGGATCGCGCAGGTCGACGCGCACGAGCCGGTCGTACGTGTTCGCGACGTATTCCTCCGGCACCAGCTCGTAGATCTCGCCGGGGTCGAGCGTCGTGAATTCGTCGAGCAGCGTGGCCATCACGAACATGTCCTTCGGCGTTTCCGCGCGGGCGGCGGAAAGCGGAACGGCGGCGAGCACGGACGCGGCGGCGAGCGCCGCGATGAGCCGGGAGGTCGGGAATTTCATGGGCGCTTCTCCATCTGTCGTTTGAGTCGTTGAACGTGCATGAAAAGGGGGGGGCGTGCAGCGTCGTCACATCAGGCGCCACGCGCCGCTCGCCGCGTTGTCGATCGGCGGCAGCGCGTGCGAACCGGGCAGTTCGTAGTGCCACCATTCGCTGTCGATGTGCGCGAAGCCGGCCGCATGCATCACGCCGAGCAGCAGCAGACGGTTGCGTTGCACGTGCTCGGGCAACCCTGCGCGAAAGTGACCGGACGCGGCCACCATCTCGTCGAAGCCGGTGCCCATGTCGAGCGGCTCGCCGTTCGCGTCGACGAGCGTCAGGTCCAGCGCGGTGCCGCGGCTGTGATTCGACCCGCGGCCGAGATCGGCGACGAAGTTCGGATCCGGCAGGAAATCCCACAGCACCTGTTGCGCTTGCGGCGGCCGGTACGCATCGTAGATGCGCAACGTGAAGCCGGCTTGCGCGGCGACGTCGATCGCGCGGCGCAGCGCAGCTTCGGCCGGCGCGAGCAGCAGGCAGTGCGCGTTGCGGTAGATCGGCTTGCCGGTCAGGTTGCGCTCGGTCGCGTAGACGAGATCGATCTCGACGCGATGCGTGGCGGGCGTGATTTCGACGAGGCGGTGACGGTTCATCGGCGGTCCGGTTTGCTCAGGATTCGAATTGGTCGAACGTGCGCTGCAGTTCGCGGTTGCGCGCGACGCGCCGGTCGATCGCGGGACCGAGGCGGTCGACCACGGCGGTGATCAGCAGGTTGAACAGGCAGGTGAGCGGCGCGAGCGAATCCCAGAACTGGCCGACGTCGGTCTTCACCTGAAGCAGATCGGCCGGCCACTCGCGCGCCCACGGACAATACAGATCGGTGACGAGCGCGAACGGCTGGCCGCGTTCGGCGGCGGCCTGGCAATAGCGGCGTGCGCTGCGCGAATACGCGCGCGTGTCGGTGACGATGCAGTACGGCCGTTCGAACTCGGAATTCAGCGAATCGACGTACGAGCCCGACTGGCCGTCGGAATAGAACACGCGCGGGCGCAGGTACTCGAGATAGCTGCTGAACGCGTTGCTGATGCCGCGGGTCGACTGGATGCCGAGGATGAATACGGCATCGGCGTGCGCGATACGGTCGGCGACCTGCGCGAACACCGGTTCTTCGGCGAGCCGGTACACGTGACGGATCGCGTCGAGCTCGCGTTCGAGCGACGACGCAAGCGTGCGGCCGCTGCGATGGCTGTCGCGCTCGCCGTCGGCCGTTTGCGGGGCGGCGGCGCGGCGATACTCGTCGAGGCGATCGGTGATCATCCACGGGCGGTCGCTGCCGCCGCGCAGCTCGCGTTTCAGATCGTCGAGATTCCGATAACCGACGCTGCGCAGAAAGCGCCCGACCGAAATGCCGCTGGTGCCGGTCTGCTGCGCGATCTGGTCGGCGGTTTCGAGGCCGAGCCGATCGAGGTTCGCGAGCATGTAGCTCGCGATGCGCTTCGCGGTCGGCGTCAGCTCGGCAAAGCGGGATTCGACGGTATGGGCGAACGCACAGGTCATCGGGATGTTAGATCGTTGTCATTCGATGAATCGTTGTCATCTATCTAACAAAGCCAAAAACATTCGCGCCAGCGGATAAAAACTATGGTTTGGCGAATGCCGATAGCCCGCGGAACACGCACACGCTGCGATCGGCGACGCCGCGCCGACCTGCCGCGCGGGTGAACGGCCGCGTTGCGGCCAGCGGAGCGTGCGCTGCTGCACCGCAATAATTACAGAACGCCGACTCGATCTAATTCACTCATTAATTCAGGTTAATAATTCATTTAAATTTTAAGTCGAATTGTATTTAACTTGCGTCACGGCATGCTGCTTTTCGATAACCGAAAAAGTGATGAATGCCCGGAATGAATATTCGATTATTTGAAATGGTGAAGAGGGAACCATGACGAATCTTTCTCGACGCAGGATGTTGACGAGTACGGCTGGCGCGATCGCCGCCGCGGGCATTGCGGTAACGGCGAAGGCGGCATCGTTCGGCAATCCGGACAGTCCGCCGGAAGGCGCGATCAACGCGCGCAACAAGCAGGGATTGACGGACCCGGGGCCGCAAAATCCTGCATTGGCGAATCAATTCCCGTCTTTTCAGGATCCGCCAGCCACCGATATAAACGGCATGCCGTTATTCTGGGCGTCTTTCAATAACGCGCATAAACGCATTCAAAACGGCGGATGGGCGCGCGAAGTCACGCAGGACGATTTTGCGATTTCGGAAACCATTTCCGGCGTCAACATGCGGCTCACGCGCGGCGGCATTCGCGAGATGCACTGGCACCAGCAGGCCGAGTGGGCCATCATGCTCGACGGCCGCTGCCGGATCACCGTACTCGACGAACTGGGCCGACCGTCGGTGCAGGACGTGAGAGCCGGCGATCTCTGGTATTTCCCGCCCGGCCTGCCGCATTCGCTGCAGGGCATCGGCACCGACGGCGCCGAATTCCTGCTCGCATTCGATAACGGCCGCGCATCCGAATTCAACACGCTGCTGCTGACAGACTGGGTCGCGCATACGCCGCCCGACGTGCTCGCGCTGAACTTCGGCGTGCCGGCCGACGCATTCAGGAACATTCCGCTCGACAACCTGTGGATCTTCCAGGGCGACGAGCCGGGGCCGCTCGCCGACGCGCAGCGCGCCTCGGCGTCGTCGGCCGGTGTGCCGCCGCACCCGTTCGTGTTTTCACTCGGCGGGATGAAGCCGTTCAAGAAGACGCGCGGCGGCGAGGTGCGGATCGCCGACAGCACGAACTTCAACGTATCGCAGACGATCGCGGCGGCACTCGTCACCGTGCATCCCGGCGGCATGCGCGAGCTGCACTGGCACCCGAATGCCGACGAATGGCAGTACTACCTGCAGGGCGAGGCGCGGATGACCGTGTTCGACACGGGGCCGAAGGCGCAAACCGCCGACTTTCGGGCGGGCGACGTCGGTTACGTGAAGAAGAGCCTCGGGCACTACGTGCAGAACACCGGCCACACCGATCTCGTGTTCCTCGAGATCTTCAAGGCCGACCGCTACGCGGAGGTGTCGCTGTCCGACTGGCTCGCGCATACGCCGCCGAAGCTCGTCGAAGCACATCTGAACATTGCACCCGACGTGCTCGCGCGGTTTCCGCGCAACCGTCCGGACGTCGTGCCGGTATAACGCCGCAGCGGCAGGCCGGCCGTCAGCGCTCCGCTCCGCGGCCGGCCTTTCCCATTCCAACGGAACCCGACCATGATTCCCGTCCCGAGCAAATCCGGCAGCGGCTACGCGCTGCCCGACCTTTCCGCCGAGCGCGCCGACGGCGCGGCGCGCGCCGCGCTGGAAGGGCGCCGCACCGGCATCGCCGCGCTGCTGCCGTTCGTCGGCCCGGCCGTGATCGCGTCGATCGGCTATATGGATCCCGGCAACTTCGCGACCAACATCCAGGCCGGCGCCGCGTACGGCTACCGGCTGCTGTGGGTCGTGCTCGCCGCGAACGCGATCGCGATGCTGTTCCAGGCGATGTCGGCGAAGCTCGGCATCGTGACCGGCCGCAACCTCGCGCAGCTGTGCCGCGACCATTTCCCCGCACCGCTGGTGTGGGGCATGTGGATCGCGTCGGAGATCGCCGCGATGGCGACCGATCTCGCCGAATTTCTCGGCGGCGCGCTGGCGTTCGGGCTGCTGTGCCACCTGTCGCTGTTCGCGGGGATGATCGCGACGGCGCTGGCGACCTGCGCGATCCTCGCGCTCGAGACGCACGGCTTCCGGCCGCTGGAAGCCGCGATCGCGGCGCTGGTCGGCGTGATCGGCGCGTGCTATCTCGGCGAACTGACGATCGCGCCGCAAGACTGGCACGCGGCCGCATTCCATCTGGTTGTCCCGCAGATTCCCGATCATGCGGCGCTGACGCTCGCGGTCGGGATCATCGGCGCGACGATCATGCCGCACACGCTGTATCTGCACTCGGGCCTCACGCAGGATCGCATCGCTGCGCGCGACGACACGGAACGGCGCCGGCTCATGCGGTTCTCGAATCGCGAGGTCGTCGTCGCGCTGGGGCTCGCCGGGTTCGTGAACATCGCGATGGTGATGATGGCATCGTCGGCGTTCCATGCGAGCGCGCCGGGCATGACCGATATCGGCGACGCCTATCACACGCTGATCCCCGTGCTCGGGCCGGCGGCCGGCATGCTGTTTCTCGTCGCGCTGCTGACGTCGGGCGTGTCGAGCTCGGTAGTCGGTACGATGGCCGGGCAGGTCGTGATGCAGGGGTTCATCCGGCGCCGCCTGTCGGTCTGGATACGGCGCGCGGTGACGATCGCGCCCGCGTTCGCGGTGGCTGCGTGCGGCTGCGACGTCACGCGCGCGATGATCGCGAGCCAGGTGGTGCTGAGCTTCGTGCTGCCGATGCCGATGATCGCGCTGGTCGTTCTGTCGGCGCGGGCGGACGTGATGGGGCGCTACGCGATCCGGATGCCGCTGCGGATCGTCGCGGGGGCCGCCACGGTCGTGATCGTCGGATTGAACGCGTACCTGGTGTGGGCGGCGTTCAACTGAACGGCGAGCGCGGCGAGGGCGGGGTGGCGGTGCGCCGCGCGGCAGCCCGGAGCGGCCGCGCGGCGCACCGCCGTCAACTTACTTCTTCAGCGTCCGGTACGACACGAGATCGTTGATCGGCCCGATCTCCGGCCCGGTCGTGCCGGGGCGCGTCGCGACCTGCACGACCTTCTCGAACATGATGATGAACGGCGAGTTCGCGAGCACGGCCTTCTGCAGCGCCTCGTAGCGCTGCGCGCGCTTCGCGGGCGACGGCTCGACGAGCGCGGCCTCGGTGTCCTTCGTCAGCTGCGGGATGTCCCAGCTGTTGCGCCACGCGAGCATCTTCGTCTTCGACTGGTCGGAATTGTCGGGATTCCACGCGAAGCCGCGCGCGTTGCTGTTCGGGTCCATGTAGTCCGGCGACCATTCGCCGACGAAGATGTCGTGCTGGCGCGCGCGGTATTTGCCGATCGCCTGCTTCGCATCGCCCGGGATCAGCTTCACGCGGATCCCGCCTTGCGCGAAATTGGCCTGCAGCGCTTGCGCGATCTCGATGTACGGATAGTCGTTCGGCATGTCCATCGTCACGTCGAAGCCGTTCGGCAAACCGGCCTTCGCGAGCAGCGCCTTCGCCTTCGCGACGTTCTGCTTGTACGGATTCGAATTCAGCGTGCCGAGGAAGCCTTCCGGCAGGAACGTCTCGTGCACCTTGTACGTCGTGCTGACGATGTTGCGCTGGATCCCGTCGTAGTCGACGAGCCACTTCATCGCCTGCTGCACGTCGGGCTTCGCGAGATTCGGGTTCTTCGTGTTCAGGCTCAGGTACAGCAGCGCGGACACCGGCCACGACGCGACCTGGATCTTGCCGGCCCTGGTCAGCGCGGCGAGGCTGTCGGGGCTCAGGTTGCGCGCGGCATCGACGTCGCCGTTCTCCAGCAGCAGCCGTTGCGCGGATGCCTCGGGCACGTGGCGCAGCACGACGCGCTTCATCGGATACGGCGCACGGTACTTGTCGAAACGCTGCAGCACGATGCTTTCGTTCGGCGTCCACTTGACGAGCTGGTACGGGCCCGAACCGGCGTCGTTGGTCTTCAGCCAGCCGCTGCCGAAATCGTTGCCCTGCTGGTGCGACGTCAGCAGCTTCTTGTCGAGGACGGATGCCGGGCATGCGCTCAACACGTTGAGCACGAAGCTCGGCGCGTACTTGCGGTCGGTTTCGAGCACGAAGGTCTGCGGGTCGGCCGCACGCACCTTCTGCATCACGTTCGCCTTCGTGAGGCCGAGATCGGCGAGCACGCCGGCCGGGCCCTTGTCGAGCAGAACGGTGCGCTGGAGCGACCACGCGACGTCGTCCGCGGTGACCGCGTTGCCGGAATGGAACGACAGACCGGGGCGCAGCTTGAACGTGTAGGTGACGCCGTCGGCGCCGACCGTCCACGACTGCGCGATCTGCCCGTCGAAGCGCGTCGGATCCTTCAGGTCGACGCGCACGAGCCGTTCGTAGGTGTTCGCGACGTACTCGGACGGCACGAGCTCGTAGATTTCGCTCGGGTCGAGGGTCGTGAATTCGCCGAGCTGCGTGGCGACGACGAAAATGCCGGGCGGCGTCGCGGCCTGCGCCGGCAACGCCGGAACGAGTGCGGCGAGCGCGGCGCTGACGAACAGCCGGGACAGCAGATGCTTCATGCGGGCTCCGTGGAAAGGGAATCGTGGTGCGATTCTCTCATCCACGGCGGCCCGGATGAAAATATTCGGCGGGCGCGCGGCATAGCGCCCGCGTCGATGCTTCGCGCCGGGCAGGGCGCCCGTCACGGCCGGCGATCAGATCACGCAGCGCGCGATCGCGAAGCGCATCGCTTCCTCGGCCGGCTCGCTGCCCGAGCCGCGCACGACCTTGACGACGGAGCCGCTGCCCGACGGCGTGAGCGTGACGAAGTACGAGCGCGAGCCGACGGTGATGTCGGTCACGCCATTGTGCTGCGACTGCTCGGTGCCGGACAGGCGGCTGTCGAGGCAGTTCGCGATCGCGTGGGCCGGGCGCGCCGACGACACGTAGATCATCGGTGCCGAGCCGGACGCGGCCGAGTCGGACGAGGGGGCGGAACCGCAGGCGGCGAGCAGCGCGGCGGGAACAAGCAGCAGGAATCGTTTCATGATCGGAATCGTCGTGTGTGTCGTGTCGAGGCTGGGGCGCAGGATGCGAAACGCGGCGCTTCGCGACGAAACCGCTGGCATCGTGCCGTCTCGTGACGGCCGATACGGGAGGCGGCTGACGTCGGAGTATACCTGCGGCCTCCGGCCCACGCGGCCCGCTGAAACGATTCGATACAACAAGCGCCTGCTGTCGCGGCGCGGCGGCGAGCGTTTCGAGCGATGGCGAATCGACGCTGCCGGCGTGACGGACCGATCTTGTCGCCGACCGTGTTTGCCTGCCCGTTCAGCGCTTGCCGCCCGCGCGGTGCAGCAGCACCGGCACCGACTTCGACGTCGGCGTGTTGCACACGTCGCCGACGCTGTCGAGCGGCACCAGCGGATTCGTTTCCGGGTAATACGCGCCGATGCAGCCGCGCGGAATGTCGTATTCGACGAGCAGGAAGCCGTCCGCGCGCCGCTCGATCCCGTCGTGCCAAACGGTTTCCATGTCGACCCGGTCGCCGGCCTTCAGGCCGAGCATCGCGAGGTCGTCGCGATTGATGAACACCACGCGCCGCTGGCCGTACACGCCGCGATAGCGGTCGTCGAGCCCGTAGACGGTCGTGTTGTACTGGTCGTGCGAGCGCGTCGTCATCAGCGTCATCAGCCGCTCGCCGTGCAGCGCGCGGGCGCGCTGGATCGGCGTGTCGGCCGGCAGCGCATGCGCGATGAAGTTCGCCATGCCCGTCGGGGTCAGCCATTCGCGGTCGCGTGATGCGACGCGCAGGTGGAAGCCGCCGGGTCGCGCGATGCGCGCGTTGTAGTCGTAGAAGCCGTCGATGGTCGCCTCGATCGCGTCGCGGATCTTCGCGTAGTCGTTCTTGTACGCGAGCCAGTCGATCTTGCCGCTGCCGAACAGCGCATGGCCGATGTGCGCGACGATCGCCGGCTCCGACATCAGGTTGGCGGAAGCCGGCTTGTTCATCCCGTACGACACGTGGACCATGCTCATCGAGTCCTCGACCGTCACGCCCTGCGCGACGTTGTCCTGCAGATCGATCTCGGTGCGGCCGAGAGTCGGCAGGATCAGCGCGTCGCGGCCGTGGATCAGATGGCTGCGGTTCAGCTTCGTCGTGATGTGCACCGACAGATCGCAGCGGCGCATGCCTTCCCACGTGCGCGGCGTGTCGGGCGTCGCCATCGCGAAGTTGCCGCCGAGGCCGATCAGCACCTTCACGCGGCCTTCCAGCATGGCTTCGATCGTCTCGACGACGTCGTAGCCGTGGTGCCGCGGCGGCTCGAAGCCGAACACGTGGCCGAGCCGGTCGAGGAACGCCTGCGACGGCTTTTCCTCGATGCCGACCGTGCGGTTGCCCTGCACGTTCGAGTGGCCGCGCACCGGGCACAGGCCCGCGCCGGGGCGGCCGATGTTGCCGCGCATCAGCATCAGGTTGGTCAGCATCTGCACGGTCGCGACTGAATGCTTGTGCTGCGTGATGCCCATTCCCCACGTCGCGATCACGCGCTCGCTGCGCGCATAGAGCCGCGCGAGGCCGTCGATCTGCTCGTACGGCACGCCGCTCTCCGCCGTCAGCGCCGACCAGCTTTCGTTGCGCAGATCGTCGGCGAAGGCGTCGAAGCCGGCCGTGTGCGCGTCGATGAACGCGGTGTCGAGCACGCGCGGGCCGCCCGCGGCGCGCGCGGCATCGTCGAGTTCGAGCACGCGCTTGGCCATCCCCTTGATCAGCGCGAAATCGCCGCCGACCGTCGGCTGGATGAACGTCGATGCGATGTTGGTGCCCGACATCGTCAGCATTTCCAGCGGGCTTTGCGGATCGGCGAAACGCTCGAGCCCGCGCTCCTTCAGCGGGTTGATCGATACGATGGTCGCGCCGCGCTTCGCGCATTCGCGCAGCTCGCCCATCATCCGCGGATGGTTGGTCGCCGGGTTCTGGCCGAAGATCAGCAGCGTGTCCGCGTGCTCGAAGTCGTCGAGCGTGACGGTGCCCTTGCCGACGCCGACCGATGCCGGCAGCCCGCGGCTCGTCGCCTCGTGGCACATGTTCGAGCAGTCGGGGAAGTTGTTCGTGCCGTAGAGGCGCACCAGCAGCTGGTACAGGAACGCCGCCTCGTTGCTCGCGCGGCCGGACGTGTAGAACGCGGCCTGGTTCGGGTCCGGCAGCGCGCGCAAGTGGCGCGCGATCAGCTCGAACGCGTCGTCCCACGCGATCGGCACGTAGCGGTCGGTCCGTGCGTCGTACACCATCGGGTCGGTGAGGCGGCCGTGCTGTTCGAGTTCGAAATCCGTCTGTTCGAGCAGTTCGGTGACGGTGTGCGCGGCGAAGAATGCGGGCGTCACGCGCTTGCTCGTCGCTTCGGCGGCCACGGCCTTCACGCCGTTCTCGCAGAATTCGAACGTCGATGCGTGCTGGCGGTCGGGCCACGCGCAGCCGGGGCAGTCGAAGCCGTCAGGCTGGTTCTGGCGCAGCAACGTGCGGTAGTTGCCGCCCGTGACCTTTTCCTTGATCAGATTGATCGTGACGGCCTTCAGCGCACCCCAGCCGGCGGCCGGGTGGGTGTACGGTTCGATGCGCGCGGCGGCGGATTTCTTTTTCATGATGCTGCGATGCAGGTGTCGGGTCGATGGATGCAGAGTACGCGCGGCACTCCGGCCGCTGTGTGTACACCTTTCGTCTTCAAAAAAGAGTACAGTTTCGGCCAGTCACGCAGTGCGGAGCGCAACTGTGTTGTTGAAGGAAAGTTGAAAGGGAGGCGCGTGAAGCGTTACGAACAACTGGCCGACGATCTGCAGGCGCAGATCGAGCGCGGCGTGTACCGGCCCGGCGAGCGGATTCCGTCGGTGCGGCAGGCGAGCCGGCAGCAGCAGCTCAGCGTGACGACCGTGCTGCGCGCGTATCTGGTGCTGGAAAGCCGCGGGCTGATCGAGAGCCGGCCGCAGTCCGGCTATTTCGTGCGCGCGCGGGCCGCGGCGCCGGTCGAAGCCGAGCTGAACGTGTCGGCGCCGGCCGCGGAGCCGTCGGCGGTGGACGTGAGCCGGCTCGTGCTGTCGACGCTGCGCTCGATCTCGCGCGACGATGCGGTGCCGCTGGGTTCGCCGTATCCGGACGCGTCGCAGTTCCCGGTGCAGCGCCTCTCACGCCATGCGCAGGCGATCGGACGGCGCCGCACGCGCTGGGGCGTGATCGACGATCTGCCGCCCGGCAATCAGGAGCTGATCCGCCAGATCGCGCGGCGCTACGCGGAGCGCGGGATCGCGGTCGAGCCGGCCGAGATCGTGGTCACGATCGGCGCGACCGAGGCGATCAACCTGTGCCTGCAGGCCGTCGCGAAACCCGGCGATACGATCGCCGTCGAATCGCCGACGTTCTACGCGATGCTGCACGCGATCGAGCGGATGGGCATGCGCGCGCTGGAGGTCGCCACGCACCCGGGCGACGGCATCGACATCGACGCGCTCGAACGGATCCTGAAGCGCGAGCGCATCGCCGCGTGCATGGTGATGCCCAATTTCCAGAATCCGCTCGGCTTCCAGATGCCCGATGCGCGCAAGCGCGCGCTCGTCGAACTGCTCGCGAAGCACGGCGTGCCCGTGATCGAGAGCGACGTCTATCACGAGCTGCATTTCGGCGACGCGACGCCGAGCGCGCTGAAGTCGTACGACCGCGACGGGCTCGTGCTGCATTGCGCGTCGTTCACGAAGAGCCTGTCGCCGCGCTACCGGATCGGCTGGGCGATGCCGGGCCGCTACCGCGACCAGGTCGAGAAGCTGAAATTCCTGAACACGCTCGCGACGCCCGCGATCGAGCAGCTCGCGATCGCCGAATACCTGAAGTACGACGGCTACGATTTCCATCTGCGGCGGATGCGCAAGCTGTATGCGCAGCAGGCGAGCCTGATGAGCGCGATGGTGCGGCGCTTCTTCCCGGAAGGCACGCGGCTGTCGCAGCCGCAGGGCGGGTATGTGCTGTGGGTCGAGCTGCCGCCGCAGGTCGATGCGATGAAGCTGTATGCGCTCGCGCTCGCGCAACGGATCACGGTCGGGCCCGGCCACATGTTTTCGGCGACGAACGACTACCGGCATTTCATCCGGCTCAACTACAGCTATCCGTGGTCGCGGCAAATCGAGGACGCGCTGAAGGTGCTCGGGCGGCTCGCGTCCGAATGCGCGGCGCACTGAGCGGCGATGCGCGGCGGCTGGGGGCGGCCGCGACACTCACCGCGAACCGGCCCGCGCGGCTTCGGTCGACCGTCCACCCGCGCCGCTCGACCACCGCGGCAGCCGCAGCGCCGTGGCGAAGCTGGCCGCGTGCAGCGCGCACAGCAGCCCGAACGCCCAGGCATACGCGGCCGCAGGCAGGCCGCTCGCGGATACCGACTCGGCCCGCAGCCGCCACGCGAGAAACAGCGTGCACATCGTCGTGAAAGTCGGGCCGCCGAGGCGCTGGACGATATTGAGCGACGTCGTCGCCATCGGCAGGTTGCGTCGCTCGACCGACGCATACGCGGCCGAAATCGACGGCGCGCCGATCGCGCTCTGGCCCATTCCGCGCAGAAACAGCGCGGGCACGAGCACATACGGATCGTAGCCGCCGAATGCGAGATACACGAACGGCAGCGTCGCGACGAGCGCGAGCAGCGCGCCGGCGCCGGCCAGCCGGCGCACGCCGAATCGGCTCGTCAACGCGCCCATCGACGGATAGGTGACGAGCATGCCGAGCCCGAGCGGCGCCAGCAGCCAGCCCATTTCGCCGGGCGAACGGCCGCATGCCTGGATCAGGAACACCGGAATCAGCATCTGGCCCGCGTAGATCGCGCCGTTCGACAGAAACTGCGTGGCTGCTGCCGCGCCGAACACGCGCGACCGAAACAACGCGACGTCGATCAGTGCATGCTCGCGCTTGCGACGCTCGACGCGCAGGAACGCCGCGAGCAGCAGCGCGGACGCCGCGATCGCCGCGATGCCGGGCGCCGCGGCAATCCGCTCCGTGCCATACAGGAACAGCACGAGCGCCGGCGACAGCAGCGCGAGGCCGAGCCAGTCGAGTTCGCGCCGTTGCGTTTCGTCGCGGTCGCCGGGCAGGAACCACACGGCCAGCGCGAGCGCCAGCGCGCCGACCGGCAGGTTCACGAGAAAGAGCCAGCGCCACGACGTGTGCTGCAGGATCGCGCCGGCGACGACCGGCCCGAGGATCGGTGCGATCAGCACCGGCACCGCCGCATAACCGATCACGCGCGCCATCTGCTGGCCCGCCACGCGCGCGATCATCATCTGCGCCATCGGCGCGAGCAGCCCGCCGCTCGCGCCTTGCAGCACGCGGAACGCGATCAGCGACCGCGCGGACCACGCGAGCCCGCACAGCGCCGACGTCAGCGTGAACGCGGAGAAACACCACAGATACAGCGCCTTCGCGCCGATGCGGTCGACCAGCCAGCCGTTCAGCGGCAGCACGAGCGTGAGCGCGAGCAGATAGCCGCTCGTCACCCACTGGATCGTCGACAGGCTCGCGTGCAGATCGGTCGCGAGGCTCGACAGCGACACGTTGACGATCGTCGCGTCGAGCTGCGACAGCAGCGAGCCGAGCGTCGCAACCGCGCTGACCTTCCAGATCGACGGCGCGAGCCGGGCGCCCGCATGGGCCGGCGCGGACGGGTTGCGTTCGTCGCTCACGCGCCGCGGCGGTCGAGCAGCGCGAGGATGTCTTGCGTCGAACCCGTCTCGCCAAGGCGCGGGAACAGCCGCTCGACGCTGTTCGTGTGCGCGTCCGCGTTGAGATCGGTCATCGCGTCGACGGCGAGCGTCACGTTGTAGCCGAGTTCGTGCGCCTGCCGCGCTGTCGACTCGACGCCGATGCTCGTCGCGACGCCGGTCAGCACGATCTGCGTGACGCCGGCCGACTTCAGGTATGCGTCGAGGCCGGTGCCGGTAAACGCGCCCCAGGTCTTCTTCGTCACGACGTGGTCGCTCGGTTGACGGTTCAATTCGGGCACGAGCTCGGCCCAGTCGGCGGGAAGCGGCGCCGTGCGCGGCGGTTGTTCGGTGCGGCCCGGTGCGCCGCCCGCGACGTTGACCAGCACGACCGGCAGGCCGCGGCTGCGGAATGCGTCGAGCAATTCGCGGGTGCGCGCGATCACCGGTGCGACCGGATGGGCGGTGGGGAGCGACACGATGCCTTTCTGCAGATCGATGACGACGAGCGCCGTGTTCGTGTCGAGACGGGTTGTGCTCATGATGCGGATGCTCCGTAAGTAGGGCGAGGGGACGCGCGCGCGGGCGGCGCCGCGGTTTACTGCTCGCCGATGCGCCGGATCAGCGGAATCGCGGCGGCGAGCGTGCGGATGTCTTCGGGATCGAGCTTCTCGATCGCGGCGCCGAGCCACCTGTGCTTCGCGGTGTCGCGCTTGCGCCGTGCCGCGAGGCCGGCCGCCGTCAGCAGGAACAGGATCTGGCGGCCGTCCGTCGGGTGCGGCTTGCGCTCGACGAGGCCGTCTTCCTCGAGGCTCGCGAGAATCGCCTTCATCGACTGCGGCTTCATCGCCTCGGCGCGGGCGAGATCGGCAGTCGTCATCGGGCCCTGGCGCTCGAGCCGCGCGAGCGCGCTCGTCTGCGACATGCCGAGCCCTTCGGAATCGATCTCGGAACGCAGACGGCGGATCAATTGGCCGACCGCGAGGGTCAGGTCGGCGGCGACGGTGTCGGCGGAAACGCCGGGTGTGCGGGGCGGTGTCATGCCCCGAATCATAGAATATGGAAGCTAAACTTGCAAGTTTAGCTGTCGAAATGGACAGGGATCCGTGGCGCTCGATGCGTCAGCGCGAGCGGGCCGCGCGAGCAGTGAGCAGCGGTGACGGGATGCAGCGGGCGAGGCGCGCGGTCGGCGCAGCCGTTACGCGCGGCGCGGCAGCGGAACCGGCACGACGTCGTTGTACTTCGGCGATGCGTTTTCGTACAGCAGATCGCCGAGATATTGCGCGAGCTCGTGCGCCGCGAGCGCGGACGGAATGTGCGGACCGGCCGGCCGCCGCTTGCGTTCGGTTCCGACGTCGAACACGGTCCAGCTGTCGTTCGAGCGCACGACGGCGAGCAGGCGGCCGAATGCGTTGAAACGGTATTCGGGCTGCATGGTTGCGCTCCGTCGTCGGTAATGGGCCGCACGCTCGCGGTCGTCTGCGTGGCGAATCGCTTCTCGAGCGCGTCGGTCAGCGTCCCCGCCGCTGCGCGATCGCGCAGCGGCACGGCGGATCGCGAGCCGCGGCACCGACGTGCCGGCCCGATGCGCCGCTTCGTGCTTACTGGATCGAGCAGGCGAGCCAGCGATGGATCTTCAGCGCGTCGCTCGACACGCCGGCGCGCGTCGGTGCGCCGAGCAGCACGAGCGTTTCGCGACGCCCCTTCACACGCATGCGCATCACGACGCCGTGCCCCGATTCGTTGATGAAGCCGGTTTTCTGCAGCCGGATCGGCAGGCGGCCGTCGCGCACGAGCGGATCGGAGTTCACGTACAGCAGCTCGCCGTCGCCGGCCTGCACGGTGGTCGACGTGTCGGTCGAGAAATAGCGGATCAGCGGATCCTGCGCGGCCGCGCCGACGAGCCGCGCGAGATCCTCGGCAGTCGAGACGTTGTGCGGCGACAGGCCGGTCGGTTCGCGGAAATGCGTATGGCGCATCCCGAGCCGGCGTGCTTCGCGGTTCATCGCCTTCACGAACGCCGCGCGGCCGCCCGGATAGTCGCGGCTCAACGCGGCCGCCGCGCGGTTTTCCGACGACATCAGCGCGATATGGAACATCTGGCGGCGCGACAGTTCGGCGCCGACCGGCAGCCGTGAACCGGTGAACTTGATCGTGTCGCGATCGTGTGCGGTGACGCGCAGCACGCCGTTCAGCGGGCGGTCCGCGTCGCGCGCGACGACCGCCGTCATCAGCTTCGAGATCGAAGCAATCGGCCGCACGGCGCGTGCGTTGCGGGCGAGCAGCGGCGTGCCGGAGTCGACGTCGAGCACGTATGCCGCACGCGAATGCAGCGAACGCACCGCGCGCGGCGTGTAGCCGCAGCTCGCGAGCAGCCGCGGTTTCGCGGCGGGACGCGCGCGCACCGCGGCCGTACGTTTCGCGCGCCGGTGCGGTGCGGGCGCCGCGTGGCGCTTCACCGCATGATGTTTTACGCGCGGGCGGCGGTGCTTGACGGCCTTCGTCTTGCGGCGGGCGGGCTTCTTCTCGACGACTTTTGCATGCGCTTGCGGCGCGGCCGTGCGATGTGGCTGCGCGGGCTGCGCGTGCGCATTCGTTGCGAACGCGAGTGTCAGGAACGACAGCGCGATGATCAGGGTGGTCCGGGTGCGGGGCAGGCGCGCGATGAGGCCGGTCAAGCGAAAGTCTCCTTTTCACGCGCGTGGTGGCGGCGCGAAATGCGTGGGCAGGCAGCGGGTGCGGGAAATTATACGGTCGATCGCGGCGCGATGACGATGGATGTGCGCGCAATGACGCGTGATACACGCGGATTCGCGCGTTTTTTTTGCGGATGATCGAAGGTGCGCGAGCGATCGCGCACGCGTGATGCAGCGGGTCAGCGCGGCCAGTTCCGCCGCGACACGACTGCGAAGCTGATCGCGATCGAACCGGTGACGGCGCGCGGCGGCGCGTCGTCGAGCGCATCGCCGAAGCGGAAGCGGCGGCTGCGTCCGTCCGCGCGTGCGGCGCGACGTTCGGACGCAGGCGGGGCGGCCTGCGCATCGCCTTTGCCGGCGACGATCGTATCGCACGGGACATCGGCCACGCATTCGGCCTCGAGATCGACGGACATGACGGTGAGTTCCAGGATGGGCATGCCCGTATTGAACGCCACGCCGTTCGATCAGTAAAATGAATGTTTCGATCGATATGATTCCTTTGAAGAATGGAACTGAAACTGCTGCGTACGTTCCTGACCGTCACCGAGCTCAGCCATTTCAGCCGTGCGGCCGACGCGCTGCACATGAGCCAGCCGGCGCTGAGCAAGCAGATCGGCGCGCTGGAGGCGAGTCTCGGCGGCAAGCTGTTCGAGCGCGGCAGGCACGGCGCGGAGCTGACGCCGTTCGGTGAACGGTTCCTGCCCGACGCGCAGGCACTCGTCCGCGATGCCGACGAAATCCTCGCGCGGGCGCGCGAGGCGACGAGCGGGCAGCGCGGGCATCTGCGGCTCGGCATCTGTCTGTCCGTGCTGACGCTCGTGCCGAAGCTCGTCGCCGAGTTCCGCCGCCGCCATCCTGGCATCGCGGTGACGCTGAGCGACCTGTCGTCGTCCGAACAGACGCGCCGGCTGCGTGCCGGCAAGCTCGACGCCGGTTTCCTGCGTCTGCCGTCCGACGAAGGCTTGTCGTCGTTCAAGGTGATCGACGAGGGGCTCGCGCTCGCGGTGCCGCCGCACCTCGGTTTCAAGCGCGTGCCGGCCGATCTCGACGTATTGAACGACATCGGCTTCATTGCGCTGCAGCGCGCGCGGGGCCCCGGCCTCGCCGCGCAGATCGACCGATGGTGCATCGAGCGGCGCTTCGTGCCGCACGTGACGCAGCAGGCGGAAGACGTGCAATCGGTGCTGACGTCGGTCGCGGCCGGCGTCGGCGTCGCGTTCATTCCGTCGCGCGCGCAGTATTTGTTGCGCGATGCGACCGTCCTGCCGCTCGGCGGCCGGGACGCGAAATGGCGCATCGGGCTCGCGTGGCTAGGGGGCCGCGACGATCCCGTGACCACGCGTTTCGTGTCGTTCATGCGCGCGGCGATCGACGGCGCATGACCGCGCGTATAGTGTCCGCGTCCGCATCCTTCATGAACGCCGGCCGCACGCCGGCTCACGACCTCAACCGATGACTTCAGAATCCGACGATTCCCCGCTCGATCCCGCCATCGTGGCGACGCTCGCGACGCTGAACGAAGCCGCGACCGATCCGTCCGGCAAGACATGGTCGCTGCCGAAGATCGCGAAGCGCTCGCAATTGCCGATGAGCACGCTGCGCCGCGTGCTGACGCAGCTCGATGCGGCCGGTTTGAGCGCGACGACGCTGAACGACGACGGCACGGGCAGCGCCGCGCTGACCGAAGAGGGACGCGCGGTGTGCGCGGAGCTGTTCGGCGCGAACGACGGCGGATGAAAAAAGGCCGCCTGAAGGCGGCCCGTGATCGTACGGTCGACAGGCGGCGTCACCACCGCACCGCCATGCCGTCATTAGAAGGGATTCAGAACCACTGCTTGTAGCGACGCACATAGACCGTCTTCACGATCTGCGCGAGCAGGATGTACCCGGCCATCGTCGCCGCGAGCCACAGCCAGTAGGCGCCCGGCAGGTGCATGAAGCCGAGCGAAGCGGCGAACGGCGAGAACGGCAGCCAGCAACCGATCGCGATCGCGGTAAACGTCGACAGCAGCACCGGCAGCGCGGCCGTGCTCTGCAGGAACGGGATCTTCTGCGTGCGCAGCAGATGCACGACGAGCGTTTGCGACACGAGACTCTCGATGAACCAGCCCGAGTTCATCACGATCTGCCCGCCCGAACCGCCGTGCAGGTGATACATCGCACCGGCGCCGAACACGATCCACATCAGCACGTAGGTCGTGATGTCGAACACCGACGACGTCGGCCCGACCCACAGCATGAAGCGGCCGATGTTGCCGGCTTCCCACTTGCGCGGCTTCTTCAGGAACTCGGGGTCCATCCGGTCCCACGGCAGCAGCATCTGCGACGTGTCGTAGATCAGGTTCAACACGAGCAGCTGCGTCGCGAGCATCGGCTCCCACGGCAGGAACGCACTGGCGACGAGCACAGAGAACACGTTGCCGAAGTTCGAGCTGGCCGTCATGTTCAGATACTTCAGGATGTTGCCGAACGTCTCGCGGCCCTTGATCACGCCTTCCTCGAGCACCATCAGGCTCTTTTCGAGCAGGATGATGTCCGCGGTTTCCTTCGCGATGTCGGCGCCGCTGTCGACCGAGATGCCGACGTCGGCGTCGCGCAGCGCGGGCGCATCGTTGATGCCGTCGCCGAGGAAGCCGACCGTATGGCCGTTCGCCTGCAGCGCCTTCACGATGCGCGCCTTCTGCAGTGGCGTGAGCTTCGCGAACACAGTCGTGCGTTCGACGGCCTGCGCGAGCGTCGCGTCGTCGAGCGTCTCGATCTCGGCGCCCAGCATCGGCTTGCCCGGTTCGAGGCCGACCTGCCGGCAGACCTTCATCGTCACCGTCGGATTGTCGCCCGTGAGCACCTTTACCGTGACGCCGTTCTCGCGCAGCGCGGCGAGCGCCGGCGCGGCCGATTCCTTCGGCGGATCGAGGAACGTGAGGAAGCCGCGCACGACGAGGTCGCGTTCGTCGACGGTGCGGTATTGCTCGCGTTCGTCGCCGCGCGGGATCACGCGTGTCGCCAGCACCAGCACGCGAAAACCGTCCTCGTTGTACGCGTTCGCCTGTTCGAGCAGCCGCTTGCGTGCGACGAAGTCGAGCGCACGCACGCCGTCGTCGTCCTGCACGTGGGTCGACACCGCGAGCATTTCCTCGACCGCGCCCTTGCAGATCAGCACGTGCGTGCCGTGCGTATCCTCGACGACCACCGACAGGCGGCGCCGCACGAAGTCGAATGGCAGCTCGTCGATCTTCTTGTAGCCCTGCGGCTTCACGCGATCGCCGATTTCGTCGGCGCGCGCGACCACCGCGATGTCGATCAGGTTCTTCTGGCCGCTCTGATGGAAGCTGTTCAGCCAGCCGAGTCGCAGGATTTCCTCGTTCTTGCTGCCGGACAGGTCGAGATGATGTTCGAGGATGATCTTGTCCTGCGTGAGCGTGCCGGTCTTGTCGGTGCACAGCACGTCCATCGCACCGAAGTTCTGCACGGAATTCAGCCGCTTCACGACGACCTTGCGGCGCGCCATCGCGATCGCGCCGCGCGCCAGGTTCGCGCTGACGATCATCGGCAGCATTTCGGGCGTCAGGCCGACGGCCACCGCGAGCGCGAACGTGAGCGCGCTCAGCCAGTCGCCCTTGGTCAGCCCGTTGATCATGAACACGATCGGCACCATCACGAACATGAACTTGATCAGCAGCCAGCTTACGCTCGCGACGCCGCGGTCGAAGCTCGTCTCGATGCGCTTGTGGCTCACGACGTTGCGCGCGAGCGAACCGAAGTAGGTGTCCTCGCCGGTCGCGACGACGACGGCCGTCGCGGTGCCGCTCACCACGTTGGTCCCCATGAAGCACACGTTCTCGAGATCGAGCAGCGACGTCGACGCATCGTTCGCCGCGCCCCGCGCATTCGTCGCGCTCGCCATGCTCGTGCCGGCCGACTTGCCGGCGACTGCGCCGAGCGTGTCGTACTTCTCGACCGGCAGCGCTTCGCCGGTCAGCACGGCCTGGCTGATGAACAGGTCGCGCGATGCGAGCAGCCGCACGTCGGCGGGGATCATGTCGCCGGCCGACAGGTGCACGATGTCGCCGACCACCACTTCGCGCATCGGCACCTCGCGGCGCGCGGGCTCCGACGTGTCCGTCACCGCGCGCTGCACGGTCGCCGTCGTGCGGACCATCGCCTTCAGCTTCTCGGCCGCGCGCAGCGACCGGAATTCCTGTACGAAGCGCAGCAGCGCGCTGATCGTGACCATCGTCAGCAGGATCGTCATGCCGACGTAGTCGCGATCGTCGGGCGCCGCGAAGTAGACGTCGGTGCAGAAGCTGATCGCGGCCAGCACCAGCAGCACGTAGACGAATGGGTTGTGGAATGCGTGCAGCAGCTGGCGCGTCCAGTGCGGCGGCTTGTCATGCGCGATCTCGTTCGGACCGTGATGCTGCAGGCGCTCGGCCGCCTGTTCGGCGGTGAGGCCGCGCGTGCTGGTGCGCAGCGACTTGAAGGTTTCGTCGAGCGGGCGCGCCGCTTCCTGCGCGGCACGCAGGAAGCGCGGTTCGTTCTGCTGACGGGGGCCGGCGTCGATGAAGCCGCGCTGTTTCTTCTGCGATGTGTTTCGTTGCGTCATGAGTCGCTCCTTGCGCACGATGCGGCGGGCGGGGAGCGACCGTGACGTTATCGACGCACGAGCGCTCCCCGCCGCGTCGCGGCGGGCGCGATCGGCTGTGGATCGGTGATGAGGGGAACGCTCGCCGGCGCGTGGCGGGACGGGACGTCGGCGCGCGGCATCGCACCGGCGAGCGGTAATCGGCTACTGTCGTCTGGGTTCATCTGCACTCCTGTCGGTTGCGGGTAGGCGGCACGGGCGATCGATGCCCGCGCGCGCACGACGGCGCGCGGCCGGACGGCACGCGAACGGAACACGCGCGCAGCTCGCGCTGCGCGCAGCACGAATGCAGGCGCGCGACAGCGTGCTACCGCACGGCGCGGACATTCGGCGATATCGAAAAAATTCGGCGGGGATTCTGGCCGGTCAGGCCGGAAGGGCGCCGCATCCTGCTTCCCGGGATGCGGCAGAAGACGAGGCTCTGCGCGGTTTCCTCAGGCAGCAGTCAAGTTGGTCGAGGACCAACTACAACTCGCATCGGTGTTCACAGAACACTCCATGTAATCAGACGGGGGCGATGGTAATGGGTCGTCGTGCGAAGCGTCAACCCTTTTCCGGCCCTTTCTTCGCGCAACGTTTGCGGAACGTTAACGCGCCGATGCCGGCGCTACGAGCAAAAAAACCGCGCGCACGCCCGGTCGGCATGCGCGCAGTTGCATCGATACGACGTGCCCGTTACTGCGCGGCCGCCGTGACGGCCGCGCCCGCGTCCGCAATGCCGGAGCCGGCCGGCATTGCGGTGCACGACGTACTCGCCGGCAGCATCGCCGCACGTGCACCGCCTTGCAGTTTCTGCCGGATTTGTGCGGGCGTGAGATTGCCGTTCACCGACAGCATCAACCCGACGATGCCCGACACCTGCGGCGTCGCGAGACTCGTGCCGCTCGCGGTGCCGTACGTGTCCGCGCCGGGCGTCGTCGTGCCGCCGTTGGCCGTCGACAGGACGCCGACACCCGGCGCGCTCAGCGCGACGTCTGCGCCGAAGTTGCTGAACGATGCGCGGCGGCCGGTTGCGTCCGTCGCGCCGACGCTGATCACGCCGCGGCAGTTGGCGGGCTGGTCGAGGCCGGTCGACAGCCCGTCGTTGCCGGCCGCGACGACGACGGTCACGCCCTTCGCGTTCACGTCGTCGATCGCCTGCTGGAACGTCGTGCTGCACGCGCCGACGCCGCCCAGGCTCAGATTGATGATCTTCGCGGGATTCGGGTTCGTCGGCACGCCGTTGACCGGAATGCCGGCTGCCCAGCGCATCGCGTCGGCGATGTCGCTCGTCGTGCCGCCGCACTTGCCGAGCACGCGCACAGGCAGGATGCGGCCGAGCCACGACACGCCGGCGACGCCGACGCCGTTGTTCGCGGTCGCGCCGATCACGCCCATCACGCGCGTGCCGTGCCAGCTGCTGTCGCTGGGTTCGCTCGCGCAGTGATAGAACGGCCCGCTCGCGTTGTCGAGCTCCTGCTGCGTGACCCAGTCGCCCGGATCGGTGGCGTCGTTGCCGCGCGTCTGGCCGTTGTTGCTGGTGTTGACGTTCGAGATGAAGCTGTAGCCGGGCAGCAGGTTGCCGACGAGGTCGGGGTGCGGCCGGTAGCCGGTGTCGAGCACGGCCGTGACGACGGTCGGCGAGCCCTTGGTTCGCGTCCACGCAGGCGGCGCGTTGATGCCGACGCTTGCGTCGGACAGGTACCACTGCTGGCTGTACGACGGATCGCTCGGCGTGTCGCGAATCTGCATTGGGTGATCCGGTTCCGCATAGGCGACGTCGGCGTCGGCCGCGAACGTCTGCGCGAGCGCTGCCGCATCGCCGGACGCAATGCGCTGGCCGATCGACAGCACGGCCGCGCCGTCGGACAGCGTCCGCTCGACCTGCACGTTCAGCGGCGCCTGCGACGTCGTCGCAGCCGCATACGCGCGGGCGGCGCCCGTGGCGGTCGGCGCCGTCCAGCGCGTCATCGAGCGCTGGATCACCGCGTCGAGCCGCGTGCCGATGTCGACGGCGGCCATCGCGCGCGTGGCGGTCGGCGTTTTCAGTTTGACGATCAGGTGATCGACCGGCGGCTCGAACGATGCGCTCGCGTCAGCGGCCATTTGCGCGGCGGCCTGCTGCGTCGCGCAGGTATTGCCGCCGTTGGTCGGGGCCGGGGGCGCCGGAGCGGGGGACGGCGCGGGGGCCGGTGCCGCGTTGGACGAGGACGGATTGCTGCCGTCGCCGCCACCGCCGCAGCCCGCGAGGGGAAGCAGCGCGGCGGCGGACAGCATGCCGGCGAGCACGCGCGCATGAGCAGGGCGGGCCAGCGTGAAATTCAAGCGTGTGGCTCTCATGGTGAAACTCGATCCTCGTAGATAACCGTCGTGCCGGCGGTCGCGCCCGGTCCGGCGGACACCGGACCTTGTGGTTTTTGTCTGTCGATCGACGCAAGGTTGCTGCGACGCGCCATGCTCATGGGTAACGGCCGCGGCCGGCGCTTCTTGAGCGTGATTCGACGGAAAAATTCCGGCGGGCGCAAACGATTACGCTGCTGCGTTGCAGCGCAATGGCCGATTCCGGCGCGTCCGCGCCATGGGTAGCGCGCGAAAGAACGTGGGCCGGCGGGCGTCACGCGCTGCGTCCGTGTGTTTGCGCGACACGGAAACTCGCGCGCCGCACGCGGCGGCGCGTCGCCGTTTCACTACGCTTTCCCTGATGCGATGCGAATTTTGTCGGGCGTAGGATCGCGATTCGATCAACGTTTCGTCAGGAGAAAAGCATGAATCACCGCTTCCGTTGGCTGGCCGTTGCACTGACCTGTGCGCTGGCGGGCACCGCGCACGCGCAGGCCCTTACCGGCACGCTGAAGAAGATCAAGGACACGGGCGTCGTGTCGCTGGGTATTCGCGAATCGTCGGTGCCGTTCTCGTACTCGGACAACCAGCAGAAGAACATCGGTTATTCGCGCGACATCGCAGCGCGCATCATCGATCAGCTGAAGACGGAGCTGAAGGCGCCGAACCTGACGGTGAAGGAGATTCCGATCACGTCGCAGAACCGGATTCCGCTGCTGCAGAACGGCACGATCGACTTCGAGTGCGGGTCGACGACCAACACGCTCGAGCGGCAGAAGCAGGCCGCGTTCTCGAACAGCATCTTTTTGTATGGGATTCGCTTCAGCACGCGCAAGGATTCCGGCGTGAAGGACTTTCCGGACCTGGCCGGCAAGACCGTCGCGACGACGGCCGGCACGTCGGACGAGCGCCTGTTGCGCAAGCTGAATGAGGAGAAGGGGATGAACATGACGATCATCAGCGCGAAGGACCACGCCGAAGCGTTCATGAACGTGACGACGGGCCGCGCGGTGGCGTTCGTGATGGACGAGCCGCTGCTGTACGGCGAGATCGCGAAGGACCGCAACCCGGGCGCGTACACGGTGACGGGCACGCCGCTCGTCCATGAAAACTATGCATGCATGATGCGCAAGGACGATCCGGCGTTCAAGCAGGTGGTCGATAGCGTAATCGCGAAGATGCAGACGTCGGGGGCCGCCGAGAAGCTCTACGATCAGTGGTTCATGCAGCCGATTCCGCCGAAGGGCGTGAGCCTCAACTATCCGCTGTCGCCGGAGATGAAGCAGCTGTTCAGGAATCCAACGGATCAGGCGCAGTACTGAGCGTCGCGTCGTAGTCGTATCGCGTCGCAAACGGCAGGCGTGACGCGCATGCTGCCGGGCGCGTTGCGCGTTGCGCGTCGCGTCGTGCGGCACGCGGCGGCTTGCGATGCGTGGCGTCAGGCTGCCTCGCGATGGCTGCGCTTGATCGCTTCGACGAGCATCCGCTCCGAATCGTCGAGATAAGGCGCGAGCGTGGTGACGGCTTCGCTGCGGCGGTTCTGCGTAAGCAGGTCGTAGATCTGGTAATCGCGCTGGATCCAGTCGGGCGTTTGCACGCGCTTCTCGCCCGGATCGGCGGCGAAGACGAGACGCAGCTGCGCGGAGATGGTCTTGAAGAATTCGTCGAGCAGCGCCGACTTCTGAAGCGCGACGATGTGCTGGTGAAACCGCAGACTATGCGTGCCGACGGCCTGCCAGTTTTCCTTGTCGAGTTCGCGCTCGGCCGCGCGAATGGCGGTCTGCATCTTCTCGAGCAGCGCGGGCTGGGCGAGTTCGGCCGTGTTCAGCGCATGCAGTTCAAGCGTGCGGCGCGCGACGTAGAGATCGCGCACGTCCTGGCGATTGAGCGTGCGCACCACGACGCCCTTGTGCCGCACGAACGTGACGAGCCCTTCACGGCCGAGCTGATGCAGGACTTCGCGAAGCGAGTTGCGCGACGTGTCGTACTCGGCGGCGAGGTCCATCTCGATCAGCGGCGTGCCGGGCGGCAGTTTGCCGCTGATGATGTGCTCGCGCAGTTGATGGCTGATCCGGTCGGCGACCGACTGCCCTCTCGCTTTTTCGCTTGCCATTCCGTTCGTTCGCTCCTCTCCTGATCGTGCACCGCCGGCGTGGCCGGCCGGCGGCGTCTCGCCATTCCACGGGCCGCGGCCCGGGTTACGCCGTTTTGCCGTGCTGCCAGTCGGCCTGCGGCGGCTGCATGCCGTGCTGGCCGCGGTACGGCGCGACCGGCGGCGACGACCAGCCTTCGAGCAGGCTCGGGTCGAGCCGGTACACCTCGACGCCGAGCGGCCGGCACACGTCGATCGGATCGCGTGCGTCGGGCCCCCACATCGGCACCGACAGATCGCCGCCGGGGCAGGTCGACATCGCGCACAGCACGTCGATTTCGGCGAAGAATTCGAGGTAGTCGCCCGGCTTCGCTGGACACGCCTTCATGAAGTACTTGTCGTCGTCGTTCAGGCCCGTGCACTGGAACACGTTGAGCACGTCGTGCACGTCGAACTCGGTGAGCCCGTACGGCGCGACCGCGCGCACGAGGTTCGAGTGGCAGTGGAAATGAAAATCCTCGCCGGTCAGCAGCTTGTTCACGTACGGGTCGCATCGCGTGCCGAGCAGGTCGTGCACACGGCCGCCGTCGCCGTCGACGCCGTAGCCCGCGAGCGTGTCGTCGGTGATCGTGACCATCGGGCGCAGGTACGGCAGCGTCGACCAGAGCCGGTCGAACGTCGTCACGTGCGCGGCCTGCAACTGGCGCGTGCGCGACGCCCACATGCGTTCGCGCGGATTGTGCAGGTTCCAGACGTTGAAGTCGGCGACTTGCGGGCCTTCGAGCGTGACGATCCGGAATACGTGGCCGGCCGGCACCGTCCACGCGAAGCCGCTGCGGATCGGCACGACGTGCGACGCGATCCGCTCGCGCGCGTCCTGGCGCTGGGCGATCGCGGAATAAAAGGCTTTGTCGACGTTCAGGACGGAACCCTTGGTGACCTGGTAAGCGGCGGGATAGTTCGACATGACGCGGTACTCTCGGCGAAGGTTGGCAGATGCGGCGATCCGGCTCAAGCGCTTGGTGGTGGCCGGTCAGGCGTCAATTCGCGTGCCGGATTGTTCAACAATTCATTGGCGCTCCGGCGAGTATAGGGGGAAGGCGGGGAAGTGTGTCAATCGGAGGAAAGTACGGAGGATCGGGGAAGCGGTGTGTGCGGCTTGTGCGGCCAAACGCCCGGCGCCGCGAATAAAAAACCGCCGGCGCATGCCGGCGGTTTTGCTTTGCAGCCCGGTCGCTCGTGCGCCGGGATCGCGTGTCAGGCCTTGATTTCCGGGCCGCGCGCGGCCGGCCGGGCCGGTGCCGACGGTGCCGGCGCCACCGCACGCGCGGACGGCTGGGCCGGCACGAGCACGACGACCGGTTCCGGCATCGCCCACAGCGGCATCGCAAACGCGACGGGTTGCGGCATCGGCATCGCGAACGCGTTGGCGAGCGCGACATGCTGCAGCGCCATCATCTGCTGCTGCATCGCGGCCATCTGCGCCTGCGCCGCCTGCATCTGATACTGGGCGGCCTGCAACTGCCGCAGCGCGGCAGCCGGCGGCATGCCGTCCGACGACGACGCCCGCATCTCGAAGCTCGCACCGCCTTGCGGGCTGTGCCAGCTCCACGTGCTGACCTTCATCGGGCCGAGGGCGGTCTGGACGACACGCGTTTCGGCTTTGACTGGCACGGCCTGCCCGTTGACGTTGACGAACATCGGTTGTGCGGCCGGGGCCGCGCCGGCCTGCCCGGCCAGCGCGAGCACGGGCATCAGCGCCAGCGCGCCCGCCGCCATATACGAACGGAATCGCATATTCGTATCTCCATCAAACGAAGACTATCGAATCGACAATGAATGAGACGTGCGGCTCACGGACGGAGCCATCCGCCACTATGCGAGCGTTGGCTTAAAGCAGGATTAAAACCGCGGCATGCGTTGCGGGGAAGAGCCTGCGGCCCGATCCCGAAACCGGCCTGCGGCCGGCGGCGGGCCTTCCGGCATGTTTCCGAAGGTCGAGCAATCGGCATTCAACCGCGCCCGTGCCAGGGGCTTCCTGTCACATGACGCAACAACAGGCACAATACGGCTTCGCCGCGCACCGCTGTTCGCCATTCGAACACGCTGGCGCGTGCCGCCGCTGTCCGAATTCTTCCCGGTTGTCATGAACGCCTCGCTCACTTCCGCGCGCGAATCGAACTCGCCGCGCTTCCTGTTGTTCCTGATCTGCCTGTTCGCGTCCGCCGGCCAGCTCGCGATCGACATCTACGTGCCCGCGCTGCCCGACATGGCGCGTTCGTTCGCGACCACGCCGCAGGCGATCCAGTCGAGCGTGTCCGGCTACATGGCCGCGTACGCGCTCGGCCAGCTGATCTTCGGGCCGGTCGCGGATGCGTACGGGCGCAAGCGCGTGCTCGCGTTCGGGCTCGTCATCTACACGATCGGCTGCCTGCTGTCGCTCGGCGCGCCGAACCTCGAGACGTTCGTGCTGGCCCGCTGCCTGCAGGGCTTCGGGATCGCGACGACGAACCTGCTCGCGAAGGCGATCATCACCGACTCGTTCTCGGGCCAGGCGCTGATGCATGCGTTTACCTATATGTCGATCGCGTGGGGGCTCGCGCCGATCATCGCGCCGGTGATCGGCGCGCACCTGCAGGAATGGTTCGGCTGGCGCGCGTGCCTCGTGTTTCTGCTGGTGTATTCGCTGGTGATGTGGGCGCTGCTGTGGCACTACCGCGAGACCTTGCCGAAACCGGTGCATCTCGAGCCGCGCACGCTGATGGCGAACGCCGGCAAGGTGCTCGCGAGCCCGGTGTTCCAGAGCTGCTTCCTCGCACAGGGGCTGTGCTACAGCATCCTGCTCGTGTTCAACATCGTCGGGCCGTTCATGGTGCAGACGACGCTGCACAAGCCGCCGACCTTCTTCGGTTATCTCGCGCTCGGGATCGGACTGATGTATTTCCTCGGCGGATTGTCGAACCGGATCCACGGACGCGGGCTGCCGAGCGCCGAGCAGCGGCTGCGCATCGGCGCGCGCGTGATGGCGAGCGCGGCGGTCGTGATGCTGGTGCTGGCGCTGACCATCGGCCTGCGCGTGTGGACGCTCGCGACGCCCGTTCTCGTGATGGGTTTCTGCGCCGGCGCGATGTATCCGACGCTGATGGCCAAGGGCAATTCGCTGTTTCCCCATATCGCGGGGCTGACGAGCGCGATCCTCGGGTGTGCGCTGCTGCTCGTGTCGTCCGCGATGATGGGGCTTGCCGGCTTCGTGTCGATTCACGTGCTGACGCCGCTGGCGGTGTTCTTCGTCGCGCTGTCGTTCATCGTCGTATGGATGGTGACCAAGCTGCTGAGATATCTGTCGCAGCAGCAGGCGGCGAGCGTCGCGTGCGGGAGCGGGGAGGCGGCGTAAGTGCCGGCTGCCGACCGATTCATGAACCGGATCCTGCTGAATCGCGTCGCCAGGTCCGACGCCGCCGACCTGATCGCCGCCAACCGCGCGAGCCGGAGTCATCATCTGCCGTGGGTCGATTCGTTCATCGACCAGGCCGGGTTCGATCAATGGTTCGTCCGCTGCCTGACGGGGCCGAACGTTGGATTCGTCGCGCGCGAGCGGGCGTCAGGCGCGGTGGTCGGGGTGGTGAATCTCAACGAGATCGTCGGCGGGGTGTTTCAGAGCGCTTATCTCGGCTACTACGGGATGATCGACGTCAGCCGCAAGGGGCTGATGACGGAGGCGTTGCGCGCGACGATCGACGTCGCGTTCGGCGAACTCGGGCTGCACCGGCTGGAAGCGAATATCCAGCCCGGCAACCATGCGTCGATCGCACTGGTGCGACGGCTCGGATTCCGGCAAGAGGGGTTTTCGCCGCGCTATCTGCGCATCGGCGGCGAATGGCGCGACCACGAGCGTTGGGCGTTGCTGGCCGACGACGCGCGCGACGCGGGCGCCTGACGGTCGATTCTTTCGCGCGTCGCGGCGCTTACAGCGGATGCGCGGCCCCGGCCTGCTGCAACAGCGACACGGCAACCGGATCCGGCAGTCCGTTCGGATCGATCGCGCCGGCCTTTGCGAGCGCGTCGAGATCGCCGCTCACGCCCGGTTGCCCGACGACGAACGGCGTGGTGAGGAACGCGGGCGTCGACAGCGTCACCGAATAGCGCTGCTGCAGATTCGCGACCACCGCCGATTGCGCGGCCTGTACCGTATTCGGGCTCCCCATTGCCTGCTGGAAGCGCGCATTGCCCTGGAAATTGCCGATCAACCCGCCGGTGTTCGTGCCGAGCTGCGCGGCGAGGTAGACGAGCATCAGCTCGGTTTCGGGCGTCGTGTTGAATGTACCGCCTCCGTATGCAAGCGAATGCAGGCTCGTGCCGCCCGATGCGACGGTGATCACGCAAGGAAGCACGGCATTGACCGTCACCCGGTAGTTGCCGCCGCCGTCGGTCAGTGTGGTTGCCGAGCCTTGCGCGCAACTGACCGTGACTGACACGCTCGCGAGCGCGCCACCCGCGGCGGCCGTGCCGGACAGCGCGACCGGCTGCGTGTTGTTGTCGTTGAAGCAGACATCGACGCCGAAGCAGGCGTCGCCGTTGCAGCCGGCAAGCGACGCAAGCGCGGCGATGCAGAGGGTGCGCAGCGCGGGGTCGATAAAACGCGAAGGGCGAGTGTTCATGATCGCGAGGAATCGGAAGTGGGGGCAACCGCCGTGCGCCGAAGGCGTGGCACCGCTCATATTCTAGGTCCCGAATCGGCGCGGCGCTCGTCCGTTTTCCTGGCGGAGCTCGCGTGCGTGTCGTTTGCTTGTACGAGCGGCGTGCCACGCTGGCGTGACGGGCTCCGAATCTTCCGATTCGCGTCGCGATTGGTTATGCTGCGGGACGATCAAAAAAACGATGAGAGAACGCGCCGTTCGACGGAACGGGCGCGACGTTTCCGACATGAACCTGAATCGATTGACGGGGCGGCCATGCCCGCCGGATTGCGAGGGCGATCCGGCATCGATGGCATGTACGACGTGCAAACCCCTGCGGGCTGCACGCAGGCGCAGCCACGCAGGCATCGGCGGCTTCGGCCGCGCTGCTGCTGGCGTGCTGCTGGCCGGCGCAATGTTCGTCGGCGGCACGGCTTCCGCCGTGTCGCCCGATGTCGACGCCAGCGAGCACGCGATTCCGTCGGCAGCCGGTGCGCCGTCCGTCTGCACGGACATCGCCGTCGCAGCATCCTATCCTGTCGCCGACAATCCGGAAACGGCGCCGCCGCTGAAAGGCCGCGTGACCGATCTGACGGGCGTACTGAGCGCCGCCTGCGCTTCCGAACTGATCGACCGCCTCGCCGATCTCGAGCGCCGGCTCGGCGTCCAGATGGCGATCCTGCTGGTCGGTTCGACCGGGCAGTCGACCATCGAGCAGTTCGCGACCACGGTGTTCGAAAAGTGGCGTCTCGGCCGGAGCAAGGTCGACAACGGTCTGCTGCTCGTTGCCGCACTCAACGATCGCACGGTCCGAATCGAGGTCGGATACGGGCTCGAAGGTGCGATTCCGGATATCGTCGCGGGCAGGATCGTCCGCGAGCGGATCGTGCCGGCGTTTCGCCAGCAGCGTATCGAAGCCGGCGTGAGCGATGCGGTGGATGCGCTGGTGCGCGAGATGACGCCGCCGGAAATGGCAGCGCCCGATGGCGCGTTGCCGGGCGAGGACGCACGGCAGGCGACGTCCCGTGACACGAAGCAACAGTCGAACGGCTTGCCGGACGAAGCGCCGGCCGACGTCGGGAGCTTCCTGTTCTGGTCGCTGCTCGGGGTGGCTGGCGTCGTGCTCGGCGTCGTCACCGAATGGCGCAAGCTGCGCTGGCAGGTGATGTTGCCGATGAGCTTTCTGGTCGCGACGATCGTGCCGGTTGCGATGCTGCCGGTTCGCGCGATCTTCAAAGGGGATGCCGAACTGATCCTCGCGGCGCTGGCAATCGTCCCGACAAGCGTGGGTGTCGGTGCGTGGCTGCTCGGCATCGGCATCGTTCGTTCCGGACGCGTTCGCAAGTACACGGCGATCATCGTCGGGGCGCTGCTGGTACTGATCTGGATCGGACATCTGATGGGATATTCGCCCGGCGAGGTGCTGGTGACGATTTTTATCGCGCTGACGGCGATCCTGGCGATCATCGACAAGCTGACGGGCGGAAGATCGTCGTCATCATCCTCGTCGTCGTCCTTCGAATGGCCATCGTCCGACTCGGGTTCATCGAGCTCGAGCTCCAGTTCGTCCGACTCGTTCAGCGGCGACGGCGGCTCGAGCGGTGGCGGTGGCGCGTCGGGCCGCTGGTAGCGCGCACGTGCGCAACGTTTCTTTTCGACCTGCCGCTCCGAGCGGAGCGCCCAACCGGAAGTCACACACATGAAATGGTTTCGAATCCTGTTCGTATGCTGCGTGCTCGCACCGCTGGCCGGTTGCGGCTACAACGCGATCCAGGCGTCCGACGAAGACGTCAACGCGGCATGGTCCGAAGTGCTGAACCAGTATCAGCGGCGCACGGATCTCGTACCGAATCTTGTCGCGGCGGTAAAGGGCTACGCGTCGCACGAGGAGCGTGTGCTGACCGAGGTCGCGTCGGCCCGCTCGCGCGCGGGCAGCGTGCAGATGACGCCGGAGATGGCCAAGGATCCGGCCGCGTTGGCGGCGTTCGATCAGCGGCAAGGCGCGCTGTCGGGTGCGCTGAGCCGGCTGATGGTGGTGTCCGAGCGCTACCCGGAACTGAAGGCGAACGACGCGTTTCGCGATCTGCAGACGCAGCTCGAAGGCACCGAAAACCGTATCGCGGTCGCGCGCGGCCGCTACATCAAGACCGTGCAGCATTACAACGTGCAGATTCGGCAGTTCCCGGGTGTCGTGATCGCGCGGATCTTCGGCTACCAGCCGCGCCCGAGCTTCAGCGTCGCGAACGAGTCGTCAATCTCGACCGCGCCCGTCGTCGACTTCTCCGCTCAACCGCCGAAGGCGAACGCAGCGGGCCAGTAAGCTGCTGCTCCAGGCGTTCACGGCTTGCGCGCCGCGGGCTTCGCAAACGCGCCGCGCACCTCGAAGCCGATCGCATCCGCGACGTTACCGCGCGCGTCGACGAGCTCGAGCCGGTGCCGGCCCGGCCACGGCATCCACGCGATGCGGTCGGCATGTCCGATCACCTTGTCGTCGAGCCGCCACGCGAACCGCGCCGCGTGCCCCGACGATCGCTCGAACCAGATCCGCTGGTTCTTCGGCGGAATGTCCGGATCGATCGCGAAGATCGTGCCGTCGGTCGGCGCGCCGATCGTCAGCGGCGCGCGTGCGCCGTCCTTGCCCGGCGTGACGGGCGCCGCGAGCCGGATCGTGTCGACCGCGGTGCCCGCGATGAACCACTCGCCGCGTGACGGCTCGACATCGCGCTCGAACGTGATCCGGCGCGTTTCGACGCCGGCCGGCGGACGCGGCGCGCGGCTCGGCGCGTCGCGATGCAGGTAGCCGGCGACGGCCGACCACACCGGCGATGCGCCCGTCACGCCCGACACGTCCCACATCGGCGAGCCGTCGGCATTGCCGACCCACACGCCGACCGTATAGCGCGACGTGAAGCCGATGGTCCAGTTGTCGCGCATGTCCTTGCTCGTGCCGGTCTTGACCGCGGAGAAGAAGCGCGTCGCGAGCGGGTTGTCGAAGCCGAACGTGCGAACGCGCGCGTTGTTGTCGGACAGGATGTCGGTGACGACGAAGCTGGCCGCTTCGCTGAACACACGTGTGCCGTCGTCCGCACGTGCCGATCCCGGCGATGCGCCGGAAGCGGGCACCGCGGCCGGTACGTCGACGACCTTGCGCGCGACGCCGCCGTTCGCGAGCGCGCGATACGCATTGGTCAGCGACAGCAGCGTGACGTCCGCGCTGCCGAGCGCGAGGCTGAACCCGTAGTAATCGCCTTCCTGCGCAAGCGGCAGCCCGAGCGCGGTCAGCGTGCGCGCGAAGCGATGCGGCGTGACGAGCACGAGCGTGCGCACGGCCGGCACGTTCAGCGAGCCGCCGAGCGCGCTGCGTACGCTGACCCAGCCCTTGAAGTCCTTGTCGTAGTTCTGCGGAATATAGAGGCCGCCGCCGGCCGCGAGATTGATCGGCGCGTCGTCGAGCAGCGACGCGGCCGTCAGCCGCTTCTCGTCGATCGCCTGCGCATAGAGGAACGGCTTGAGCGTCGAGCCGGCCTGGCGCGGCGCGAGCACCGCGTCGACCTCGCGTGCGCCCGACAACGCTCCCGACGAACCGACCCACGCGCGAATCTCGCCGCTCGCGTTGTCGAGCACGACGACCGCGCCGTCCTGCACGTTGCGCCGGTGCGCGGGCGCGTTGAGCTCGGTCAGCGCGCGCGTGAGCGTGTCGCGCGCGAACCGCTGCAGCGGCGCATCGAGCGTCGTGCGTACCTGCGCGCCGGCCGCCGGCTTCACTTCGGCGGCGATGCGGCGCGCGAAGTGCGGCGCGAGGGCGGGGCCGTACGCCGTGATGTCGTTACGCGCGGCATTGGCCGGCCGCGCGATCACGAGCTGCACGTAGCCGTCGAGCGACGCGCACGCGTGCTCCGCGCGCATGTCGCGCAGGATCCGGCACGCACGCTCGGCGACTTTCGCAGGCGCGGCGTTGGGCGCACGCACCAGCGCGGCGGCGATCGCGGCCTCGCGCGCGTCGAGGCCGGACGGCGCCTTGCCGAACAGCACCTGCGACAGCGCGGCGAGCCCGACCGTCTCGCCGCGGAACGGCACGAGGTTCAGGTACGCCTCGAGGATCTGGTCCTTGCGCCAGCGGCGCTCGAGCAGCAGCGCGTTCATCGCCTGCGTCGCCTTCTGCGGCAGCGACCGCTGGCCCGAGCGGCGCGGCGAATCGCCGAGCAGCCCGGCGAGCTGCATCGTCACGGTCGACGCGCCGCGCGTGCGCTCGTTCCACAGATTGCCCCACGCCGCGCCGGCGATCCCGCGCCAGTCGACGCCGCTGTGTTCGTAGAAGCGCTTGTCCTCGGACACGACGATCGCTTCGCGGAACGCCGGCGACACGTCGGCGAGCGACACCCAGTCGCCGCGCCGCTGCGCGAGGTCGACGCGCGTGCGCTGCAGCGGCGTGCCGTCGCGCGCGAGCAGCACCCAGTCGGAGCTGCGCCAGTTGCGGCGCACGTCGTCGTAGCCGGGCAGCGCATGCGCGACGAGCGGCGCGGCCAGCACGACGGCGACGAAGAGGCGGCCGGCGAAGCGTCCCGGCCGCGGCAATCGGCGATCGATCATCACGGGCCCGTTACTTGCCCGCGTCGGCCGGCTTCACGGTCATCGGCGGGTTCGGCCACAGGCCGTACACGGACGGCGCGTACAGCGCCTCGACGCGTGTCGGCGGCAGCCCGAACGTGCCGACGTTGTTCAGCCGCACCGTGTACTCGACCGAGAATTTGCCTTTCGGCAGATAGTCGTAATACGCGCGGTAGCCGTCGAAGTCGCGCTCGATGAACGCAGGCCATGCGCCGTCCGGCGATTTCTCGCCCTGCGTCGCGGCCTCGGAGTCGCGGCCGAGGCCGGAGCCGAGGATCGTCGCGCCGGACGGAATCGGATCGTTGACGACCACCCACGTCATGTCGCTCTGCGCATCGATGTCGAGATGCACGCGCACGACGTCGCCGCGCGTCAGCACGCCGTTGACGGCGGGCGACACGGGCGTGACGGTTTTCGTAATCCGGTAGCCGGCCGCGAACGGCGCGCGCAACGGCACGGCCGCGAGGCTTTCGACGGTCGCCCACGGTCGGCCCGTGCCGTCCTGCGTGACGGACAGCGTCGCCGGCGCCTGTGCTGCGCGCGGCCACGGCATCAGCACGCTGCGCGCGGCGGCGGCGCGCGTCGCGGGCGTGGCCGACGCCGGCGCATCGGCGGGCGCGGCCGCCGGGGCTTGCGACCACGAGATGGCGCGCTCGTTGCCGCCGAGCGCAACCTTCGTCGTGCCGGCGACCGGCGTGCTCTCGTAGGTGCGCGAGAACCGCTCGATCGCCAGCTGGCCGAGTGCATTCGACGTCGTCGTCTGCCATGCGCCGTGGCGTTGCAGCGCGAGCAGGCCGGCCGCCACGCGCGGCATCTCGTCCTTCCATGCCGGATCGCCGGCGAATGCCAGCGCGAGGCGCGCTGCGTTGGTCTCGTTGCTCGTCATCAGCCACCACAGGTCGTCGTCGCGCGCGGTCGAGAACACGAGCTGCGTGCCCTGGTACGTGAGGCGCGCCCGCAGGATCTGCTCGACCTGCGCGCGTTTCTCGTCGCGCTGCGGGATGTCCTTCACGCGCGTGAGGATCGCGTGATAGTCGATCACCGCCGACGTCGGCCACTGGTTCGGCGCGATCTCGATCGAGCCGAGCATCCGGCCTTGCGCGGCGCCGTAACGCGACAACGCCTCGATCGCGGCGAGCTTGCGCAAGTCGCGGTCCTGGCGCGGCGCCCATGCGTTGCGCTCGATGCGGCCGTCGATGAAGCGCGCGAGCCCGGCTTCGAGCTGCGTGCGCAGGTCTTCCGGCAGCGCGAAGCGCGGATCGAGCCGGCTGGCCTCGTCGGATACGACGAGCAGATACGACGACAGCGTCGGGCTGCCGTAGTGCGCATCGTCGGACGACGGCGGGAAGTAGTTCGCGAGCCCGTCGCTGTCGAGATACACGGGCATCCGCGCGACCAGCGCCTGCCATTGCGCGGCGTCGTGCAGGCCGATCGCGCGCGACGTCTGCTGTTCGAGGCAGCGGTACGGATAGCGCTCGAACCAGCGCCGCACGCCGGGCAGGCCGTCCGCGAGCTTCGATTGCAGCGACACGGCGATACCGCCGCGCGGCGCGCCCTGCGCGTTGTTGACGGCACCGGCCGGCGCCGCGACGGGCACCGTCAGCGTGCCGTCGACCTGCGCGAGCGTCGCCTGCTGCACGGTCACCGGCAGTGCGGGCACGACCTTCTGCGCGACGGCCAGCGCGTCGGACGCGCGCTTGCCGCCTTGCTCGGCCGCCTCGATGCGCCAGTTCAGCGCGCCGGCCGCGTCGAGCGCCTGCTCGGGCACGGTGATCGTCCATGCGACTTCGGTGGCCGCATTGGCCGCGAGCGACACCGTTTGCGGCGCGACGTCGAGGCCCGTCACGCGCGGCGTCACGACGACCTGCATCGCGCGGTCGGTCGTGTTGCGCAGCGTGACCTGCGCGCGGAACGCGTCGCCTTCGCGCACGAGCGGCGGCAGGCCGGAAATCAGCTGCAGATCCTGCGTGCTGCGGATCGACGTGCTGCCGGTGCCGAAGCGGTCGGGGCCGACTGCCGCGATCGCGACGATCCGGAACCGCGTGAGCGCGTCGTTCAGCGGCACGTCGACGGTCGCGCTGCCGTTCGCGTCGAGCGTCACGCGCGGATTCCACAGCAGCAGCGTGTCGAACAGCTCGCGCGTCGGCGCGCTGCCGCCGCCGCCGCCGGCCGGCACGGCCTTGCGGCCGAAGTGGCGGCGGCCGACGATTTCCATCTGCGCGGTGGCCGTCTCGACGCCGTACGCGCGCCGCTGCAGCATCGCGTCGAGCAGGTCCCAGCTGTTGTTCGGCATCAGTTCGAGCAGCGCCTCGTCGACGGCGGCGACCGCGATCTGCGTGCCGGCGGGGGCGGGCTGGCCGTTCGGCAGCGTCACCTTCACGTGAGCCTGCGCCTTGGCGCGCACCGTGTAGCGCGTCGCGTCGGTCGTCACGGTCACGCCGAGACGATGCGCGCCGGTGCCGACCTTGATCTCGCCGAGGCCGTAGCGGAACGCGGGCTTCGACAGGTCCACGAACGCGGTCGGCGCTTCGTAGTGACGGCCTTCGCGCCAGAACGCGCGCGCCCATTCGACCGGCGCTTTCCAGCCCCACGTGAAGAACGAATACCACGGCACTTCGCGAATGCGGCCGCGCAGCGCGAGCACCGACACGTAGACGTTCGGCCCCCACGATTCGCCGACCTTCAGGTCGACGGTCGGGTTCTTGCCGTTCAGCTGCACGACGTGCGTTTCCATCACGCCGCCGCGCTCGACCGCGACGAGCGCGGTCGCGTAGCGGAACGGCATGCGCACCTGGAAGCGGGCCGTCTCGCCCGGTTCGTAGGACGTCTTCTCCGGGATCACGTCGATCCGGTCGGTGTTGTCGCCGCCGAACCACAGCTCGTCCTCGCGCGTGACCCATACCGACGTCGACGCGTTCGACGTGCGGCCGTCGCCGTCCTTGGCGATCGCGATCAGCTGCACGTTGCCGGCCTGTTCGAGCGTGGCGTCGCAGGCCATGCGGCCCTTGTCGTCGGTCTTGCCCGAGCACAGCACGCCGAGGTCGCGCGTGTCGCTCTTGTTGTCGTACGCGTAGAAGCCGCCGACCATCCGCTTGCGCGACGAGGTCGTGACGTGCGCGACGCCCTTGATCTCGATCGCGACCGATGCACGCGGCTTGCCCTGCAGGTCGACCGCGAGCGCCTGCACCGGCACGCGCTGGCCGACCGATACCCAGCGGCCGGCCTTGATGCCGGCGACCACCGCGGCCGGCCACAGGATCGTGTCGCCGCGAATCGTCTGCACTTCGCCGTTCGGGTCCGCGAACGTTGCCTCGAGCGCGATGCGCTTCGGCGCGTCGACGTCGGGCAGGCCCTTGAGCGTGACCGAACCCGCGCCGTTGCGATCGAGCGTCAGCGGCAGCTTGTCCGCGATCAGCTTCGTCGCGTCGGGATCGTTGTTCGCGGCCGACGCGTTGTCGCCGTCCTGCGCATCGTCGTCCGCGTTGCCGTCGCCGCGGTCCGGACGATACGGCGTGAAGCTGAAGTCCTCGAAGCGATCCGCGAACGGCGGCGACGCCCACTTCATCAGCGCCGACACCTGCACGGGCAGGTTCGACGCGCCGCCGCCCGACACGTAGTCGATCTGCACCGCGAGCGGCGCTTCCTTCACCGCGACGAGCGGACTCTTCTGCGCGTCGCGCGCGCCGATGGTCCCTTTGAGCACCGGCAGGCGGAACGCCTCGACGCGGAAGCTGCCGCTGTAGTAACTGGCGGTCGGCGCGTCGTCCGGGCCGCCTTCGAGCGTGACGCTGTATTCGCCGAGCCGGGCCGCCGGCGGCAGCGTGAACTGCGTGTCGGCGCTGTGGTCGGCCGACCACGTGAGCGGCAGCTTGTACGTCTGGTCCGAGCCGAGATGGCGAATCGTCACGCGCGCCGGATACTGCGCGGGGAACGCGAGGCTCTGCAGCGTCTCGGTGCGCAGGAAGTGCTTCATCGACACGGTTTCGCCGGCGCGCAGCAGCGTGCGGTCGAACACGGTATGCGCACGCACGGTCGGTGCGCGGTCGGTGTCGGTCGGCACGTTGAAGCGCCACGACTCGATCCCGCGGTTCCAGTTCGAACTGACGAACGCCATGTCGGGGCCCGTCTTCGGGTCGTCGACGCGCGCCGACACGAAGTAATCGTCGAAGCGCTCAGACTGATTGCATTCGCGTTTCGGCTCGAACGGCCCGTCGAGGGTCAGCAGGCCCTGCGCATCGGTCTTGCCGGACGCGATTTCGTCGCCGTTGCAGTCCGACACGCGGATCTGCGCGTTCGGCACCGGCTTGCCCTTGTCGAGCGTCGTGACCCACACGAGGTTGTTCTCGCGGCCCTGTTTCAGATGCACGCCGAGGTTCGTGACGAGCACGGTGGTGCGCACGTACATGTTCGACGGCTTCGCGAGCAGCGAGCGGCCGAGTGCAGGCGACGCGAGTTCGAGCACGTAGAAGCCGGGCTTGTCCATCGGCACGCCGACGACCTCGAACGGACGCAGCGCCTTCGGATCGGCCTTCGGCAGCGTCAGCGCCTGCACTCCGGGTTCGCCGGTCAGCAGCGACAGCGAGCGCACGTCGATGCGGCGGTTCTGCGGTGCGGGCATCTTCTCGCCGGCTTCGAGCGGCACGTAGACGGGATGCTGGCCCTTGCGTTGCAGCAGGCCCGGAATCCGCTCGTCGATCGTGCCGGCCGTCATCGACCAGTTGTCGAAGCGGTCGACGGTCCGCATCCATTCACGGATCTCGGTGTCGTTCTCGACCTTCAGGTTCGAGAACTGCGCACCGCCCGCATTGAGGCCTGCAATGTGAAGATCGGCTTCGACGTTGCGCAGCGTGACCGGCACGAGCGCCGGCGTATCGGGTTCCGCGAAGCGTTCGACGATCCCGAACGTGCCCGACGAGAATTTGGCAAGCGGCGGCATCGGTGCGGTGCGTGTCGCGAGCGGGAACAGGTCGGCGTTCGACAGCGAGCGGTCGGTCACGTCGCGCAGGCCGGACGGCAGCTCGATCGTCAGGTTCGCCTGCGCAGGCAGCGGCGGATCGAACTTGACGGTCGTCACTTCGTCGCTGTGGTCGTCGGCCGAGAAGGCCGGCGAAAGCGAACCGTCGGGGCCGCGGAGCTTGATCGCCTCCGCGTTCTTGCGCGAGATCGGCGCATTGAACGACAGCGTCAACGGGCGCAGCGGCGTGCACGGCGCCTTCGCGTTCTCGCGCTCGCACGAGAAGCTTGCTGCGAACGGTGCGCGCACGGTGAAGTCGAAGCGGCGCTCGGTGTCGTTCGCGATGCCGCTCGGGCTCGCGACGCCCTTGCCGTACACGAGCTGCATCTTCGCGCTGGCAGGAAGGGCCTGCGCGCACGACAGCGTCAGCACGCGCGCGGCGTCCTTTTTCAGCCCGAAGTGGTCGAGCAGCGCGTTGCGCGTCGCGTCGTCGGCGGCGGTGACGGGGATGCGGTTGCCGATCCCGGCCGCCTCGCACCAGATGTTCGCGAGCGCCGAACGCGGCTCGGCCGGGCCGTTCAGCTTCAGCACGAAGACCTGGCGTTCCTCGATCTCCCGCGAGCCGGGGCGCACCGTCACCGGGAACGGGCCGCCGGTCTGGAACGTGAAGCGGCGCGGGCCGCTGACCGCATTGCCGGCGACCGAGCGCAGCGTGTCGTTGAGCGCGACCGAGCAACGCACGCCCGGCGGCAGGTCGTTCTCGAAGTCGTACACCCACGTCTTGTCGTCGAGCCAGTGCCCCTGGCCGCGTGCGGCAGCGGAATCGTTGCAGGTCATGCGCGCGGGGTTCGGCGCGGACGCCGACCCGAACGCGACCATCGGCTCGTCGAACTTGACGACGCTCTGCCGCACTTCGGTGACGGTGCCTTGCGGCGACACGCTCACGGTGCGTGCCGCGCCTGCATGCAGCGACAGCGCGGCGGCGGCGCCGAGCGCGGCGACCGCGCCGATGCGCCAGAGCAGTCGCGTGGTGTGGTTGGCTGGAAGCGTGTCGTTGTGTTTGTCGTGCTGCTTCATCGCTCGATGCCCTCGGAGGGAAGCTTTCTGTTTGATTGCACGCGATTCTAACCGACGCGCATGCGAGCGAATGGCGGGATGCGGCGTGTAGTCGGCTTGCGACATATCGGCATCCGGATGCAGAATTGTCGCGCCGACGACACAAAGATGCAGGGAAATGTCGATTGTCTCGGATTGCGGAACATTTAATGGACTATAAAAGCATTGTCCATTCCGCTTTGTGCGCGTACATTTCAGGGCCGCGCGAAAGTTTGAGAAATATCAAGCGTGGTTTTCCCGAATCCGGTGTTCGAGAGAAGGAAACATGCACAACGACAACACCCCCCACTCGCGTCGCGACAGCGACGCAGCCGCAACCGGCATCACGCGGCGTCAATGGCTGCAGGGCGCACTGGCGCTGACGGCGGCGAGTCTCACCGGCTCGCTGGCGTTGCGGGCCCTGGCCGACAACCCCGGCACCGCGCCGATCGACGCGTTCATGACACTCTCCGAAGCACTGACCGGCAAGAAAGGGCTGAGCCGCGTGCTGGGCGAACGCTACCTGCAGGCGTTGCAGAAGGGCTCGTTCAAGACCGCCGACGCGCTGTCGCAACTGGCGGGCGCGCTTGCGTCCGGCTCGTTGACTCCCGATCAGGAGGCCGCCGCGCTGTCGACGCTCGGCGCGTGGTATCTCGGCATCGTCGACAACGTCGTGATTGCCTACGAAGAAGCATTAATGTTCAGCGTCGTGTCCGATACGCTCGTGATTCCGTCGTATTGCCCCAACAAACCCGGCTTCTGGGCCGAAAAACCGATCGAGAGGCAAGCCTGATGGCCGATACCGATACGCAAAAAGCCGACGTCGTGGTCGTCGGGTCCGGTGTCGCGGGCGCAATCGTTGCGCACCAGCTGGCGATGGCCGGCAAGTCGGTGATCCTGCTCGAAGCAGGCCCGCGCATGCCGCGCGGCGACATCGTCGAGCGCTTTCGCAACCAGCCCGACAAGACGGACTTCATGGCGCCGTACCCGTCGAGCCCGTGGGCGCCGCATCCGGAATACGGGCCGCCGAACGACTACCTGATCCTGAAGGGCGAGCACAAGTTCAACTCGCAGTACATCCGCGCGGTGGGCGGCACGACGTGGCACTGGGCCGCGTCCGCGTGGCGCTTCATCCCGAACGACTTCAAGATGAAGACCGTGTACGGCGTCGGCCGCGACTGGCCGATCCAGTACGACGACCTCGAGCACTACTACCAGCGCGCGGAGGAAGAACTCGGCGTGTGGGGCCCCGGTCCCGAGGAAGACCTGTACTCGCCGCGCAAGCAGCCGTACCCGATGCCGCCGCTGCCGCTGTCGTTCAACGAGCAGACGATCAAGAGCGCGCTCAACGGCTACGACCCGAAGTTCCACGTCGTGACCGAGCCGGTCGCGCGCAACAGCCGTCCGTACGACGGGCGGCCGACCTGTTGCGGGAACAACAATTGCATGCCGATCTGCCCGATCGGCGCGATGTACAACGGCATCGTCCATGTGCAGAAGGCCGAGCAGGCCGGCGCGAAGCTGATCGACAGCGCGGTCGTCTACAAGCTCGAGACGGGCCCGGACAAGCGCATCGTCGCCGCGATCTACAAGGACAAGACGGGTGCAGACCATCGCGTCGAGGGCAAGTATTTCGTGCTCGCCGCGAACGGCATCGAGACGCCGAAGATCCTGCTGATGTCCGCGAACCGCGATTTCCCGAACGGCGTCGCGAACAGCTCCGACATGGTCGGGCGCAACCTGATGGACCACCCGGGCACCGGCGTGTCGTTCTATGCGAGCGAGAAGCTGTGGCCGGGCCGCGGCCCGCAGGAGATGACGTCGCTGATCGGCTTCCGCGACGGCCCGTTCCGCGCGACCGAAGCCGCGAAGAAGATCCACCTGTCGAACATGTCGCGCATCAATCAGGAGACGCAGAAGATCTTCAAGGCCGGCAAGCTGATGAAGCCCGACGAGCTGGACGCGCAGATCCGTGACCGCTCCGCGCGCTACGTGCAGTTCGACTGCTTCCACGAGATCCTGCCGCAGCCCGAGAACCGCATCGTGCCGAGCAAGACGGCCACCGACGCGATCGGCATTCCGCGTCCCGAAATCACGTACGCGATCGACGACTACGTGAAACGCGGCGCCGTGCACACGCGCGAGGTTTACGCGACCGCCGCGAAGGTGCTGGGCGGCACGGACGTCGTGTTCAACGACGAATTCGCGCCGAACAACCACATCACGGGTTCGACGATCATGGGCGCGGATGCGCGCGACTCCGTCGTCGACAAGGACTGCCGCACGTTCGACCATCCGAACCTGTTCATCTCGAGCAGCTCGACGATGCCGACCGTCGGTACGGTGAACGTGACGCTGACGATCGCGGCGCTGGCGCTGCGGATGTCGGACACGCTGAAGAAGGAAGTCTGACCGTGCGGAAATCTACTCTCACCTTGCTGCTCGCCGGCTGTGTCGCGCTGCCGGGCCTCGTGCGCGCGGCCGATTCGGCCGATCCCGCGCAGATCAAGCGCGGCGAATATCTCGCGGTCGCGGGCGACTGCATGGCGTGCCACACCGTGAAGGGCGGCAAGCCGTTCGCGGGCGGCCTCGCGATGCCGGTGCCGAAACTCGGCAAGATCTATACGAGCAACATCACGCCGGACCCGGACACCGGCATCGGCAAGTGGACGTTCGAGGACTTCGAGCGCGCCGTGCGCCACGGCGTGTCGAAGAACGGCGACAACCTGTATCCGGCCATGCCGTACGTGTCGTACGCGAAGATCAACGACGACGACGTGCGGGCGTTGTACGCGTACTTCATGCACGGCGTCGAACCGGTGAAGCAGGCGCCGCCGAAGAACGAGATCCCCGCGCTGCTGAGCATGCGCTGGCCGCTGAAGATCTGGAACTGGCTGTTCCTGAAGGACGGCGCGTACCAGCCGAAGCCGTCGCAGAGCGCCGAGTGGAATCGCGGCGCGTACCTGGTGCAGGGCCTCGCGCACTGCAGCACGTGCCATACGCCGCGCGGCATCGCGATGCAGGAGAAGTCGCTCGACGAGACGGGCGGCAGCTTCCTGTCGGGCTCGGTGCTCGCGGGCTGGGACGGCTACAACATCACGTCGGACCCGAACGCGGGCATCGGCAGCTGGACGCAGCAGCAGCTCGTCCAGTACCTGCGTACCGGCAGCGTGCCGGGCGTCGCGCAGGCGGCCGGCCCGATGGCCGAGGCGGTCGAGCACAGCTTCTCGAAGATGACCGACGCCGACATCGGCGCGATCGCGACGTACATCCGCACGGTGCCGGCCGTCGCCAACGGCGATGCGAAGCAGTCGCGCTCGTCGTGGGGCAAGCCCGCGGAAGACGGCCTGAAGCTGCGCGGCGTTCCGGTCGCGTCGTCGGGCATCGACCCGGCGCGGCTGTACCTCGGCAACTGCGCGACGTGCCACCAGATGCAGGGCAAGGGCACGCCGGACGGCTACTATCCGTCGCTGTTCCACAACTCGACGGTCGGTGCGCCGAACCCGACGAACCTCGTGCAGGTGATCCTGAACGGCGTCGAGCGCAAGGCCGGCAGCGAGGACGTCGGGATGCCCGCGTTCCGCAACGAGCTGACGGATGCGCAGATCGCCGCGCTGGCGAACTACGTGACGGGGCAGTTCGGCAACCCGGCGGCGAAGGTGACCGAGCAGGACGTCGCGAAGGCGCGTTGACGCCGGGCGCGATACGTCGCAGGCAGCACAACACTGACAAGAAGAGGAGGCACAGCACATCGGTTGGCCCCGATGCCGGTTGTTGCAGAGCGGGGCGGGCGGCGTTGGCGGCCGCCCGTCCTGGTTCGTTGGCAATCCGGTGCGTGCGGTTGCGCGCATCGTTTTCGTTGATCACACCATGATACCGAATCAACCGTTTCTCGCGTCCCAACGCGATGTGCTGCTGCTGTTGTCCCGAATCCTGCTCGTGATCCTGTTCGTGATGTTCGGCTGGCAGAAGATCGCCAATTTCTCCGGCACGATCGCGTTCATGGGAAGCGAGGGCGCGCCGGCGCCGATCATTTCGGCGGCGATCGCCGTCGTGATGGAGCTGATCGTCGGCATCGCGCTGCTCGTCGGCTTCCAGACGCGGCCGCTCGCGCTGCTGCTTGCGCTGTATACGGTCGGCACCGCCTTCATCGGCCATCACTACTGGACGATGACGGGCGGCGAGCAGATGAACAACATGATTCATTTCTACAAGAACATCGCGATCTCGGGCGGCCTGCTCGCGCTTTGCGCGGCCGGCCCCGGGCGTTTTTCGATCGATCGCGGGTAAACGGACCGCCGGCCTGTGCATGGGGCACATGCCGGTCGGTCGAGACTCCGAGGGGGCATCATTTTGCGACTCAAACACTTCGCATGGCTGATCGCGGCCGCCGCGCCGGCGGCCGCTTTCGCGCAGACGAGCGTGACGCTGTACGGCCGTATCGACGGCGGCGTCGAATACCTGAACCACATCGCGACACCCAACGGCAGCTCGACGCGCTGGAGCGCTGAAGGCGGCGACTGGGGCACCAGCATGTTCGGGCTGAAGGGTTACGAGGATCTGGGCGGCGGGATGTCGACGGTCTTCAACCTGGAGACCGCGTTCCAGGTGATGAACGGTACGACGGGCGGCGGGCGCATGTGGTCGCGCCGCGCGTATGTCGGGCTGAAGAGCGACACGTGGGGCCAGTTGCAGGCCGGCCGCAACCTGTTCATCGACAGCGACGGCGTGTGGGAATTCGATCCGTTCGTCCAGCAGGCGTTTTCGTCGGCATCGCTCGTGCGCGGCCGCAACTGGCAGCAGAGCAGCAACAACATCGAATATCACAGCCCGGTGATCGGCGGCTTCGACGTGCAGGCGCAGTATGCGTTCGGCAATCAGTCGCGCGGTTTCAACTACGGCGCGGCCGACGATTTCGGCCGCTCGGACGGGATCATGATCTCGTACCACTCGCCGGTGCTCGACGTGCGCGGCATCTACGACGAGCTGCGCGACAACAACGGCAAGTTCAGCAACATCTTCACCGCGTCGCGCGAGTATTTCGTCGGCGCGAACGTGAAGGTGTCGAAGTTCAAGATCCAGGGCGCGTATACGCACTATCAGGCGCCGGACAGTCCGGCTGGTGTCGCCGATCGTGCGGATCACTACTGGCTCGGCGCGACTTATGCGGCTACGCCCCAGTGGGCCGTGACGGGCGGCGGGTATTACGTGAAGGTGGGCGACGGCGGTGGTGACGCGTCGCACGATCCGTCGGGCCACGCGATCATGTACGTGCTCGGCACGACGTACAACCTGTCGAAGCGGACGTTCCTGTATGGGACGGTCGCGTATGTGCGTAATGGCGGGAATTCGAACTTCTCGCTGATCGCGTCGCCGCGTGACGCGACGTCGGGCACGAGCCCGATGACGGGCGAGTCGCAGACGGGCGCGTATGTGGGGATGATGCATACGTTCTGAGAGGGGCGGTTTGCGTAGGTGAAAGAGACTCGGGTGATCGGACCTGAGCCTTTTTGCGTTTACGGCGCTTAGAGGGCGCGTGCCTTGCACGAGCATGGCATTGCGGGGAGCCCGTGCTAGATGGCTTCACAGTTTTTGACCTTTATAGACGGAAAGCTCCAAGGCAAACGACAGTTATTCGATTTATCGCTATCTAGCTGGCCCCGGCTACGGTGGGCGCTGTCGTTACCGTTGCCTGACCCCACGGGCGGCGTGCCTGTGCCGCCTGCCGATATCGTTGTGCTCGAAAGCATGGCGCAAGTTGCATCCGAGTTGGATTTGATATGATGAATTCCGGCTCGATCCGGTGTGTGGCTTGAATCCTTTCTATGCCGAAAGCCCCAGCAGTGGCCGGAAAATTCTGGGCCTTTTTCCTATTTCGATGAGATACCAATCTGCCGCCCGGCGCTTCCCGGCGGCCGTTTTTGTTACTACACGGTACGGGGTAGCCTGATGGTTTCCGATCTCCTGAACAAGGCACTGCGCACGCAATACGTGCAACACGGACGAATTGTCCGCCTCGATACGCCGCTTGGCGAAGACTGGTTAGTCCCGCTTTATGTCCGGGGGCGCGCGTGTCTTGGGCGAGACTTCGAATTCACGATCGATGCAACGTCGACGCGGCTCGAAACGATTCAGGCCAAGGCGCTGATCCGGCAATCCGTGACGCTGTGGATTCGGCAAACGGACGGGAGTGAAATGCCGATTCACGGCTATGTGACTGCGTTCAGTCGCTTGGGCGGGGACGGAGCCAATACCTATTACCAGCTCCGATTCAATTCGTTCCTCGCGCTGCTGAGGCTCGGTAGTGACAGGCGTGACTGGATCGAGACGCCCGCGCAGCAAACCGTGTCCGACGTCCTCGCCAAGTATCCCCAATCATCCGGTAACGTGAATTGGCAATTGCGCCAAGCGCTGCGCTCGTATTCGCAGCGGATGCAATGGGAGTCCGACTGGAACTACGTCCACCGTACATTCGAAGAACTCGGTCTCTTTCCGCGTTTCGACATCGCGCCGGACGGCAAGTCACACAAGGTCGTCATCATGGACGATCTTTTTTCAGTTCCCGAATTAAAGCGCAAGATCATTTCGTTTAGCGGCGCGGTACAGGACGAGGAATTCGACGGCCTTCGGGAGTGGATCGATTCGCAGGAAATCCAGTCCGCCGAACTCGACAGGAGCACGTTCGACTACAAGCGTCCGGACCTTTCCAAGCACGTCACCATGCCCGCGTTCGATCTTGACGACGTTCCGGGCTTGGGCGAGCAGTACGACTACACTGGGTCGCATACGTGGTCGGATCGCGACATGGGCGAAACGCAAGCAAACGTTGTCGCTGAGGAATGGCGCTCGCGCGCACAGCGCTTTCACGGTGTCGGCGCATTGCGTTGCGCATGGCCGGGTCGCTATGGCGTGCTGACGGGGCACCCGGTGCACGATGCGCAGTCGGAACAGGATCGCGAGATGGCGATTCTTTCGGTGAACTGGCTCATCCAGAACAACGTGCCGGGTATCGAAAACCTGATGCGTTTTCGCAAGAGCCTGCGCGCCGAAATCGAGCAGGCGCGAGCGACCGGCGCGGGTTCGGCGGTGCGCCATGACGACGGCAGCGTTGGATTTTTCCACGTCGAAATCGAAGCGCAACGGCGTCGGGTCGCATTCCGCAGTCCCTTCGAACACAAGAAGCCCGTTATGCAGCTTCAGACGGGCATCATCGGTGGACCGGACAACGAGGAAATCTATACGGATGAATTGCTGCGGGCGAAGGTGCGACTGACATCGGATCGACTCAATTACGGCGACCAGAACGTGTCGGCGTGGATACGCGCGGCGATGCCCGATGCGGGCTACAAGCGCGGCGGCATGTTCCCGCTGCGCAAGAACGACGAAGTCCTAATCGATTTTATCAACGGTGATTGTGACCGTCCGGTGATCCTGTCCAGAATGCATGGTGGCGAAAGCAAGCCCGAATGGCACACGCACGGGCTGACCTCGGGCTTGCTGTCGCGCGAATACGGCGGAGAAGGCTACAACCAACTGATGATGGACGACGCCAGCGGGCAGAACCGCGTGCATCTGTACTCGACAAGTTATAGCTCTCATTTGCACCTGGGCTACCTGATTCAGCATTCGGGCAATACGCGCGGCGCGTTCATCGGTCACGGCTTCGACCTCAAGTCATTGGGTTACGGTGCGGTGCGGGCCGAGCAAGGGCTCTATGTGTCGACGCAACCCGCCGCCACGCAACCGATGAGCGCGACGGCGGCATCCGAACAACTGACGCGCGCCGAAGCAATGCTGGAAGCAACGTCAAAGGCGAGCCAGACGAATCACGCGCAAAGCCAGCAAGACGGCCACGACGCGCTGAAAGCGTTCACGGACGCGACGCAGCACCCGGTGGCCGGCACAACCAAGGGCGGGCGCACGGCAGGCGGCGGCACGGGCAATGCGAACGGCTTCGCCAAGGCAATCATGCTGCTGTCAAGCCCGGAAGGCATCGCCGCCTCGACGCAAGGTTCGGCGCACGTCACGGCAAATCAGCAGGCCAATGTGGTCGCCGGCGAGAACATCAACCTCGCGGCCGGACGGGCATTGCTCGCCAGCGTACTGGAACAAATCAGCCTGTTTGCGGAAAAACTCGGTGTCAAGATTTACGCGGCGAGCGGCCCCATAGACCTTCAGGCGCAGAACGATTCGATGAGCTTGGCCGCTGCGCAGGATGTCAAAATTACGGCCGGCAAGAAGATGGTCCTGTCGGCCGACGAAATCTGGATTGGCGCGAACGGGTCGTATATCAAACTGACGGCGAACATGATCGAGAACGCAACGTCAGGCCAGATTGTGGAAAAGTGCGCGGATTGGGAAAAGGCCGGCGCGGCAAGCGGTACGCTGAAAAACCCGCTGCATTCGTCGCCGGTATCGGTCGACGGCGGGCGTTCCGCGTTGTTCTCCGGTTGAATCGCGCAGCCGGTATCGTTTCACCATAAGAAATCCTGAAAACCGAATCCGAGTCGGGAATCATGACCAAAACGCCCCATAAGAAGAAGCACCATCCGGCGGCCGCGCCGCACCCGGCCGCCAAACCTGCCGAGCCGGTCGATACGCCGCTGAGTTGGGCCTACCCGTTCACGCCCGCAGACAAGAGCGACGCGGCCGACCCGATGACGTATTTCAGGGCGCTGGCGAAGTCCGCGACCGGCTTTTATCCGTTGGGCGTCAGCGGCATGTGGCATGGGGGCGTGCACTTCGACGACGGCAGTGCGCAAATGCTCAAGTTGGACGGCGGCGTACATGCGATTGCAGACGGCAAGATCGTCGCGTACCGGCTGAACACGAAATACGAGGAAACGAAGTACCCGAACAACAGTCTGGCGCACTTCTCGACCGGCTTTGTACTGGTCCGGCATGAACTGAAACTGCCGCCGAAGCCGGCCCCGAAGGAACCCGCGAAACCGGCTCCGGCGTCGACCCCCGCATCGGCTCCTGCGTCGGCACCCGCGCCCGCATCGACCACCGCCGCGCCTGCACCCGCGTCCGCTCCGGCAGCTCCCGCGCCATCCGACAGCAAACCGGCGAACGACAAAGCCCTCGTGTTCTTCAGCCTGTACATGCACACGATGGATTGGGCCAGCTACCAGAAGGCAATCGAACAGGCTAAATCGAACCCGAAGCCCGATCCGGCGCTTCCCGTGCCGATGTCGTATTGGGAAGGTGAGCGCTACTATCGGGTCGGCAGCAAGGCGAAGGACAAGCAAGCTATCCCGAAGCCGAAAGCGCCCGTTCCGCCTGCGAAGCGCACCGATGGGGCCGACGATCTGCCGATCAACAATACGAACGAAAGCGCGCCGCCGCCTGCAGATACCGATCAGGATGTCGCCCTGCCGCCGCCCGAGACGGGATTGAACATTCGGGAATTGCCGAACGGCAAGAGCAAGATTGTCGGCGTGTTGCCGACTGGGGCCGAAATCATTGCGGGCGAAGGCGACCCTGCTCACCCGGACTGGATCAAGATCAAGTCCATCAAATCGGGCACGGTCCTGTCTGCCGAAGTCGGCAAGCCGGTTTCCCCCCAAGCGCAGTGGAGCTATGTGTTCAAGGGGGAACTGGACGCCGTAGTCGACCCGCAGCCGCTTGATACGGTCGTGATCCTGAAGGAGCCGCAGCATATCAAGGCGGGCGAAGTCGTCGCCCACGTCGGCCAGTATCAATGGCCGATGAAGGCCAGTCCGATACCCCCGAAGCCGAACTACCCGATGCTGCATCTCGAAGTGTTCGCGGGGCCGGACCTGAAGGACTTCATCGATCGAAGCCGTGCGCGTGCGAAAGAACTGAACGAAAAAAACAAACAGCTTCTGGAAATCGAACCGGGGGCGAAGCTGGTCAGCGAAATTCCCGCACCGGACCAGAAACTGACCCAATCCGGGTTGAAGCTCGTGCCAATAGGCGATGCAAAGGGTTCGCGCTGGATCAAGGTGCAGCCCAATAGCGTGACGAATGTGCCCGCGAAAGGCAAACAGAAGGCCCAACAAAAGTTAGCGCCCGTCGGCAACCCGCTGTGGGTCGAAAGCAGTCTGGCGAACACGATCAGCACCGCGAACGTAGCGGGATGGCAGAATTTTCCGCTGGACGTTTCCAAGGCAAGCGGACCGGGCGCGGACTTTAGGAACGTGTTGCGCCGTACTGAACTCGACAAGCTCGGTGAGGGCAATGTCGCGGTCGACGACAAGGGCCATCATTGGTGGAACATCACGGTCGGCTCGAAGGACGGCTCTGGCCTGATTGGCTGGGTGTGCGACACCGATCACCCTCACGTACAGCTTCGTAGTCCGTGGGAATGGCCGGGTTTCGAATTGGTGGACAACGGCAGCGTCAGCCCGGCCGACATGTTCAAACGCCATATCCATACGACCGAACAATATTTGCCGGACGAGGAAGGCACTGAGTTTGCGGTGGAAGCGGTGAAGGTCAACGCTGGCGAACTCATCACGAAGATTGAACAGGCGATCGATACGGACCACGACGGGAAGGTGACAGCGCAAGAACTGAAACACGCACTGGAAACGCAATGGATGGCCGAAGCGGTGTCGCATCTTGTTGTGCGCAACGAAACCGAATGGGGCGGCGGTCTGAGCAAGTGGGAAGAACTTACCCCGCTCATGCAGAAGCAGACCGAGTTGTGGAAGACGGAACTGGATCGGCTCGCGAAGCTTCAGTGGTGGGACCAAATCAAGGGCGTCGACGGCTTCCCCACGGACCTTTCGCCGTGGCACCTTCATCCGATTGGGTTGATCGGGAATTTCACGGGTTGTAGCGCAAAATGTAAAACTGACGTGCTGGACTTTCTCACCACAGAGGGCATGTTCTATGCCTCCGTAGAAGGTTTTCACCTTATCCTCGATTCGGAAGGGTTTGGTGAAATTCCATACGTTCCAAAAAATAGCCAATCCAGTGGCGTAACAATTGGTTACGGCTATGACTTGGGGCAACAAACCGAGGCGATGGTTCGCAGTGATTTAGACGGCTTCTTTACCGAGGATGAGATTACCCGGTTATTAACCGCACTCGGAAAACGAGGGGATGCAGCGAGCAAGTTTATTCCATCTTTTGCCGATATAAAAATATCCGAACCAAAGGCCCTCGAGATGGCTAAGAGGGTCAAAAAGCGTTACGCTCAGTTTACCGGTGATGCATTCCCGGGCACTACAAAATTACATCCTCATTGCCAAGGAGCGCTGCTCAGCTTAGTCTATAATCGAGGGGCTCAACTTGAGGATAAACCCGGACAAAAATCACGAGCTCACATGAGGAACATTAGAGCAGCCATTGAGAATAAGAATCTTCCGGAGGTTGCCGTGCAGTTACGGGCCATGAAAGTACTGTGGGAAGGAACTGGGAACGATGGTCTACTCAAACGGCGAGAGAAAGAGGCAGTTCTGTTCGAGAAAGGTATGACTTGCGACTGTTGGAGATAGATTGTGACGAAGAATATCGTTTTTTTTGCACTGATGCTTATTTCGAGCGTAGCCTTTTCGAAGGTGGTCTGCGATGGTCAAACCAACGCGGAGTTAACCAATTGCGCACAAAGAAATTATGAGGCTGCCGATAAAATTTTAAATGGAAGCTACAATGAATTTCTAAGAAAAGCCACTCCTCCGGAGAGGCAAAATCTCATCGCAGCTCAACGAGCATGGGTTGCGTATAAAGAGAAATATTGCGATGCAGCTTTTGATGCCACCTCTCCGGGGGCGGAAGCGTCTATCGATAAATGGGCTTGCCTAACATCGGCAACAGAGGTGCGAACAAATGAAATTCGCTACTTAGAATCATCTATCGGTATGGACGATTTTAGGCGGTCACTATCCGTCATGGCGAATCTTTACGAAAACGGAGACACCACCAAGGTGATGTCGAAGTTGATAAAAAGCACACCCGACGGAAGCAATCCAAATTGGGTTAAATATGTAGATCTGAATTGCAAGATGACTGCGGCAAAGTTGCAGGAAGAACGCAACGCTTGTACTGCTAGACTTAATTTCTTTAAAAACTGGTGACTTTGTCCTTCACTTCGCCTTGACACTCGACAGATGATCAATTTGATTCGAATCGGCGACGACACCGACCACGGCGGCAAAGTCGAAACAGGCTCATCGACCATGAAATTCGATGGTCGCTACGTCGCGCGCAAAGGTGACCGCGTGTCGTGTCCGCTGCATCCGGAAGTGTCGCCGAACATCATCGAGGAAGGCGACGAATCGATGAAGGACAACGGCATCCCGATTGCGCGGCACGGCCATCGGGCTACGTGCGGCTGTCACCTGATTTCGAGCCTCGTGTAACGCTACAACAGTGGCGCGAGGCCTGGCCGCAGTGGGCAGCGCACGATCACGGAGCCGTCGTTCTTCGACAGCACGACGAGCTGCGTAAAGCTGTTGGCGGGAGCGTAGCGCGACAGGTATAGGTCGAGTTGAAGGATCAACACGCCGATACCGTTTTCAATGAACGCGCTCTCATCCGCCGCCATCACGATTTCGAAGCCTCTCACAAGGGCCGAATGCGGCTTGATCGCCAGTAGTCGCTCGACGACGTTCCGCTTGACGAACGAAATCGCGCCAATGTGTTCGGTGCATCGGTCGCTTGGCGCAAGCTGGCGCATGAGCTTCACGAAATCAGGCCACCCCTCACGTGTCAATTGCGTCACGTTGGCCGTCGTCAGCGCGAGCACGCGCCACTGTGCTTCCGACTCACGGGACGCGCTATAAGTCAGCGTCGGTTGTTTCAGCAGCGTAATCCTGCAAGGAACCTGATCGTTTTCGTTTTTCAGATCACCCTTGAGGGAGCCGATCCGCATCCACGAAGGCCAGTCGCGATTCGTGCAGGTGAGGTCGGCACTCAATTGCAGCGGCGTTTTCGCCACCGCTGTCCCGTCCCCGCGTAGCAATACGAGCGACGTTTCACGTCCGGGGTGATGGATTATCGCGTAAGGATCGTGGCGCGTGATCCAGAACCGTTCACCGGCCCCGACGCCCCACGCATTCGGCGGCGGAATAGCGGTCCCGTCTGACGGATCGCGAACTGCATCGACCGAATAGATACCGCGAATGTCTGGCCGGCTGGGCTTTGGCACGACGGGATAATCGGCAACGATTTCGCCACGCGTCGACTTGACGCCCATATGCTTGAACAGGTTCACGATTGGCGTACAGAACAGTCCGATGTTGTCCGCCGAGAGTGGCGTGAGCGCTTGCGCGATGCGCGAATCGGCGTGTACGCCTCCAATCGCCAGATGTAGTGTTACGCGACGTGCGCGGTTCGTTTGAACGGGTTCAAGACATCGGCGTAATTGAATGTCGACGAAGTCGAACTTGTCCGGAAATCCGACGTATTCCAGCAGCGGTTGAATCAGCGGCGAATTTTGTGACGGTGGCAGCAGCGTATCGACCGGGCCGAACCCGACCGGTGTGACCGGTATCCCCGCAGCTGGCATCCACCGCCCGCTGTCGTCGGCTTCCACATATGCGCCCCGGACGCGCAGCAGGACCGTATCCAGCAGCGCGACGACCGTCTGGCGTTCTCCAGCGAAATGAACGCGCAGCGTGTCGGGCGAAATCGCGCCGAGAGGCGAGGTGGCTACCGTCGACTCAATCGTGATGGAAATGAAGCTGGTTATGTTCGGCGGCAAGGTGACTTGTGCCGGTGCGACGGTGCTGCGCGAGAATCGAGCGTTTGCGATGTTGAGCGGCGCAAGCGTTACGTCATAAGCGGTTCGAAAGCGAACTTCCCCGCCGCGCGACGTGAGTTCCATGCCACGCGGCAAGACGGTCGGCTTGTCCGGGAATTCCTTGATCGAATCGAAGAGAGCGATCGAACATGAAGGGAACGGTCGCAAATAGTGCGGATGCAAGACATGAAGCAACGCTTCCGTGAACTTCGGTGCGCCGTCGTGCAGGTTGGCCCGGATTTCAGCTGCAATCAACGCGAACGCCTGCATCATCCGCTGGACGTGTGGGTCGTCCGTCTGTCCGCCTGTAAAGAGCAGGTCGGCGGCAATTCGTGGATACTCGTTGGAGAAGGTTGCGAACTGATTCTCCAGCTTCGTCAGTTCCTGTTCATAGTAGCCGCGGAGCTTGTCGTGCATATCCAACGTCGTAAGGCCTCTGCAGGTCACGACGTGCGTCGTATTGTCCAACGGTCATCGTAGTCGAATCTTCATTCTCCGAGTTCCTGCAGCCCAATAGTCCGACGCCAAAAGATGAGTCTGATGCGGTTACGGCAACTGCACGACGGCGGGAAGAAGCCGCTTACGTTCGCATGCAATTGATATTCAGTAAATGATATCGATGGATTTTTGCGTCAGCCGAGGGTTCCTCAATCTCGGCGGGAATATGTTTCGCAGTGTGAACTTCGAGGGGCGGCTCGTCGAGATAAGGTCGGGACGGCAGCCACCGACGCGGGACAGGATCAGTAGGGGGATGTCAGCGAGCGCGCGTTTCTCTTCGTATGGACGTTCGGGACCATGAAGCATCCCGGCATGCATGTCACTGAAGAACAGTGCGCGTTGAAGATAGCGGATCGGACATCGCGTTCTCCAGAGTGACCGGTATGGACGGAAACGCAAAAGGATCCCGTCCGGAACCGGCGGGGCCTGTGGGAATCTGTGACGCTACGATCTTGCGCGCACCCGCCGCACGGGCCCGCCGAAGGCGGTGGTGCGCGTGGTCGTCGAAAGGGTGATCGTGGCGTCGTGTATTGATCAATGATGCCCGATGCGCGCGCGACGTCAATGACGCTTCGCGTGCCGCACACCGGCCACCGCTCAATCCAGCGCCTTCCCAGCCTTCTCGTCCATGCAGCGGATCGCGAGCAGCGTCAGCACACCGCACCCGATCGCATACCACGCAGGCGCATTCGGATTGCCTGTCGCCGCGATCAGCCACGTGACGAAGAACTGCGCGAAACCGCCGAAGATCGCGACACCCACGCTATACACCAGCGCACCGCCCGTCGCCCGCACCGCCCGCGGGAACAGCTCGCCGAGCATCGCACCGGTCGCACCGATGTTGATCGCATGCACGATCGACAGCGCGGCGATGATCGACAGCAGCGACGCGGCGCCCGGCCAGCGGTTCAGCGCGATGAACGCCGGATAGATCGCGGCCATCAGCGCGATGCGCGTCCACCAGACGATCCGGTTGCGGCCGAACACGTCGGACAGCAGGCCGCCGATCGGCGTCACGAGCATCAGGATCGCACCGGCGACGCAGCCGGCCGTCATCGATAGCCACGTCGGCAGATGCAGCACCTGGACGCCGTAGATCGCCATGTAGAACACGATGATGTAGTGGATCGACGTGCCGCCGATCGTCACGCCGAGGCCCGCGAACACGGCCTTGCCGTGATGACGCAGCACGTCGGCGAGCGGCAGCGATGCGACCTTCTCGTCGGATGCGTGTGCGGCGGCGGGCACGGCGGCCGGCACTTCGTCGACGGTGCGGCGCAGCCAGTAACCCAGCGGCACGAACAGCGTGCCGATGATGAACGGCACGCGCCAGCCCCAGCTTGCGAGTTGCGCGGCAGTGAGCGTCGACGTCAGTGCGACACCGGTCAGCGCGCCCGCGAGCGCGGCGAGCCCCTGGCTCGAGAACTGGAAAGACGCGTAGAAGCCGCGCCGATGCTGCGGCGCCTGTTCGAGCAGCAGCGTCGTCGACGCGCCGACTTCGCCGCCCGACGCAAAACCCTGCAGCAGTCGCGCGAGCACGAGCAGCAGCGGCGCGGCGATGCCGATCTGCGCGAAGGTCGGCGCGACCGCGATCGTCGCGGTGCCGAGCGCCATCAGCAGCAACGTGAGGATCATCGCCTTCTTGCGGCCGGCGCGGTCCGCATACATGCCGATCACGAGCCCGCCGAGCGGGCGCGTGACGAAGCCGACGCCGAAGCTCGCGACCGCGAGCATCAATTGACCGAACGACGAATGCACCGGAAAGAACAGCTTGCCGATCAGGATCGCGAAGAAGCTGTAGACCGTGAAATCGTAGAACTCGAGCGCGTTGCCGACGGCGGCGGCCGCGATCAGCCGGCGTTTCTTCGCGGCGGCGCGGGCATCGGCCGGCGAGCCGGCGAACGAAAGGGCGGACGTTTCCATGAGGTTCCCCTGCTAAGCGCGGAACTGCGTGATGAAGGGCCGTCAGGCCGCGAGCCAGGCTTCGGCGACGCGGACCCAGTAGCTCGCGCCGATCGCGAGGATGTCGTCGTTGAAGTCGTAGCCGGGGTTGTGCACCATGCAGCCGCCCTTGCTGCCGATCCCGTTGCCGATGAACGCATAGCAGCCGGGGCGCGCTTCGAGCATGAACGCGAAGTCCTCGCTGCCCATCAGCGGCGGCGCGTCGGTCTCGACGCGCTCCGCGCCGAGCATCTGGCGTGCGATGTCGGCCGCGAACGCGGTCGGCTCGGGATGGTTGACGAGGACCGGGTAGCCATAGTCGTAATCCACGTCCGCGGTGACGCCGAAGCTCTCCGCCTGGCCCTTCGCGAGCGCTTCGATGCGGCGCGCGAGCAGTGCGCGCACGTCGGCATTCAGCGCGCGCACCGACAGCTTCATCACGACGGTTTCCGGAATGATGTTGAAGGTCTCGCCGGCCTGCACGCTGCCGACGGTGATCACCGCCGCGTGCTGCGCGTCGACCTCGCGCGCGACAATCGTCTGCAGCGCGACCATGATGCTGCCCGCGGCCGACATCGGATCGCGCGCGAAGTGCGGCATCGCGCCGTGGCCGCCGACGCCGCGCAGCGTGATCGTCACGCGGTCGGCCGACGCCATCGCGGCGCCGGTGCGAAACGCCATGTCGCCGGCGGCGCGGCCCGGCATGTTGTGGATCGCGAAGATCGCGTCGCACGGAAAGCGGTCGAACAGGCCGTCGTCCATCATCGCCTTCGCGCCGCCGAAATTCTCCTCGGCCGGCTGGAAGATCAGGTTCAGCGTGCCGGAGAACCGGCGCGTGGCCGCGAGATGGCGCGCGGCGCACAGCAGCATCGCCGTGTGGCCGTCGTGGCCGCACGCGTGCATCTTGTTCGCGTGCCGGCTCGCATACGGCAGGCCGGTGGTTTCGGCGAGCGGCAGCGCGTCCATGTCGGCGCGCAGCCCGACGGTGCGCGTGCCTTGCCCTTCGCGCAGCACGCCGACGACGCCGGTCTTGCCGATGCCGCGATGCACTTCATAGCCCCAGCCTGCGAGCAGCTCGGCGACGAGATTGCTCGTCAGCGTTTCCTCGAACGCGAGCTCGGGATGCGCATGGATGCGGCGGCGCACTTCGATCAGGTCGGGGGCGATCGCGGCGATGCCGGGGATCACGGGGTTCACGGCGTGCAGCATGGTGTCTCCAGTGGGGCAGGTGGTACCGGGGGGCGTTTGACGCGCATATGACGACCAAGCATATAAATTTATGTCGGGTACCAGAAGCTGCTAAATTGCTTTGGTGCTCACCACCGGTTGTCGCTCGGGAATACCCTGAGCGGCCGCGCGCGGCCGGGCATCGGGTATCCACGAATCACGCATGCCGTCATGAAATACCATCAGCTGAAAGCGTTCGTCACCGTCGCGGAAGAAGGGAGCATCCGCGCGGCCGCGCGGCGCCTGAACGTGTCGCCTGCGGCGTTGACGAAAGCAGTCAAGGAACTGGAGCTCGCGCTCGGCGTGTCGCTCGTGGTGCGTACCGCACGCGGCGTGCAGCTCACCGCGTTCGGGCAGCAGTTGCAGGTCAGGGCGCGGTTGATCGTCGCGGAGATGCAGCGGGCGCGTGACGACATCGAGCAGGCGCAGGGCGCGATGACGGGCTCGGTCGCCGCGGCGATCACGCCGGCCGCCGCGGTGACGATTCTGCCCGATGCGTTCCGCGCGTTCCGGCGGCGCTTTCCGGTCGCGCGCGTCAATCTGATCGAAGGGTTTCCGGGTGTCGCGCTGCCGCGGCTGCATGACGGTTCGCTCGACTTCGCGGTGGCCGTCGTCGTGCCCGAGCTGCTGGCGGCCGAATTCGATCACGCGGAACTGTATGCGAGCCGGTCGCTGATCGTCGCGCGCAACGGACATCCGCTCGCGCAGGCCACGTCGCTGGCCGATCTCGTCGACGCCGACTGGCTGATGAATCCGTCGCCGGAAAGCTCGACGCAGGTGCTGTTCAATTCGTTCGTCGCGTATGGATTGCCGGTGCCGCAGCGGGTCGTCGAATGTCCGAGCTTCGGGCTCGCGCACAGCCTGATGACGGGCTGCGACCTGATCGCGTCGATGCCCGAGCAACTGCTGCACGGCGAGTGGGCGCGCGACAAGCTCGCGGTGCTGCCGATTCGTGAGCGGCTGCCGGCCGTATCGGTGCAGGTGATCACGCGCCGCGACAGTCCGCTCACGCCCGCCGCGGCGATGCTGCTCGACTGCCTGCGCGATTCCGCGCGGCGCAAAGGGTTGGGATGAGCCATGCAGGCCGGCGCATGTGATGGATCGAATCGTCATCCTGACTACCCGACATGCACCTTCGGCGAGTCATGCGTGCGGCACGCACTTCGGCGCGCTCGCCGCGAGCCGGTATCATAACGGCCGGCCTGCCGCCCCGGCCGGCTTCCAACCATACGCCATCCGGCATCCAGCAATCAGAGGCATCACATGACCAGTGCAACCCAATTCGACAACGTATCGGTCGTCAAGCGCGCGAACGTCTATTTCGACGGCAAGTGCGTGTCGCATACCGTGCTCTTCCCGGACGGCACGCGCAAGACGCTTGGCGTGATCCTGCCGTGCGCGCTCAACTTCGGCACGGACGCGCCCGAATTGATGGAAGTGCAGGCCGGCAAGTGCCGCGTGAAGCTCGACGGCAGCAGCGAATGGCAGACCTACGGCGCGGGCGAGTCGTTCTCGGTGCCGGGCAAGAGCCGCTTCGACATCGAAGTGCTCGAGACGCTCGACTACGTCTGCAGCTATCTGTAAGCGCGGAGTGCGCTGACAACAAAAAGCCCCGCCGAAGCGGGGCTCGTCGCATGCGGACGGCGCAATGCCGTCCGGCGCGGCGCTTACAGGCAGGCGTTGATGTCGCCGGCCGAAGCGGCGTCGCCGCGCACGCCGACCCACGTCTTCGCGCCCGGCTTCCACGACGGGCGAACCATCGCAGCCGCGCCGTTCGGCGGTTGCTGGCCCGGCGCGTACACGTCGGTCGCGAGACCGTTGGCGAGCACGTTCTGCGAAATCACCTGTTGCTGCGACTTGTCGGCCCATGTCTTCGCGATGCAGGCCGAGACGTCCTGAGCGGATTTCTGGCTTTGTCCCACGTTCTGCACGGCCGGATCGGCAGCATGCGCAGAAATTGCCACGGTCAATGCGATGAGCGGTAAGTATTTCACGTTCACGTTTTATCTCCCTCGAGTCGTGATTGATTGAGTGGGATGCGCAGCGAAAAGCTGCTGCCTGTGAGATTGCATTCGACAGAGGCGGTTCCGACGATTCCGAAACAAGTTGTTAACGCGCTTGCCAAACGACAATCCGGATGCTGTCCGTTCTGTTGCATTGCGGCATGAGTCGCGTACGGCCTGCGTCGATGCGCGGACGCGGCTACGACTACGACGTCATGCGCCGTACGGCCGGCTCGCTTGTCCGTGAGTGTGGTGGATCGACGGCCTCGGCGTGCTGCATTGTCTGCATGTCGCGCCGCGGCGTTTCTTGTTGGATGACGACTCGGAATGGCTGAATGGTGGCCCCGTCGCATGAGCACCATGATGACAAACTTTCGTTCGGTGAATTGTCAACGAAGTTTAAACGCCGAAAGCGCAGGAATGCGAAACGGCGCGCGACGTGCGCGCCGTTTCGGAAGGAGCGGAATGCGTGGGAGCCGATGCGCGACGAGCGCGCCGCGCGCGCTGCCACGGTCAGCCGACGTTGCGGTTGGCGCGATCGCGAAGATTGATCGGCACGATCGGGCGGAAGCGTTCGCGCTTCTGTTCGTCGTCGAAGTGCTGGAGCGCGGGCTTGATCAGATCGCTGCGCGACACGATGCCGATGATGCGCAGCGATTGCGGATCGTCGACGACCGGCAGACGCTCGAGGCCGAGCACCGCGAGCCGCGATGCGACTACGCGGCACGTTTCGTGTGCCTGCGCGACGGCCGGCACGCGATCGGCGAACGCGCTCGCGAGCGTCGCGCCGAGGCCCGCCTGCGCGCGGTGCGCGTCGAGCGTCGCGCGATCGACGAGGCCGAGCAGGCGGCCGTTCTGCACGACCGGATACGCACGATGCGTCTGCTTCGCGCCGAAGTATTGCGACTCCACGGTATCGAGCGTCATGGCGCCGTCGATCGAGACGAGCGCGCCGGCGGACGTCATCACTTCGGCGACGTCGTGCCGTTCGAGCGGATCGACGCCGTATTCGCGGTAGATGTGATAACCGCGGCGCGCGATCTTTTCCGTCATGATCGAGCGCTTCATCACGATCGTCGCGAAGCCGTGCGCGACGAGCGTCGCGGCGAGCAGCGGCAGCAGCGCGTTCGCGTCGTGCGTGAGGCCGAACGCGAACACGATCGCGGTCAGCGGCGCACCGAGGGTCGCGCCGAGCGTCGCTGCCATGCAGACGAGCGGCCACAGCGTCGGATCGCCGCCGGGCAGCACGGGCGACAGCACGGTGCCGAGGCCCGCGCCGAGCATCAGCAACGGGGCGAGCACGCCGCCCGACGTGCCGGAGCCGAGCGCGATCACCCACATCACGGCCTTCACGATCAGCAGCGCGAGCGCGATCTTCAGCGCGATATGCTGGTGCAGCAGATCGCCGATCACGTCGTAGCCGACGCCCAGCGCGCGCGGCTCGAGCCAGCCGCCGACGCCGATCACGATCGCGCCCAGCGCCGGCCACCACATCCAGTGCACCGGCAGCTTCGCGAAGCCGTCCTCGATGCGGTACAGCGCAGCCGACAGGCCGCATGCGAGCGCGCCCGACAACAGGCCCGCGACGACGCACGACAGCAGCGCGACGGGCGTCGGCGACGCGGTGGTCAGCGGGAACAGCGGCTCCACGCCGAAGAACACGGCGCGCGCGAACCCGGCCACCGCGCATGCGAGCGCGACCGGCAGGAAACTGCGCGGGCGCCATTCGAACAGCAGCAGTTCGACGGCGAGCAGCACCGCGGCGACGGGCGTGCCGAACACGGCCGTCATGCCGGCGGCCGCGCCCGCGACGAGCAGCGTCTTGCGCTCGGCGGCGGTCACGTGCACGCATTGCGCGATCAGCGAGCCGAGCGCGCCGCCCGTCATGATGATCGGCCCTTCGGCGCCGAACGGGCCGCCGCTGCCGATCACGACGCCGGATGACAGCGGCTTGAGCACCGCGACCTTCGGCGACATCCGGCTCTTGCCGAACAGGATCGCCTCGATCGCTTCGGGAATGCCGTGGCCGCGAATCTTCTCCGAACCGAAGCGCGCCATCAGCCCGACGATCAGGCCGCCGATCACCGGCACGGCGATCGCCCACGCGCCGAGCGTGTTGTTGGCGGGCGAGCGATCGGCGAACGAAAACTGCTGGAAGAAGAACAGGTTCGTAAACAGGTGAATCAGGCTCAACAGCACGAACGCCGCCAGCGTGCTGAGCACGCCGATCACGGCAGCCAGCAACGCGATCCTGGGCAGGCGTTCGTTGGTCGAGAAATCGCGTTTGTGCGGAGCGTTCATCGGTGCGAGAAAAGGTCGGTAAAGTGGGGGTCAGTAATCGATCTGCGGAACCTGGAACGTGCCCTTCAGCGATTTCAGTTCCGCGCGATGCATGGCCGCGAGCCGCGCGAGCAGCGTTTCGCCGGCCTCTTCGAGATGCACTTCGACCTGCCGGCGATCTGCTTCGCTCGTCCTGCGCTTCACGAGCCCGAGCGCCTCGCAACGCGTCACCAGCGCGACGACGCCGTGGTGCTGCGCCTGCAGGCGCTCGGCCAGTTCGCCGACGGTGGCCCATTCGCGATGCGGGTAGCCCTTGATGTGCAGCAGCAGCAGGTATTGCAGCGGCGTCACGCCTTCGCTTTGCGCGGCGCGTTCGGAGAAGCGCTCGAAGCGGCGCATCTGGTAGCGGAACTCGGACAGTTGCTGGAAATCGCTTTTGTTGAGCGCGCGGCGGGTATCGGTCATCGTGGTCGGTCGGACAGTCGGTTTCGATAGCGCGGAATATATCACGGCATGATATAAATGGCCGTTCTTCGGCGGAAAAACTGCATTTTTCTGTTCGTCGCGTGCTGTTCGCCGGCGCTATGCGGCCTCGAGCATCTGCGTCTGCCGGTACAGGCCCGTGACGAGATCCGTCTGCGTGATGATCCCGACCAGGCGGCGCGACGAATCGACCACCGGAATATGGTGGTGGCCCGAATGCGTAAACAGCGGCACGAGCGCGGTGATCGGCATCGTCTGCGGCACGCACGCGACGTCGCGCGTCATCACGGTGGCAACGCTGGCGGGTTGACCGCCAAGCGCCTGCGGCAGCCGCGCCGACAGCCGCTGCCACAGCGGGGCCGGGCGGCGCAGCGGGCGCGTGAGATCCGCGCGCGTGACGATGCCGATCAGGCGATCGTCGCCGTCGACGACGGGCAGCGCTTTCACGCGATGGCGGTCGAGCAGCGTCAGCGCGGCCGTCACCGACGTCGACGGCGCGACGTCGATCGCATTCTTCGTCATCAGATCCGCGCACGTGAGCTGGCCGAACGTGCGCGCATACGCTTGCATTTCGGTTTCACGCAGCAGCATTTCGAGGTCGTCCGGATCGACGTCGAGCCATTCGCCGCGGCGCTTCAGCACCGCGTCCAGATCGGCGCGCGTGAAGCCGCCGCGCGCCGGTGCGGCGCTGCCGCCCTGCGGCTTCGCGTCCGGACGCACGCCGCCGTGCGGATAGCGGTGACCCGTCAGCGCGTGGTACACGAGCGCGGCCGACAGCAGGATCGCCGATTGCAGCGCGATCGGCTCCACCACGAAACCGAAGCCGAGCGCATGGATCGCCGGGCCGCCGAGCACCGCCGTCAGCGCGACCGCGCCCGACGGCGGGTGCACGCAGCGCAACGCGAACATGCCGCCGATCGCGAGGGCGACCGCGACCGCGGCGGCCGTGATCGGATCGGCGATCCAGTGTGCGCACGCAACGCCGACGGTCGCCGCGACCAGATTCCCGCCGATGATCGACCACGGCTGCGCGAGCGGGCTGGCCGGCACCGCGAACAGCAGCACGGCCGATGCGCCCATCGGCGCGACGAGCAGCGGCACGAGGCCCGGCACGCCGGGCAGCAATCGCATCGTCACGCCGACCGTCGCGATGCCGACGAGCGCGCCCATGCACGAGCGCATGCGCTCGCGCCAGCCGAGCGTCATCGGGTGGGGAATGAAGCTGTGCAGCCATTGCCGGAGCGTGCGGCGCGACGGGGAGGAGCCTGACGACATGGACGGTAAGCAGAAAAAGGACGGCGCGGATGGCGCCGCGCAAGAAAGGCGGAATTATATCGTGTTGTGATACAAATTGCCGCGCCGCATCAACGCGTTGCGTGCGCGCATCGCGTCGATCTTGCAGAAACCTTTCATCGGATGCGCGCGTGGAAGCCATGCAGCGCGCAGATTCGTCTGCAGCGGCGTACAATTCGGCCACCCCATTTCCCGATATGCCGCCACCACGCAAGCGATGCCCGCTCTTCCGCCTGTTCTCCGGCAAGGTGACTGCGTGCGCGTGGCTCGCGCGCCCGCGCCGATTCCCGTCTGAAGCGAGCGCCGCCGACGTTTCCTCACCGACACTCCCCCAGCCAATCCAATGGACATGCTCGAAAACATGCGCCTGTTCGTGCGCGTTGTCGAAGCCGGCAGTTTTACCGCGGTCGCGAAAGAAATCGACGCGACCACCGCGCAGGTGTCGCGCGCGGTATCGAATCTCGAAGCCCACGTACAGACGCGCCTGCTGCATCGCACGACGCGGCACCTCGGGCTCACCGAAAGCGGCGAGCGCTACTTCGAGCGCGCGAAATCGATTCTCGCCGAGATCGACTACGCGAACGCCGAGGCGCGCAACGCGCTGCTGCGGCCGAGCGGCAAGATGCGCATCCACGCGATGACGGGGCTCGGGCAGAGTCATGTCGTGTCGTCGATCGTGCGCTATCAGGAAGACAATCCGGACGTGTCGGTCGACCTGACGCTCGCGCAGCGGATGCCGAACCTCGTCGAGGAAGGCTACGACGTGTCGATCGTGACCGCGTCGCAATTACCCGATTCCGGTTATGTCGCGCAGACCTGCGGCACGAGCTGCAGCGTGCTCGTCGCGTCGCGCGAGTACCTCGCGCGGCACGGCACGCCGAAGACGCCGGACGACCTGCCGAACCACGTGTGCCTGCGCCTCGACACGCCGGCGTCGCCGGCGAGCGAATGGCGGCTCGAGCGCGGCGACGGCGAGGAGACCGTCTACGAACTGCAGCCGGCGCCGTTCCAGGTCAACGTGCCGGATGCGCTGTGCGTCGCGGTGCGGGCCGGGCGCGGAATCGCGTGCGTCGCGCTGTACACGGTGCTCGACGACATCCGAGAAGGGCGGCTGATCCGCGTGCTGCCCGAGTACCGGCTGCAGACGGTCAGCGTGTATGCGGTTTATGCGACGCGCCGCTATCTCGACGCGAAGATCCGTACGTTTCTCGACCATCTGCGCACGACGCTCACGCCTGCGCTGGAGAACGATCTGCGCGAACTCGACCGGCTCGCGCTCGAACAGTCGCCGGCGCGTCGCCAGCGCGCGTGATTCGATGTTGGTCTAACATCGAAAGACCATCGATCGATCCAGGAATTGAATGATCGAACTGAACCAGCTTCGCTGCTTCGTCGCGGTGGCCGAGGAGCTGCATTTCGGTCGCGCGGCCAAGCGGCTCTTCATGACGCAGCCGCCGCTGAGCCGCCAGATCCAGCTGCTCGAACATGCGCTCGGCATCGCGCTGCTCGAACGCAGCAGCCGGCAGGTCCGGCTGACCGCGGCCGGCGAGCGCTTCCTGCGCGACGCGCGCCATATCCTGGAGTTTTCCGCGCGGGCCGAGCAGGCCGCACAACGCGTCGCGCACGGCCGGGCCGGCCGCATCACGCTCGGCTTCACGGCCGTCAGCGCGTACCGGATGATTCCGGTGCTGCTCGCGCATGCGGCGCATGCGCTGCCGGACGTCGACGTCGAGCTGCGCGAAATGGTGTCGACCGTGCAGATCGACGCGCTCGCGTCGCGCATGCTCGATGCGGGCTTCGTGCGCCAGCGCGCCGCGCGCCATCCGCTCGAATACCGGCTCGTACAGCGCGAGCCGATGCTCGTCGCGGTCGCGCAGGGCGCGCCGCTCGCGGCGTACGAACGAATCGGGCCCGACGAGCTCGACCGGCAGCCGTTCATCGCGTATTCGCCGAACGAGGGGAAGTATTTCCACGACATGATCTCGGGGATGTTCGCGAGCGCCGGGCGGCTGCCGAACTATCTGCATTACGTCGGGCAGACGCATACGATTCTCGGCCTCGTGCGCGCGGGGCTCGGCGCGGCGCTGGTGCCGGCGTCGGCGCGCGAACTGCATGTCGATGGCGTCGTGTTCCGGCCGCTCGCGGGCGTTGACGTGGCCGCCGAGCTGTATCTCGCATGGCGGGCCGACAACGACAACCCGGCGCTGCCGGTGTTCAACGCGATGGTCGAACGGTTCCTGACGGAAGGGGCGGAGGGCGGCGTCGTTTAGGACATGAAGCGCGCCGGCCGCATTCGTCGATCGGGCGCTGGCGCGCGTGCCGTGCTGACTGCGTGTGGCGCGTGTGCGCTTTCACTGGCGCGGGACGCTGCCGAGCGGGCCCGCCGCGCCCGCGCCGTTCAGCGTCAATGCGTGACCGACAGGAACAGATAGGCCGCGAACAGCGCCAGATGCACGACGCCGTGCAGCACCGTCGTGCGGCCCTGGCTGAGCGTCAGCGTGCTGACGAGCAGCGTCAGCGCAAGCAGCACGGTTTCCATCGGGCCGATGCCGAGCGTCAGCGGCTGGCCGACCCAGATGAACACGGCCGCGACCGTCGGGATCGTGAGCCCGATACTCGCGAGCGCCGACCCGAGTGCGAGATTCATGCTGGTCTGCAAGCGATTCGCGCGCGCGGCGGTGACGGCCGCGAGCCCTTCGGGGAGCAGCACGAGCGCGGCGATCACGATGCCGACCGCCGCCTCGGGCGCGCCGAGCTTCATTACCGCGTGCTCGACGGCCGGCGACAGCAGCTTCGCGAGCAGCACGACCGCGACCAGACTCGCGAACAGCAGGACCATGCTGACGATCGCGGTGCGGTTGCTCGGTGCCGCCGCATGGACCGCTTCATTGGCGCTGTCGTGCGCGGCGAGGAAGTAGTCGCGATGGCGCACGGTCTGCACGAACACGAACGCGCCGTACAGCACGAGCGATGCGACGCCGGCGAACGCGAGCTGGGATTTCGAAAAGAACGGGCCCGGTGCGGCGCTCAGGTAGTTCGGCATCACGAGCGACAACACCGACAGCGACGCGAGCACCGCGAGCGCCTTGCTCGCGCCGCGCCCCTGGAAGTCCTGTTCGCCGTGCTTCCACGCACCGACGAGCAGGCAGAGACCGACGATCCCGTTGCAGATGATCATCACGGCCGCGAACACGGTGTCGCGCGCGAGGCCCGATTTTTCGGGGCCCGCGCCGAGCATCACCGACACGATCAGCGCGACCTCGATGACGGTCACGGCGACCGCGAGCACGAGCGTGCCGAACGGTTCGCCGACGCGGTGCGCGACGACTTCCGCATGGTGCACGCCGGCGAACACGGCGCCGGCGAGCGCGGCGGCGAACAGTGCGATGACGAGGCCTTCGGCCGGCGCGACGCGCGACAGCGCGAGTACCAGCCATGCGGCAAGCGGGGCCCACAGAGTCCAGCGCGGGAGCTGGTTGGAGGAGATCGGCATGGACGGTTTCCTATGCGAGTGGCGGCGCGCGACGCGCCGTCACGGGTTGACGAAGCCCGGCCGGAAATTCCGCCGAACGAGGACGATTTGATGCTGATGGGCGGCAGCGCGGAGCAGCGCTGCCTGGCGTTCGCCGCCGTGAGGCGCCGACGGGCGCGGGCGGGCCGCGGCGGCGCGCCGCGGGACGGAACTGTTCGATGTGACGGGGCGCCGCGCGGAACGCGCTGGCCCGCGGCGACGACCCGGCCGGGCATTGCGAACGGGCCCGACAGGGCGCGGACGATGAACGGCGGCGGCGTGACACGCGGTTTTCCCCTTGAAATCCGGCGATTTGCCGAATTTTATCAGGCGTTCCGGGGTCGCTATCTCATTTCGAATGCTTTCATTGACCTTTCGGTTCGCGGAAAGTGCCGTAGGCTTTCAATTTTTTATCTTTGCAGCTTCCGTAACGGTCTCTTGCACGACAAATTCGGGCTCGCCCTGACATAAATCTACCGACCGGTCGGTTTATAATCGCTCGCACTTCCACTTGATGACGGATCGCAAGCGATGGCTGTTTCTTCTGCACATTCGGTGAATTCGGGCGCGCTGGCGCCGTCGGCGGTCGTTGGCGTGATCGGCGCCGGCGCGATGGGCGCAGGTATCGCGCAGGTCGCGGCGGCGGCCGGTCATCCGGTGCTGCTTTACGACCTGAACGAAGCCGCGTGCGACAAAGCGCTGGCCGGCATCCGCGCGCAGTTCGCGCGGCTCGCGGAGAAAGGCCGGATGGAGCCGGCGCACGCGGACGCCGCGGGCGGCCGGATTCGCGCGGTGCGCGCGCTGGCCGATTTCGCCGGCGCCGCGTTGATCGTCGAAGCGGCGGCCGAACGGCTCGACGTGAAGCGCGAGATCTTCGCGACACTCGAACGCCATGTCGGCGACGACTGCGTGCTTGCGACCAACACGTCGTCGATCTCGATCACGTCGATCGCGGCCGGGCTGCGCGCGCCGCAGCGCGTGGCGGGCCTGCATTTCTTCAATCCGGCGCCGCTGATGGCGCTCGTCGAGGTGGTCAGCGGGCTCGCGACCGCGCCGGACGTCGCGCACGTGCTGTACGACACGGCCGCCGCGTGGGGCAAGCGCCCGGTGATGGCGAAATCGACGCCGGGGTTCATCGTCAACCGCGTCGCGCGGCCGTACTACGCGGAGGCGCTGCGCGTGCTGAACGAGCAGGGCGGCGCGCCTGCGTCGATCGACGCGGTGATGCGCGAAGCCGGCGGCTTCCGGATGGGACCGTTCGAGCTGATGGACCTGATCGGCCACGACGTGAACTTTGCGGTCACTGAATCGGTGTTCCGCGCGTACTTCAACGATCCGCGCTACACGCCGTCGCTGATCCAGCAGGAGCTCGTGAACGCGGGCTTCCTCGGGCGCAAGTCGGGGCGCGGCTTCTATTCGTATGCGGACGGTGCGGCGCCGCCGCCCGCGCCGGAACTCGAAGCACCGCGCGCCGCGCCGGCCGACGTCGCGCTGTTCGCGCCCGGCGGCCCTGCCGCCGCGCTGCATGCGCGCTTCGTCGAACGCATCGCGAACGCGCGGCACAACGGCGTGCCGGCGGACGAACTGCTCGCCGTGGCCGGCCGTGCATCGATCGCGCTGACCGACGGCCGCACCGCGACGGTGCGTGCCGCGCAAACCGGCGTCGCCGACCTCGTGCTCGTCGATCTGGCGCGCGACTACGCGCAGGCCGGGCTGGTCGCGCTGACGCGCGCGCTCCAGTGCAGCGACGCCGCGTACGCGGACGCGGTCGGCCTGTTCCAGCAAGCGGGTTTCCGCGTCGTCGGGATCGCCGACGTGCCGGGCATGGTCGCGATGCGTACCGTCGCGATGCTCGCGAACGAGGCGGCCGACACGGTGAACCAGGGCGTGTGCTCGCCCGCCGATCTCGATCTCGCGATGGAGAAGGGCGTGAACTATCCGTGCGGCCCGCTCGCGTGGGCCGATGCGATCGGCATCGGCTACGTGCATCGCGTGCTGTCGAACCTCGCGGCGAGCTACGGCGAGGACCGCTATCGCGTGTCGCCGCGCATCGCCGCGCTGCACGCGGCGGGCCGCACGTTCCGGTCGTAGCCGCCGCGCCGTCACCTCGAATACGACACCGACATCACTCCACTGGAGGAGCACCCCGATGACTCATCCGACGCATCCCGCCGCCGCCCTCGACCCGATCGAGACCGCCAGCCGCGACGAACTTCACGCGCTGCAGCTCGAGCGCCTCAAGTGGTCGCTGCGCCACGCGTACGACAACGTTGCGCACTATCGCCGCACGTTCGACGCCGCGGGCGTGCACCCGGACGACCTGAAGACGCTCGCCGATCTCGCGAAATTCCCGTTCTCGACCAAGAGCGACCTGCGCGACAACTATCCGTTCGGCCTGTTCGCAGTGCCGCGCGAGCGGGTCGTGCGCGTGCACGCGTCGAGCGGCACGACCGGCAAGCCGACAGTGGTCGGCTACACGGCGCGTGACATCGACACGTGGGCGAACGTGACCGCGCGCTCGATTCGCGCGGCCGGCGGCCGCCCGGGCGACACGCTGCACAACGCGTTCGGCTACGGGCTCTTCACCGGCGGCCTCGGGATTCACTACGGCGCGGAGCGGCTCGGCTGCATGGTCGTGCCGATGTCGGGCGGGCAGACGGAAAAGCAGGTGCAGCTGATTCGCGATTTCGAGCCGAAGATCATCCTCGTCACGCCGTCGTACATGCTGAATCTGATCGACGAGATGGTGCGGCAGGGAATGGATCCTGCCGCATCGTCGCTGAAGATCGGCATCTTCGGCGCCGAGCCGTGGACGCAGGCGCTACGCGACGAAGTGGAGACGCGCGTGGGGATCGATGCGCTCGACATCTACGGGCTGTCGGAGGTGATGGGCCCGGGCGTTGCGTGCGAATGCGTCGAGACGAAGGACGGCCCGGTGATCTGGGAGGACCATTTCTATCCGGAGATCATCGACCCGGTGACCGGCGAAGTGCTGCCGGACGGCAGCGAGGGCGAGCTCGTGTTCACGTCGCTGACGAAGGAGGCGATGCCGGTGATCCGCTATCGCACGCGCGACCTCACCGCGCTGCTGCCGCCGACCGCGCGCGCGATGCGCCGGCTCGCGAAGATCACGGGCCGCTCCGACGACATGCTGATCGTGCGCGGCGTGAACGTGTTCCCGAGCCAGATCGAGGAAATCGTCGTCGCGCAGACGAAGCTGTCGGGGCTGTTCCAGATCACGATCTCGCGCGACGGCCACATGGACCGGCTCGATCTCGCGGTCGAGCTGCGCTCCGAGGCCGCGGCCGGGATGACCGACGGCGATCGCGCGGCGATCGCGCGCGAGCTGCAGCACCGGATCAAGACGATGATCGGCGTGTCGGCCGGCGTGACCGTGCTCCCCGCGGGCGGCATTCCGGCGAGCGCGACCGGCAAGGCGCGGCGCGTGATCGATCGCCGGCAGGCGGCCTGAGCGGCGCGCTTCCGTGTTCTACTTCGAGGAAACCTGTTCGATGGATGGATTGAAGACCCTGGCCGTCGCCGTCGATGCGCGCGGCATCGCGACCGTCGCGCTGCAGCGCGGCGACGTGCTCAACGCGTTCGACGAGACGATGATCGCCGAGCTGACCGACGCGTTCACGATGCTCGGCCGGCGCGACGACGTGCGTGCGATCGTGCTGCGCTCCGAAGGCCGCGCGTTCTGCGCGGGCGCGGACCTGCAGTGGATGCAGCGCGCGAGCGCGAACGACGCGGCGGCGAACCTGCGCGACGCGCAGCGGTTCGCCGCGATGATGCGCGCGATCCGGCAGTGCCCGAAGCCGACGGTCGCGCGCGTGCAGGGTCACGCGTTCGGCGGCGGCGTCGGCCTGTGCGCGGCGTGCGACATCGTGATCGCGAGCGATCATGCGCGCTTTGCGGTCAGCGAGGCCCGTTTCGGGATCCTGCCGTCGGTGATCGGCCCGTATCTTGTCGAAGCGGTGGGCCAGCGCCAGGCGCGCCGGCTCGCGCTGACCGCGACGCAGCTCGCGGCCGCCGAAGCCGTCGCGATCGGGCTGATCCACCAGGCCGTGCCGCTCGACGCGCTCGACGCCGCACTCGACAAGACGCTCGCCGAGCTGAGCCGCAACGGCCCGAACGCACTGATGGAGATCAAGCGCTTCTTCGATGCGATCGGCGAGTATCCGCCGTCGGACGAACGCGCGGCGTTCACCGCCGAGACGATCTCGCGCGTGCGCGCGACGCCGGAAGCGAAGGAGGGCTTCGCCGCGTTCTTCGCGAAGCGGCCGCCGGCCTGGGAGCCGGCCGCCGAATAAGGCGGCGCGGCGCGCGCGGGCCGCGATTTGCGTCGCGGCCGGTCTCGCTTGCTCTACAATGCGTGACCCCCGGCCCGGCCCCGACCGTTGCCGGCCCCAGCCCCGACCGTCTCTTCGCCCCGATGATCGTCAACCGCCTTATCTCCGAGATCCTGTTCGGCTTCACCGGCCTGATCGGCATCATCAATCCGATCGGCATCGCGTTCCTGTTTCTCGAACGCACCGAGGCGCTGACCGAGCGCGAGCGCAACCTGCTCGCGAAGAAGGTGGCGTTCAATGCGTTCGTCGTGCTGCTCGTCGCGTTCTTCGCCGGCACGCCGGTGCTGCATTTCTTCGGGATCTCGATGGAAGCGTTGCGGATCGGAGGCGGTTTCGCGGTGGCCGTCGCGGGCTGGCAGATGCTCAACGAGCCGGACGGGCCGGCCGCCGGCGGCGATACGCCGATCAAGCCGATCGATGCGAACGCGATCATGACCCGCGCGTTCTTCCCGCTGACCGTGCCGCTGACGGTCGGCCCCGGCTCGATCGCCACCGCGATCGCGCTGAACGCGAACCGCACGCACAAGCTGTCCGAGTTCATGCTGTCGAGCATCGTGTCGATCGCGGTGTCGGCGCTCGTCGCGGTCGTGATCTGGCTGACCTACAGCCGTGCCGCGCTGCTGTCGCGCTATCTCGGCACCGAAGGCACGAAGGTCGCGAAGCGCGTGTCCGCGTTCCTGCTGCTGTGCATCGGCGTGCAGATCATGCTGACCGGCTTCTCCGAATTCCTGCAGCCGCTCGCCGACCAGATCAAGTAACCCGTTCGTCCTTCCGTGCGTGGCGTGGCGCGGTGTTGCGTTGCGCTTTCGCGTCTTCGCTGCCGGCCTGCCGAAACCGTGCTCCGCCGCGTCAAACCTGTGGTTGCCGCCGGTCCGCCGGACCCGACCGGATAACAGCCGGCCGCCGAATACGCGTTCGCGCACCGCGCGATACCATGCAACGTCCGGCGGATGCCGCGCGGCGTTCGTGCACGGCGCACCGACCGCGGCGCGGCATCCGGCCGCAATCCCACTTCAATGGCGAGGCAGGCAATGGAATACGTGAAATTCGGGTCGACCGGGATGGACGTGTCGAAGCTGGTGCTGGGCTGCATGACGTTCGGCGAGCCGTCGCGCGGCACGCATCCATGGACGCTGCCGGAAGCGGAAAGCCGCCCGATCATCCAGCGCGCGATCGAGGCCGGCATCAACTTCTTCGATACGGCGAACATGTACTCGGACGGCACGTCGGAAGAAATCGTCGGCCGCGCGCTGCGCGACTTCGCGAAGCGCGACGACGTCGTGATCGCGACCAAGGTGTTCTACCGGATGCGGCCGGGGCCGAACGGCGCGGGGCTGTCGCGCAAGGCGATCATGACCGACATCGACCAGAGCCTGAAGCGGCTCGGCACCGATTACGTCGACCTGTACCAGATTCACCGCTGGGACTACGGCACGCCGATCGAGGAGACGCTCGAGGCGCTGCACGACGTCGTGAAGGCCGGCAAGGCGCGCTACATCGGCGCGTCGTCGATGTTCGCGTGGCAGTTCGCGAAGGCGCTGTATACGTCGAAGCAGAACGGCTGGACGCGCTTCGTCAGCATGCAGAACCACCTGAACCTGCTGTATCGCGAGGAGGAGCGCGAAATGCTGCCGCTCTGCGAGGCCGAAGGTATCGCGGTGATCCCGTGGAGCCCGCTCGCGCGGGGCCGGCTCACGCGCAACTGGGACGAGTCGACCGGCCGGCAGCAGAGCGATGCCGTCGCGCAGCGGCTCTACGACACGACGGCCGATGCCGATCGCGCGGTGATCGACGCCGTCGCGAAGATCGCGGCCGCGCGCAACGTGCCGCGCGCGCAGGTCGCGCTCGCGTGGGTCGCGCACAAGCGCGGCGTGACCGCGCCGATCGTCGGCATCTCGAAGCCGCATCATCTGGACGACGCGCTCGGTGCGCTTCAGCTGAAACTGACGGACGACGAAATCGCGGCGCTCGAAGGCCCGTACGTGCCGCACGCGGTGGCGGGCTTCAACTGACGAGCGGAACCGGCGCGATGCCGCCGCGCAGGGCGCCCGGCGCCGAGCGCTCAGCGCGCGGCGGCGAGCATCGGATAGGTGAACAGCCCGAAGTGGACGATGTTCAGCCCCGCGTGCGCGAGTGCGGCCGCGAGCAGCCCGCCGCGCCGCCACGCAAGCCCGTAGCCGACACCGGCCACCGTGCCGAGCACGACCCACTGCCAGCCGGCGGCTGCGTGCGCGGCGCCGAACAGCACCGCGCCGATCGCGAGCGCGGCCCACGGCCCCCAGCCGAACCGGCCGAGCACGCGCGTGAGCCCGCCCTGTACGTAGCCGCGGAACAACGCTTCCTCGGCGAGCGTCACGAGCAGTACGTTGTTGACGAGCCACATCCAGCCCGACGCCGGCCATTTCGGCGCCCAGCCGACCATCCCGAACGCGAGCGCGCCGGCCAGGCACGCGGTCGCCGTCGCGGCCGCCGCCACGACGCCGGTGCGCAGCGCACGCGCGAGCGGGACGTCCGGCGCGACCCACGGCAACACCCACAGCAGCCACAGGCCGACCAGCGGCTTGTCGAAATTCAGGTACATCGTGAACGGCACGGCGTCCGGCGTGAACCGTGTCGGCTCGATCACGCGCGGATTGTGAAAGCCGGGGATCAGATGCAGGCTCAGCGCGACCGCGAGCGCGGCGAACACGACGTGCGACGCGATCCGCACAGCGAGCGGGCGGCCCGGCGCGACGCCCCAGGCGGCGGCCGCGAGCAGCGCGAGCGGGGCGAGCACGATCGGCTCGAGCTTGCCGATCGCGAACGCGCCCGCATAGCCGAGCGCCGCGGCGGCGATGCCGAGGCCGTGCAGCGGGCGCCGCCATGCGAATGCGGCGGACGCGAACAGCGCGAGCCAGACCGAGGCACACGGAAGAAGCGAAAGAGACATGGGGCAATGCACCGTGCAGACGAAACGCCGCGCATCATACCGCAGCGGCCGCGGTATGTTGCCGGCCGGTCAGCGGCCGGCGATCTCGGTGACGCCGTCGCGGGTCGGGATGTCGACGCTGTTGCGCTCGCGCATGCGCCGCCGGTACCAGAAGGTCCACACCATCAGCGCGCCGAACACCGTGTAGCCCATGATCGGCGATACGACGAGCACGCGCTCGACGGGCCACGTGACGACCATCCACAGGCGCACGAGCATCTCCAGCGTCATGCACGCGCCCCACACGAACGTCATCAGCCGCAGCATCTGGCGCAGCCCCGGCTGCTCGGCCCACACCGTCTCGAAACGCGCGGCGCCGCCGGTCATTTCGCGGGCGACCGTCGCGCGGGCGAGATAGAAGATCAGCGGGCGATCGCGGAACAGCGACAGCAGGAACACGACGCCGATCGTGCCGGACGCGAGCGATTCGCGCATCAGCAGCGTGCGTGTGCTGCCGCCGAGCGCCATCCCGACGATCGACAGCGCGATGCCGAGCAGCACGACGGCGGCGACCGCATCGACGCGGCGGGAGCGGATGAATTCGACGATGGACCAGACGATCGGCGGAACGGCCGACGCGTACAGCGCGCCGGTTTCGCCGAAATACGGATGCGCGACCCGGTACGCGACCCAGGGCAGCAGCAGGTTGACGACGAGTTCGAGGATCAGGCCGGCTCGTGGTTTCACGGAAGCGGGCGCGCGGGCGGCGCGCGGCGGTGATGTCGCTACGAGTATATCGAAGTCCGACCCTGCGCGTCGCGGGCGGCGCCGTTGTACGCGCATCGAAAACGGCCGGCGTGTCGTGCCGGCCCGGCGGCGGGCTGATCGGGAGCGCGCCGGGCCGCTTGCTGCCGCTTGCTGCCGTCACGCGTCGATCGCGACCGGTTCGCGCGTCGTCATGCGGCCGCCGGCTGGACGATGATCTTCACGTTCCGGTCCTTGTGATTGACCAGCTCCTCGAAGCCGTGCGTGACGATGTCGCCGAGCGCGATGCGGCCGGTGATCAGCGGCTGCACGTCGATGCGGCCGTCCGCGATGAAGCGGATCACGTCCGCGAATTCGCCGTTGTACGCGAGCGAGCCGATCACTTCCTTCTCGGTCGACACGATATCGAAGAAATTGAACGGCGTCGGCTCCTCGAAAATGCCGACCATCACCGACTTGCCGGCCTTGCGGATCACGTCGATCGCGAGCTTCGCGGTGGCCGTGTGCCCGATGCATTCGAACGACACGTCGGCGCCGTAGCCGTCCGTCAGCGCGTGGACTTCCGCGATCGCATTCGACGCCTTCGGGTCGATCACGACCGTCGCGCCGACCTCCAGCGCCTTCTGCTTGCGCGCGGCTGACATTTCCAGCGCGATCACGCGGCCGGCGCCCGCGGCCTTCGCGCACATGATCGTGCACAGGCCGATCGTGCCGGCGCCAACCACGACGACGGTCTGCCCGACGATGTTGCCGGCCTTCTTCACCGCATGCAGCCCGACCGCGAGCGGTTCGATCAGCGCGCCGGCCTCGGTCGGAAAGTTGTCGGGCAGCTTGTACAGCAGCTCGGCCGGCACGTTCACGTATTCGGCGAACGCGCCGTTGTTCATCAGCCCGGTGAACGCAAGGTTCTCGCAGATGTTGTACAGCCCGTGCCGGCAGTACCAGCAGGTGCCGCAATGCTGGCACGCGTCCGCCGTCACGCGGTCGCCGATCGCGAAGCCCGTCACGCCGGCGCCGAGCGCCGCGATTTCGCCGCTGAACTCGTGGCCGAGGATGCACTGGCCCTTCAGGCCCGTCAGCGGATGCGGCGCGTCGACCGGGATGAACACGGGGCCGGCGACGTATTCGTGCAGGTCCGAGCCGCAGATCCCGCACCAGTGCACGCGGATCTGGACCCAGCCGGCCGGCGGGTGCGCCGGAACGGGAACCTGTTCGACGCGGATGTCGTGGCGGCCGTGCCAGACGGCGGCCTTCATGCTGGGAGCGGTATTCGGTGCCGGTGTACTCACGTTGGTGTCTCCGTCAGGTTGTCGTCGGGCGCGCGGCAAGGGGCGGCGCGTCCGTCGCGCGAATGCGCGAGCGACCGATATGCAGGAACGGGGCCAGCCAGGATGTACGGCCGGATGGCGACAAAGGCGAGCGGGCGATGTGCGGTGCAGCAGGCTGTCCGGCGTTAGGATCGGGCGAGGTTGCGCCCAAATCGCGCGGAAATTGCTGCGCGTGCGACGATGGGCCGGGGTGAGACGCCGGGACGTTCGTCTCACGGCATTGAGACGAAAAGCGAGACATGCGGCGCGGCGGTCGGGCTCGGTCGGCGGCACCGTCGGGACGGCCGCCGCCGGCCATTGCGGCGATCGATGAAACGCGTCGTTGCGCCGGCTCCCCCTTTACTTGAAGTGCACTTCAATTTGTATCATCAGCGCCAGTCCGTTCGCGCGTGGTGCGCGACGGTATCACCGAAGGCGGAACATGGGCGGATCGCACGAACTGCAGGGCCGGCGCCGGGCACCGCGCCGGTCCGCCTGTCTCGATCCTTCGTCAAACATCGGTGCCGGACATCATGGATAGCCCGGCCTGCGAAGAGGATCCGTCGTGCGCCGCGTCGGCATTCGATGCGCCGGACGTAGCCGACGTGCGACACCTGCATGACGAGATGCCGTCGCCCGACGACGCCGACGCACATCCGGATGCGACGCGCGCGGCGCTGATTGAATGCGGGCGCGCACGGCGGCGCGGTGCCGCGGCGTTGTCGCCGTTGCGGCCGCAACTGTTCGTCGCGGTGCTGGAAGCCGGCGGCGACGGGTTGCTGGTGCGCTGGGTCGAGAGCGGGCGCTGCCACTACGGCGAGCAGCGGTGGCGGTTGCGCGTCGCGCAGACGTCCGGGCGTTGCGCGATCTCCGGGCGAGCGATCGAGCCGGGCGAGCCGGTGTTCCGGCCCGTGCGGCGGCCCGTGCCGGCCAATGCCGACGAGATGATCTGCCCGGCGTCGGTGCCGGACGCAGCGGGCGCTGCGGCGGACGCGGGCGGGAACGCCGGCCATGTCCACGACGCCGCCGATCCGGCCCACGTGACGGGCTGAATCGCGACGCCGTTACGCAGCCTCGTGACGTGATAGCCGTGGTCCGACATCGCTCGCATCCGCGCGGCGCGACGAGCGCAACGCCGCTCGCGCGGGCGGGCTGACGCGTTACTTGAGGTCCTTTCTGTATTGAATGAACCCCGCGTTGTTCGCGAGTTTGTCGTATAGCGCGCGAGCGGCCGTATTGGTTTCGTGCGTGAGCCAGTACACGCGGCTCGCGCCGGCTTCGCGGGCCCGCTCGTACACGGCCTCGATCAGCGCGCCGCCCGCGCCGTGGCCGCGAGCCCCTGCCGCCGTGAACAGATCCTGCAGATAGCAGTAAGGTCCTTCCGTCCAGCACGAGCGGTGATAAATCGCATGCACGATGCCGACGAGCGTACCGGACGCGTCGAACGCGCCGAGTACGAACATCGGTTCGTCGGGATCCATCAGGCGCGCCCACGTCGTCGCGAACACCGCATCGCTCAGCGCGGTCTCGTAGAACTTCTGATAGTCGCGCCACAGCGGGCGCCATGCGGCTTCGTCGGCGGCCACGAGCGGCCGGACCGTGACACGCGTCGGATCGTTCACGCGGCTGGCGGCGTCGCGCGCGAGCGACTGCGCGTGTCGGATCGCGACGAGCGATTCGCGCTGCGCGCCGGTGGCGTCGAAGTTCTCCGGCGCGAGCCATGCTTCGAACGCCGCGCGTACGTCCGGCCATTCGCCGTCGACGATCGAGAACCATGCGGTGTCGCGATTGCGGCCCTTGTAGACGATCGCCTGCCGGAACGTGCCTTCGTAACGGAAGCCGAGCCGCGCAGCCGCCTTGCGCGACGGTTCGTTCAGATCGTCGCACTTCCATTCGTAGCGCCGGTACCCGAGCGTGTCGAACGCGTACTTCATCAGCAGGTACTGCGCTTCGGTCGAGATCGGCGTGCGCTTGAGCAGCGGCGAGAACGTGACCGAGCCGACCTCGATCACGCCGTTGGCCGGATCGATGCGCATCAGCGCGAGCGTGCCGACCGCGCGGTTCGTCGCGCCGTCGATCACCGTGTAGTGCAGCGGATCGGTGCTTGCCGCCGCACCGCGCGCGTAGTCGCGGTAGCTCGACTCGTCGGCGTACGGCCCGTGCGCGAGATAGGTCCAGTCGCTGCCGTCGGGCGCCTGCGCGTACGCGGCGTACAGGTCGGCGGCATGGCGGTCGGCGTCGAGCGGTTCGAGGCGGCAATAGCGGCCTTCGAGCACGATGCGCTCCGGGCGCGGGCGCGCGGACCAGTCGGGAACGGGGCGGCCGATGGGCTGCTTGAAGTCGTTGGTGAGCGTGGACAAGGTCGATCTCGCTTCGGTTGGCGGCCGGCGACATGCCGGCATGCAGACGATCGTAGTCCCGGCGAGGTACCATGAGAAGCGCCAGAGTACCGCAATTTTATGGTGCCACGAACCGGCCGTGCCGGTGGCGCCATGCGTCCGGATTCTCACGCCACGACCACCCGATGACGACTGCCATTCCTTGCGCCGCCGAGCCGCTGCTGCCGCTCGATGCGCCGCTCGCGCGCACGCCCGGCGCGCCTTCGCTGCAGCGGCAGCTGCTGCGCCGCGTGCGCGACGCGATTCTAGGCGGCGCGATGCCGGCCGGCACGCGACTGCCGGGCACGCGCGCGCTGGCCGAGACGCTCGGCGTGTCGCGCAACACGACGGCGGCCGTCTACGAGCAGCTCGTCGCCGAAGGCTTCCTGCAATCCGATCGTCGCGGCACGCGCGTGGTCGGGCTGTCGCGGCCGGCCGCGCCGCGCCGGCGGGCTGCGCCGCCGGCCGTCGCGCAGCGGCTCGGCCGGATTCGTCCGAGCCTGATCGGCACCGGCGAATCGGAAGGCTTCCGGCCGGGCGTGCCCGCGCTGTCGCATTTCCCGGTGGATGCGTGGCGGCACGCGATCGACCGCGCGCTGCGTCGCGCCGGCCGCGACCTGCTCGCGTACGGCGATCCGCTCGGCGAACGGGCGCTGCGCGAGTCGATCGCGCGCCATCTGGCGGTGACACGCGGCGTGCGGTGCGATCCCGAACAGATCGTGATCACCGAAGGCGCGCAGGGCGCGATCGCGCTGTGCGCGCAGCTGCTGACGAACCCCGGCGATACGGTGTGGGTCGAGGAGCCCGGCTATCGCGGCGCTCGCAGCGCGATGCAGGCGGCCGATCTCGACGTCGTGCCGATGCCCGTCGACGCGGAAGGGCTGCGCGCCAACGACGCGGACTGGCTCGAACGCACGCCGCGGCTCGTCTATACGACGCCGTCGAACCAGTTTCCGACCGGCGCGGTGCTGTCGATCTCGCGCCGGCTCGCGCTGATCGACGCCGCGCGCCGGCATCGCGCGTGGATCATCGAGGATGACTACGACAGCGAGTTCCGTCACACCGGCGAGCCGATCGGCGCGCTGCACGGGCTCGCGGCCGATTCGCCGGTCGTCTATCTCGGCTCGTTCAGCAAGACGATGTTTCCGGCGCTGCGGATCGGCTTTCTCGTGCTGCCCGACGCGTTGCTCGCCGCGGTGCGGCCGGCGCTGCCGGAGATGCTGCGCGGCGGCACGCGTCACGTGCAGCTCGCGCTGGCCGACTTCATCGAGACAGGCGAGTACGGACGGCATCTCGGGCGGATGCGCCGGCTGTATCGCGACCGGCGGCGCCTGCTGCTCGCTGCGCTGGACGACGCGTTCACCGTGCCGCACCAGGTGGAGGGCGGGCCGTGCGGATTGCATCTGGCGTTGCGGCTGCCGGCGCGCTATCGCGACCGCGCGATCGTCGAAGCGGCGCGCGAGCATGCGATCGGGCCGTTTCCGCTGTCGGGATTTTCGATCCATGCGACGTCCGCGGCGAACGGGCTCGTGCTCGGATTCGGCAATACGCCGGCCGACGCGTTCGCACCGATGCTGCGGACGTTGTCGGCGCTCGCGCGGCGCGTCGCGGGCAAGTGAACGGTGCCGCGCCGGCGCGATACGCCGGCCCGATATTCAGTGAACTGCGCCGGCGATCACTGCAAGGGAAGAATGAGCCGGATCGCTGCTTGCCGGCCGATGCCGTGCATCGCGAGCGGCTTCACCGCGCGCGTTCCGCGCGGATGATCGTGCGCGCCGCCGCCAGGCACAGCACCAGCAGCACCGCCACGTACGCGACAACCGCGCCCCACGCGCCGTGCTGCCAGAACGCGCCGCCGACCGAGCCGAGCACGCTCGATCCGACGTAATAGGCGAGCAGATAGAGCGACGCCGCATGCCCCTTCGCGGAACCGGCCAGATGTCCGACCCAGCCGCTCGCGACCGCATGGGCGACGAAGAAGCCGATCGTGATCAGCACGATCCCGACGATGATCGCGACGAGCGACTGCGAGAGCGTCAGCGCGAGGCCGGCCGCGAACACGAGAATGCCGCTGACGAGCACGGGCGCGCGCCCGAGCCGATCCGCCAGCGCGCCCGCGCTCGACGACGACACCATCCCGAACAGGTACGCGCCGAAGATCAGCCCGCACGCAGTCGCGCTGAGATTGAACGGCGCGGCGGTCAGCCGGAATCCGGCGTAGTTGTAGACGGTCACGAACGCGCCCATCACCAGGAAGCCGATCGCGAACACGAACGGCAGCCGAGCGTGCTGCAGCTGTGCGTTCCACAGCCGCAGGTGGTGGCGCAGCGTCAGGTCGGCCCGCTTCACGAAGCGCCGCGACGGCGGCAACAGCATCACGAACGCGATCGCCGCGACGAGATCGACGACGCCGATCGTCAGCATCGCGGTGCGCCACGAGAAATACTCTTCGAGCGCGCTCATTCCGATCCGTCCAATCATGCCGCCGAATGCGGTGCCGCCGACATAGAGCCCCATTGACAGGCCGAGCCCGTCGGCGGCGATCTCCTCGGCCAGATAGGCCATCGCGACCGCCGGGACGCCGCCGAGCGCGAAGCCTTCGAGCGCGCGCCACACCAGCAGCCCGTTCCAGTTCGGCGAAATCGCGGCCAGCAGGTTGAACAGCGCCGCCAGCGTCATCGACGCGAACATGAGCCCGCGTCTGCCGACGCGTTCGGACAGCGCGCCCGCGCACAGGATCGACACCGCGAGCATCCCGGTCGACAGCGACAGGGACAGCGAGCTCGACGCCGCGCCGATACCGAATTCGCGCGCGAACGCCGGCAGCAGCGGCTGCACGCAGTACAACAGCGAGAAGGTGGCAAAGCCGGCGAGGAACAGCGCGAGCGCGATGCGCTTGTATGCGGCCGAGCGCGGCGACACGCCGGCAGGCAGCGCATCGGCAGCGGTGCCGGCGGCGCGAGTCTCGGCGGACGAAATCGCAGGAGAAGACATGGTATGCACCGGTTGGGCGACGGAATACCCGAATTCTTGCGTACGCTCAAACATATGTCCAATATATGAAAGAAACCGCAGCGATATGTTTTGCCACTGGTATGCGGGCCGCTGCCGGTGTCCATTCCCACCGAATCGAGAGCCTTTCACGCATGGAACTTCGGCATCTCCGCTACTTTCTGGCCGTTGCCGCCACATCGAACTTCACGAAGGCCGCGGAAACGCTCGGCATCGGGCAGCCGCCGTTGAGCCAGCAGATCAAGGCGCTCGAGAACGAACTCGGCGTGGAACTGTTCAAGCGGACCGCACGCGGCGCCGAACTGACCGTGGCCGGCGAAGTGTTCGCCGAAGAGGCGCGACGCGTGCTCGACGACGCGGAACGCGCGGCGCGGGCGGCCAAACGGGCCGCCCGGGGCGAAATCGGGCAGCTGCGCGTCGGCTTTACCGGCACGGCGGCGTTCAATTCGAAGGTGGCCGATCTGATCCGCCGGTTTCGCGAAGCGTTTCCGGACACCGAACTGACGTTGCAGGAGGCGACCTCCGGCGTGCTGCTCGAAGCGCTGGAGGCCGGGCGGCTCGATGTCGCGATCGTGCGCCCGGAGCGCCGTATCGCCGATACGCTGGTGGCGGCGGACTGGGACGAAGAGCCGATGTTCGTCGCGGTGCCGGTCGCGCATCCGCTCGCGCAGCGGCGCAAGATCGAGTTGGCGGCGCTCGCCGACGAGGCGTTCGTGCAGGTGCCGCGCCAAGCGGGCAGTGCGCTGTTCGACGATATCGTCGCCGCGTGCAATGCCGCCGGCTTCGAGCCGCGCATGGCGCAGCCCGCGCCGCAGATCGCGTCGGCGGTGACGCTCGTCGCGGCCGGGCTCGGCGTGTCGATCGTGCCGAAGGCGATCACGCAGGTGCAGGTCGCGGGCGTCGTGTATCGGCCGGTCGCGGGCGACAGGCTGCGCGCGAAGCTGGCGATTGCATCGCGGCGCGACGATCCGTCGGCGGTGGTGCGGAATTTTCTGTTGCTGGCGTAGACCGGTGCAGGCGGCGTTCGCGGAAGCTGCTCGCGCCGTCGTCGCAGTGCGTGGCCGGTCACACGCTCACAGAGCCGACAGCAAACGCAACTGGTGATCGGTCTCGGTTCCCGTGATCAATGAATAGCAGCCTGTCTCCCGACGTTCCACGACCGACAGGCCTTGCGCGGCGGAGAAGATGTTCCAGTCGGCATCGTCGACGTGGGTGAATCTGCCGCGTGCTCGCGCGAACGCCCGCAGCATCGGGCTCGCGTCGCGGCGGAGCACCAGGCGGTCGGCATTCAGCACATACGGCGGCCAGCCCGCACGAAGGATCAGATAGCAGGGAACGGAATGGCGATCGATTTCCATGCGGGCTCCGGGTGATTCGGGTGTTCGCGTCGAGCCGGTCAAACCCGTGGCGTTCGATCTTCCGTCATGACGGACACCTTCGCTCAACGGATGCAACGCGCGATTGCATGTCCGGCCGCGCGCTCGACGCGCATGCCGCCACGGGCTATCGCTGCGGGCGCTTCATTGCCTCGGCTTCCATTGCCGCAAGCCGTTCTTCGCTCGCGGCCAAGTATTCCATCGCATCGTCGACCGATGCCAATGCATGTTCGCATGCGAGCCGCGCGCCGTCGACGTCGGCTACCGGCTCGTCGTCGTCGTTCGGGGGAGGATCGAGCATGTCCGCGAGCATCGTCGCCAACTCGGCGGTGTTCCATGGCTCGCCCCTTTGCTTTTTCCGCTTGATGTAGTGGCGGATTTCCGCATCTTGTTCGCGCGTGAGCGGCAGATGCCGAAAGGTGCTGCTCGGACCGGTGTCGATCATGATGTTGCTCCAACGTTCCGGTTGATCCCGGTTTGGCGGCGTCCTGACTGCGTAACGTCAACCACGATACGGATTCCGGATCGATGCGGTTGCGGACGTGCTGGCTCGCGGATCCCCGGTTGCGAACGCTCTAAGCGCGTACGAAGTCGAGCCTGACGCGCCGATACGAAGGCTCGCCGAGCGCGGCTCCGTTGGCGAACGCGTGTGGCGCTTGCTCGGCACAGAGGATGGTGCGATACGGTAGCGAGCGATGGCGGGCGCGGCGGTTCGCCGCAGGCAGGCAAGTGAAATCGATCATACGCGCATCTGCGCGCTGTGCGCCGGTTTCTTTCCGGCTACTGCGAAGTGTCACTCGATCGCGATGTACGGCAGACGCCGATTTGCGGCGGGTGTCGGCGTGCCGGACGAAGAGCCGGCGCGTTGTGTCGCCATCCGAACGGTCAGGCGTTCAGCCACGGGCGTCGATCCAGTCGCGAGCCCAATCGTCCGAGTGACGCAGTGCCGCTTCCTCGCTGTTGAAGTAATCGAGCGAGTAAAACTCGTACAGCGCGTCGTCGGTGCGGGGGCCGGCGCGGCGAAGCGTCAGGTTGGACGAGAAACTGCCGTCCGGAAGGCGATGGGCGAACGGCGAAACGGCATAGCCGCAGTAATGTTTGATAGTAAGTGTTTGCATGGTGGTACAACGGTTCGACCACGGTCGGGCGGCAATGGCGCACGCGCAGCCGGTGGTCGATGATGGTCAGTATTCCTTTGGTTCTGGGCGCGGCGCCGAATATCGGTCGGCCCAATGGGCGTGCGTCGGCGGACGCCGCACGCGGCTTTATGTCGGACGTTCGGAACGCGGCCGAAAAGCCGATTCACGCAGATCCTTCGAGCACGCGCGCAGAGTGACGAGCCGCCGGACGGGGCACGGAAAAGTCAAGGAGGGAGAGGACAACGAGTACCGCGGCGGGGCGGTCGGTGATGAGCTGCAATCGCGCTTCTTGAAAACTTCAGTGGCGGACAATACTCGGCGATGCTGCTGCTGTCAAGCGTATTTCGTACGTATTCCATGCGCCGGCACAACTGGAATGCCGGCAGCGCGGCCGATGCGCGATACACCGGAACGCCATGCCGGCCGCCGGACAGGACGCGCACGACATACTGGACGATGCAAGCAAGTCAAAACGTACGCGGCACTGGCGAATTTACCGGCAGCGCGTCCGAAAGTGCGTGCTTATAGGTGAATTACGCCTGTCGTTCCCGCGCATACTTTGTTCATTACTCAATGATCGGAGACGCGAGATGGGCTCCTTGAGCATGTGCAGGGTCGTCGGCACGCGCACGGTCCAGATATTTTTGCCGGACGGCACGGATATCGCGAAGATCTACATCGTCGACGAAGAGTACGGGGCCCGCCAGCCTCGGTCCATGAGCGTGCGCGCGTACCTGGACGCCGGAATGACCGGAGAAGAAGTCGTGCGCCACATGCTGAGCGTCGTTTCTGCGTCGCTCGAGCAGGTCGCCCATCTGGATACGCATTGATCCGAAAGGCGGGCGCTTTCCGCAATGGTCCCGTCGTATCGATCAGCCAAGGCGAACACAAGGATTCGGGTTCGGCGTGCAGTGGATGTTCGGATTGACGAACCGCGGACTTTGTCCGGAAGGCGCGCGGTCGCGGTTCAGCCGCCGCGCGGCTGCGCGGCGTCCGGGTTTCGAATCGTATATTTCCCGGGGCGGCGTGGACTATAAATGGAGGGGTGTACCAGTGCTTGTCGAGCGTCCGCGCGTGCTGCGCCGGTTGGCGCGTCGACTGCCCAGGGAGGTGCGCCGTGGTTCGCCAGACGCTTGCTCGCGCCGTGCTTCGCACCGCGTTGATCGGGGGCGCGTTTGCCGCCTGTTCGTCGTTGCCGCCGCCAACCATTGCCGCGACCGTCGCGCCACCCGCCGCACCGCCCGTCGCGAAGGAGCGGCCGGTCGCACCGCGTTATTCGATGCCGGTCGACTTCCCGGCGATCGTCGACCGCTACAGCCCGGCGGTCGTGACCATCATGACCGCCGCGCCTGATCAGCAGGCGGGCGGTCCTTCGTTCGCGATCCTCGAGCCCGACGATCCGCTCGCCGCGTTCTTCCGGCGCGGCGCGCCGCCGCCACCGATGCAGGGTGCGCAGGCGCCGGCGCCCGATACGTCGCCGCGCGTGCTGGCGGGCAGCGGCTCCGGCTTCATCGTCAGTGCGGACGGGCTGATCCTGACTGCCGCGCACGTCGTCGCCGATGCAACCGACGTGACGGTGCGGCTCGCCGATCATCGCGACCTGAAGGCGACGGTGCTGACCGTCGATCCGCAGAGCGACGTCGCCGTGCTGCGCGTCGACGCGACGAGGCTGCCGGTCGTGCGCATCGGCGATTCGTCGCGGGTGCGCGCCGGCGAACCGGTGATGACGCTCGGCGCGCCGGACGGTTCGGGCAACACGGTCACGGCCGGCATCGTCAGCGCGACCGCGCATCCGCTGCCGGACGGCAGCGCGTTTCCGTTCTTCCAGACCGACATCGCGGTGAATCCCGACAACTCGGGCGGCCCGGTGTTCAACCGCGCCGGCGACGTGATCGGCATCGCGGTACAGGTCTACACCGGCGCTGACCGCTACGCGAGCACGACGTTCGCGATTCCGATCGCACTCGCGACGAAAGTGCGTGCGCAGGTGCAGGCGCAGATGCGCGCGAATGCGCAGGCGCCGCGCGCGTCGTCCGGCAACGTGCTCGGCGTCGACGTGCAGGACGTCGGTGCGGGACTGGCCGCCGCGTTCGGCCTGCCGCGTCCGGCGGGCGCGCTGGTCAACGGCGTCGAGCCCGGCTCGCCGGCAGCCGCGGCCGGCGTGAGGGCGGGCGACGTGATCGTGAAGTTCGGCGGCAAGCCGATCGGCCGGTCGGCCGAATTGAACGACCTGGCCGGCGCATTGCCGGCCGGCGCGAAGGCGCCGCTGCGGCTGATCCGCAACCGCACGCCGATGGTGCTGACCGTCACCGGGGCCGGAACCGCCGACGCGGTCGACAACGGGATCGACAGCGCGGGCCCAACGGGCGCAACGGGTGCAACGGGCGCAACGGGCGCAACGGGCGCAACGGGTGCAACGGGTGCAACGGGTGCAACGGGTGCAACGGGTGCAACGGGTGGCGCGGGCACGGTCGGCACCGCCGCTGCCGCCGGCATGGCGATGGCCGCCGCCCGACCGGCCGACACCGGCGACCGGCTCGGGCTGACGATGCATCCGCTGAGCGATGCGGAACGGCGCTCGACGGGCCTGGCGGTCGGCATGATGGTCGATGCGGTGCACGGGCCGGCGGCAAAGGCGGGCATCCGGCCGGGCGACGTCGTGCTCGAACTCAACGACACGCTGCTCGAAACGCCGGACGACGTGCCGATGCTCGAAGCGAAGGGCGGTGTGATCGCGGTGCTGATCCAGCGCGACAACGCGCGCAAGTTCGTGTCGGTGCGGGCGCGGTAGCGCGGTGGCCCGTTGACGCGCGGTGCCGACCGTTCGCGAATTCAGGTCATGCGCCGCTGTGCGTGATGCTGCCGCCGGCGCGTGCCGAGTTGGTGGCCGCGGTAAGTGTGCGAACCCGCGACGCACACGAACAGCGGCGGGATCGATCCGATATGAAGCACGACTTTGCCGATCCCGCGCGACGGTGCGACAGCTTTGCCCGCGGAATCGGCGGCAATCGACCGGCAACGATCGACGCGGCGCGGCGGCCGCCGAATGGACGGCCCGCCGCGTGAGCATGCGTGCTGATCCCTTACGGTTTGGCGCCCACCACGAACTCGAACGCGGCCACGCCATCGACGCCGCCCGTCACGCGATCGCCCGGCCGCAGCGGGCCGACGCCGGCCGGCGTCCCGGTGAAGATCAGGTCGCCGGCCTTCAGTTCGACGGAGCGCGACACGTATGCGATCACGTCCGGCACCGGCCAGATCATGTCGGCGAGATCGCCTTGCTGGCGCGTTTCGCCGTTGACCGCGAGCCAGATCCGGCCGCTCGCCGGATGGCCGGTCGCACTCGCCGCGCGCAGCGCGGTCACGGGGCCCGACGCGTCGAAGCCCTTCGCCCAGTCCCACGGACGGCTCAGTTTCTTTGCTTCCGCTTGCAGGTCGCGGCGCGTGAGATCGACGCCGACGCCGTAGCCCCACACGTGTGTCAGCGCGTCGGCCGGGTCGATCGACCGGCCGTCCTTGCCGATCGCGACGACCAGCTCGATTTCATGATGGAGGTCGCCGGTCAGCGGCGGATACGGGACGGTGCCGGCGGCCGGCACGATCGCGTCGGCCGGCTTCGTGAAGAAGAACGGCGGTTCGCGGTCGGGATCGGCGCCCATTTCGCGCGCGTGGTCGGCGTAGTTGCGGCCGACGCAGAACACGCGGCGCACCGGAAAGCGCGCGGACGACTGTTCGACTTCGATGGAAGGACGCTCGGGAGCGTCGATGACGTATGCGGACATCGGAGGGCCTCGTTCGATGGAAAGAAGGATGCCGTCGCCCGCGCAATACGCGGCGGGCCGGCATGGATGGAACGATACCCGACGCCCGCACGCCGGAATGCGACGCAACTGCGTTTTAACCGGACAAAACTACGCGTCGCCGGCCGCCGGCGTTTCGTGCGCGTCCGGCAGCGCGGCATTCGCGTCGCGGTACGCCTTCGGCGACACGCCGACCCGCGCGCGGAAGCGCCGCGCGAAATACCCTTCGTCGCGGAAGCCGACCGAGCGCGCGATGTCCGCGATGCGCCGGCTGGTATGCGCGAGCAGCGACTGCGCGAGCGCGATGCGCCGTTCGGTCACGAGATCGGTGAAGGTGCTGCCGGTTTCCTTGCGCACCAGATGCGCGAGGTAGTTCGGCGACAGGAACGCGGCCTCGGCGGTGGCCGCGAGCGTCAGATCCTCGCGGGTCAGGTTCGCGCGCACGTGGCGCAGCACGCGCGCGAGCGCATCACGCCGCCCTGCGCGCTGGGCGCCGCGCTGCGCGAGCTTGTCGAGCGCGCCGGCGTACTGCGTGCAGACGAGCCCGATCAGCTGCAGCAGGTAGCCGCGCAGCAGCGTGGTCGAGCCGAACGTGCGCACGCGGTCGGCGTCGAGCATGCACAGCGCGAGGCGGCGCGCCTCGTCGAACGCGTCGCCGGTCAGGATGAAGTCGAGATGCTCCTGGAAGCGGAACGGCGTCAGCTCGGGAAAGCGGTGCGCGGGAACATCCTCGAGATCGAGCGGATCGACGTCGAGATCGGCGCGCAGGAACGCCTGGCTGAAGTTGATCACGATGAAGTGCGCGCCTTCCGGATGCGGAATCAGATGCTCGCGGTGCGGCAGCACGAACGCGAGCGCACCGCGCGGAAACGGCCGCGTGACGCCGCCGATCCGCTGCTCGGTGTCGCCGCCGAGGTTGAACTGGATCTGGAAATACGCGTGCCGGTGCGGCTCGGTGATCGCCTGGCGCGACGCCTGGTCGCGAATGTAGAAGTCGAGCCGGTCGCTGCGTTCGGGCATCCCGTACAGGCGCGGCGGGGCGGTGGAGGGCATGGCGGATTCTGCTGGTCGTGACGCGGTTGAGCCGCGATGGTACAGCGAACCGCGCGTGGCCGGAATCCGCCGCGTGGTCGTCGGAGGCCGGCCAGGCGGGGCAGCCGGACGCGCCGTCAGCGCGCCCGCTGCGGCGACCGCGCGATCAGGCGGCCGGATGGAAACCCAGATAGCGGCAGCGTGCATCTGCGCCGTCGGACGCGATCTGGCCGGACGCGCCGGCCGATCGCAGCGCGTCGGCGGTCGCGGCGCGGTTCGTCAGCAGCGTCCATCCGGCCGGCGCCGGTTCGTCGGCCGCCGCCGCGCCGCGTGCATCGCCGAGCGCGTGCAGCGCGGCCAGCAGCG
>NZ_CABVPL010000001.1 GCF_902499045.1 Burkholderia latens | reverse complement strand
CGCCGCTCGCGAGCGGCGCCACGGGCGGCGCCGGCGCGTGCTCGGGCGCGCGCGCGGACGGGCCGCCGAGCGGCATCGTGATGCGCTGGCCGTTGCGCTCGAACACGACTTCGTCCGGGCCGATCGACACGACGGTCGGCCCTTCCTTCAGCCGTGCGCCTTCGAAATAGCGGCTGCCGTCGACCGTCTCGATGTAGCGCTGGTCGCCGTCGCCGGCGAAGACGGTCGTGATCTCCGGAATGCCGGCGACACCACCGAGCGTCGTCGTCGTGCGAGGCGCGGCCGCGTCGGCATCGCGCACGTGATCGACCACTTCGAGCGCGGGCCGCGCGTCCTTCATGTAGTTGCGGATGCGCGGCTCGATCTGCGCGCGATCGGCCGTGCCCGTCAGCTCGATCCGGCCGCGGCCGAGATAGGCGACGGTCAGCGCCGTGTCGCTGAAATACGTCTGCGCGGTCGCGACGAGATCGCTGACCACGTAGATGTTGCCGAGCGCCGCGTTGTCGACGCCCGCGACGATCTGCGCGACGCGTTCGCGCGCGGCCGGGTCGCTCACGTAGCCCGACACGATCACGCCGTCGTCGCGCGGCGCGACCGCGAGCTCCGGGTACGCATGCAGCAGCTGCTGCAGCCGGTGCGTGCGCGCGAGCACCGATTCGTGCTGCCACGGCAGCCGCCCCGACCACGCGACGAAACCGTACCCGAGCGCGCCGAGCAGCACGCCGATCCACAACGCGACGACCGCGATCACCAGCCGCCGGCTGCCGAGCCGCCGCAGCCCGCCCGTGAGCCAGCCGAGCCAGGCGGCCTCGCGCGCGGCGTCCGGCGCGTCGGCTTCGTCGGGCACCGCGACGCTCGCCTGCGCGTGCCGCGCGATGCCGAGCTTGATCGAGCCGACCGTCACGACGTCCTGCGGCGTCATCGAGCGGCGGCCCGCGCCGAGCGGCTCGTCGTTGAACAGCACCGGCGCGCTGCCTTCGCCGCCGTGGTTCTGTACCGTCACCGCGAGCGCGCCGACCTGCAAACACACCTGTTTCGCGCCGATCTCGCGATCGGGCAGGATCACTTCGCAATCGGCCGCGGTGCCGACCCAGTTCGCGCCGCGCGCGAGCGACATCGTGCGGCCGTACATCGGCCCGCTGAGGAAACACAGATTCCAGGGCGACGCGAGCGCGGCCGAGCCGCCGCCCGCACCGGGCGCGCCCGCCGTGCCGCCGGGCAGTACGCCGTCGCCGTGCGGATCAATGATGGTCGTCGACATGGGTTGGCGCTCCTGCGGTCGTCGCCACCGGCTGCGACGCCGCGTCGTTCGGCGGCGGCGGCAGCGCGGGCGGGCCGAACTTCGTGCCGGGCAGCGGCTTCGGCGTCAGCGGCACCGCGATGTCGTTGTCCGGCGGCCGATACATCGACATCGCATTCGGATCGGCCGGCGCGTCCGCGCCCGGATTCACGGGCGAGCCGTCCGGCGCGTACATCGACGCGGCCGTCACCACGCGCGGCGTCAGCAGATAGAACCGCTCCATGTGGTTGCCCGACTTGTCGGTGTACTTGAACAGGTTGCCGATCAGCGGAATGTCCGACAGCCACGGCACGCCGCTCTTGTTCAGCCGCACCTCGTCGTCGTTGAAACCCGCGATCAGCAGGCTCTTGCCTTCGTCGATCATCGTCTTCGTGACGATGTTGCGCTGCTGGATCACCGGCACGTTCGACACGGCCTGCCCCGGCACGATGTTGCCGTCCTGGATGTCGATCGACATCATGACGCTCTGCGTATTGCCGGAAACGGCCGCCGCGTTGCGGATCGCCTCGTCGACGATCATCGGCGTCACCTTGATGCTGGTGCCGGTCGTCACGCTGTACAGCGACGAATCCTGGTAGCCCTGCACCTGCACGTAGAACTGCGTGAGGTTCTCGAGAATCGCCTCGGTGTTGTCGAGCGCGAGCACCTTCGGCTTCGAGCGCAGCTGCGCCTGCCCTTTCTGCGCGAGCGCATTCACGCGCGTGAGCAGGTAGTTGCGCAGCGAGCCGCCGATCGACGCGGTCAGCGCGATGCCGGTCGGCATGAAGCTGCCGGTCTGGCCGGTTTCCGACGTGCCGATGCCGAACGTCAGCGGCGGGTTGCCGGCGCCGTTGTACTGCGTGTTGCCGTTCAACGGATTCTGGCCGTTGCCGATCTGCACGTCGCCGTGTGTCGTGTGCAGGCGCCAGTCGATCCCGAGGCTGTCGAGCGAATCCTCGTTGATGTCGATGATCGTCACGTTGATCTCGACGATGCGCGGCCGCTCGTCGAGCTGGTTGATCAGCGACTGGTAGCGGTACATGTTCTCCGGCAGATCGCGCACGATCACCGCGTTGATCGCCGGATCGGCGACGATCTGCGGCAGCGTGTCGCCGCCGCCCGCGTTCGAGAACGGCGAGAAGCTGCCGGCCGCGCTGTCCGCGCCGCCGTAGCCGCCTTGCCGCGGGCCGCCGGAAAGGTCCGGAAAATCGAGCCGCGGCACCGCGATCGTCAACCCCGAGCCGAGCTTCACCTGGCGCGCGGCCTGCCCGAGCGGCGTGCTCGACGGCAGCGCGCTCGTGCCGCCGCCCTTGCCGAACAGCCGGCGCAGGATCGTCGCGACGCCCGGCACCGTCACTTCCTTGCCCGAGCGGTTGATCGTGAAGTCCGACGCCCAGCCGTACTTGAGCCGGAACGCGCGGATGTCCGCATGCGCGCCGTTCGCCGACGGATCGCCGACCGAGCCGACCGCCTGCCGCACGAGCTCGACGTAGCGGCGCGGGCCGGCCACGTACACGCTGTTCGCGCGATCGTTGATCACGAGCGTGTAGCGCTTGTCGGGGATCTGCATCGCCTGCAGCGTGCGGCCGATCTCGCCGGCCGCGTTCGGCGGAATCGGGATCATCTGCGTCTGCGACTGATCGGCCGGATCGACGTACAGGAACGAGCCGTCGTAGTACCACGTGAGCCCGTAGGTCGAGCAGATCGTGTCGAGCGTCTGCTGCGGCGTGCCCGAGAAGCGGCCGCTGATCACGCCGTCGACCTTCGGGTCGACCACCGCCGTCACGCCCTGCGACGACGCGAGCTCGCGAATGAAGTCGCCGATCTTCTTGCCGTTCGCGACGATCGTAAACGGCTTGTTGCGCCAGCGCAGGTCCGCCGCGCGCGCCGGCTGCGCGGCCGTCATGCACAGCGACGCCGTGAGCAGCGCAGTCGCGCACATCGCGAGCGCGAACCGCTGCAGGCGGCGCGGTTGAAACCGGATCGGGGCGACGCGTCGACGCATCAAAGGACTCCTGTGGAAGAAACGAACATGCGTTCCAGCGCCTGCTGCGCGAAGCGCAGCACCTCGCTGCCGAGCCAGCCGGACAGCAGCACGAGCGCGACCATCACGGCGATCAGCCGCACCGCGATGCCGATGTTGGCGTCCTGCACCTGCGTGACCGCCTGCAGGATCGCGACGACGAGGCCGGTGACGGTCGCGATCAGCACGATCGGCAGCGACAGCAGCAGCACCAGCATCAGCGCCTGGCGCGTCAGGTCGAGGATCGTCGAGCTCGTCATTGCACGACTCCCGGCGTGCGCACGCCGGCGCCCGCGCCGAGCGTGCCGTCGTCCGGCGGGTTCTTCACCCAGCCGATCGTATGCAGCTGCACGTCCTCCTCGACTTCCTGATACGACAGCACCGCGAGATCGGGCAGCACCGGCTGCAGGATCGTCTTCACGTAGCGGCGCGCGCCGAGCGCGACCATCACCGCGAGCCGCGGCGTGCCTTGCGCATTGCCGTGGCCGCCGGCACCCGCCGCCTGCACGATCGCGCGCACCTGCTCGCCGATGTCCTGCTTGATCGCGCTCGACAGCGCGAGAAAATTGCCCTGCTTCGTGCGCATCACCGCGTTCTCGATCCGCTCCTGCAGGTTCTGCTCGAACAGCACGACGCGCAGTTGCCGCGCCGCGCCCGCATGGCGATCGGTGATCATGCGCCGCAGATCGACGCGCACCAGCTCGACCAGCGCGATCACGTCGTCAGGCTCGTTCGGCGCCCATGTGATCAGGCTCTCGAAAATCACGCGCAGGTTGCGGATCGGCACCTGCTCGGCGAGCAGCCGGCGCAGCACCTCGGTCACGCGCTGCAGCGGCACGAGCCGCGTCAGTTCGCCGACCAGTTCCGGATGCTCGCGGCGCACCAGATGCACGAGCGCCTGCGTCTCCTGGATGCCGATCAGCTCGTCGGCGTGCTGACGCACGATCTGCTCGACGTGCGCGGCGAGCGCACCTTCGCTCGTCAGCCACTTGCCCTCGGGCGCCGGGCCGTCGGGCTTGATCCACAACGCGGTCGCGAACGGCCCGAACGCTTCGGCCGGCTGGCGCTCCGCGCGCTCCGGCAGCGGCGCGGCGCCGTCCCACAGCAGCCAGCCCGGCTTCAGCGCGCCGTGCGCGGCGAGCACGTCCTGCAGATAGATCCGGTACGTGCCGGCCGGCGCGCCTTCGTCGTCGTTCAGCGTGATGCGCGGAAACACCGTGCCGATGTCCGCGTCGACGCGCGCCTTCGCGCTCGACAGCGCGCTTTGCAGCTGTGCGAGGTTCAGCGTCGTGCGCAGGTCGTCCGACAGCGACACCGCGATCAGCGACGTGACGCCAGCCGCATGCGACACCTTCGCGGGCTGCCCGTCGTCGGTCGCGCCGACGCGGCCCGCGATATGAATCAGGTTGAAGCTCGGCGCGGTCGTCTTGCGCTTGAGCTGCGTGAACGCGAACGCGCCGAGGCCGAGCGCGATCAGCGCGAACGACCACTTCGGAAAACCGGGCACGACGAGGAAGCCGGCCAGCACCAGCGCCGCGATCAGCAGCGCGCGCGGATGCGCGCCGAGCTGCTCGCCCAGCTGTTCGCCGAGCTGGCGCTGCCGCGTGTCGCGCGTCGCGACGCGCGTCGTCACGATACCGGCCGCGATCGATACCAGCAGCGACGGAATCTGCGACGCCATCCCGTCGCCGACGGTCAGGATCGCGTAGCGCTGCAGCGCGTCGCCGATATCCATCCCGTGCATCAGCGTGCCGACCGCGATCCCCGCGACGATGTTGATGAACGCGATCACGAGCCCGGCGATCGCGTCGCCCTTCACGAACTTCATCGCGCCGTCCATCGCGCCGTGCATCTGCGATTCCTGCTCGAGCTTCTCGCGGCGCTCGCGCGCTTCGTCGGCGCTGATGATGCCCGCGCGCAGGTCCGCGTCGATACTCATCTGCTTGCCGGGCATCGCGTCGAGCGAGAAGCGCGCGCCGACTTCGGCGACCCGCTCCGACCCTTTCGCGATCACGATGAACTGCACGACGGCGATCACGAGGAATACCACGCCGCCCACCACGACGTTGTTGCCCACCACGAGCCGCCCGAATGCGTCGATCACGTGGCCCGCGTTCGCGTGCAGCAGGATCAGCTTGCACGACGCGATGTTCAGCGCGAGCCGGAACAGCGTGGTGAACAGCAGCAACGCCGGAAACGACGAGAAACTGACCGCCGACGGCACGTAGGTCGACACCGTCAGCAGCACGACGCTCGCGGCGAGGTTCAGCGAGATCATGCCGTCGAGCGCGGCCTGCGGCAGCGGCAGGATGAACAGCGCGACCACCGACACGATGAACGCGGCGAGGAACAGATCCGCGCGCGGCGACGCCCCGAGACGCCGCCCGGACACGCTGCGGCCAGCGGAAAAAATCCGCTGCCAGTCGCGGGGAAGCGCCTTCGGTTCAGCCATCGTGCCGTCGTCCTGTCGTTGTCGCCGGCGGACGCGGGCGATCGTGCCCCGCGTCGCGCGGACCGTTGAATGCGACGAGTTTAGCGACGCGAAACCGCGCAAGAACGGACGCACCTCGTAGCGCCGCGGCGGTTTTCGTATGACGATCGGATGGGACTACGAAACCCGGCGGCGCCTGCGCGCACCCTCGGCCGGAACCGCTTCCATCGCGCGGCGGCGGCCGCGCGGGCGGCCGGAATCAGGACTCCAGACGGCGCGCGGCGAGATACGCGAGTTGCGCGCGGTTGCGGACGTTGAAGAGTTTTTCGAGCGAACGGATATGGTGTCCGACCTTGTGCAGCGACGTGCGCAGCGCGCTCGCGATCTCCTGGTCGGACAGGCCGTGCACGAGCCGCTCGAGCACCTGCTGCTGCTCGTCGCCGAGCATGAAGCCGCGCATGCGCGCAATGCGCGCCTCGAGAAACGGCAGCGCGACGCGATGCACGGCGAGGCTCACCGACAGCGCGCCGCCGATCACGCGATCGTCGATCCAGTCGGTGCCGTGCGCTTCCGACGTCAGGTTCACCGCGACACGCAGATCGAGCCGCGGCGCCGACAGGCTGAAGATCACGCCGCTGTTCATTGCGTGCGCACGCAAGTGTCCGGCCAGCGCGAGCACCTTGCGATCGCCGCTGCCGTGCGCGACGCCCTCGATCTCGTCCAGCCGCCACGCAACCGGAAAGCCGCTCTGACGCACCTGCGCGAAGCGCGGGTCGCTCTCGTAGAGCATGCCCTCGATATACGGCTGCATGAACGTCGCGGGCGCGAGGTCGCGCAGCAGATGCGCGCACAGGATGCGCCGCCCGATCATCTCGTATGCGCCATAACCGAGCGTGCTGAAACCGATTTGCCGCAATCGCGCGTGGCATTGCGCGAAATCGACGGGAGCAAGGTCGGATTTACCGGGCGCGAATTGGATACCGGTAAAAACGTCGCGTTCGACCGCGTGTATTTCTTTCGAATAAGCGGCAGTGGCCGCGATATCCGCTTGCGAGAACCATTCGACGCGTGGTGCGTCGTCAGCATATGTCATGAGCAGCCCACCCCTTCCCAATATGTGAACTCGCCCCGTCACGACCTGGTCTTTTCTTTATGATTTTCTGGTTGTCTATATTTGATCGCGAGCACGAACCTTTCGCCGCGATTAGTATTACGGCATATTACGCGCACACGGGCATTTTTGTACAATGCCCCCGCGTTTCGTCAGGATGACGATCGGCGCATATCATAACGATGCTCGATCGCACCGTTGCGGGCGCCGTGCACGACACGGCTGCCGTCGCGCTGCGCGTCGATTCCGAGGGATGGCTCATGTCCGATATTGCATTGCATGAAGAAGCGGTCGCCCCAACCATGTTGTCCCGTCCGTCGCAGCGCGCGGCCGGCTGCGCCGACTCGTCGAGAACGCGCCCGGTCCAGGTCGTCTGGTGCGACGACGTCAAGCGCGGCGACATCGCGCAGCCGCATGCGCCCAAGCTCGGCGTCGCCGACACGCTCGCGCACGCGCAGAGCACCGCCGAGCGCAACCGGATCGTCGCGAGCCTGCTGCATCTGACGGGCTTTTCGACGTTCGCGTACTTCGCGCTCGAATTCTCGCGCGAGCGCGTCGAGAGCCTCTACCTGCACGAAGCGTTCACGCCCGCCACCTACCGCGGCGACTACGTTCGCCACAACCATCACGACATCGATCCGCGCACGCTCGGCGCGCGCGTATGCAACATGCCGATCGTGTGGGATCTGCAACAGCTGCGCCGCGAACACCGCGAGCGCGACGATGCGCCGTACGTGACGCCGGCCGCGCTCGACGGATTCCTGCAGACGATGCAGGACGACGGCATGTGCAGCGGGATCATGTATTCGATGGCCGTGCCGGGCACGAGGCTGCATGCGTTCATGAGCTTCACCGCGCCGCGCCGCACGCGCGAGTGGATCACGCCGGCGACGATCGAGCAGGCGCTGTCGATCGGTCTGTCGGTGCACAAGTTCGCGTCGCCGCAGTTGATCGCGACGTCGCGCGAGCGTGCGGTCAACGGGCTCACGCCGTTCGAGCAGGAGCTGCTGCTCGGCATCGCGGAAGGCGCGTCGGACAAGGAGATCGGCCGCCGCCTCGATACGAGCGCGCACAATGTCGACTATCACCTGCGCAAGCTGCGCAAGCGCTTCGGCGTCGCGAACCGGATTCAGCTCACGTACCTGACGTCGAAGCTCGAGCTGATCTGAACGCGCAGCCGCGGCCCGTAAAACGCAAGAGCCGGCCTCGACGGGCCGGCTCGTAGCGGTAGCGGCGCGGCGCCCGGCGGGCGCCGCTTCGTTGAAATGCGCGACGTTACTTCAGCAGCGTCATCTGCACGACCTTGACGATCACGAGGCCGACCGCGATTACCAGATAGCCGCGCAGCACGGCCATCCATACGCGCGTTGCAACCGTCATCTTCTGCGGCTCCAGCGAGTCGAGCGGCGGCATGCGCCACGTGTCGCGCAGCGAACGATCGATGCCCGGCTCGACGACGCGCCTGTTGCGGCGGATCAGCACCGTCGCGAGATAGCCGGCGATCGCGAGCACCGTGCCGCCAACGAGCACGTCGACGATCGCTTCGCCGCTGATGTCCGGATACATGACCGACGCGGTCAGGATGATCGACAGCAGCACGAGCACCCACACCACCGCGCCGGTGAACACGTTGAGCTTCGTCGAATTGACCCACGGGCCGAGCACCTGACGGTCGTTGCACAGCACGAGCAGGAACACCGTCGCGCTCGGCAGCAGCACGCCGGCGAGCGTCTGCACCGCCTCGGTCAGCAGGCCGAGCGGGCTGCCCGGAATCAGCACGAGCGCGGCAGCGGCCGCGACGATCCCGAAGTAGACGAGATAGAAGCCCTTCGCGTCCGACACGCCGCGATGCAGCGAATGGCGGATCTTGAACACGTCGCCGATCGCATACGCGGTCGACAGCGACACGGCGGCCGCGCCGATGATGCACGCGTCGAGCAGCGCGACCGCGAACAGCGTCGCGCTCGCGCGGCCGGCATACTTCTCGAGGCCTGCGATCACGCCGCCCGCGTCGGTGAAGTTGCCGGCTTCCGGATGACCGCCGAACAGCGCGGCGCTGAAGCCGATCATCGCGACCGCGCCGATCAGCACGAACGCGATGCCGATCCACAGGTCGACCTTCTCGTACTTCATGAAGCGCGGCGTGATGCGCTTGTCGATCACGTAGCTTTGCTGGAAGAACAGTTGCCACGGCGCGACCGTCGTGCCGACGATGCCGATCACGAGCAGCATCACGTCGGAAAGCTTCGCGTGCGCGGGCCAGTTCGGCACGAAGAAGTCGCGCGACATCTGCGACACCGGCGGGTGGATCGACACGAGCACCGGCACGAGCAGCAGGCTCAGCACGCACAGCACGATCGCGAACCGCTCGAAACGCCTGAAGTCGCCGGTACTCACCGCCGCCATCGTCAGCGCGGCCGCGACGCACACGCCCGCGACCTTCGGGAGCCCGAAGAAAGCGAGCACGAACGTGATACCGATGAACTCGGTGACGATCGTCAACGCGTTGAGCAGGAACAGATCGATCACGCTGAACGCGCCCCAGAACTTGCCGAAGCGCTCGAAGATCAGCCGCGCATGGCCGACGCCCGTGACCGCGCCGAGGCGCAGCACCATTTCCTGGTTCACGTACAGCACCGGCACGAGCAGCAGCAGCGTCCACAGCAGCGTCGTGCCGTAGTTCTGGCCGGCCTGCGTATAAGTGCCGAACGCGCCGGCATCGTTGTCGCCGACCATCACGATGAGGCCGGGGCCGATGATCGCGAGCAGCGTGCGAACGCGCGCCCACCATGTGCCGCGCGCGGCGGTGTCGTGGTGCGCGATGGTGCCGAGCGCGCCGCGGATGTCGCCCAGGTGGGCTTCGTCGAGCACGGCGCTGCGTTCGACGGCGATCGGTGGAGAGACGTTGGATGGCGTAGACATGATGGATTCCGTACGGCTGGTTCTTTTATCCGGCAAGCGTGTGGTCTTGGCATGCGCGCGCGGCGGGCCGGCGTGCGCATGCCGAGACGCGCTCGGCGTGTCGAGTTCAGCAGAGCAACGGTTTCAGAAGCCGCGTGAACAACCGGGAGAACACCCGCGGACGGGCGTCGAGCATCAGCATCGCGTCGTAGTGCGGACGCGATTCCGTGACGTGAGGAAGGTTCGACAGCAGAAGGCCGAATTTCATGGTCTGGCTCCTGGCGGCGGGCATGCGCGCCGGCCGCGTGATGGGCGCGGGGCCAGTCCGGGGCCTGAACGCCGTGTCAGGCTAGTCGGCCGGAGTGTCCCTGCGACCCGGGTTCGAATGGGTCTGTTGGTTCAGCGGGCATAAGGGACAACTGTCACTGTCGTTCATGGCGGCTCCTGTGCGGCGTTCCGGAGAACACGGTTGGCCGCCGCCCGGCGCGCGTGCCGTCGTTCGGATGCATGCGGCGCGCATGCGCGAACGCGGCCGCGTATCGAGCGGCGGCGAAACCGGATCGCGCATGCGCAAGCGCATCACGCTAACCGGCGCGAATCAGGGTGCACGTAGGGAAATACTGCGGAATACTGCTGCGCGCACCGTTTGCCTGGGCGACAAACGGCGGCTTCGATGAGGCGCGGACGTCGGTCGCTCAGGCGGAAATTTCGTTCGAAGATCGACTACTGCAGGCGTCCAAGGCGGCGGCCCCAAGAGTGAAGATGCGGGATTCTATGGACCGGCCGAAACGGAAGTCAACCCTTTGAACGGCGGCCCGTCGAATATTTTTTTCACATTCGCACGCTGAAAGATTCACGCCCGACATGACGCGTCACAACCTTTCAGCTCGCCCGCTCGCACGGTGCGGCGGTGCGTTTCAGCAACAGTTGCCGCAACGCGCCGGCTGGCGCCGGACGCCGCGTCCGCGTGGGCCGCGACGCGCTGCGACGCCGCCGCGACGTGCCGGCCGGCGACACTTTTTTGCTTGCGCCGCAGCAAAAGTCGCGACTACAATCCGCCCCAATTCATCAAGGGAGTCCCTCCGTGGACACATGCTCCAGTTGCAGTTCGATGCCGGTCCAGGCCGGCCAAGCCATCGCGAGATAGCAGCAGACGCATGTCCTTCGCCGCTAGCTCGCATTCATCGGGTTAGCGCGCTTCATCCCGGGCCGGCCATCGCCGGTTCGTCAGTCGCACGCTCCGTTACGTTCCAACTGCCGGGCGCAGGCCGCGCGATGCGCCCGCGTTCGCACACGTCGTCCGGTATTGGCCGGGCAGGACGGAGGTACGCCATGTTCTTTCCATCGTTCGCGCTCAGACTCAAGCGGCTCGCTCTCGTTGCGGGCGACCGCTCGGTCGTCTCCGTGCTTTCACTGCTCGCCCGGGCTTGCGGCAACCGGTGCGGCACCACGCTCGGACACCTGCCGTCGCGTCCGCTGCCGCGCCCGCTCGACTGCGCGCTGGTCGGCGCGATGGCGGCCGCCGTCGCGCTCGTCGCGCTGCTCTGCGCAGCCGCGTCGCGCGTCGGCTTCGCGCATGTGTGGCGCATCGGCGGCTGGCTGCCGTAGACCGCGCGTAGACCGCGCTCCCGCGCCATCGCGCTGCCCGTTCCTTTCTTCTGAGACACTCATCGATCGAAACCCGGAGTCCGCATGAAGCATCGTTTTGAACCCGCCCCGCGCGCACCGCGCATCGATGCGCTCGCTGCGCTGCTACTGTCGCTCGCGGCCGCACCCGCATTCGCGCAATCGTCGCCGCCGCCCGCTGCGGTCGCGCCGGCCGCCCCCGCAGCCGGCGATACGAGCGCCGCCCCCGCCCAACAGGCCGCCGATGCCGCCGCGCCCACCGGATTCTGGGAGCGCTCGAATCTCCTCGGCAACATGGGCGGCCTGCGCGACGTGCTCGGCGACCATGGCGTCACGCTGAACCTGCAGGAAACCAGCGAATACCTGTACAACGCCGCGGGCGGCACGGCACGCGGCGGCGCGTACCAGGGCGTCACGCAATTCGGCTTCAACCTCGATACCGACAAAGCGGTCGGGCTGCCGGGCGGCACGTTCAACGTATCGGCGCTGCAGATCCACGGCACCAATCTGTCGCAGCGCTATTTGCAGACCCTGCAGACCGCGACCGGCATCGAAGCGAATTCGACCACGCGGTTGTGGGAGCTCTGGTACCAGCAAGCATTCCTCGACGGCAAGGCCGACGTGCGAGTCGGCCAGCAGAGCGTCGACCAGGAATTCATGGTGAGCCAGTACGCGGCGACGTTCATGAACGCGACGTTCGGCTGGCCCGTGCTGCCCGCCGCCGACCTGCCGGCCGGCGGCCCCGCGTATCCGCTGTCGTCGCTCGGCGTGCGGCTGCGCGTGAAGCCGGCCGACGCGTGGACGGCGATGGTCGGCGTGTTCGACGGCAACCCGGCCGGCCGCAGCGACGGCGATGCGCAGGCGCTGAACGCGCACGGCACCAACTTCAACCTGCGCAGCGGCGCATTCGTGATCGGCGAGCTTCAGTACGCGCTGAACGCGCCGCCCGCCGATCCGAAGGCGCCGCAACCGGCCGGCTTGCCGGGCACGTACAAGCTCGGCTTCTGGTATCAGTCGCAGCACGCGAACGATCCGCGCTTCGGCACCGACGGGCTGTCGCTCGCGAATCCGGCCAGCAACGGCATTCCCGCCACGCATCGCGGCAACTACGGCTTCTATGCGGTCGCCGATCAGATGGTGTGGCGGCCGTCGGCCGACAGTCCGCGTTCGGTGGGCGTGTTCGCGCGCGTGATGGGCGCGCCCGGCGATCGCAACGTCGTCGATTTCGCGGCGAATGCGGGCGTCACGCTGAAGGCGCCGTTCGCCGGACGCGACAACGACACGGCCGGCATCGCGATCGGCTACGCGAAGATCGGCTCGCATGCGCGCGGGTTCGACGGCGACACCGGCACCTATGCAACGCCCGGCTATCCGGTGCGCCGCGCGGAAACCGTGATCGAGGCGACCTACCAGTATCAGGTCACGCCGTGGTGGCAGTTGCAGGCCGACCTTCAGCACTTCTTCCGGCCGGGCGGCGGGATCCCGAACCCGAACGCGGCCGGCGCGCGCATCGGCGACGAAACGGTGGTCGGCGTGCGGACGACGATCACGTTCTGACCGACCGCGCATGCAATACGGGCCGGACTACCGCTCGAGCGGCGATCCGGCCCGGTGCTTTCATACACGCGCGTGCGATATGCGCGAGGCGCTATGCGTTATGCGTTACGTGCATGCGTTACGGCCGTCCATCACTCGCCGTACAGCCCGAGCAGCTTCAACGTGACGCCGTTGGTCCAGCCGAAGCCGTCCTGCAGCGGATACTCGCCGCCCCCGCCGCCGCCCTCGCCCGTGCCTTCGACCACGTACTTCTCGACGAGCTTGCCTTCGGTCGCATACACGTGCTTCACGTCGGCCAGGAAGCGCGTGCCGATGTCTTTCGCGAGCGCCGGCTCGCCATAGCGGCGCAGCCCTTCGATCGCGATCCACTGCAACGGCGCCCAGCCGTTCGGCGCATCCCACTGCTGGCCCGTGTTCACCGTCGTCGTCGCGAGACCGCCCGGCTGCAGCAGCGTCTTGCGCACCTCGCGCGCGGTCGCCTTCGCACGCTCCGGCCATGCGACGCCCGCGAACAGCGGATACAGCGCGGCGGCCGTCACCGCGTCGCGCGGCTTGCGCAACTGCCAGTCGTAGTCGCCGTAATAGCCGCGACGGTTCCACAGGTAGTGATTGATCGCCGCCGCGCGGCGCGCCGCCCGCCCGGAGAAGTCCGTCACGCACGCGATGTCGCGCGTGATCGCGCAGCCCTTCACGATCGTCGTCTCGAGATGGAACATCAGGCTGTTCAGGTCGACCGGCACGATCGACGTCGTGCGGATCGTCGCGAGCGTCTTGCCGTCGCCGAACCAGCGTGAGCTGTAGTCCCAGCCGCTCTCGGCGCCCGCACGCAGGTCGCGGTACACGTCGTTCGCCGGGCGGCTCGGCACGGCCTTCGCGGTCGTCACGTCCTCGAGATACGACTCGTCGCGCGGCGTGTCGCTCGCGTCCCAGTAGCGGTTCAGCACCGCGCCGTCCGGCATCGCGACCACGTGGCGGGTGGCCTGCCCGCGCGGCGTCGTGGTCTCGCCCTGCATCCAGTACGCGTACTCCTTGCGCAGCGCGGGCAGGTATTTCTGGTAGACCTTGTCGCCTTCGGCCTGCGCGGCGAGCGTGACCATGTACGCGAAGAACGGCGGCTGCGAGCGGCTCGCGTAGTACGTGCGATTGCCGTTCGGGATGTGGCCGACCGTGTCGATCAGGTGCGCGAAGTTGTCGAGCATGTCGTCGACGAGATCCTCGCGCCCCGACACCTGCAGCCCCAGCATCGTGAAATAGGTGTCCCAGTAGTAGCCTTCGCGGAAGCGTCCGCCCGGCACCACGTACGGTTTCGGCATCGGGATCAGCGAACTGTACGGCGGCACCGTCGTGCTCGTGCGCGTCAGTTGCGGCCACAACCAGTCGATGTGCTGGCGCAGCGTCTGGTTCGGCGGCGGCGTGACCCCGCCCTCCGGCGGCGGCGTGAAGTGCTGATCGACGAACGCCTTCAGCGAGAAGCCAGGCTGCGACTTCTGTTGCTGATACAACTGCACGATCGTCGCAGGATCGGTGTCGGGCGTCGCGTCGACGAAGGTTTTCTGGTCGGGATAGAGCTGCGCGGTCTGCACGGCGACGAACAGGTCGCCGTAGAGCTCGCTCGGCGGCGGCAGCAGCGTGCCGGCGCTCTGGTTCGTGAACGCGGCCGAGGCCGGCACGGCAGTCCGGCTGGCCGCCTGCGCAGCCGCGTGGTTCGCGCTGTCGGCCTGCGCGGCGCAGCCGGCGACGGCCAGATACGCGACCGCGATGACGGCGGCCCAGCGCAGACGCGGCGCGGGCCGCGGCAGATACGGCGCGGGATGCAATGCGGTGGATGCGGTCGATGCGGCACGGCGTGACGTCATGGCGTGTCCCCTCCTTTCGATGATGAATGGATCGGCAGGGGTCTCGTTCGCGCGTGCGCTCGTCTCGATGGCCGTCGATCGATGCGCGTCGTTGTATTCCACAGACGAGTTTCGAATGTCGCACGAAACGCGCATCGCGTGCAAGTTTGCTGCCGCGCGATGCGCGCCGCCGCAGCCGTCTCTTTTCGGTCGAGCCGAAGCAGGAACGACTGTTGCAACATGCGGAACAAGCGTTGTCTCGCGTGACGCAACGACCACATTGTGGGCATAATGGCGTCTTTACCGCGCGCCCTGCCCATGTCGCCCGTCTTTCTAGCACCGCTCATCGTTGCCTGTGCGTTGTTCATGGAAAGCGTCGACGCGAACATCATCGTCACCGCACTGCCCGCGATGGCGAGGGACTTCGGGCACAATCCCGTCACACTGAACATCGCGATCACGGCCTACGTGGTCGGCCTCGGCGTATTCATCCCGATCTGCGGATGGCTCGCCGACCGCTTCAGCGCGCGCGCCGTGTTCCGCACCGCGATCGGCATCTTCGTCGCCGGCTCGCTGATGTGCGCGGCGTCCAACTCTCTCGGGGTGCTCACGTTCGCGCGCTTCGTGCAAGGCGTCGGCGGCGCGATGATGGTGCCGGTCGGCCGGATCATCATCTTCCGTGCGGTGCCGCGCTCCGATCTCGTGCGCGCGATGAACTACCTCGCGATCCCCGCGCTGTTCGGGCCCACGGTCGGGCCGCTCGTCGGCGGCTTCATCACGACCTACCTGCACTGGCGGATGATCTTCTTCATCAACGTGCCGATCGGCATCTACGGGATCTACCTCGCGAGCAAGCACATCGCTAACACGCACGAGCCCGATCCCGGCCCGCTCGACTGGTTCGGCTTCCTGCTGTCGGCGAGCGGCGCGGCGCTGCTGCTGATGGGACTCACGCTGATCGACGGCGCGCTCACGTCGCGCAGCAACGCGCTGGCGATGTGCGCGATCGGCGTCGCGCTGCTCGCGCTCTATGTGCCGTACGCACGCCGCAAGGAGCGGCCGGTGCTCGACCTCAGCTTCCTGAAGATTCCGACGTACCACGCGAGCGTGGTCGGCGGGTCGCTGTTCCGCATCGGCCTCGGAGCGGTACCGTTCCTGCTGCCGCTGGCGCTGCAGGAAGGGCTCGGGATGAGCGCGTTCCACTCGGGGCTGATCACCTGCGCGTCCGCGCTCGGCGGCGCGGTGAGCCGCTCGACGGCCACGCATACGCTGCGCCGCTTCGGCTTTCGCACGGTGCTGATCTACAACGCCGCGTTTGCGGGCCTCGCGATCGCCGCGTACGGCGTGTTCCACCCGGGCATGCCCACGTGGGCGATCTGGACGATCGTGCTGGTCGGCGGCATCTTCCCCGCGCTCCAGTTCACGAGCCTGAACTCGATGATCTACGCGGATATCTCGCAGGCCGACGCAGGTCGCGCGACGAGCCTCGGCAGTGTCGTGCAGCAGATGTCGCTCGGGCTCGGCGTGACGGTCGCCGGCCTCGTGCTGCACGTGTCGCACTGGGCGCAGGGGCACCAGACGATGGTCTGGTCGGATTTCTGGCCCGCGTTCGTCGTGGTCGGGCTGTGTTCGTTCGCATCGATTCCGATCACGCGGCGGCTGCCGCCCGGCGCCGGCGACGAAGTCGCGCGCGGCAAGCGGCAATAAGCGGCCGGACGGGAAACGGCTGGCGGCGGCACAACCGGAAAACCAAAAAAATCAGCGGACATCCACACGGGGCCGGTGCACAGCCGTATGGATATCCGCTCAGGGCTCCGGTTCTCTCGTTGGGGGTTGAGAATCCCGGATCTGCTTCCTGCGTGCCATGGACATATGTGCGTCGGAAGCCGAATCTTTGCGCGCACATTTCGTCGCGCCATGTCCGCACTATAGGGAAACTCGCGCCGCGCGTCTGTCAAGCATTGTCAGACGCGCGGCGGTCATGCATCGCACACGTGCGCCGCTTTCGCGCTAAAGTGGTGCCCGACCGCCACCCTCAGCCGCCGCTTCGATGCTTACGCTCTCGCCCGCCGCCGCCCGCGCGCTGCATCTCGCCGCGCAGGGCCTGTTGACCCCGCCCCGCCGCAAAGCCACCAAGGCCGACGTGCTCGATACGATCCGCCGGATGGCGCAACTGCAGATCGATACCATCCACGTCGTCGCGCGCAGCCCGTACCTGGTGCTGTTCAGCCGGCTCGGCGACTTCGCGCCGCAGTGGCTCGACGAACATCTCGCCGAGGCGCGCCTGTTCGAATACTGGTCGCACGAGGCGTGCTTCCTGCCGATCGAGCAATTCGGGCTGATGCGTTACAAGATGCTCGATCCATCGGGTATGGGCTGGAAATATGCAGCCGACTGGCACGCGCAGAACCGCGCGGAAATCGACCGGCTGCTGTCGCGGATTCGCGAGGAAGGCCCCGTGCGGTCAGCCGACTTCATCCGCGAGGACGGCGCGAAGGGCAACGGATGGTGGGATCGCAAGCCCGAGAAGAAGCACCTGGAAGTGCTGTTCACGCTCGGCGAGCTGATGGTGTCCGAGCGCCGCAATTTCCAGCGCATCTACGACGTGCGCGAGCGCGTGCTGCCGGGCTGGGACGACGCGCGCGACCTGCCGCCGCGCGACGCGGTGTTGCCGGCGCTGCTCGATTACACGTGCCGTGCGCTCGGCGTCGTGCGCGCGGACTGGGTCGCCGACTACTACCGGCTGCCGCGCCGTTCGTACCGCGCGGAGCTCGAGCAGCTGGCAGATGCAGGCGAGCTGATTCCAGTGGAGATCGCCGACTGGAAGGAGCCGGCCTACGTGCATCGCTCGCTCGACGCGCTGCTGCCCGCCGCCGCGGCCGACACGCTGCGCTCGACGGTCACGACGTTGCTGTCGCCGTTCGATCCGGTGGTGTGGGACCGCCGGCGCGCGTCGACGCTGTTCGGCTTCGACTACACGATCGAGTGCTATACGCCCGCGCACAAGCGGCGCTACGGCTATTTCTGCCTGCCGGTGCTGCATCGCGGCCGGCTCGTCGCGCGCGTCGACGCGAAAGCGCATCGCGCGCTCGGCACGTTCGAATTGAAGGCGGTGCATGTGGAGCCCGGCGTGCGGTTCGGCACGGGTCTCGCGGCGGACGTCGCGAAAGCCGTGAAGCGGCTGGCCGCGTGGCACGGCACGCCGGAGGTGACGGTCGTGCACGGGCCGGCCGAGCTGACGAAGGCGCTGGCGGGCGCGCGAGCACGCGGCTAGCCGGTTCGATCGGCGGCCGGCACGACCGGAGCGGCGTTTGCGCGATCCGTCGCTCATCGCCCGCCGCCGGCGCCTGCTGGCGCTCAGTCGCGCAGCTTGCGGAAACGCGGCGTGCCGTCCGGCAGGTTCTCGTTGAACATCGCTTCCGGCCGCACCCACAGGCCGCGCGCATGCGGCCACAGATGCTCGTACACGACCACCGCTTCCTCGGTTTCGGAATGGCGCGCGACGCCGATGTAGCGATACAGCCCGCCCTTGTAGTGACGATGCGTGGCCAGCTGTTCGGCTTCCTGTTCGGTCATGATGGGCTTCCCTTCTGCAAAAACGAAAGCGCGTATTGTATGCGCTCACCACGCGTCAGCGTTTCGCGTAGATGTCGGAGCGGCGGATCTCCATCAGCAGCTCGGGCTTCGCCGGCGGCGCGAAGCCGACCGGCCGGTACAGACCATGCGCGTCCGACGTCGACAGCATGATGCACCGCAGGCTTTGCAACATCGGTTGCGCGAATATGTGGTCGATCAGCGCGCGGCCGTAGCCGTTGCCGCGCTCGGCCGGCAGCACGAAGACGTCGCACAGGTACGCGAACGTCGCATGATCGGTCACGAGCCGCGCGAAACCGACGAGCCGGTCGCCGACATACGCGCCGAAGCACAGCGAGCCGTCGATCGCACGCTCGACGACGTCGCGCGGAATGCCCCGCGACCAGTACGCGTCGCGATGCAGGAAATCGAAGATGGTGTCGATGTCGAGCTCGCGCTTGTCGGTGGAAAATCTCAGCGCGGCTGATGGGGTGGCGGGCACGTCGGCTCTCCGGAACGCTCGGGGCGGAGCGGAAACGATAGCGCGGTGTGGAGCGGGAGACAAGGGAGGCCGATTCGCGGCCGTTGCGCACTCTGGGCGGGAGTTCGCGGGATCCATTCGCGCGCGGTCCGCTACGCGCCACTTTGTATCCCGCCACAGATGCCCGCACTCGCGCGATGCCGCCGACCAGGCGCTCCAGCTCCAAAGCCCCTCAAAATGCAATGCGATTCAGTGGTATCGTCACCGGCTCACCGAAACTCGCCGCACCGCTCCATGCCCTATCGACTCATCGCATTCGACTTCGACGGCACCCTCGCCGATTCCCTCGACTGCTTCCTGTCGGCGCTGACGGACGCGTCGCGCCTGCATGGTTTCCGCGACGCGACGCCCGAGCTGCGCCCGCTGCTGCGCGGCATGTCCGCGCGCGAAATCATCCGCGCGCTCGAAGTACCGATGTGGAAAGTGCCGCGCGTGACGCTCGACATCCGCCGGCTGATGCGGCCGCGCATCGCGCACGTGAAGCTGTTCCCCGGCGTCGACACGACCTTCGACGCACTTGCCGCGCGCGGCATCCGCATCGCGATCGCCACGTCGAACAGCGAGGACGTCGTCCGCGACCGGCTCGGCGCGCATGCGAGCCGCCGCGTCGATACGTTCGCGTGCGGCATTCCGCTGTTCGGCAAGGCGCGCCGGCTGCGCGCGCTCGTGCGCGAAGCCGGCATGCAGCCGGCCGACGTGCTGTACGTCGGCGATGAAATCCGCGACGCCGACGCGGCGCGCCGCGCACGCATCGCGTTCCAGGGCGTCGCTTGGGGCTACACGGCGCCCGACGCGTTGCAGTCGCATTGCGCGACGCCGCTGCTGCCGCATCTCGACGCGCTGCTCGATCGCGTATGACGGTGGCGCACGCATCGCATGTCCGATTCGACACGCGGTGAGTTGGCGGGCGGGATACAGATGCGCTGCGCGCCCGACGATGACACGCCGATGACATCCACGCACATCGCGTTCATCGCACGCGCGACCCGCACGCAAAAATTGCCGCGACGACAGGCACGACAGGTACGCACTACCTGCCCGCGCGCGCACGCCTGGATTGGTCTTACCAACCGTTACACAAACCACAGCGCCGTTGCACCTGCTACGTGGGCGCTCTCCTAGAATCAGTCGGGCCGGCACACATCGCGAACGCCGCCTCGGCAGAGCGGCGATCGAATCCGGCCCGGGCGCGCCCGGTCTCTCGCACAGCCGCGGATCACGTGATCCGCACGTTAATCAGAGCCCCGATCGAAAGGAGGTCCCATGAACCGCTTTCCCCACTTTTCGCGCCTCGCACTGTCTGCCGCCGGCTTGCTTCTCGTCGCCGTGACGGCGAATGCGCAAACCGCGCAACCGGCCGCATCCGCGCCGGCTGCCGCCACGCAAACGCGCATCCACGAAGCCGATCAGACCTTCATCACGGACGGCACGAAAACCGTGTCGACCCAGCACGATGCCGCGCGCATCGCCGATTCGCGCACGTCGGACAGCCAGGTGAAGGCATTCGCGCAACGCGTGTCTGCCGACGACGCAAAGATCATCCAGGCGATGCGCGCCGCCAGCCCGCGCGGCGTCGACGTGCCGGCCAACGACCCGGACAAGACCGTGTTGGACAGCATCCGGAACCTGCGCGGCGCGGAATTCGACAAGGCGTACATCGAGCAGGTCGCGCTGGCCGGCCAGCAGAAGACGATCTCGGCATTCCAGGCCGAGATCGCATCGGGCCGCGACACGAAGCTGAAGGAAGTCGCACGCCAGGCGCTGCCAATCCTGCAGGCGCACTACGCGGACGCGCAGAAGCTCGCGCAGCGTCATCACCTCGCATCGGCGCAGTAACGCGATGCACCGCCGCGCGTCGTGCGCGGCGGCATATCTGCTTCCCCCGTCGTCGCGCCGCCCCCCTTCAGCGGCGCGACGCGCATCACCCCCGCGCTACACGACGCGCGTCACGTCGCAAGCTTCGCTTTCAACCGGTCACGGACTTCCGGCCATTCGTCGTCGATGATGCTGAAGCGCACCGAGTTGCGCTTGCGACCGTCGGGCATGATCCGCTCGTGACGCACGATCCCCTCCTGCTTCGCACCGAGCCGCAGTATCGCCGTGCGCGACTTCTCGTTCAGTTCGTCGGTCGTGAACTGCACGCGCACGCACTGCAGCGTGTCGAACGCGTATTCGAGCAACAGCCATTTCGCTTCGGTATTTGCACGCGTGCGCTGCGCCGATTCACTCAGCCACGTATGGCCGATCTCGAGCTTGCGATTCTTGCGGTCGATCTTCCAGAACCGCGTGCTGCCGATCGCGCGGCCCGACGCACGATCGACGATCACGAACGGCATCATGGTGCCGGACGCGCGGCCTTGCAGCGCGGTGTCGATATACGCGTCGATCGTATGTTCGTCCGGTACGACCGTGACCTTCAGATTCCACAACCGGCCATCCGCCGCCGCATCGAGCAGCGCCTGCCGGTCGGACGCGGCGAGCGGCCGCAGTGCGACGCGTTCGCCGGTGAGCGTCGGTTGTTCGGGCAACGACGAAGTGTCGGTCATCACGGATTCCATCGAAGAGAGGACGCACGCAGCGAAACGTTCATCATACGGCCGGCGCTAGCCCGGCAACGCTGCGAGCCGGCGGCGGATCGCCTCCGCTTCGCCGCGCAACGCGTCGGTGAATGCATCGACCAGCAGGTTTTTCGGCCGGTGCTCGGGCACGATCACGCTGACGCGATACGGAAACGAGCGCGTGAGCGGCCGCACATGCAGGTCGCGCCCGACGAAATCGAGCGCGGTCAGCGGATTGACGATCGCGGCGCCCAGCCCCTGCCGCACGAACGCGCACACCGACACGGCCGACGGCGTGTCCACCACCGAACGCGGCGCGACGCCGAGCTGCGCGAACGCCTCGTCGATCAGGATCCGATAAGGGTCGTTCAGCGACAGGCTCACGAACGGACGATCGGCGAGATCCGCGAGATCGATCGCGTGCTTGCCGAGCAGCGGATGACCGTCGGGCAGCACGCATACTTCGTCGACTTCGAGCAGCGGCGCGAGCACGGTGCCGGCCGGCGCGACGTCGTGCTCGGTCAGCCCGAGGTCGTAGCGCTGCGCGGTCAGCCACTCCTCGAGCACCGGCGACTCCTGCGTCGCCACCGACACGCTGACGCCCGCATGCGCGTCGTGAAAACGCCGGCACGCGCCGGGCAGGATCGCATGCGAAAAAGCCGGCAGCGCGATCACCGACAGCTGTCCGTCGCGGAACTCGCGCAGCCGCGCGGCCGTCGCGGCCACCCGCTCGAGCCCCACATACGCGAGCCGCACGTCGTCGAACAGCGTGAGCGCGGCCATGGTCGGCCGCAGCCGGCCGTGCGAGCGCTCGAACAGCGCGAAGCCGACCACCTGCTCCATCCGCGCGAGTTCGCGGCTGATCGTCGGCTGCGACGTATAGAGCATCTCGGCTGCGCGCGTCGTGCTGCCGGTGACCATCAGCGCGCGGAAGACCTCGATGTGGCGGTGTGTCAGCATGGCCGCTCACCTATATCAGAAATGAATCGAATATTGATAAACAGGCATTTTACTGTATAGATGTTCAGGCGCATCATTCACGCTATCCGTTCCTTCGACCGATTCATCCGCCATGTCCCTCGATTCCCGCCAGCTCGCGGCGCTCGCGCAGCAATACGGCACCCCGCTGTGGGTGTACGACGCCGACGTCATCCGCGCCCGCATCGCCCAACTGCGCCAGTTCGACGTGATCCGCTATGCGCAGAAGGCGAACTCGAACCTGCATATCCTGAAGCTGATGCGCGAAGAAGGCGCATGCGTCGACGCCGTGTCGCTCGGCGAGATCGAGCGCAGCCTCGCGGCGGGGTTCAGCCCCGCAGGCGAGCCGGAAGGCGTCGTATTCACCGCCGACCTGATCGATCGCCCGACCCTCGCAGCCGTGCTGAAGCATCGCGTGACCGTGAACGCCGGGTCGCTCGACATGCTTGCGCGTGTCGGCGAGCATGCGCCGGGCCATCGCGTGTGGCTGCGCGTGAATCCCGGCTTCGGCCACGGCCACAGCAACAAGACCAACACCGGCGGCCCGCAGAGCAAGCACGGCATCTGGATCGACGACGTGCCGCGCGCGATCGAAATCGTGCGCCAGTACGGGCTGAAGCTGGTCGGCATCCATATGCATATCGGCTCGGGCGTCGACTACGGACACCTGTCGCAGGTGTGCGACGCGATGGTCGATCTCGTCACGTCGCTCGGCCACGACATCGACGCGATCTCGGCCGGCGGCGGCCTGTCGATTCCGTATCGCGACGGCGAACCGCGCGTCGACGTTGGCCATTACTTCAGCCAGTGGGATGCCGCGCGCAAGCGGATCGAGCGGCACCTCGGGCACGCGGTGCGCATCGAGATCGAACCGGGCCGCTTCCTCGTCGCCGAGGCCGGCACGCTCGTCACCGAAGTGCAGGCCGTGAACCATCGGCCGAAGCACGACTTCGTGCTGATCGACGCGGGCTTCAACGACCTGATGCGGCCGTCGATGTACGGCAGCTACCACGCGGTGTCCATACACGCGCACGATGGCGCGGTGCCGACCGGCCGGCCGCTCGCCGACATCGCGATCGCGGGGCCGCTGTGCGAATCCGGCGACGTGTTCACGCAGGACGCAGGCGGCGTGGTCACGCACCGCAAGCTCGCGCAGCCGCAGATCGGCGATCTGCTGTTCCTGCACGATGCGGGCGCGTACGGCGCATCGATGTCGTCGAACTACAACAGCCGGCCGCTCGCGCCGGAAGTGCTCGTCGATCGCGGCACGCCGCGGCTGATCCGCCGCCGGCAGACGATCGGCGAACTGCTCGCGCTCGAGACGTTCGAGTAACGCGTACCGCACGCGCGCCCCGCGTTCGACGAACCGAGCGCCGACGGCCACGCCCGCCGCTACCGGCTTGCGTGGCCGTTTCGTCTTTCCGCGAACGTCCTCGGGTCAACCGTTCGACGCCGTCGCAGCACCCGATGCTGCGCACTCACACGTCAGCCCGCGCGCTGCACCGGCGCCATCTTCGAGAAGTACTTCGCACCGGCGACGCAGCCGACCACGACGACCGTCACGACGAGCATCGACGGCGGCACCGCCTCGTGCAGCAGCCCGGCCGCGAGCAGGAAGCCGAAGAACGGCTGCAGCAGTTGCAACTGGCCGACACCCGCGATCCCGCCGAGCGCGAGGCCGCGATACCAGAACACGAAGCCGATCAGCATGCTGAACAACGACACGTACGCGAGCCCCCACAGCGCGGCGGCGTCGACGCCGTCGAACGTCGCGGGCCACGTGAACCACGTGAGCGGCAGCATCACCGGCAGCGACAACACGAGCGCCCACGAGATCACCTGCCAGCCGCCGAGCTTGCGCGACAGGCGTGCGCCTTCCGCATAGCCGAGCCCGCACGCGACGATCGCGGCGAGCATCAGCGCATCGCCCGCCACCGACGCGCTGCCGCCGTTGCGCAGCGCGAACGCGGCCACCGCGCCGCTGCCGACCAGCGAGAAGAGCCAGAACGGCAGCCGCGGCCGCTCGCCGCCGCGCCACACGCCGAACAGCGCGGTCGCGAGCGGCAGCAGCCCGACGAACACGATCGCATGCGCGGACGTCACGTGCTTCAGCGCAAGCGCCGTCAGCAGCGGAAAACCGACCACGACGCCGAGCGCGACGACGATGAGCGATGCAGTCTCGGCAGGCGTCGGCCGCTTCTGCTTCAACGCGACGAGCAGGATCAGGCCGAGCACGCCGGCGATCGTCGCGCGTGCGAACGTGAGAAACAGCGGGTCGAGCCCCTGCACCGCGACGCGCGTCGCAGGCAGCGAGCCACTGAAGATGATCACGCCCAGCAGGCCGCTGAGCCATCCGTCGGTCGTCTTTTGCACGGGAAATCCTGGTCGGAATAGGTGGATGACCGATGATCCGCCGCGCGCGAAAAGCGCGTAAGCTACAGCCCAATACAATTCAGACAAACTGTACTGGACAACCAGCCGTACAGTTCCTTTCAGCCATGAGCCGTTCCGTGCAAACCGCTGCCCCGCCCGCGCCGTCGCGCACGCGTGTGGAAACCGTGATGGACACGCTGCGCGCGCGAATCGCGAGCCGCGCGCTGATGCCCGGTGCGCGCGTGCCGTCGATCCGGATGATGGCCGACGCGCTGCACGTGTCGAAGTCGACCGTCGTCGACGCGTACGAGCGGCTCGCGAGCGAAGGCGTGCTCGTCGCGCGGCGCGGCTCCGGCTTCTACGTGTCGGGCCATGCGCCGCCGCTCGCGCTCGCGGAGCTCGGCCCGCGCCTCGATCGCGAACTCGATCCTCTGTGGTTGTCGCGCCAGTCGCTCGAAGCGGCGCCGGGCTCGGTGAAGCCCGGCTGCGGCTGGCTGCCGCCGTCGTGGCTGCCGGACGAGAGCCTGCGCCGCGCGCTGCGCGCGGTGTCGCGCGACGAACCCGATGCGCTGACCGACTACGCGACGCCGCTCGGGTTGCCCGCGCTGCGCCAGCAGCTCGCATGGCGCCTCGCGCAGCACGGCATTCACGCGGAGCCCGCACAGATCATGCTGACCGACGGCGGCACGCATGCGCTCGATCTCGTGTGCCGGCTGCTGCTCGAGCCGGGCGACACCGTCGTGCTCGACGATCCGTGCTACTTCAACTTCCAGGCGCTGCTGCGCGCGCATCGCGCGCGAATCGTCAGCGTGCCGTATACGCCGAACGGCCCCGATCTTGCGCGCTTCGAGCAGGTGCTCGCCGAACACCGGCCACGCCTGTACATCACCAACGCGGCGCTGCACAACCCGACCGGCGCGACGCTCGCGCCGCCCGTTGCGCATCGGCTGCTGACGCTGGCGGCGGAGCATGGGCTGCTGATCGTCGAGGACGACATCTTCGCGGATTTCGAGAGCACGCCCGCGCCGCGGTTGGCGGCCTTCGACGGGTTGTCGCGCGTGGTGTCGATCGGCAGCTTCTCGAAGACGCTGTCGGCTGCGATCCGCTGCGGCTATGTCGCCGCGCGGCCCGAATGGATCGACGCGCTCGTCGATCTGAAGCTCGCGACGTCGTTCGGCAATGCGCAGATCGGCGCGAACGTCGTGCACCGGCTGCTGGTCGACGGTACGTACCGGCGCCATCTCGACGGCTTGCGCGCGCAACTGGCCGATGCGATGGGCGAAACGATCCGGCGGCTCGTGCGGGCAGGACTCCGGATCTGGACGGAGCCGCGCGGCGGTTTGTTCGTTTGGGCGGAGTTGCCGGACGGGCTCGATGCGGCGAGGGTCGCCCGCCATGCGCTCGACGATGACGTGGTGCTCGCGCCCGGCGATGTGTTCAGCGCGTCGCGCAGCGCGACGTCGTTCATGCGCTTCAACGTGTCGCGCTGCAAGGGGCCGGCAGTGTTCGATGCGCTGGCGCGGGCGATGGAGACGGCACGGGCCGCGGAACGCGTCGGACGCACGCTGGCCGACGAACGGTGACACGCGAAGGCGTCGGGGCGAACGACCGCCCCGACGCCAACGCTCAAACCTCCGCCGCGTGCGCCCTCGCCCGCACCTCGGCGAACGTCGCATCGACGAGCAGCCGGCCGGTATCGAACACCGTTTCCAACGCATCGTCCCATTCGCCTTCGAGCGCCCGATCGTCCCACGCGACCGGCAGCGCCACCGTCCGATACGCGCCCGTGCGCCGGTTGCGCAGCAACGTCAGCCGCCCCTTCTTCGAGCGCTTGCCCCGATCCGTGACCGGATCCTTGCTGACGTCGTGCCATACGCCGCCGCGCCGGATCGCCGAACACTTCATCGCGAAGCGTTGCGTATCGCGATTGACCCGCTGCAGCAGCGCGCCGCCCATGCCGAACACGACGTTGCCAGCCGCATAACCCGCGTCGTCCAGCGCGACGAGGATCGCGTCGATCGACTGCTCGTCGACGCCGTCGCCCTGGATCACGCGCACGTGGTTGAGCACGCGCCGCCCCTTGCCGTTCACGGTCGAGCCGAACGACGCATCGAGCGCGCGCATGGTCTGCAGCACGATCGTCACGGGGTCGCCCGAATCGGGACGCACGACGAGCGTCGCGCCGGAATCGATCACCGCCTGACGCAGCGGGCCGCCCCACATGTCGAGCGCGGCGAACAAATCGTAGGAATCCGATACAACCGACACGATGGCGCCGGGCAGACCGAAACGGCCGATCATGTTCCGATACGCATCGGCTTCGTGCTCACGCCCCCACGACGTGATCGTGCTGTGCTCGGCCGCCGGCACCGAGTACGCGGCCATCGGCTCGCGATAGAAGCGGTTCGCGGCGAGGACGCCGAGCACCGTGTCCGAGCCCATGAAGCTCACGAGATGCGCCGCGCCGCCGATCGCGGCCGACTCGGCACTCGATACGCCGCGCGCGCCGAAGTCGTGCAGCTTGAACGGCAACTGCGCGACATCGTCGTCGGTCTTTTCGAGGAAGCGGCGGATCGTCTGTCGCAGGTGCCAGCTGCGCGTCGCGACCGTCACCGGATACCACACGCGCAGCAGCATCGTCTCCAGATACGACGCAAGCCAGAACACCTTCGGATCGTCGCATTCGATCGTCATCAGCACGTTGTGCACGGGCACGATCGACCCTTCGGGCACCGCGCGAATCTTCACCGGCAGGTAGCCGTCGTAATGCGCGACGATATGGCGCCAGCCGTCCTCGTTGAACGGCTCGCCGTGCACCGCGAAGAAATCGCGCGCTTCGTCGATCATTGCGTGCGTGACGGGCCGGCACAGATACGCCTTCAGCAGCATCTGAAGGCCGAAGAACAGCGTGCAGTCGTAGCGGCCGCCGCGCGATTCGACGTACGAGAACATCGCCTGCGCGTCGGGCGGATATTGAAGGAAGTGGGATGCCTTGTACGAATCCGTGTTGAGGATCGGATTGGCGAGAACCGCGGCAAAGCCGCCGGGATCGTTTTGCATGGCTAGAGCTCCTCTAGGCCGTTGAAGTGCCGCCGCGTCTGTCGCGGCGGACCGAATCCGGGGAATCAGCGGATCACAGTTTCCCCAGGAAGTGATACGCGATCTCGAAGTGATCCTCGAACATCACGTTGCGCATCTGCGCGAATTCGTTGAGCGGCACCCAGCGCGCCTTGTCGGCGTCGTCGCTGCCCTTCACGCGCGGCAACTCGCCGGTCGGGAAGTTGAACAGGCACGCGTGCGTGATCGTGCGGCCGCGCAGCGAGCGAGTCGGGTGATCGAATACCTGGCGATCCTTGATCGAGCCGCGCAGCACCGGCTCCGGCAACTTCAGGCCGGTTTCCTCGCGCAGCTCGCGGATGCACGCCGCGTCGAGCCGTTCGTCCTGGTTCACGAACCCGCCCGGCAGCGCCCACAGCCCGCGGCCCGGTTCGCTGCGCCGGCGCACCAGCAGAATATGGCCCGAGTGCACGACCACCGCGTCGACCGTCACGAACGTGACCGGATACGGCGCAGCCGACCATGCCTTGCGATAGCCCGCGATGAATTCGGCCTCGGCCTTCAGCTGCGCGAATTCCGGCTGCGTGCGGAAGCGCTCGAGCCAGCCGAACACGGGTTCCGGCACCGCCCATTGCACGAAGCTGTTGGTGCGTTCCGCGAAATACTGGTCGCGGATCTCGGTGGCGGAGATGTCTTCCGCCGCATCGACGTCGACGAGCTCCCATTGCGGAAACATCCGCAGGTAGTACGACGTCGCGTCCTTCTCGTGGCCGATCAGCCCGACCTTGCGCTGCGCGACGTCGCCGAGCGCGGCGGCCACCGCGTCCTGCACCCAGCGCACCCAGTCGCCGTCGTTGTACGTCGAATCCTGCACAGGTGCGACCGTCACGCGCTCTCGCTCGGACGGATCGAGCAGCGAAGCCAGCATCTGGCGGCGCTCGTCGAACGAGAACGGATCCTTGATGGTGCGGGGCTTGTCGGTCGAGCCGATCAGAACGCACACGCGCTCGGCCCGGCTCAGTGCGGACTTCAGCACGTTCAGGTGCCCACGATGCGGAGGCTGGAAACGACCAATGAAGACGAGCGCGTCGAAGCGCCGGTTCTGTTGCGTACTCATGAGGCTCCCTCAAGAGATTGAAACGCTTCGGGTCTTTCCCGAAGGTATGGAATCCATCGTAGGGGAATTCCCGTAGAAGGTCAATCGAGCACGCGCTCGACTTGACGAAGTCTGACGAAACGCCGGTTTTTGGCGGGTTACACTCGATTTCATCCCAATCCGAGCCGTTGCGCGCGCCATCATGAGGATCTCAGTCAGCCGGATCGTCGGCGTCGATCGCAGACGCCTCTTCACGTGGTCGCAGGACTACGCGCGTCGGCTCGTGTGGGACAGCTTCCTCACCGACGCCTATCTGCTCGACGGCATGGCGGCCGACGTCGGCGTCGATGCGTTCTGCCGCAGCCAGTCGGGCGCGACGATGGTGTCGCGCTACATCTCGTATCGCCCGCCGCAGGTCGCGGCCATCGAGATGGTCGACGGGCCGAAGGTGCTCGAACGCTTCAGCGGCTGCTGGAATTTCACCGAACGTGCGCCGGGCTCGACCGAAGTCAAGTTCACCTATCAGTTCCGCGCGCAGCCGGCATGGCTGCGCTGGCTGCTCGAACCGCTGATCGGCGCGTTCTATCTCGTGCACACGCGCCGGCGTCTCGACTCGTTCAAGCGCTGGGCCGAAGCGGAAGCGCTGCCGCACTGAGCGCCGCTCACGCGACGCCGCGTGCGACCCGTTGCCGGCCCTGAGCGTGCGTGCCGCGCGCGGCGGCAATCGCGTCGACCGCAACGGCCGCGTGCGCGGCACTGCAGATGAACGCGTCCACTGCCGCGACACCGTGCGCTTATTGCCGCGCCGCCGGCAACGGCTATAATCGCGCGACATTCCGACTGCATTGAGCAGGCCGATGGCGCCGCGCCATGCGACGCGCCGTATGCCCTCCTCGACAACAACAATGACAAACCGAACCGCCCGACGCCTTCGCCCGTTCGCGCGCGCCGCCGTGCGCGTACTCGCATGCGCGCCGCTGCTCGGCGCCTCGCTGGCGCTGCCCGCGGCCGATGCCGCAAGTCCCGATGCGCAATCGGCGTCGGCCAGCTACATCGTCGTCGATACCGGCCATACGCCGGCCCATCCCGGTGCAACCAGCGCAAGCGGCCGTGTCGAGTACCGGTACAACCTCGACCTGTCCACCGCTGTTGCCGACAAGCTCGTCGCGCACGGCGATCGCGTGCTGCGCACGTCCGCCGACGGCCGCGAGATCGCGCTCGACCAGCGTTCGACGCAGGCGCCCGATGCGAACCTGTTCGTGTCGATCCATCACGATTCGATGCAGCAGCAGTTCATCGACGCCGGCCGGCAACGCGAATTCCGCGGCTTCGCGGTGTTCGTGTCGGAACGCAATCCGCATTACGCGGAAAGCCTGCGCTGCGCGAAGTCGATCGCCGGGCGGCTGGTCGCGGCCGGCGAACGGCCGTCGCTGTATCACGCGCAGCCGATCAAGGGCGAGAACCGCCCGCTGATCGATCCGCAACTCGGCATCCACCGCTTCGACGATCTCGTCGTGCTGCGCACCGCGCCGATTCCGGCCGTGCTGGTCGAAGCCGGCGTAATCGTCAATCCCGATGAGGAAAAGCGGCTCGCGCAACGCGAGACGATCCAGCGTCTGGCCGCCGCGATCGCAGGCGGCATCGATGCATGTACGGCCGCCCGGTAACGGCAGTGCCGGCCGGTTTCAACGGTTTTCACCCAGTGAGGAGCACCATCATGAAGAAGAAGAATCTGCTTGCATCCTGTGCACTGCTCGCGCTCGCCGTGCCGTTCGCCGCGCACGCGGCCGGTTGCGGGAAACCGCGCAGCGCATTCGATCAGGTGTACTGCAGCAGCAACGAGTTTTCTCAGGTCGACCGCGAACTGAACGACGAATACGGCCGCGTGCGCAAGCTGCTGAGCGGCGACCAGCAGGCGAAGCTGAAGACGGGGCAACTCGCATGGATGAAGCAGCGCGATGACCGCTGCAGCGAAACCCGCGACGACGGCTATCTCGTGAACCTGCAGTGCGCGATCGACCTCACGCAATCGCGTTTGACGTTCCTGCGCGAACGCGAGCGCGAATGTGCGAGCACCGGCTGCGTGACTGCGAAGCTCGGCGAGTAAGCGCGCCTCGGGTGCCGTGCCGCGAATCGCATCGCGGCACGGCACATCAAAGAAACCCTCGATACCCCCGCGCACCGATCTCGCTATCACGCCCCGCTCGTCGTGCGTGTTCGAATCTGAGCGTCCGGGGCAGGCCTCACACCCGCCCGTCGTCCTGCTTTACCTGCTGCGCCGCTCTGGCCCCCGCATGCCGCTTGCGCCGCCGTCTGCATCTTTTTCCGTGCGCGTCCGGCGCCGATAATAAGCATGCCACGGAAGACGACAACACCGCACCGATGCAAGGAGGCTCCCGGCATGACCACCCCGTTCAAGCTAGGCGACCACGTCCGCTGGAATTCCGAAGCCGGTTACGTGACCGGCAGGATCGTCGCGATCCATACGAAGGATTTCGACTACAACGGCCATCGCCACCGCGCGTCGCCCGACGATCCGCAATACGAGATCAAGAGCGACCGTACGGACCACATTGCCGCGCATCGCGGCCGCGTGCTCGAACGCATCACCGGCAAGGACGACGCGTGACGCTGCCGTTTTACACCATCGGCCACTCGAACCGCACGCTCGACGAGTTCGTCGAGATGCTCGATGCGGTCGACGTCGCGCTGCTCGCCGATATCCGGAAGATGACGCGCTCGCGTACGAATCCGCAGTTCAATGAAGCGACACTGCCCGATGCACTGGCCGCGGCCGACATCCGGTACGCGCACATCGCGGCACTCGGCGGGCTGCGCGCCAAGTCGCACGGCGTGCTCGCCGAAGTCAACGGCTTCTGGACCAACCGCAGCTTCCATCGCTATGCAGACTACGCGCTGTCGCCCGAGTTTCGGACGGGCCTCGACGAGCTGATCGCGCGAGGGCATCGGCGGCGCTGCGCGATCATGTGCTCGGAAGCCGTGTGGTGGCGCTGTCATCGGCGCATCGTGTCCGACTATCTGATCGCACGCGGCGAAACGGTGCTGCACATCATGGGCAAGAGCCGCGTCGAACCCGCGCGGCTCACGGCCGGCGCGGTGATCCGCGACGACGGCACGATCGTCTACCCGGATGTCGGCGACAGCGGTGATGCGGCGCCGCACGCGTGACCGGCCGCGCGCGCTGCGCGTCAGCGTTCGCGCAGCGCCTCGGCCGCGCGGTTCAACGGCTTGACGAGGTAGTCGAACACGGTGCGGCGCCCGGTGCGAATCTCCGCGGTCGCGACCATCCCCGGCAGGATCGGATGCCGCTTGCCGTCGCGGGTTTCCAGATACGCGTGCCGCGTGAGCACGTAGACCCGGTAGTAGTACACGCGCCGGTCGACCTGGTCCTCGATCGTGTCGGGCGAAATCCGCTCGACCTTCGCGGGCAGCGACCCGTAGATCGACGGCTCGAACGCCGTGATCTTCACGGTCGCCTCCTGCCCCGGATGGATGAACGCGATGTCGCGAGGGCTGAGCCGTGCCTCGATCAGCAACTGGTCGTCGAGCGGCACGATTTCCATCAGCATGCCGCCCGGCGGAATCACGCCGCCGACCGTGGACACGCGAATGTCCTTCACGATGCCGCGGGCCGGCGCGCGAATCACGGTTCGCCGCAACTGGTCGGCACGCCCTTCGCGAACCTTCAGCAGCGGCTCGAGATCGGCCATCGTCTTCGAATAATCGGCTTTCAGCGCGACGTAATACTCGCTCTGCGCTGACGCGAGCTTCGTGGAAAATTCGGCGGCCTTCTGGCGCAGCCTCAGCACCTCGACCTCGTTGGTCGCGCCGGTTTTCAGCAGCGGCAACGCAATGCGGAGTTCGTCCTCGGCGAGGCGCAGCTGTTCGCGCAGGTTCGCGACGTTTTCGCGAAACGCGCGGCGGTTCGCGACGAACAACTGACGCTCACGCCCGGTCACGGCCTTCTCGTTCGCCAGTTCCGCCGGAAATTCGATGCCGGGCAGGTCGTTCATCTCCGCATACAGCCGCGCGGCGCGCCCCTGCAATGCGGTAATCCGCTCGAGCGTTTCCTCCATCGACGAGCGCGCGAGCACCGGATCCAGCGTCGCGAGCCGCTGGCCTGCATCCACGACGTCGCCTTCGCGCACCGCCAGCTCCGACAGGATGCCGCCTTCGAGACTCTGGATGACCTGCCCTTTCGAGGCCGGCGTGACCTTGCCTTCGCCGACCGCGACTTCGTCGAGGTTCGCGAACACCGACCACTTTCCATTGCGCGGAGAACAGATCGTGCAGCCACGTGTCGGGTCTGGCGCACAGGTAGCCGTCGACGCGCTCGTCACGTCGCGCGGCCCGCTCGTGCACGATCAGCACGCGCGCCGGCCACGCGGGCGCCGGCGCGTCCAGGCCGATCGCGCGTTCGACCGGTTTGCCGTCGAAGCAAGGACTTGCGTTCTCAACCTTCTGTAAGCTCGACACCGATGGACACGCTCGTGCCCGACGGTAACTCCCTTACGGCTATTCGCTCTGTCGGGATCCAAAAATTCAATTCAGTTGTTACTGAAACCACGTCAACTCATATCGCGAAGCGCTCTCTCCAAACCAAATCCGTAAAATCCCACCCGGATATAACCAATTCCATTTCCGAGACATTGAATCCTGACGAGAAATAATCGCGGCACATTTCTCCCCGCCGCCGGCCAGTGCCGCAGTGGCCCGGATAACGCGTGCGTGCGCGGCGGTCCTGAATTACCATCGTGCATCCCCGCACGGCGGGCTGGGTCATCAGCGTTTCAAGGTTGGATATTCCGGATCAATCGATCGTGCTCGCTCTCATCATCGTTGCCGGCCTGTGGGCCGGCCTGCAGAACGCTCTCGCCGGCGGCGGCTCGTTCGTCACGCTGCCCGCGCTGATCGTATCCGGGATGTCGCCGCTCGCGGCGAACATCACGTCGACCGTCGCACTGTTCCCCGGTCAGGTCACGACGGGTTGGGCGAGCCGCAACATGGTGAGCGGCGTCGGAAAGCTGCCGTTTCGCGCGCTGTTCGCGATCAGCGTGGTCGGCGGTGCGCTCGGCGGCCTGCTGCTGCTGAAAACCCCATCGTCGATCTTCTCGCACCTGGTGCCGTGGCTCGTGTTGTTCGCGACGATCGTGTTCGCGTGGGGCAGTTTCTTCCGCAAGCCGGGCGCGGGCACGCAGCATCTCGGCCCCGTCGCGGCTGGCATCTCGCAGTTTCTGATCGCGATCTACGGCGGTTACTTCGGCGGCGGCATCGGATTCCTGATGATGGCCGCGCTGACGATGGCCGGCCTGCCGCCGCGTCACGCGATGTCCACCAAGAATGCGCTCGCGGGCGTGATGAATGCGTCGGCCGTCGTGCTGTTCGTCACGTCGCCGCACCTGCACTGGCGCGCGGCAATTGCGCTCGGCGGCGGTGCGATCGTCGGCGGCCTGCTCGGCGCGTGGGCACTGCACCGCGTGAACGAGCGCGTGCTGCGAATCGCGATCGTCTGCATCGGCGTCGCGCTGACCATCGGGCTGTTCGTCAAGCCGATCTGACGCACACGCATTGCGGCGCCGTCGCGGCTTACGTTTCACTGCAACGATCTCGATTGATCAGTAATCCGCAAGGTCGGATATCTCGCCATGCCGCGTTGCATGGCGCGCGCTCAACCAAACGGCCGCACGCCGATCAGCGGGCCGTGCAGAAACAACGCGAATACCGCCCACGCGATGAGCCCGGCCGCGATGGCGGCGACGTCACCGGACAGACGTCCGGCAGGATAGCGGATGCCGTCGCGACGATCGCGCGTGCGCGACACGATGAACAGGATGAGCGACCACACGAAGAACGCACCGAACAGCACGGCCGCATGCACGGTGCCGTTGACGAGCAGGTGCGCGACGGCCCACACCATCACGCCGGCGACCATCGGATGCCCGGCGAGCGTCTTGATCCGGTTGCGCGGCACGTACGACGCGGCGATCAGCACGAACGCGACCGCGGTCAGCATGCCCGTCAGGTGACGGACGCCGACGGGCGTTACCCACAGCAGCGTCGCATTCTCGCGCGCGACCGCGTAGCCGCGGATGATCAGCACGAAGCCGATGACCGACGCGATCGAATAGCCCGCCTTCCAGCGCTTCTCGCCGATGCGCGCGATCATCGCGGCACGCCAGCCGTCGGCCACGATCCGAATCGAGTGCACACCGAGGAAGACCGCTAAGCCGAGAATCAGGACGAGCATCGGTTGTCTCCGACAGGAACGATGAGTGGGGGACATGCCGCGCGGCGTTCGATGCGCCGTTCGCGGGGCCGCTGTCAGGGCCGGCACGAGCCGCGCCGGACGCGGGCGCGATCCGCGCCGATCATAAACGCCACGGCCGCCGTTGTGAAGCTTCGGGAATATGCGGGCGGCCGCGTTTCTGTTTTCGTGTATCGGAAGTCGGCGGCGCGTTTCGCACGCATCGCGCGACGACTGACGAATCGATGAATCGGAAAGAAAAGACCACGGAAATCCCGCGCCGTGGCAGAGCTACGGACGCTTGCGCTTGGGCACGGATTGCACGGCCGGTTTCGATGCGGGTTTTGCCACCGCCTTTGCGGGCGGTTTCGCGGGCGGTTTCGCGCTCCGCTTCGCTGCCGGTTTCGACGCTGCAGCCGTGCGTAGCTCGGACCGCGACGTCGGCGCCGGTTTCGCCGTCGTCCGACGCTTCAGTGCGGCTTTTGATGCCGGTTCGGATTCCGGCGCTTTCACCGGCTTCGACGCACCGTTCTTCTTCACACGCTTCGGAGCCGATGTCGCAGCCACTTCGGATTCCGGCACATGCAGCGGCGTCGGCGCCGGCTTCGGTGCGCGCTTTCGTGCGGTGCGCGACGCCGCGCCCGGATCCCGCGCCCGAACCGCCTTCGCGTTGCGCTTCGGCGCCCCGGCCAGCAACGCCGCGCGATATGCGCCGCGACACCAGTCGAACAGCGCGCCGGCATCCTCGAGCACGTCGGCCGGCGTTTCGTAATAGCCTTCGAGCGCGACGGTGCGCGTGCGCCCCGCGTATGAAAACGGCCCCATCCCCGCCGCGACGAACGCGGGCCGGTTCACGTCATCGACACGCAGAAACAGCGATCCGCGCGCGAGAAACCCGAACATCACGCCGTCGAGCCGCATCGCCGCGCCGCTGAAGAACCGCGTGACGTCGACGCGGCCGAGGCCCGCGATCTGATAGGCGATCTCTTCGCCGTGCGCCTTGTCAGCCTGCCAGCCCATCGATTGTCCTGTCGTGCCGTTGCGTTGCGTCGGGTCGTCACGCAGCGCCGGTGCAGCACTGCGTCCACGTATCAAGTTCCGCGTCGCCGAAGCCGACGGCCGCCGCGCTTTCGCGGATCTGCCGCCACGTCGCACGATCGACCGGAATGCCTTGTGCACCGCGCGCGGCGCGGCTCGCTTCCTCCGGCTCGCCGGGCATCTGCACCGGCACGTCGCACGCCTGCGGCGACGCCTTCGCCCACGCGACGAACGCGTCGGCTTCACGCTCCGCGTCGGCGGCATCGAACGCGTTCGGATCGATCAGCACCGACAGCATCCCGTTGACGATCGCGCTCGTCTTCTGCAGCGTGTCGCCGTAGGTCGTATGCCCGCCCACCAGCGCGCCGCCGAAGATCTCGCACATCGCGGCCAGCGCATAGCCTTTGTGCAGGCCGAACGGCAGCAGCGAACCGAATGGCTGTTCGTGCATCACGGCCGGATCGTCGGTCGGCTGGCCGCGATGATCGATCAGCGATCCGGCCGGCACGCGCTTGCCTTGGTTGTATGCGACGCGCGTCTTGCCATACGCGATCGCGCTCGTCGCGAAGTCGAGCAGCAGCGGCGGCCGGCCCGCGCGCGGATACGCAGCGCAGAACGGATTCGTGCCGAAACGCGGATCGGTGCCGTGCAGCGGCGCGACCAGCAAGTCGCCGGGTACGTTGACGAAATGGAACGACACGAGCCCCGAACGCGCGCATTGCTCGGCCCAGTGCCCGATGCGGCCGAGGTGATGGACATCGCGCAGCCCGATCGCGCAGATGCCCATGCGCCGCGCGCGCTCGATCCCTTCGACCATTGCCTCGAACGCGATCACCTGGCCGAAGCCGCGGCCGCCATCGATGGTCAGCACTGCGCCGCCGTCGCGAACGATCGACGCGTGCCCGTTCAGTTGCAGTTGCCCTTCCCGCCATGACGCGACGTAGTTCGGGATCATCCCGATCCCGTGCGAATCGTGCCCGGCGAGGTTCGCGCCGACCAGGTGATCGGCGACGAGCCGCGCCTCGCGCTCGCTGCTGCCGGCCCGCTCCCACAGCGCCGCGACGAATGCGTGCAGCGGTTCGGCGCGCATGCGAAGCACGTCGGTATCGGATGTCGGCAGCGCGGTCATCGGCAAGGCTCCGTCAGGTCGGGTTGAATCCGGTCGGATCGGGCGGAACAGGCACGCGGCGCGAGCGCTCAGCGCGCGGACGCGATCACGTCCGCGACCGCCGCGGTCAGCTTCTTCGCGTACGGCACGTGCAGGAACTCGTTGGGGCCGTGCGCATTCGACTTCGGCCCGAGCACGCCGCACACCATGAACTGCGCGGACGGGAAGCCGGCCTGCAGCACGTTCATCAATGGGATCGTGCCGCCGAGGCCCATGTATGCGCAGTCCGCGCCGAAATGGCGGCGCGACGCGGCGTCGAGCGACGACGCGAGCCACGGTGCGAGATCCGGCGCGCTCCAGCCGGTCGCGGCGCCCGCATCCGGCTTGAACGTGACCTTCGCGTTGTACGGCGGGTCGAGCTCGAGCAGTTCCTTCAGCTGCTGCACGGCCTGCGCGGCGTCGACGAGCGGCGGCAGGCGCAGCGACAGCTTGAACGCGGTGCGCGGGCGCAGCACGTTGCCCGCGTCGGCGAGCGCCGGCAGCCCGGCCGCACCGGTCACGGACAGCGACGGACGCCACGTCGAGTTCAGCAGCGCCTCGCGCGGATCGGTCGTGGTCGGCAGCACCGGCTTGCCGTCCGCACCGCACGCCCACGGCAGCCCCTTCCACACCGCGTCGCCGAGAATCGCGGCGGCCGCGTCGGCTTCCCGCACGCGGCTGTCGGGAATCTCGCAATGGAACACGCTGGGCAGCAGGTTGCCGTTCTTCGCGTCTTCGAGGCGCTCGAACAGCTGGCGCATCACGCGGAAGCTCGACGGCGCGATGCCGCCGAACACGCCCGAGTGCACGCCTTCCTCGAGCACCTCGACCTGCAGGTCGCCGGACACGAGCCCGCGCAGCGACGTCGTGAGCCACATCTGGTCGTAGTTGCCGGCGCCCGAATCGAGGCACACGACGAGCGACACCTGGCCGAGCCGGTCGCGCAGCGCGTCGACGTACGGCAGCAGGTCGTAGCTGCCCGACTCCTCGCAGGTCTCGATCAGGCCGACGCAGCGCGGCCGTTCGACGCCCTGCTCGTCGAGCGCGCCGAGCGCCGCGAGGCTCGCGTAGATCGCGTAGCCGTCATCCGCGCCGCCGCGGCCGTACAGCTTGCCGTTCTCGAGCTTCGGCGTCCACGGGCCGAGGTCGGCGCGCCAGCCGTCGAATTCGGGCTGCTTGTCGAGATGGCCGTACAACAGGATCGTGTCGGTGCTGCCCGAGCGCGTGGCCGGCGTTTCGAAGAAGATCACCGGCGTGCGGCCGGGCAAGCGTACGATCTCGAGCTTCAGGCCTTTCACCGGCTGGCGCTCGGCCCACTGCGCGGCGTCGGTGACGACCCGTTCGAGATACCCGCGCTTCGCCCAGTCGGGGTCGAATGCCGGGCTTTTCGCGGGAATCGCGATGTAGTCGGTCAGTGCGTGAAGGATTTCATCGTTCCACTTGCGCTCGACGAAGGTCACGAGCTTGTCATGGTCGAGGACGGGGGTAGTGTCGACGGAGGTCATGGTGGGTGCCTGGATGGGGCTGACGAAAATCCGGATGATACGCCGATGGGCCTGGCCTCGGGGGCGCTTTCCGCGGCCCCTTCTCGTCCCGGCGCCCGCGCCGGCTTTCTCCAGAACGAAACAGCTGCCCATCGCCAGCATGCCGCGCATATTTCGCCAGCGGCACATTTTTAATTCGGTTGATAATAATCAAAAACCACCGTCAATCGAATAGTCGTTTACATCCCGACGTGATTTAACCAATTCGGCAAAATACACGATCATCGACCGACACCGCGTGCAACCGACTTTGCAATAGAGCGGCATTGCAGGCCCGAATCCGGCAAGCCGCCCGCGCCACGCCGCCGATTTCAACGAGCTCGCGCCGAGGCATCGTTTCGCTCGCCCCAATGATTCAAGTCAATGTTTAATCAATTTAGTTTCGGTATTTTCCATTACAAATCCGATCGACGAGATAACATGACCTCGCTTAATAAAACGGCGATCCATTCCGGAACCGCCGACCGGCGCAGGGCCGCGCCAACTCGACCGCATCACGCCTTTTCAAGGAGCCTCGCATGTCCGATGCCAGCTCGTCCTCCTCCCGCTCCACCGCTGCGCCAGCCGCGGCCGTCGCGCCGAAAATCGGCGTCATCCCCGCCACGCTGATGGTCGCCGGCAACATGATGGGCTCCGGCGTCTTCATGCTGCCCGCGAACCTCGCCGCCACCGGCGGTATCGCGATCTTCGGCTGGCTGATCACCGTCGTCGGCGCCGTGTCGCTCGCGCTGATGTTCGCAAAGCTCGCCGCGATCGACCCGGCCGCCGGCGGCCCGTACGCGTATGCGCGCAAGTCGTTCGGCCCGTACATCGGCTACCAGACGAACCTGATCTACTGGCTCGCGAACGTGCTCGGCAACGTCGGCCTCGCGGTCGCCGGCATCGGCTATCTGACGCATTTCTTTCCGATGCTGCGCGACCCGCTCGTGTTCGCGCTCGCGCAGATCTTCGTGATCTGGCTGTTCACGTACGCGAACATCCTCGGGCCGAACGTCGTCGGCCGCGTGCAGTCGGTCACGACGATCTTCGCGCTCGTGCCGATCCTCGGGATGGCCGTGTTCGGCTGGTTCTGGTTCAGCAAGGACGTGTATTTCGCCGGCTGGAACGTGTCGGGCACGAGCAGCTTCAGCGCGATCGGCGCGACGCTGAACTTCACGCTGTGGGCGTTCATCGGCGTCGAAAGCGCGTCGGTGTCGGCCGGCGTGGTCGAGAACCCGTCGCGCAACGTGCCGATCGCGACCGTCGGCGGCGTGGTGCTCGCGGCGGTCTGCTACGTGCTGAGCTCGACCGTGATCATGGGGATGATCCCGAACAAGGCGCTGCTCGCATCGAGCGCGCCGTTCGCGGATGCCGCGCGCCTCGCGCTCGGCGATACCGCGGCGAACGCGGTGGCGATCTGCGCGGCGCTCGGCTGCCTCGGCTCGCTCGCGGGGTGGACGCTGCTGGTCGGCCAGACCGCGAAAGCCGCGGCCGACGACGGCCTCTTCGCCGGCGTGTTCGCACGCGTGAACTCGAAGAACGTGCCGTCGGCCGGCCTCGCGATCGTCGCGGTGATCATGTCGGTGCAGGTGCTCGCGACGATGTCGCCGAGCGCGAGCGAGCAGTTCGGCAAGATCGCGTCGATCGCCGTGATCATGACGCTGCTGCCGTACATCTACTCGTGCATCGCGATCAAGGTGCTCGGCTACGGCAAGATGCCGCCGCACCAGTTCACGTTCTACACGATCGTCGGCCTGATCGGCGCCGTCTACGCGCTGTGGGCGATGGTCGGCTCCGACGGCCAGCAGACGCGCTGGTCGCTGATCTTCGTGATCGCGACGATCGTGTTCTACGAACTGTCGATCAACCGCCAGCGCGAGATCGAGGAAACCCACGTTCATCCGGGCGGCCGCTCGCCGCGCTGGGTGCGCTATTTCGCGCTCGGCGTGACCATCGTCGCGCTCGTCGCGACCTTCTGGATCTCCGTGGGCCGACACAAGGTCGACATCCTTCACGCACGCTCGCCGGCCGCGGCCGCGAACGTCCAGGCAACCCAGCAAACGGGGGACTAACCCATGACCGCTTCCTTGACCCAACCGGCGTTCCGCCGCCTCGGCATGAAGGCGCTGCTCGTGCAGCACGACATCGACGAGCGCACGGCCACCGGCCGCGCGGCCACAGCGCTCGCCGAAGAATTGCGCGCGCGGCTCGTCGACGTCGTGATCGCGACCTCCGCCGACGACGCGCGGGCGGTCGTCGACGCCGATCCCGCGATCCAGTGCCTGCTGCTCAACTGGGAACTCGGCAACGATGCCGGCCACGCGCCCGCGCAGGCCGTGCTCGACGCGATGCGCGCGCGCAACGCGACGGTGCCGGTCTTCCTTCTCGCGAGCCGCGCGAGCGCGGCCGCGATCCCGGTCGACGCGATGCGCAAGGCCGACGACTTCATCTGGATGCTGGAGGACACCACCGCGTTCATCGGCGGCCGGATCGTCGCCGCGATCGAACGCTATCGCGAGACCGTGCTGCCGCCGATGTTCCGCGCGCTCGCGCAGTTCTCGCGCATGTACGAGTACTCGTGGCATACGCCGGGCCACACGGGCGGCACCGCGTTCCTGAAATCGCCGGTCGGCCGCGCGTACTTCGAATTCTTCGGCGAGGCGCTGTTCCGCTCGGACCTGTCGATCTCGGTCGGCGAACTCGGATCGCTGCTCGACCACTCGGGGCCGATCGGCGAAAGCGAACGCTACGCGGCGCGCGTGTTCGGTGCGCACCGCACGTATCACGTGACGAACGGCTCGTCGATGTCGAACCGCGTGATCCTGATGGCGAGCGTCACGCGCAACCAGGTCGCGCTGTGCGACCGCAACTGCCACAAGTCGGCCGAGCACGCGATGACGATGTCCGGCGCGATTCCGACCTACCTGATCCCGTTGCGCAACCATTACGGGATCATCGGGCCGATCATGCCGGAGCGGCTCACGGCCGCCGCCGTGCGCCTCGCGATCGACGCGAATCCGCTCGTGCGCGGCCGCGACGGCATCGATCCGACGCCGGTGCACGCGCTGATCACGAACTCGACGTACGACGGACTCTGCTACAACGTCGCGCGCGTCGAGGAACTGCTCGGCCAGAGCGTCGACCGGTTGCATTTCGACGAAGCGTGGTACGGCTACGCGCGCTTCAATTCGATCTATCGCGATCGCCACGCGATGCACGGCGATCCCGCGCAGCACGACGCGAGCAAGCCGACCGTGTTCGCGACGCAATCGACGCACAAGCTGCTCGCGGCGCTATCGCAGGCGTCGTTCATCCACATCCGCGACGGCCGCAACCCGATCGAGCATGCGCGCTTCAACGAGGCGTACATGATGCACGCGTCGACGTCGCCGAACTACGCGATCATCGCGTCGAACGACGTGAGCGCCGCGATGATGGACGGCCCCGGCGGCGCCGCGCTGACGACGGATGCGATCCGCGAGGCCGTGTCGTTCCGCCGGATGCTCGCGCGGCTGCATGCGGAATGCGAGGAGAACGACGACTGGTTCTTCAACGGCTGGCAGCCGGACACGGTCGTCGACCGCAAGACGGGCCGGCGCGTGCGCTTTCACGAGGCCGACGAAACGCTGCTCGTCACCGATCCGTCGTGCTGGGTGCTGCATCCGGGCGATACATGGCACGGCTTCGGCGACATCGAGGACGACTACTGCATGCTCGATCCGATCAAGGTGTCGATCGTGACGCCGGGCGTCGCGCCGCACGGCGGGCTGATGCCGGTCGGCATTCCGGCGTCGGTCGTCACCGCGTATCTGGACCGGCACGGAATCGTCGTCGAGAAGACGACCGACTTCACGATACTGTTTCTGTTCTCGCTTGGCGTGACGAAAGGCAAGTGGGGCACGCTCGTCAACACGCTGCTCGATTTCAAGCGCGACTACGACGCGAACGCGCCGCTCGCGCAGGCGCTGCCGGAACTCGTCGCGCGCTATCCGGACCGCTACGGCAAGCTCGGCTTGCGCGAGCTGTGCGACCTGATGTTCAGCGCGATGAGCGACCTGAAGACGACCGAGATGATGTCGCGCGGCTTCTCGACGCTGCCGCGGCCCGACTTCAGCCCGGCCGACGCGTTCGAGCGTCTGGTGCACGACGACATCGAAATGCTGGCGTTGCCGGAGATGGCGGGCCGCACCGTCGCGACGGGCGTCGTGCCATATCCGCCGGGCATTCCGCTGCTGATGCCCGGCGAGAACGCGGGGCCGGCCGATGGTCCGCTGCTCGGTTATCTGAAGGCGCTCGAGCAGTACGACCTGCGTTTCCCCGGCTTCACGCACGATACGCACGGCGTCGAAGTCGAGGACGGCGTGTATCGGATCGCGTGCATCAGCGAAATCGCGCGCGATACCAGCACGCGCTGAGCATGCGGATTGCGTCGCCGCGCCCGCAGCACGCGGCCGGCGCGGCGACGCATCGTCACTGGCCGCACGGCCCCGTTACCTTGCCGCGACGACGCCGATTTCGCGCTCAACCGGCCCACCCACGCGGCAAGCTGCGCTTCGCCTTCTTCGTCGAGCTTGCCGCTCAGTTCGCCGTACCACGGTGCGATCGCATCGGCCGGCAGCGCGGCCTTCAGGATCTGCAGACTGTTCTCGAGGAACGACGAAAAGAACGGGATGCCGCGCGTGTAGAGGAACGTCGAATCGGTGATGCGCACGTGGCCGTACACGTCGCGCACCCACGCAAGATGAAATGCCGTCAGCGCGGAAGCGAGTTCGGGAGCGATGTCGGGGCCGGCCTGCGCATTCGCGTCGCTTGCGTCACGTGCGTCGTCCGCTTCGTCGCCGGAACGTGCAACTGCTGTCGCTTCGTCACGCGGTTTCTTTCCGAACAGCTTGCTCAGCAGGCCCATGGTGATCGTCCTTGTCGTTGTGATGGAGCAATGGCGGCTTTCTGCTGTCGCGCAACACGCGCGGATGCGCGGCATGCGCGAACAGGGTCGCCGCACGGCGACCGCCATCTTTCGCGCGCTCGAAACCGGGAAGAAGCGAACGGCGGCCGCACGCCGCCGCCGAATGAACCAACGCGACGCTCACGCGGCCGACAAGCGAACGCCGCGGTTCATCCCGCGCCGGTACGCGGCGGGACTCGTCGCGGCGACGCGCCGGAAATGCCGGCGCAACGACTCCTCGGAGCCGAAGCCCGAGCGCGCGGCGATCTGTGCGAGCGACAGCGCGGGATGCGCTTCGAGCATGTCCTTCGCGACGTTCACGCGTTCGCGGATCAGCCACGCGAGCGGCGACATCCCGGTCGCATCGGCGAACTGCCGCTGCAGCGTGCGCGTGCTCATCGCGGCTTGCGCAGCCAGCGACGCGAGCGTGTGCGGTTCGGCCGCATGCGCGCGCATCCAGTCGATCAGCTTCGCGAGGCGGTCGCTGCCGCCCGGCGCAACCGGACGCGGCACGAACTGCGCCTGACCGCCATCGCGATGCGGCGGCAGCACGAGGCGCTGCGCGACGCGATTCGCGATCGCGCCGCCGTGATCGCGGCGCACCAGATGCAGCAGCATGTCGAGCCCCGCCGCCGAACCGGCCGACGTGACGATCTGCCCTTCGTCGACATACAGCGCATCGGGATTGACCGTCAGCGCCGGGTAGCGCGCCTGCAGGCGCTCCGCGTAGCGCCAGTGCGTCGTCACGGTGAGCCCGTCGAGCACGCCCGCCGCCGCGAGCACGAACACGCCCGAGCAGATCGAGCAGAGCCGCGCGCCGCGGCGATGCGCGGCTCGCAACTTCTTCAGCAGCGGTTCGGGCGGCAGTTCGTCCGGATCGCGCCAGCCAGGAATCACGATGGTGTGCGCGCGATCGAGCATCGCAAGCCGGTACGGCGCGGCGACGGTGATGCCGCCGGCCGCGCGCACCGGGCCCGGCTCGCTCGCGCAAACCGCGAAGCGATACCAGTCGACGCCAAGCTCCGGGCGTTCGAGCGCGAACAGTTCGACCACGCAGCCGAATTCGAACGTACAGAGGCGATCGTAGGCGAGCGCGACGACGAGATGATTGTGCATGGCGCGATGTTACCGGAACTTGTCGATCGCGCCACTGCCGCGATGGCCGCCGAACCGCGATACTGCCCTTCATTCCGGCGCATGCCGCGCCGCCCTTCGTCCTCCAGGAGCGCTTTCATGTCATACGTAACCGACGTCCCCGCCGCCGACAGTGCTGCTGCGCTCGCTCACTTCGAGGCGTCGCTGCGCTTCGAGACCGACTGCTGGGACACGCACGATGCGCTTGCGTCCGGCGCGCCCGGCTTCGTGCTGCTCGACGTCCGGAGTCCCGAGCAATTTGCCGCCGGCCACGTGCCCGGCGCGCGCAACCTGCCGCACCGCAAGATCGTCGCAGGCAAGCTGACCGACTATGCGGCCGACACGCTGTTCGTCGTCTACTGCGCGGGCCCGCACTGCAACGGCGCTGCGCGCGCGGCGATCCGGCTCGCGCGCCTCGGACGCCCGGTGAAGCTGATGATCGGCGGCATCACCGGCTGGCTCGACGAAGGTTTCGCGCTGAGCAACGAAGTGCACGCGGAGGACGCCGACACGCGCTGATCGTGATCGAAAACGCAACAATCAATTGCCGGCACACGAACGGAAAAAGCGCGACAATCGGTTTCATTGCAGTTCGGACGGAGCAGCAACATGCAACACGCAGTCCTGATTCAGGTGGCCGGTTCGGTCGCGGCGATCGCGCTCTATTTTCTGCCGGCCGTCATCGCGGACCGCCGCGGCCGGCACGACAAGCTGATGATCGCGATGTTCAACGCGCTGTTCGCGTGGACGGGCATCGGCTGGCTGATGACGCTGTACTGGGCATGCCAGCCGAACCCGCAAACCGACGTCGCGCAAACCATTCTCGCGAAGCGCCGCGGCACCAGCATGCGCACTTTCTCGGCCGGGCTCGTCGAACGCGTGCAGCGGCGCGTCGCGGCGCAGCAGCAATGGGCCGAGAAGCAGGGCTGCCGATGAGTTCCGCCGTTCCGGTTTTTCCCGCTTTCCCGCTTACGTCGCCGTGCCGAACTTCGGCATCCTGACGTTGGTCGAGGCCCGGTAGCCCCATACCAGCCTGTCGCGCGGCGCGTTACCGCTCGCGCGCAACCACGCATCGAACGCCCCCGCCGTTACCGCCCTCGCGATCCGTTCCCCCGGACAGCCGTGCGGCCCGGTGCCGAAACCGAAATTCGTCGCCGGCGCGCGGCCGGGCAGCAGCCGATGCGGGTCGCGATGCACGGCCGGGTCGCGATTCGCCGCCGCCAGCACGACGAGGATCGCCGCACCGGCATCGACAGTCACGCCGTCGATCGTCGCGCGCGACGCGACGAAGCGGCGCGTATTCTGCACGGGCGCATCGAATCGACCGACCTCCGCAACGAATGCATCGAGCGCCGCCGCGTCCGGCATCGTGCGTTCGCCGTCGGCCGTCGTGGTGTCCCACGCGACCAGCGTGTTGCCGAGCCACGCGGCGGTCGCCTCGCACGTCTGCGACAGCAGCCCGACGAGATTCGCGACGAGCGCGCCGCTCGCGTGCCAGCCGGCGGCACGGGCCGCCTGCTGAACCGCCGCGACGAGCGAGCCGTCCTGGGCGCGGGCGTGCGCGACGCGCTCCGTCATCCGGTCGAGCAGTTGCCGCGCGCCGTCGCTCGCTCTGGCCAGCGCCGCGTCGTCCGACAGCGGCGACAGCGCGGCGACGAAGTCGACCACCCACGCGGCGATGTCGTCCAGCTGCGTATCGTCGAAACCGAGCAGACCGGCGACCGCGCAAACCGGCACCGTCATGCACCACGCGTTCAGTGCGCCGGCGTCATGCGACGCGCGGAGCCGGTCGCCGGCGAGCCGCGCGGCACGCTCGCGCAGCGCGTCCGCGTCTATCGGCGCGAGCGCCGCGCGCAGCGCATGCTTCGGCACGTCGTGCCGCGATGCGCCGTCGTTCATGCGCACCAGCTCGCCGAACAGCGCGCCGGCCGTCGTGCCGCGCAATGCGGGCGGCACCGGCGCATCGAGCGGCCTGACACGGCACGCCGGGTGGCCGAGCACGGCCGTCACGCTCGCCGCGCGGCTCGCGACCCAGAGGCCGAGCGTGGCGTCGTACGCGATGGGCGGCCCGTCCACGAGCGTCGCGTAGTACGGATAGGGATCGCGGTGCGTGACCGCGGCAATCGGATCGGTCGGGTTCATGCGTGCAGTATCGGCGCAGCCGACCGCCGGACGTTTCGGGCTGGCGTGAAATGTCGCGGCGGTCGCGTTGCGCCTGCCGCGCCGCGGCAACGTGTGCGCGTGGCGCGGCGCGCGGGCGCTTCAGGCGGCAGAACGGTAACGGTGCGCCAGCATGCGGATGCGGGCGCGGCCGGCGGAAATCGCGCGCGGTTCCAGCGCCACCGTGTCGTGATGAAACATTTCCTGCCGGAAATGGCCGCTGTCGTCGAACCACTGGCAAATCAGCCAGTCGGCATCGTCGAACACGACGGGCCCGGCATAGGTGACGGTCATGCGCGGCCCACCGGTTTTCAGCGTCACGACATCGCCGACGCGAAAGCCGCTGCGTTGATTTTCTCGGATTTTCATCGCTCTCTCGGTTTTATATATATATTCATTTTCCGGCGGCCCGCTCGCCGGCCATTCGGATATACCGCAGATTACCAATCCGAAAATTGGCCGGCAACTCCCGGAAACCAAAAACACATCGAGCGGAAAATCGCAACAATACGCGGCATCGGTACACGTACAGTGCGATTAGGGCCAGAACCGGCGCGGCCGGCACGCCGGTTCGAGGCCGCCAGCCGAATGCGGAGAATAAACGATGTATTTCGCGCCGTCAGTGCACTTTAAATCGACCACGGTTTTGGTTGATTACCGTCAATCGATTTTCGGCTGGAAACGCTTCCATTTAGCGGCACTTATCTCGCGAACTCCACGGGCGAATTGTCCGGCGCAGAAAACCAGCGATCGAGGTCGCGCCCCGGCACCGCCCCTTGCGCGAACGTGAACGTGCCGTCGCGCGCCATCTCCGTCGCGGCGCGCAGGAACGCGCCGAGCGCGGTCCGCGCCAGCGCGCCGCCGACGCTGACGCGCTTCACGCCGAGCGCCGCGAGCGCATCGACGCTCAGCAGCCCGCCCTGCAGCCCCATCACGACGTTGACCGGCGCAACGACCGCGCGCGTGACGGCCGCGATGTCGTCGGGATCGGTCAGGCCCGGCGCATACAGCACGTCGGCGCCCGCGTCGCGATACGCGACCAGCCGCGCGATCGTATCGGCAAGGTCGCGGCGGCCGTGCAGGTAGTTCTCGCAGCGCGCGGTCAGCGTGAACGGAAACGGCAGCGCGCGCGCCGCATCGACCGCCGCCGCGATGCGCTCGACCGCCGCGTCGTGCGGATAGATCGGCGCGTCCGCGCGGCCGGTCGCGTCTTCGATCGAGCCGCCGACCGCGCCCGCGCCGGCCGCGAGACGAATCGTCTCGGCGACCGTGGCGGGCGCGTCGCCGAAGCCGTTCTCGAGATCGGCGCTGACAGGCAGGCTGCCGGCCGCGACGATCTCGGCGATGTGGGCAAGCATCTCGTCACGGCCGATCGCGTTGTCGGGCCGCCCTCTCGAGTAAGCAAAGCCGGCGCTCGTGGTGGCCAGCGCGTCGAAGCCCGCCATCGCGAGCAATCGGGCGGACCCGGCATCCCACGGGTTCGGGATGATGAATGCGCCGGGGCGCACGTGCAGCGCGCGGAACGCTTCGGCTTGGCGGAATTGCAGGTCGGATTCGGTCATCGTCGTCTCCTCGGTCTGGAGACGCCAGCATACGCGCGCGCGATTCCGCGACGGTTCGGGGCGCAGCGAAATGTCGATGTCGCGGCACGTCGCCGTTGCGGCCGCTCGCGCGCGCGGCCGGCTTTCGTCGAAGCGGACGAACGGCACCGCAATCTGCTTGCGAACGTCCGCGTCGCAATCGAACGTCACTGGTTGCGCCGCGTCGAGCGGGAAACCGGCAACGACGAGCATTCAAGCCGCACGCGCGGCTATACGACGTACGCGCCCTTCGCATGCAACTCGGCTTCCGTGCGCTCGAGCGCCGCGATCGCATCGCCGCCTTCGAGCGCGAGCAGCTGCGCGACCAGCGCCTCGGCCATCGCGTGCGCGGCGACCAGCGACGGAAAGAACGACGGGCTGTCGTGCGTGAAGATCAGCTGCGCGTCGGCATGCAGCGCGATCGGCGACACCGCGCTGTCGGTGATCGCGACGATCTTGCTGCCCTGCGCTTTCGCCGCCTGCGCGACGCGCGTCGCTTCCGCGGAATACGGCGCGAAGCTGATGATCACTGTCACGCTCTGCTTCGCGATCGCGCGCAACTCCATCTCGAGCGATCCGGCGACGCCGTTGAGCAGCGACACGGTCGGACGGAACAACCGGTAGCCGTACACGAAACCGAACGCGACCGGATAGCACGACCGGAATCCCGCGACGTGCACGTGCGACGCCTTGCGGATCAGCTTCGCGGCGTCGCCCAGCGTGTGCTCGTTCTGCGCGGCGGTCGCGGCGAGATTGTGTTGTTGCGCGGCCAGCAGATCGTGTGCGAGCGACGCCTTCGCGTCGGGGCGCACCAGCGAACGCGCACGCTGCGTGAGCGGCTCGGGGCGCGTGCGCACGCGCGCGACGCACAGATCGCGCAGCTCGTTCCAGCCGGGGAAACCGAATTGCTGCGCGAGCCGCACGAGCGACGCCGGTTGAACCTGCGCGCGCTGCGCGACCTTGCGCATCGACGACGTGGCGACCTCGTCGGGATGATCAAGCAGAAATGCAGCGCCCGCCTGGAATTGCGGACTCAGTTCGGAAAATTGCGCCCGGATCCGGGACGCGAGTTCATCGAAATTGGCAGCCATCTTGGTGAGAACGGGAACCGGTCGCCCATGGTATCACCGGCCTCGCCCGCACCGGTGCGCCGGTCAGCGCAGGACTTCGACGCGATCGGCATCGACCTTCACGCGGCCCGACCATTTGCGCTCGAACTCGCCGGTCAGCTTCACTTCGTTCTTGTCGCTGACAGGCTGGCCGGCAGCCCACAGCTTGTCGTCGATCTCGACGCGGATCGTGCCGGTCGCATCGGCGAACTCGTAATCCTCGCCGCCGACGTGCTTGACGATGCGTCCTTGCAATTGCACGTGCTGGTCGTCCTTGCCGTTCGCGAGGAGTTCCTTCACCGTGGTGGTCGTCAGCGCGGACGGCCCCGTGTACTGCGCATGAACGGCCGCGGGCAGCGCGGCAAGTGCGATCGTCAGGATTCCGGCCAGGTGTTTCATGATGGTGTTCCTCATCGTCGATTGGGGCCGCGCCCCGTCTAGCGCGACGGGCCAAGATTACGGACCGTAAGATTAAGCAAACCTGAAGGGCATGCCGAGGCGACACGAAGCCGCATGGGACCAGTCCGAAAGTACGGCCGGCCGACCGCTTTAAGCTCCGCCTAAGCGACACGCGCATATCATGGAAACCCCGGGGCACCCGCCCCCATGAAGAGACACGAATCCATGCGCGTACTGCTCGTCGAGGACGATCCGCTGATCGGCAGCGGGCTCGAACAGGGCCTCAGACAGGAAGGCTTCGCGGTCGACTGGGTGAAGGACGGCGACGCCGCGTCGCTCGCGCTGCGCTCGACCGGCTACGGGCTGCTGCTGCTCGACCTCGGGCTGCCGAATCGCGACGGGCTGTCGGTGCTCGCGTCGCTGCGCCGCCGCGACGAAACCCTGCCCGCGATCATCATCACCGCGCGCGACGGCGTGCCCGATCGGATCGCCGGCCTCGACAGCGGCGCCGACGACTACCTCGTGAAGCCGTTCGTGCTGGAAGAGCTGCTCGCACGCATCCGCGCGGTCAATCGCCGTCATGCGGGGCGTGCGCAAACCACGCTCGCGATCGGCCCGCTGCGGCTCGATCCGGTCAAGCACCAGGTGTGGCTCAACGACGACGAAGTCACGCTGTCGCCGAAGGAGTTCGTGCTGCTGCACGAACTGATGCGCGACCCCGGCGCGGTGATCTCGCGCGAACAGTTCGAGGAACGGCTGTACAGCTGGGGCGAGGAAATCGAAAGCAACGCGGTGCAGGTGCATATCCACAACCTGCGCAAGAAACTCGGTCACGACATGATCCGCACGGTGCGCGGCGTCGGCTACCGGATCGGTGACGGCGCATGACGGGCCTGCAGCACGCGATCGCGCGCTGGCGCAGCGCGTCGCTGCGGCGGCGCCTGCTGACGTGGCTGCTGCCCGCCGCGTGCGTGATCGGGCTGGTCGCGAGCGCGGGCACCTACTGGGGCGCGCTGCGCGAGCTCGACGATCTGCTCGACGACCAGATGCGCAGCATGTCGAAGCAGATCGTCGTCGGCCCGAACGGCGAGCTGTCGTTCCGCGATAACCGCGACGGCAAGCACGGCTTCGAGGCCGGCGACCCCGATGCCGTGCTGCTGCAGGTGTGGCGCAACGGCACGCTCGTGTATTCGACCGATCGCGAATCGGCGTTGCCGCCGCCCGCGCAATCCGGCATCGCGACTATCGACGTCGGCGGCCAGCCGTGGCGGACCTACGTGACGCAGCGCGGCGGCACGACGATTCGCATCGCGCAGGCGCGCCATGCGCGCTGGGAAGCCATCGCCGGCATCGCGGTGCACCTGCTGTGGCCGGTATTCTCGATGCTGCCCGTGCTCGCGATCGGGCTGTGGTTCGGCATCGGCGCAGGGCTGCGGCCATTGCACACGATCGCATCCGGCCTCAAGCGCAGGAATGCGAACAATCTCGAGCCGGTGGACGTCGCATCGATGCCGAACGAGGTGCGCCCGCTCGCCGAAGCGATCAACGATTTGCTCGCGCGGCTCGACCGGTCGTTCACGCTGCAGCGTCACTTCATCGCCGATGCCGCGCACGAGCTGCGCACGCCGATCATGGGGCTGTCGATCCAGTCGCAATTGCTGCGGCGCGCGTCGACGCCCGACGAACGCGAGCAGATCCTCGCGCAGATCCACGCGGGCACGACGCGCCTCGGCCACCTCGCCGAACAGCTGCTGACGCTCGCGCGTCTCGAACCCGATGCGCAGGCATCCGTGTCGGCGTCCGCACCCGTCGATCTCGCGGCGCTGTGCCGCTCGGTGGTCGCCGACCGCACGCGCGTCGCGGATGCGCACCGGGTCGATCTCGGCGCGATCGTGTCGTCGCCGGTGATGGCCACCGGCAACATCGACACGTTGCGCGTACTGCTGAACAACCTCGTCGACAACGCGATCCGCTATGCGGGAGAAGGTGCACGCGTCGACGTCTCCGCGCGCGTCGACGGCGCGACGCCCGTGCTCGAAGTCGCCGACGACGGCCCCGGCATCCCGGAAGGCGAGCGCACGAACGTGTGGGAGCGCTTCTATCGCGGCGAAGGCGCGCAGGCCGCCACGTCGTCCGGAAGCGGGCTCGGGTTGTCGATCGTCAAGCGCATCGCCGACCAGCATCGCGCGACGGTCGCGCTCGGCACGACGCAGGGCGGACGCGGGCTGACCGTCACGGTGCGCTTTCCCGTGCCGGCCTGACGCACGCCGGATGGCCGCCTTTTCCACAGATTGTGTTGGCAAGCTTGTGGACAACCGTCCGCTAACGCTGGCAAGCCGTTGATCCGAAAGGATTTGGCGGTCGTGCGCGGCGAATGTGCCCGTTCCGTGCGCGACACGCGCTCGCATCGCCCGATGCGTATCCAATCGACACGCCGCGTTTCGCGCGCCTTCACGGATCCCGAGCGCGTCGCGAAACGTTCGGCGTCTCCGTCGTTCAACATCGCAAGCCTCGCACTTGTTCGGAAAGCTCACGCTGCCGGGCATTTGTACCGCATACGCCCACGCACGAGCCGGCGCGGCGCACCGCTCGAACGTTGTGCACCGCGCCCACCGCCACGCGGACTTCTCCACAGAAAATGTTGGCAAGCTTGTGGATATCCTGCGCACCGACACGCTAAGCCCTTGATCCGACGGACTTTGGCACGCGTGATGCAGACACGGCGCCGCTCGGGCCGTCATATGCGTCGCGTCGCCTCACTTCGCGTCACGATGCCACGTCGCTGGCTGCCGACGCGCCGCGGGCCCGCGCCGGGAGCGTCGTGCCGGTTACCCACAGATTTTGTTGGCAAGCTTGTGGATATCCTGAGCAAGCATCGTCTAACCCGTTGATCGGACAACGATTCATTCGTCGCGTCGCCGTTTCGGCATCGCGCTGTCCGCACGCATGCGCGAACGACCGATCCGGCGCAACGGCGGCGCCTTGACGCCGGCCCGCGCGACGGGTCACGATCGCACGAGCCGCGGGCGCGCTCGCATTGGCGCGCTCGATGCGACGGCCACGCGGACGGACCGTTGCGCCCGCATCGGGCCATGCACATCACTCCGAGGAAGACCATGGAACACTTCACCGCAGCGCAGTTGCTCGTGTCGCTCGTGCTCGTCGCGATCGTCGTCTATCCGTATGTCCGCATCGTTCGGCGTACCGGACATTCGGGCTGGTGGATCCTGACGATGTTCGTCCCGGTCCTGAACTTCATCATGTTGTGGGTGTTCGCGTTCGCGCGCTGGCCCGCGCTCGACGATCGGCAGCGCTGACCATCGGGCGAGCGAACCCGCGCGCTTGTCCACAGTTTTTGTTGGCAAGCATGTGGATAGCCTGCGCACAGCGCGATCAAGCGCTTGATCCGAAAGGATTTGTCCCCGCTGCTTCGAACCGGGCACGCGCATCTGCAGCGCGCGCTCGCTGCGCTTGTCCACAATTTTTGTTGGCAACGATGTGGATATCCTGAGTATCCGTAACCTAAGTCGTTGATCGCACAACGTTTCGACGTGCCGATCACGGCCGCGGCACGGCGTGCATCCGGCGCTTCAGCCAGCCATCGATGCGTCGATGAACACACGCCGCGCCGCACGCTCAAGCGAACGTTGCGACGGCGATCCGCGCGGCGGCCGCGATCACGTCGTCCTTTGCCTTCGCGTCGGGCCGCGCCTGCGTGTAGTACACGGCGAGCACGATCGGCGCGCGCGACGGCGGCCAGATCACGCCCGCGTCGTTCGTCGTCCCGTAGTCGCCGGTGCCCGTCTTGTCGGCCACCTGCGAGCCGGCCGGCACACCCGCGCGAATCCGCTTGTCTCCGACCTTGTTGCCGCGCAGCCACGCGACGAGCTGCGCGCGCTGCGCGGGTGGCAGCGCGTCGCCGAGGGTGAGCACGCGCAGGCTGGCAGCCATCGCGGCGGGCGTCGTCGTGTCGCGCACGTCGCCCGGTAGCGCGGTATTCAGTTCGGTCTCCCAGCGATCGAGCCGGAACGCGTCGTCGCCGATCGAGCGCGCGTACGCGGTCACCGCCGGCGGTCCGCCGATCAGTTTCATCGCGAGGTTCGCGGCCGAGTTGTCGCTGTACTGGATCGCCGCCTCGCACAACTGCGCGACGGTCATTCCGGTGCCCACGTGTCTGGCCGACACCGGCGAATAGTCGACGAGATCGGCCTGCCCGTACGTGACGCGCTGCTGCAGCAGCCCCGGCCGCTCGACGCTCTGCGCGAGCACCGCCGCGCTCAGCATCGCCTTGAACGTGCTGCAGAACGGGAAGCGCTCGTCCGCGCGATGCAGCGCGCGCCGGCCGCTCGCGGTGTCGATCGCGCACACGCCGAGCCGGCCTCCGGCCGCGCGCTCGAGCGCGGCAAACGACGCCGCGGACGCAACGTCGTGCGCCGCGGCCGGCGGCGATGCGCATGCGGTGACGGTCAGGACGAGCGGCGCCGTCGCGGCGGCCAGCAACAGGGTTCGGCGTTGCGATGAATGAGTCATGTCGTGTCTCTCTGGTGGAATGGATGCAAGGCGGCCGGCCGGCGAGACAGCACTATCGTGACTTTACGGTTGTCTGACAAGCAACGATAATTGAGCGCTGACAAAAGAAATTCTTATGAGCAAGCTCCGCCCTCATCTTCCGCTGAATGCGTTGCGCGCGTTCGAATCGTCGGCGCGCCACCTGAACTTCACGCGCGCCGGGCTCGAGCTCAGCGTCACGCAGGCGGCCGTCAGCCAGCAGGTGCGTTCGCTGGAGGAACGCCTCGGCTGCGCGCTGTTTACGCGGCTGCCGCGCGGCCTCGGGCTCACCGACGAAGGGCGCGCGCTGCTGCCGGTCCTGAGCGATGCGTTCAGCCGGATCGAAACCGTGCTCAAGCAGTTCGAGGGCGGGCGCTTCCACGAGGTGCTGACGCTCGGCGCGGTCGGCACGTTTGCCATAGGCTGGCTAATGCCACGGCTGAAGCGCTTCGGCGACACGCACCCGTTCGTCGAGCTGCGGTTGCGGACCAACAACAACGTCGTCGATCTCGCGGCCGAGGGGCTGGATTTCGCGATCCGCTTCGGCGAAGGCAACTGGCCGGCGACGCGCAACGAGCGTCTGCTCGATGCGCCGCTCACCGCGTTGTGCGCGCCGGAGATCGCGCGGCGTCTCGCGCAGCCGGCCGATCTCGCGAACGAAACGCTGTTGCGCTCGTACCGCGCCGACGAATGGCTCGCCTGGTTCGACGCCGCGCAGCTCGAACCGTGGACGGTCAACGGCCCCGTGTTCGATTCGTCGCGGCTGATGGTCGAGGCCGCGATGCAGGGTGCGGGCGTCGCGCTCGCGCCGGCGTGCATGTTCGCGCGCGAATTGCAGCTCGGCCAGCTCGCGCGGCCGCTCGACATCGACGTGCACGGCGGCGCCTACTGGCTCACGTCGCTGAAGTCGAAGCCGCTCACGCCCGCGATGACGCTGTTTCGCGACTGGATCGTCGCGGAAGCGGCCGACGCGGCGCCCGCCGAATGACGGGGCCGTGCTTGTCCACAGATTGTGTTGGCAACGATGTGGATATCCTGGGTACCCAGGGTCTAACTCGTTGATCGCGCACGAATTATCGTGCCGATGCACGCAGCGGGCAGCCGGTGTGCACGCATCCGGCCGAGCCCGTTCCCGAGCGCCGAATACGCAACCATCGAGAAGCAATCACGTCAGACTTATCCACAGATTTTGTTGGCAAGCCTGTGGATATTCCATCAATGTGACGTGTAACACGCTGATACAAAAGGGGATTTGGTAGATCGGCGTCGGCAGGTCAACGATGCGGCACCGATTGACGGCGTTGCCGCCCACCGCGCACGGCGGCTTCGCGGGCGGCCGGTTCTCCACAGATTTTGTTGGCAAGCATGTGGATATCCTGCGCACCAGATTGCCAAGTCGTTGATCGCACGGGCTTTTGTGCGCACCGCGCGGAATCGGGCAGCGCCAGCGCGCGCCTTGCGGCAGCGCCGGCCAAGCTGCTCGTCAGTGCCGCTCGAGGCCGCCGCGCAATTCGCTCGCCTTGTCGCGCAGCGCCTCGTAGCCCGAGCGCGCATGTTCGGGCAGGTCGGGATCGCCGATCAGCGCGCCGAGCGTTTCGATCAGGCTGAACAGGATGCCCTTCGCCGCGCCAACCGCGATGCTCTGCGATTCGATCGACTTGTGCAGGTGGTCGACCGCCGCTTCGAGATTCTCGAGCTTGTGCTCGCCGTCGTCGGGCCGGTTGTCGGTCGTCATCGTAGGTGCCTCCGCCATCGTTCGAGGGGTCATGTCACGATTCTATGCCGCCGTGCGCGGACGTGGCGCGACATCGCGCAACCTCCGCGCAACCGCATGCCGATGCCCGCTGCGTCACAGCACGGCAACGACCTTCACGCGCCCCGGCTGCTCCGCCGCCGCGACCACCTGGCCGTCGACGCGCCGGAACGTCAGCGTGACGGTATCGTCGCCGACCCGCAGATCGTCGATGCGCAGCCAGTCGACGCCTTCCGGCAGCGCCGGGCGCTCGACGCGCACTTCGTGGTACGCCGCGTCGATGCTCACGCCGAGACACGCCTGCAGCATCATGAACGGCGCGCCGGCCGCCCACGCCTGCGGCAGGCATGCGACCGGATACGCGGTCGGCGGCTCGCCGCGCCGGCGCGGGAACCCGCAGAACAGTTCCGGCAGCCGCATCTCGAAGCTGACCGCCGCTTCGAACAGCGCGCGCAGCAGGTTCACCGCGGCCGTCTTGTCGCCGTAGCGCGCGAGCCCGCGCGCGATCAGCGCGTTGTCGTGCGGCCATACCGAACCGTTGTGATACGCCATCGGGTTGAAGCGCGGCTGGCCGGCCGCGAGCGTGCGCACACCCCAGCCAGTCTGGAACAGCGTCGAGCCGAGCACGCCGGCGACCGCCGCGCCGCGCTCCGCGTCGGGCAGCCCGAATGCGAGCAGATGGCCGGCATTCGACGCCAGCACGCGGCACAGATCGCCGTGGCCGTCGAGCGCGATCCCGTAGAACTGCCCGTCCGGCATCCAGAACAGCGCTTCGACCTGGTCGCGCAGCGTCCTCGCGCGCAGCGCGTAACGCGCCGCATCGGCGGGATGGCCGCGCCGCTGCGAGCACATCGCCATCGCCTCGAGCGCCGCGCACGCGTACGCCTGCACTTCGACGAGCGCGATCGGCCCGTCCGGGAAACGGCCGTCCGCGTGGAACACCGAATCGTGGCTGTCCTTCCAGCCCTGGTTCGCGAGGCCGCGCTCCGACGTGCGCTGGTAATCGAGCAGCCCGTACGGATTGCGGTCGCACTTGTCGGTCACCCATTGCGCGGCGCGCTCGAGCGCGGGCCACAGCTCGTCCATCAGCGCATCGTCGCCGGTGTGTTCGACGTATGCGCCGGCCAGCACGATGAACAGCGGGGTCGTATCGACGCCGCCGTAATACAGCGCGAACGGCACCTCGCCCGTCGCGGCCATCTCGCTGCGGCGGAACTCGTGCATGATCTTGCCGGGCTCCGCATCGCGGAACGCGGACGTCTCGCGCGCCTGGTGCGTCGCGAGAAAGCGCAGCACGCCGCGCGCGAGCGACGGTTGCAGCCACAGCATCTGCAGCGACGTGATGATCGCGTCGCGGCCGAACGGCGTCGAGAACCATGGAATGCCCGCATACGGATACGGGCCGGTGTCGAGCTGCGTCGTGAGCAGCCCGAGGTCCGCGAGCGAGCGGTCGAGCCACGCGTCGAACAGCGGATTGCCGGTATGCACGCGCGCCATCGACTCGCGCCGCGAACGCATCTCGCGATGCACGCCGACGAGCGCGGTGCGCAGCGCGACGCGGCCGCACCCCGGCCGTTCGCCGTCGTGCGCGTCGCCGAGCGTCGCGTCGACGGTCAGATAGATCGACACGCAGGCCTGCGCGGCGATCGTCAACGTGTAGTCCGCGCGATCGACCGACAGCGCGTCGGGCGCCGGCGAAAAGTGGATCGTCACGTTGCGCTCGACCTTGTCGAGGCCGTCGTAGCGCAGCCGCACCGCGCCCGCGTCGACGCGCGGCGCAACGACCGTGCCGCGTTTCGGCCGCTGCGTGCCGCGCACTTCGAACATGTCCTTGAAATCCGCCGCGAACGACAGCGACAGCGGCACTTCGGCCTCGCTCGCGCCGTAGTTCGTCAGCGTCAGCGCTTCGTACAGCACGTCGCCCGCGAGCACGCGCATCCGTTCGATGTGGATCACGCCCTCGGGCGTCTCGTGACCGCCGAGCGGCGGCAGCGGGCGGTTCGTCAGATGCGCGGTGAACGACGCGTTGTCGGCGCTCGTCGCGCCCGACAGCAGCGACGGCGCACGGCCGCCGAAGGTCAGACGCCAGGTCGACAGCACACGCATGTCGTCGACGAACAGGCCGTCGTCATGGCCGCCGATGTCGCCGAGCGCGTCGCTGACCACGAACGCGTCGCCGGACTTCAGCACGTACTGGTTGTTGCGCGCGAGCGCCTGCGGATCGGCTTCGGGCGCGATGAATGCGGGGCCCGACGCTTGAACGGGGGGAACAGGCGCGACCTGCGGCGCCTGCGTCGTAGTGGCTTCGGCGTGATTCGGCATCGATCCTCCTGTGTCGAGGCGCGACGCGCGGCGCGCGTCGCGTGTTTCGCACAGGATAGGTCAGAACCGCGAACGTGCGCAGCGACGCAGCGATGCCTCGCGACGGACAGGCGTCGCGGGGCATCGGAAGGCGCGCGGGCGCCGCCGCCGGTCATGCGCCGGTCAGAACTTCCACAGGATGTTGCCGAGCACCGCGTTGTCGCGCACGCCGCTGCCGTACTGGCCGCTGAACGTGAGGCCGAGCGTCAGCCGTTTCGTGACGTTCGCGTCGATGCCCGCCTCGAGCACCGCGCTGTCGCGGGCAATCGGCACGCCCGACACCTGGAACGACGTGCCGCCGTTCGCGAACGTGAATGCCGACGACGGCCGCACGTTGCCGAACGCATGCCGCCAGCCGACCGTCCCGCGCGCGGTGAACGTGCTGCTCGCGATCGCGCCGAGCTGCGATGCGGCGCGCAGCCCGAGCGTCGAGAAGCCGACGTGGGTCGTCTGGCCGCCGGCCCGCAGCGCGGCCGCACCGCCGCTTTCCGTATAGCCGTCGGTATGCAGGTTCACATAGGCGAGGCCGGCGAACGGTTCGAGCGCGACCGGCCCGACCGGCATCGCGTAGCCGACTTCGCCGAACACCTGCGCCGAATGTGCGTTGTAGCCGGCCGAATCGTGATCGGAGAAGCCGGCGAAGCCCGGATAGCGGTCGCTGTTGATTCGGTACCACGTGTACGACGCACCGCCGCGCACGCCGAGCGGGCCGTACTGCGCGCCGCCGTACAGCGACAGGTAGTAGCTGTTGACCGACGCCGACGCGCTCTGGTCGTTGTCGAGCGAGCTGTGCGTGACGCCCGCCGCGAGACCGCCGCGCCAGTTGTCGTTGAACGCCATGTCGGCACCGGCGATGAAGCCCGTCATGCTGCGGTTGAGCGTCGACGCGTTGCCGTCGCCGGCAAGCCGGCTGCGGCCGCCGAACGCCTGCCCCCACACCACGGGCTGGTAAGGCGAGCCGCCGTAGCAGCCTTCGCGTGAACCGATGCGGCGTTCCGGCGGCAGCGCCCGATCGGTCGTGCCGGCCGTGTTGTCGCCGCACAGCGCGGCGCCGCCCGACGACAGCGCGGCGAGCGGCCCCGACCCGGGCGCGAGCCCCTGGCGCACGCGATCGGTCACCGCATCGCGCACGTAGCGGCTGTCGAGCAGCAGCATGCTCTTCAGGCTCGCCTGCAGTTCGCCGTCGAGCAGCCCGTAGGCGCGGCGTGCAGTGGCCGCGTCGGTCGTCAGCACGGTGTCGTACAGCCGGTTGCCCGCGCCGAGCGCCCCGATCGCGGTCGCGACCGCGCGCTGGTTCGGCGTCGTCGCGACATCGGGCAGCGACGTGCCATTTGCGACCAGTTGCAGATACACGTGGTTCGGATCGTAGCTGAGCGTCGGCATCAGGAACGCGTAGTTCGACGTCACCTGGCTGAACGTGCCCTGCACGCCGGCCGATGCGCTGACGATCGTGTACGTCGTGGTCGGCTGGTAGCTGGCCTGGTTCGCGAGCACCTGGACGGCGCCGCCGTTCAGCGTGGCCGTGCCGCCCGCCGCGATGCTTCCGCTCTGCTGCGGCGTGACGGCGACCTGCAGCGTCGAACCCGGCTGGAACGTGACGTTGCCGGCCACGTGCAGCGCCGCGCCCGGCTGCGCCGCAGCGGCGAACGCGCCGCCCTGGACCACGAGGCCGCCGACCGTACCGGTGCCCGTCAGCGTCGCGCCGCTCTGCACGGTCACGGCCGACTGGCCGAGCGAACCGTCGACCGCGAGCGTGCCCGCGGCGACGGTGGTCGGTCCGCTCAGCGCATTGATGCCCGTCAGCGTCAGTTGTCCGCTGCCCGCCTGCGTCAGCGAGCCCGTACCCGACAACACGTTGGCCAGCGTCACGTTGCCCGACTGGTTGAAGACGAGCGCACCGTTGTCGACGATGTCGCCGACAACGCTGCCCGACGTGCCGCCGTTGCCGAGCTGCAGCGTGCCGCCCGACGCGATCGTGGTGCCGCCCGTATACGTGTTGCTGCCGGTCAGCGTCTGCGTGCCGCTGCCCGCGACGGTCAGGCCGCCCGTGCCGCCGATGACGCCGCCGAACGTGCCGCTGGCGGTTCCGCCCACCGTCAGCGCGTTGGCGCCGAGGCTCACGTTGCTGCCGCTCACGCCCGACAGCGCACCGAACGTCTGCGCGCCCGACGCGCCGCTCAGGTCGAGCGTCGCCCCGGTGCCGCTGAGATTGACCGTGCCGGTCGACGCGAGGCTGCCGCCGGCGCCGATCGCCAGCGTGCCCGCGTCGATCGTCGTGCCGCCCGTGTACGTGTTCGCGCCCGTCAGCGTCGTGGTCGTCGCGCCGTGCTTCACGAGCGCACCCGCGCCGGAAATCGCGCCGCTCAGGCCGAGTGCATTGCTGCCGCCGAGCGTGAGCGTCGCGCCCGTGCCGAGATCGATCGCATTCGCGACCGACAGCGCCGCATTCGTATCGAGCGTCGCCGCGCCGCCGACGCTCAGCGCGCCCGTACCGAGTGCCGCCGCATTGCCGAGCACCACTGCACCGCTCGTCAGCGTCGTGCCGCCCGAATAGGTGTTCGCACTGTTCAGCGTCTGCGTGCCGGTGCCCGCGAGCGTCACGCTGCCCGTGCCGCCGATGACGCCGCCGAACGTGCCACTGGCGGTTCCGCCCAACGTCAGCGCGTTGGCGCCGAGGCTCACGTTGCTGCCGCTCACGCCCGACAGCGCACCGAACGTCTGCGCGCCCGACGCGCCGCTCAGGTCGAGCGTCGCACCAGCGCTCGCGAGGTTCATCGTGCCCGTCGATGCGAGGCTGCCGCCCGCGCCGATCGCCAGCGTGCCCGCGTTGATCGTCGTGCCGCCCGTGTACGTGTTCGCGCCCGTCAGCGTCGTGGTCGCGGCACCGTTCTTCACGAGCGCACCCGCCCCGGAAATCGCACCGCTCAGGCCGAGCGCATTGCTGCCGCCGAGCGTGAGCGTCGCGCCCGCGCCGAGATCGATCGCATTCGCGACCGACAGCGCCGCATTCGTATCGAGCGTCGCCGCGCCACCGGCGGTCAGCGCGCCCGTGCCGAGCGCCGCGGCGTTGCCGAGCATCAACGTTCCGCCGTTGAGGGCCGTGCCGCCCGAATACGTGCTCGCGCCGTTCAGCGTCTGCGTACCGGTACCCGCCAGCGTCAGGCTGCCCGTGCCGCCGATCGCGCCGCCGAACGTGCCGCTGGCCGTCCCGCCCAGCGTCAGCGCGTGCGCGCCGAGATTCACGTTCGTGCCGCTCACGCCGTCGAGCGCACCGATCGTTTGCGTGCCCGACGCACCGCTCAGATCGAGCGTCGCGCCGGCATTCGCGAGATTCACCGCGCCGGTCGCGGCAAGACTGCCGCCCGCGCCGATCGCCAGCGTGCCCGCGTTGATCGTCGTGCCACCCGTGTACGTGTTCGCGCCGGCCAGCGTCGTGGTCGCGGCACCGTCCTTCACCAACGCGCCCGCGCCGGAGATCGCACCGGTGAGTGCGAGCGCGTTGCTGCCGCCGACGGTGAGCGCCGTGCCCGCGCCGAGATCGATCGCGTTACCGACCGTCAGGTTCGTGCTCGCATCGAGCGTCGCCGCGCCGCCGACCGTCAACGCACCCGTGCCGAGTGCCGCGGCGTTGCCGAGCACGAGGCTGCCCGCGTTCAGCGTCGTGCCGCCCGCGAAACTGTTCGCGCCGCTCAACGTCAGCGCCGCCGCGCCGTCCTTCACGAGCCCGCCGCCGCCGGAGACCGTGCCGCCCAGCCCGAGATCCGTGCTGCCGCCAACGGTGAGCGTCGTGCCGGTGGCGATGTTGACGGCGTTCGCGAGCGACACGTTCGCGGTCGCGTCGAGCGTCGACGAGCCGTTGACGTTGACCGCGCCAGAGCCGAGCGACGCGTTGCCGCCGACGACGAGATTGCCGCCGTTCAGGTTCGTGCCGCCCGTATAGACGTTGGTGCCGGTCAGCGATTGCGTGCCGGTGCCGGACAGCGTCACGCTGCCCGAGCCGCCGATCGTGCCGGCGTAGGTCGCATTGACGGCGCCGCCGAGCGTCAATGAATTCGCGCCGAGGTTCACGCTCGTGCCGGCCGCGCCCGCCAGCGCGCCGATCGTGCGGGCGCCCGATGCACCGCTCAGGTCGAATGTCGCGCCCGCGCCGGCCAGGTTCACCGTACCGCCCGCGGACAGGCTGCCCGCGCCGCTCAGCGCGAGCGTGCCGCTGTTGATGGTCGTGTCGCCCGTGTACGTGTTCACGCCGCTCAGCGTCGTCGTTGCCGCGCCGTTCTTCACGAGGCCGCCGGTGCCGTTGATCGCGCCGGACAGCCCGAGATTGTTGCTGCCACCGAGGGTCAGCGTCGCGCCGGTGGCGAGATTGACCGCGTTGTCGAGCGTCACGTTCGTGCTCGTGTCGAGCGTCGCCGCCGCATTGACGTTCAGCGCGCCCACGCCGAGCGCCGAATTGTTGCCGACCACCAGCCCGCCGCCGTTCAGGTTCGTGCCGCCCGCATAGCTGTTCGCGCCCGACAGCGTCAGCGTGCCGCCGTCGTTCTTCGTCAGCGCGCCGCCGCCCGACACCGTGCCCGACAGCGTGAGCCCGGTTGCGCCCTGCACCGTCAGGCCGCCCGCGCCGAGCGTCACATTGGCGGACACGTCGAGCCCGGCCGTACCCGCCTGCAGCGCGCCGCCGCCACCGGTGATGGTGCCCGTGCCGAGCGACGCGTTGTCGTTGATGATCGCGACGCCGCCCGACAGCGTCGCGTTCTGCGCGGTCGACGCGCCGTTGATCGTCCAGGCGCCGCCGATGACGTCGAGATGATTGAAGTTGATGTAGTTGTTGACCGCGATCGTGCCGTTCGCAGCGGCGCCCTGCGTCAGGTTGAGCGTATTGTCGCCGCCCGCGCCGCCGTCGACGACGCCGGTCGCGGCAACACCGAGCGTAAACGGACCGACCGTGATGTTGAACGCGCCGCCGGTGCCGCCCGCCGTGTTGACCGACGAGCCCGTCACCGCATTGAACGTGTTCGTGCTGCCCGCGCCCATCGACACGCCGCCGTTGATCGTGCCCGAGTTGGTAAACGTATTGCCCTGTCCAGGCGTGCCGCTCGAGCCGAGCGATACGCGGCCGGTAATCGTCCCGCTGTTGGACATGTTCACCTGGCCGCCGCCGTATGCGGCGACCACCGGCGCGTCGGCGCCGGTGAGCGTTGCTCCGACCAGCGGGGTGGAGCCGATCGAGCCGGTGTTGGTGATGGTCGACACGCCGCCCGTGCCGTTCTGGACCGATAGCGCCATGCCCGTCACGCCGCTGATCGCGACGCCGGTCGAGCCGTTCATCGTGCCGTTGTTGATGACGGTCGTGGTACTCGCCGCCGCATTGCCGACCACCGTGCCGCTCGACAGCACGCCGAGCCCCGAGCCGAGCGCGGAAGGATCGATCGTGCCGTTGTTCGTCAGCGTGACGTTGTTGCCGGTCAGCGACATCGCGGTGCCGCCGACGCCGAGCAGCACGCCGACGCTCGCGCCCGGATTGACGGTGGCGTTCAGGTTGTTGGCACTGTTCGAGTAGCTCGGCGCCAGCGGGTTCGCGACGCCCGAACAGGTGACCGTCGTGCCTGCGGTGCTGCAGGTCGCATACGCGGGAACGATGCCGGCGCCGGACAGCGCCAGGAAGACACCGGTCGGCAACAGGAGTCTCGGCAACGCGTCCCCGCTCTTCGTCGAAGTCGAATGCGCAATGTTCATGCTTCCCCTCTGCGTCAACATGGCTGTTGAATCGGGTCGGCGACGGCGATAAATCGGGGGCGCAAGCGTGCCCTCCGGCGGTCGCGGCACGACGTCGGTTTATTCGCGGATGAACTTCCGGTTAATCCATTTTTCGTTTGCGAATGCAAACTAGCCGGATGACATGATGGTGGCCCCTTGTTTTTATGCAGCGACTTTCTGTTGATTTGATTACTGCCCCTGCTTTTGATCAGACAAGGCTATATCAAAAATACAGGGTTTTCCAGTCGATGTTTGGCAAGCGGAACAAGATGAATGAAATGCGTACTTTCTACTTGCACCTGTCCGCAAGCGACGCGGGTCTCCCGCCTTTCGGTGCGATCCGGCCGAATCGGGCTAAATCCGCCGGTGCGCCTGGCAATCCGTAAAACACGGAGATTCGATATCGAGCCGGCGACGTTTTTTTGCGCCGCAATACAGGAGGCGGATTGATGACGATGAAAACAATCGGGAACCATTTCAGCCAGTGAATTGGAAAACCGGAATATTCAACATTCCGCCACATATTTTCAATCTGGAAAATATGAAACCGGCACACGGGCGGGTCAAATGCAGGCCGCCACTCAATTCGATTCCCGGTCGACACGCCGTGTGACGAAAACACACTCTGGAAATAGCGCGGCGGCCGCCACGATATCGGCGCGCAGCGGGATTCCGCCATGAACGAAGCGCATGGGTGCGCTTACGCCGGCACTTGCGTCCGGCGTGCGGCGTGATCGCGTAACGGAAAACCGCGCGGGTGCGCGGCAGGGACGTCCGCCGGCTCGATGCCGACGCGCTCGAACGCGACGTGCGCCCGCGCGAATACTGTCACTCAATGCGGCCGGGCATGCCGGGCCTGGACTCAGTCCGCCGAACGCGTCGCGAGCCGCCCCATCGCCTCGCCGGCGCCGCGCACCGCGCAGGTGGCGGGCTCGTCGGCGACGCGCGCGCTCAGCCCCGTTTCGTCGCGCAGCAGCCGTTCGAGGTCCGCGAGCAGCGCGCCGCCGCCCGTCAGCATCACGCCGCGATCGGCGATATCGGTCACGAGTTCGGCCGGCGCGTTTTCGAGCACCGACTTCACCGCGCCGATCACCTGCTTGAGCGGCGCGGCCAGCGCGTCCGCCACGTCGTGGTTCGACAGCTCGATCGAGCGCGGCAGGCCGTCCTCGACGCCGCGTCCGATCGCGCGCGTCGACGTGCGCGGCACGGCGCTGGTGGCCGAGCCGATCGTCTTCTTCACGCGCTCGGCCGTCTGTTCGCCGAGCAGCACGCCGTACAGGTTGCGCACGTGGTTGACGATCGCCGCGTCGAACTGGTTGCCGCCGACGCGGATCGCCTCGCGGTAGACGATGCCGCCGAGCGCGATCACCGCGACTTCGGTCGTGCCGCCGCCGATATCGATCACCATCGAGCCGACCGGCTCCGTCACCGGCAAGCCTGCGCCGAGCCCGGCGGCGAGCGCCTCGTCGATCAGTTCGACGTCCGATACGCCGGCCGCGAACGCGGCGTCGCGCAGCGCGCGGCGCTCGACCGCCGTCGCGTCCGACGGCACGCACAGCGTGACCTCGACGCGGCGGCCGAAGCGCGAGCGCGTGCGCGACATGTCGATGAAGCGGCGGATCATCTGCTCGGCGGCGTGCGCATCGGCGATCACGCCGTGCCGCATCGGCCGCACGGACTCCAGATGCCCCGGCTCGCGGCCGAGCAGCGCCTTCGCGAGTTCGCCGACCGCCTCGAGCGTCGGCCGCGCGTCGGATGCGCCGGCCTTGCGAAAGCAGACGACCGACGGCTCGTTCAGCACCACGCCGCGCTCGTGCGTGTAAATCCGCGTACTCGCCGTTCCAGGGTCGATCGCAACGGGTTGCGCAAACAACTTTCCGAACAGCGGTGTCGACATATCAAGCCTTTTTTGACAAACGAGCCGAAACGGCCAGGCCGCATCCCAGGGACGCGCCTTCGCCGCCCCATCACGGGCTTTAGCGGCAAATCGTTCCGATACTTTAGGCAATTCTGATGATTTTTTCGCGACGAATTGACCGAACATGCGTTTTCGCCGGTTCGCGGCTGCGCATCGGCCGCTCGCGTTGCGCTTGTAAAACACGGTAATCTCTCGGTCTTGCCTGCTCCCGGCAGGCGTCCGATGCCCGATCACGCCAGGTATTCCACCATGACAGCGCCCGCTTCTCTTCGCTGGCCGGGGGTGCGCCAGCTCGGCGCAACGCTCGTTGCGCTCTGGTGCTGCACCGTCGCCGCGCAGCCCTTGCCGGCCGCCGACACCGCCAACCGCACCGCCACCGCGGCCACGGCCGCCGCTGCGGCCCCGACTGCCGCGGCGCCCGCCACAGCCGCCTCGGCCGCACCCACGTGCATCGCCGACGGCGGCCCCGCGGGCCGGCCGTCGATCGGCCTCGTGCTGTCCGGCGGCGGCGCCCGCGGATACGCGCATCTCGGCGTGCTGAAGGTGCTCGAGGAGAACCGCATCCCGATCGACTGCATCGCGGGCACGAGCATGGGCGCCGTGGTCGGCGGCCTGTATGCGAGCGGAATGGCCGCCGACGAGATGCAAAAGCGCCTGTCCGAAGTGAATCTGGCCGACATCGCGTTCGACGTGACCGACCGCGCGGACCTGCCGCAAAGCAGCCGCGAGGACGAGCGCTCGTACATCAGCGGGCTGACGCTCGGCTTCGGCAAGAAAGGCGTGAAGGCGCCGGTCGGCCTCGTGCAGGGCAACCGGCTGCAGGCGCTGCTCGCGAACTGGACGGCTGCCGTGCCGACCAACCAGCCGTTCGACCAGTTGCCGATCCCGTATCGCGCGGTCGCGACCGACCTGCAGACCGGCCAGATGGTCGTGCTGGACCGCGGCTCGCTGCCGCTCGCGATCCGCGCGAGCATGGCGATGCCCGGCCTGTTCGCGCCGGCCGAGATCAACGGCCGTGCACTCGTCGACGGCGGCCTCGTGAGCAACCTGCCCGTCGACACCGCGCGCCAGATGGGTGCGAAGGTCGTGATCGCCGTCGACATCGGCTCGCCGCTGCGTCCGCTCGACGCGCTCGCGTCGCCGGCCGACGTGATGCAGCAGATGGTCGGCATCCTGATCCGCCAGAACGTGACGTCGCAGCGCAAGCAGCTTGCCGCGCAGGACGTGCTGCTGACGCCCGACCTCGGCTCGCTCGCGTTCACCGATTTCCAGAACGCGAAGCAGGCGATCGCCGCCGGCGAGGCGGCCGCGACCGCGGCGCTGCCGCGCCTTCGCCACTTCGCGCTCACGCCGGAACAGTACGCGGCTTACCGGTCAGCGCATGCGCAGCCGCTGCCGCCGCCGATCCGCATCACGCGGATCGAGATCAAGACGACCGGCGGCGTGCCGAAGCGTGTCGTCAGCAACGCGCTGCACGTGAAACCGGGCGACATCTACGATCCGGCGACCGTCAGCGAGGATCTGCTCACGCTGACGACCGGCGGCAATTTCGAGAGCGTGACGCAGCAGATCGTGAGCCACGGCGACGACAACGTGCTCGAGATCGACGCGCGGGAAAAATACTGGGGGCCGAATTTCCTGCTGTTCGGCGTCGGGATGTCGAGCAGCTCGACCGACGAGGGCGGCTTCCGCCTGCACGTCGGCTACCGGCGGCCGTGGCTCACCGAGTCGGGGCTCGAGTTCCGCGCGGATACGACGATCGGCAGCGACTTGCAGTCGGCGCGCGTCGAATTGCGCCAGCCGTTCGCGTCGATTTACGGCTTCTACATCGCGCCGTACGCCGAGTACCAGCGCCGCTACGCGAACCTGTACGACAACAGCGGCGACGTGAAGCTGAACCAGTATCTGATGCAGACGACGCGCGCGGGGCTCGACTTCGGCTTGCCGATCGGGCGCCTCGGCGACTTCCGGATCGGTATCGGCTACGCGACCGGGCACGGCTCGCCGAACTACAACCTGCCGTTCTCGAGCGACGACGGCAGCACGTCGACGCTGCTGTGGCCGAGCTTCTCGTCGCAGGCGCTGACCGCGCGAGCGCGGCTCGTCATCGATCAGCTCGACGACCCGATGTTCCCGCGCCGCGGCTACTACACCGAATTCCGCGTCGAACGCTCGCTGTTGTCGCACAACAGCCAGTCGGCGCAGCAATTCGCCGACGCGATCTCCAATACGCCGTTCACCGACATCTACGGCAAGGCGATGATCGCGCAGCAGTTCGGCCGGCACAGCGTCAGCGCGACGATCGAGGGCGGCAAGAGCATCGGCGGCACCAATCTGATCAACGCATTCAACTTCACGCTCGGCGGCTTCCAGCACCTCGCCGCGTATGCGGCCGACCAGCTGAACGGCAACGAGCTCGCGTACGGCAACGTGACTTACATGAACCAGCTGATGACGTTCAACGCGTCGCCGGTCAAGGCGCTGTCGATCGGCGCGAGCGCGGAAGTCGGCAACGTGTGGTCGAGCGGCCAGAAAATCGGCGGCGGCGCGCTCAAGCAGAGCTATACGTTCTTCACGAGCCTGTCGACCGCGTTCGGGCCGGTGTACATGGGTGTCGCGCTCGCGCCGGGCGGCCGGCGCAACGTCTATCTGCAGCTCGGCCGCACATACTGACGGCGTTCAGATCGGCCAGCTGATCTCGAAGCGCGCGCCGCCGAGCTCCACCGGATCGACGACCGCGATCCGGCCGTTGTGCGCGTGCAGCACCTGCCGCGTGATCGCGAGGCCGAGCCCGTAGCCGCCGGTGCGGCGGTCGAGCCGCACGAACGCATCGAAGATCCGTTCGCGTTCGCTCTCCGGCACGCCGGGGCCGTCGTCCTCGACGAAGATCGCGATGTTGCCGTGCTCGATCGCGATCCCGACGACGATCCGCGACGCCGCATATTTGCTCGCATTGCGCAGCAGGTTGCGCATCGCGTACGACATCAGCCGCCGATCCATCTTCACGCGCAGGTCCGACGCGATCGCGATGCGCGATTCGATCGCGCGCTCCGGATACAGCAGCTGCGCGTCGCTGATCTGGTGCTCGAACCACGCGACCGGCGCCGTCAGCTCGAGGTTCGACTGCAGCGAGCTGTATTCGAGCCGTGCGTACGTGAGGCTCATGTCGATCAGTTCCTCGAGCTCGGTCACGTCCTGCGCGATGCTCTCCAGCGCGCCGTGGTATTCGGCCGCGGAGCCCGGCTCGCGCAGCATCTCGAGCGCGAAGCGCACGCGTGCGAGCGGCGTGCGCAATTCGTGCGAGATTCCGTTCGTCAGGTCGCGCTGCGCGGCGATCAGCCGCTCCATGCGCATCGCGAGCGCATTCAGCGTGCGCGCGAGCGGGCCGATGATCACGCTGTGCGACTCCCGCGCGCGCGTGTTGAAGCGCCCGCCGGTGAAGTCGATTGCGCGCTCGCGCACCATCACGAGATCCGACCAGACCGGCCGCATCCATCGGTATGCGGCGAGCGCCGGCGCGGTGAACACGAATGCGAGCACGATCCAGATGTCGCCCGGCAGCGCGTCGAACGCGTGCCACACGACTTCCGGCGACAACACGACGCACAATGCGAGCGCCGGCACCAGCGCGGTCAGCAGCACGAGGCCGAGCAGGTGCAGGTAAGTGCGCACGTACAGGCGCGACCAGCTCGGAATGCGGTCGGCGCGCGTGTCCGTCCATGCGCGGCGGAAATGCAGCCAGCGCCATTTGACGTAGCGCAGCGTCGACAGCGGCGGCGCATCGGGATGCGAACGGGTGCGTCGGATCATCGCGGCTTCCGGCTATCGTGCGATGCGGGGCGGCCGCGTGCGGCGTCGCTGCGCCGGCGCGGCGTCATTCCCACGCATGCTTGCTGAACTGATAACCCTTGCTGCGGATCGTCTTGATCCGCTGCGGGTTGCCGGCATCGTCGTGCAGCTTGCGGCGCAGCTTCGAGATGCGCCCGTCGATCGTGCGGTCGAGGCCGTCGAATTCGACGCCGCGCAGCTGCAACATCAGGTCGTCGCGGCTCACCACTTCGCCCGCATGGCACACCAGCACCCACAGCAGGTCGAACTCGGCCGACGTGAGGTCGGGCGAGTCGCCGCCGGGCAGCACGACCGAGCGGTCGGTGCGGTCGATCGAGAACTGCCCGAACGTGTAGCGCTCCGGCTGCGCCGCGGGGCCTTCGGCCGCGCGTGCGGGCGCGCGGCGCAGTTGCGCCTTGATCCGCGCGAGCAGGATGCGCGGCTCGACCGGCTTGTGCACGTAGTCGTCGGCGCCGAATTCGAGGCCGAGCAGCTCGTCGAACGGCTCGTCCCGCGCCGTCACCATGATGATCACGCCGTCGTACTCCGTGCGCACCTCGCGGCAGATCTCGAAGCCGTCCTTGCCCGGCAGGTTCACGTCGAGAATGACGAGGTCCGGGCGCGTGGACAGGATCGCCGGCACGGCGGCGTCGCCATGCAGCACAGTGTCGACTTCATAGTCGTTCTTGCGCAGATAGCCGGCAATCAGCGTGGACAGACGGGTGTCGTCTTCGACGAGCAGGATGCGAAAAGACATGGGTAACGGTCGAAACATACGGGGAGGCCGCGGCGGCTCCGGCCCGCGCCGGCTGCCGGCCATCGGCCGAAACGTACCGCATGATACTGCGCCCGCGGCTTGTCCGTTCGTCCATCTCGAAAATAAGGGCTCAATGGCCGCCGCGCTTGACGAACCGGCGCCAAAACGGTTCCATACGGGCTCCGTCGAATCCGGGCCGCGCGCCCGCCCTGCGTCACGTGATGAACTATCAGCCGATCCTCGAACGGATCCACACCGAACTCGCTCCCTGGATCGGCCAGGGTCGCGTTGCCGACTACATTCCCGAGCTCGCGAAAGTGCCTGCCGACAAGTTCGGGATGGCCGTCGTGACGCTCGATGGAAACGTTTACACGGTCGGCGATGCGCGCGAACGGTTCTCGATCCAGAGCATCTCGAAGCTGTTCGCGTGCACGCTCGCGTTCCAGCTGCTGGGCGACGCGCTGTGGGAGCGGGTCGGCCGCGAGCCGTCCGGCACCGCGTTCAACTCGCTCGTTCAGCTCGAAAGCGAGCGCGGCAAGCCGCGCAACCCGTTCATCAACGCGGGCGCGCTGGTCGTCACCGACGTGCTGTGCCGCCGGTTCGTCAAGGCCGAGACCGCGCTCGTCGAATTCGTGCGGCGGCTGATCGGCTCGAACGACATCGATTACGATTCGCGCGTCGCGCTGTCGGAGTTGCAGCACGCGGAACGCAACCGCGCGATGGCGCATTTCATGGCGAGCTTCGGCAACATGCAGATGCCGCCGGACACGGTGGTCGATGCGTATTGCCGTCAGTGCGCGATCGAGATGAACTGCGTCGAGCTCGCGCAGGCCGCGCTTTTTCTCGCGAACGGCGGCGTCGCGCCCGTCACCGGCGAGCGGATCGTCGATACGAGTTCGGCGAAGCGGCTGTCGGCGCTGATGCTGACCTGCGGCACCTACGATGCGGCGGGCGACTTCGTCTATCGCGTCGGGCTGCCGGCCAAGAGCGGCGTCGGCGGCGGGATCGTCGCGGTGCTGCCGGGGGAGATGGCCGTGTGCGTGTGGGCGCCGGGGCTCGATGCGAACGGGAACTCGCTGGCGGGGACGTTGGCGCTGGAATGGTTGACGACGTATTCGGAGCGGTCGATCTTTTGAAGCGTCGAAGTCAAGCATGCCTCATGTGGCGCGACGGCGGCAGATTCCTGTCGGCGCGCGCCAGAGCGCTCACTGGGGAATTCGGCCATCGGCAGCAATCGACCCACTTCAGCCGTCCGGCCTGCGTTCCCTCGGCTGACGGCTTACGAAGATACATCGGACGATCGATCGGTCGACCCAAGTGCGGGACGACCAGCCGAAAGAAGTACCAAGGGTTGCCCTTAATTGGAACTGGCTTGCTCGAATTGTCCTTGCGAGATCGCCAGAAAGCGGCGGAAGCATGAGCATTGAGTCATTCCGTATTTGCCGCCGTGACGCTTTCGCTTTACGGGTGCAATGCCTTCCCAACGGCCAGTTGCGGAGAACGGCGCGCGCCGATAAAGAGCACCGCGGCAAACACGACGACACCGCTCAACAGAATCAGACCCGCCACGCCGGATCCGAAGCTCGCGTCGGCCCACGCCTTCACGTTTGGCGAGACGAAGTTGCCGATGTTACCGATCGTGTTCACCATCGCCACGCCGGAGACCGCCGCCATTCCGCCGAGGCGGTTCGTGAGCATCGTCCAGAAGATTGGTTGAACCGCCCACAGTCCCGCGACGGCTACGCATAGCGCGGCCACGGCGACAAGCGGCGAGGCGCCGGCCGACACGAACATGGCGATAGCCGCGACCGCAAGACTCGCGCAGCCGAAGGGCGTCAGGCGTCCCGTACGTCCGGCGGCTTTCGGGACGGCGTAGGTCGCGATCAGCGCACACGCCCACGGAATCGCGACTACGAAGCCCACCAGCGTGTTCGGCCCCGTGCCCAAAAGCTTGCCGATGAATGTCGGCAGATAGAACACGACAACGGACACGCCCATCTGAATCAGGAAGAACACCAGCCCGAAATACAGTACCGTGCGATTCGCGAGAATCGCGCTCAGGCTTTGTGAGGTGTGTGACACTTTCTCCGCATCTTCAGCTTCGAGCGTGGCGATGAGCTCGCGCTTTTCTTCGGCATCCAGCCAGGCCGCGTCGGAGGGCTTGTTGTCGAGGTAGAAGTACGCCCACGCGCCGACTGCCGTCGCGGCGAGGCCTTCGAGCATGAACATCCACTGATACCCATGCAGGCCGAGCATGCCCTCGAATCGCAACAGGTAGCCCGACAATGGCGCCCCGAACATGAATGCGAGCGGCGCGCCGAAGTAGAAGAGACCCATGGCTTTGGCGCGGCGTGCAGCCGGGAACCAGTACGTCAGATAAAGGATCACGCCGGGAAAGAACCCCGCCTCGCACGCCCCTAGCACGAAGCGCAGCACCTGGAAACTCGTTGAGCCCTGCACGAACATCGTCGCCGCAGACACGAGTCCCCACGTCACCATGATGCGACACATCCAGATGCGCGCGCCGACCTTGTGCAGCGCGAGATTGCTCGGCACTTCAAGCAACACATAGGCGATAAAGAAAATGCTCGCGCCGAACGCAAACGCCGCATCCGATATGCCGACGACATCGTGCAGCGCCTGCTTCGCGAAGCCGACGTTCGCGCGGTCCAGAAACGCGAGCACGTACATCAGCAGCAGAAAGGGAATCAGGCGACGCGTCGCCTTGTCGGCCGCACGATCGGCAGCCGCATTGCCGATGGAATCAGCTTGCATGAGGTGTCTCCTCCAATGAGGTTTACAGGCCTGTATCGGCCCTGTCGATTGAGATGTCAGGCGTCGTTCCACGCGCGCCGCATGAATGCAGCGCTTTCGCGCATCGAGGCGAGCGGTTCACCCTTGAATCCGCATTCGGCGCTCAAGAGTCCGCCGTAACCGCATGCTTTGAGATTGCCGAAGAACGTCGGATAGTCATACATGCCGGTGCCGGGATTCAGACGACCCGTGTCCGCGAGATGGATATGCGCAAGCCATTCGCTGTGCGCTCGAAGCTCATTGAGCGGCTCGTTTTCTTCATCCATGTGATAAAAGTCCGCGAGACCGCGCACTTCATCGCGACCGAGCAGCTTTGCGAGCCGCGCCCCATCGCCAACGCTGTTCACGAGATTCGATTCCTTGCGATTAAGTGGCTCGATGACCAGCGTCGCGCCAGTCCCGCGCAACGCATCGGCACACCAGGAAAGCGTCTTCAGGAATTCGTCTTCGGCTTGGCGCTGCGACCAGCCGTCGGGAATATTGCGCGTCCAGCCGCTGCCGAGCACAACGATCTGTGCGCGGGCAATCGTCATCAGTTCGACAACGCGATCGAAGTACGCTCGATTGCGCCGCTCGTCCTTCTCGGGTCCGACAATGCGCGCATCGTGCGGAAACAGATAGCTGAACGCGAGCGCGGGCAGCGGCAAATCGCCGACGCCTGCTTTGGCATCGGCGAACGCCGCGTCGTCTTCGAGTTGCATCGGCACGAGCTGCGCCTCGATGTAGTCCAGCCCTGCTTCTTTCATCGATGCCGCGTTCTGCAGTGGGCCACACCAGCCGAATCGGGGTGTCGTCGTCATGTCGTCTCCTTGCGGTTCGAGGGATTCAGTAGCTCAGCTTCGCGACCGAGCGCAGCACTTCCGGCGTGGTCGTCGGAAAGCCGAAGAATTCGAGGTAAGCGGGAATCTGCTCGAACAACATGTCCGAGCCAACCTGGAAGCGGCAGCCGCGCGCCTCCACGGCCTTGAGAAACGCCGTCATCTCGCTCTTCATCACGACTTCTCCGACGAAGGTGTCCGGCGCGATGCGCTCGACATCCACCGGCAGCGGATCGCCGTCGTGCATGCCCATCGGCGTCGCGTTTACGACGAGGTCGTACCCGGCCGGATCGTTGCTGCCCGTCGTGACTTCGAGCCTCGGGTAATGCGTCGTAAGACGCTCTTTCAGGCCTTGCGCCGATTCGGGCCGCGCGTCGAAGAGGCCGAGCCAGGCGACGCCCGCCGCGGCGAGCGACGCGGCGATCGCCGATCCCACCCCGCCGCAGCCCACGACGAGCACGCGCGCGCCTTCAAGCTTGCATCCCTTGCGCCGCACTCCCCGCACGAAGCCTTCGCCGTCAAACATGTCGCCGAGGAGGCGTCCATCCTCCCCGCGCCGCACCGCGTTGCACGATCCGGCGATCTTCACGGTGGGCGTGGCGTCGTCGAGCAAGCCAACGGTCGTCACCTTATGCGGCATGGTGACGAGCGCGCCACGTATGTTCTCGAGCACAAAGATCGAACGGAGGAAGGTGGGGTAATGCACGGGCGCGCAGCCCATCGGTACGACGCCGGCGTTCACGCCGGCGTGTTCGAAGTAAGGGTTGTAGATCATCGGCGACTTGAAAGCGTGCGTGGGATAGCCGATGTGGGCGATAAGCCCGGTATTGCCATTGATCATGCTCGTCTCCGTTATCAAAGCATGACCGAAGGTTACTATCGCCGATTCGAAGTATTATTAGCCGGTCCCGCATTCCATAATCACCAGATCATGCTTAATGAACCGATGCTCGGCGATCTCCGCCTGTTCTGTGAGGTCGCGCGGCGGCTGAGCTTCGTGGCGGCGGCGCACGAATTCGGCAATTCGCAGACGCACGTCAGCAAGCGCATCGCCTTGCTGGAAAAGACGCTCGGGGTAAAGCTGCTGCATCGCACAACCCGCCGCGTATCGCTCACGACCGACGGCGAAACGGTCAATCGATGGGCACGCGCGATCTTGCAGGACGTCGATGCGATGCGCGACGATCTATCCAACCTGCGGGTAAATCCCAGGGGATCGCTGCGGATGAGTTCAAGCCAGCGCCTCGGGCGCAGTCACATCGCGCCGATCGTGTCGCTGATGAAGAAGCGCTATCCCGAACTCGAAATCTGGCTTGAACTGGTCGACCGGCGCGTCAACCTCGTCGATGAGGGTTTCGATCTCGACATCCGTGTGGGAGCGGTGCAGGAGCCGGGTCTGATCGCGCATCACATCGCCGTCAGTCCGCGCGTGTTGTGCGCGGCGCCCGGCTACCTCGACATGCGCGGACGCCCTAAGAGCGTCGACGAACTCGCGCAGCACGACTGTCTCGTCTTCCGCGAGCGCGACGAGCCATTCGGCGTGTGGCGTCTGCTCGGCCCGGGAGGCTGGAGTACCGTGAAAGTCACCGGGCCGCTCGCTTCGAATCACAGCGACGTAGTCTTGCGCTGGGCTCACGATGGTCACGGCATCGTGATGGTCGGACAGTCGTATGTGGCGCGAGCGCTCGCGCAAGGCGCGCTCGAGCGCGTGCTGCCCGCGTGGGAGCAACCGGCGGACGTATGGGCAATGTCGGCCGCGCGCGCGGCGCAATCTGCAAAGGTGCGCGTTTGCATCGACTTTCTCAAACGGGAACTCGCGGATGGCGAGTTCGCACTGTGGAAACCGTGAACGAAGTCGCAATGCGAGCTGCGCGAATGACTGCGCCACGGTCTGACGAGCGCTGAGGCTCCTTGCTGATCAACGCCAAAGGTTGCACCCACTACAGCTACAGCTACAGCTACAGCATCTTCGATGCGCTGGCGATTCTTCGCTGCCCGGCCCTCGGCACCCAGACATACCAATGATTTGACCTCGGTGCGCTTCACAAAGGGCGGGCGTTGTTCGACGGCTTCTCGAATTCGAACGCAGTTCGACGTGCCTTTCTCAAACCCTTGCGCGCCGGCGCGATTGCCGTCAATTCGTTCGACGGCTGCTTTCGAAGACGAAGCGGCCGACTGGATGTTCATCTTCGGTCCGGATCCGATGACCGCAACTGGCCGAACTCGGTCGCCGGTGGCAGCACGGCACTCGCCCGTCCGTCGGTACCGATGGAATCACATGCGAGTTGATATATTCGTAGCGCAGGGACGTTGGCGCTGGAATGGTTGACGACGTATTCGGAGCGGTCGATTTTCTGAAACAGCGAAGTGACTCATGGGAGAGCATCGGTCATGCAACCGGAACACGCTTCAGACCTCGCAACGACGCACCAAGCAGGCACGGGCAGCCGCACGCCCGCGCCGATTCCGCCGATCGTGCCGGCGCAAACCGCGCTGATCGTGATGCACTACCAGACCGACATCCTCGGTCTCTTTCCGTCGGTCGCGCCTGCCCTGCTCGCCAACACGCGCAAGCTGTGCGATGCGGCGCGAGCCGCCGGCATCCACGTCTGCTTCGCGAATCTGCACTTCAGCCCCGGCTATCCCGAAGTCAGCCCGCGCAACAAGAACGGTCAGGGAATCAAGCAGCTTGGGCTGTTCGTCGACGACGGCCCGTGCCCGGAGCTCGGCCGGCTGGACAATGAACCGCTGATCGCCGCGCATCGCGCGAGCGTGTTCTATCGCACCGACCTGCAGCCGCGGCTCGTCGCGCAGGGCATCGATACGCTGATCCTGGTCGGGATCGCATCGACGGGCGTCGTGCTGTCATCCGTTGCACACGCGAGCGATGCGGATTTCCGGCTGTTTACGGTGAAGGACTGCTGCTACGACCCGGATCAGGTCGTGCACGAGCATCTGTTCGCGACGGCGTTCGAGACCCGCACGACGGTGCTGTCGCTCGACGATGCGTTGCGGCTACTCGCATAGAGACGGCGCAACGCCGGCACTCCGCCGCCGGCCGGACACCCTCCGGCCGGTGCATTCCCCGAAACTTCGCGCGTTACTTCGCGATGAACACGCCCGACGTCGGACACGTCCCCTGCGTATTGCCGTCCGTCACGAGCGACGCCGTGCTCGGAAACTGCGCGGTCGCGTTCGTCTTCACCGCGATCCACGCTTCCGTGAAATAGCTGATGCCGTTCGTCTTCGTGCACTTCAGCGACACCGCGCTGCGCGTATTGCTGCCGAACGCGCCCTCGAACGCAGACAGCAGCTGGTTGCGCGTGACCGTCTTGCCCGCATTCGCCTGCAGGAACGCATTGAACGACGTGTTGCCGAGCCGGCTGATCATGCCGGTCGCGTCGTTCCAGTACGTGTCCGGCGACGCAGAGTTCGAGCACGTGCCGTGCTTGAACCATTCGTGCTTGTCGAGGCACGACGCGACACCGGGCATATACGTCGACAGCGTGCCGCGCGTCGCACTGCTGACCGGGTAGGCGTCCATGCTGCACCACCGATGCGCGTTGTCGAGATCGATGTCGCTTTGCGGCACGCCGCAATAGAACGGCTGGTTGCCGTCGTAGCGATTCGGCCACAGGCCGTGCAGCGACAGGCTCGTCGCCGCGTACGTGCCGGCGAGATTCGTACACTCCGGCGTGTCGTGCGACGCACAGAAGCCGGGCTCCCACGAAGCAGCGAGCAACAGATAGTCGTAGCTGGTCTGCGCGGCGGCGTGCAGCGAGGCGGATGCGACGGCGAGTGCGGCCGCGGCGCGGGCGAGCGTCTTGAGCATGGCGTTTCCTCGGAAAAGGCTTGCGGTCGCGGGATGCGCCGCAAGATTGTCGAATGTCTGCCCGCGATTGTTGCCGACGCAACGTGGCACGAATATGAAGGCTTGCGAACTATTTTCTGCGGCGCGCCCTTTACGATCGGCGGTGCCGGCACGCGAGCGGCCGCTCCGTGTCGTGCCAGACGCTCGTCCGGCACCACGCGGTTATTTCACCGACGCGGCTTCCGATCCGCCGGGCGCCAGCGCCGCGCTGTCCTGCTCGCGCCACGCGCGGCGCGACGCCATGATCGCGCGCACGGCCGCGCGCGCGACCTTCCACCACGCGAACGGCCGCGGATCGGCCAGCATGCTGAGCGCACGCGCGTAGTCGAGCGTGAGCCCGGGCGTCCATGCCATCGTCACCGCGCGCTTGCGAATCTGCGCGGCGACCCACAGCTCGGGCGTGAGCAGTAGCCGCACGAACGCGCCCCACCCGGCCCGTTCGCCCTTCAGCCGCCATACCGCGCCGTCGAGCGCGGCTTCGAGTGCGTTCGACACGGTGCTCGAGCAGTTGCGGTGCGTGAGGTTGTACGTCATGTTCCGCCGGTACGAAGCCCAGAACGCGGCGAGCTTCGCCGGATCGTAATTGCGGATGCGCACGCGCACGGTCGACGGGCACCAGGCCTTCGACTCGGTCGCGTAGTCGGGCTGGAACAGGCCCGGCACGTCGTTCTCGCGCGTCGCGCGCAGGATCCGCGTGAATTCGTCCGGAGAACGATCGATCTCGACGGCCGGATACAAGCTGATGTAGATGCCTTCGGGCGACTCCAGCGCCGCATGGCCGGTCGAGATCACGCCGTTGACGTCCACCGCCGCGATGTAGCGGTCGATCAGCGGGTAGCGCTGCGCTTCGGCCTTCGACGTGCCGGTCGGCGTCCACACGTGCACCGTGAGCGCACGCTCGTGGTCGGCCGGCGGGCCGTCCCACTCGGACTGCGTGAAGCGCGGGATGTCGGGCGCCGCGTCGACGTCGGGCGCGATCGCGGGCGCCGGCGACGTGACGAACGCCGGATTGCGCGTCAGCCGGCGCACGCGTGCGGCGAGGCTCAGCATGTGCATCCCGCCGAACATCAGCAGCAGACCGAGACAGTAAGGCACGGTGCCGACATAGTGGGTCGGATAGGGCTGATAGAAGAAGATCGCGAGCAGGATTTCGACGACGCCCCACGCGAACGCGACGTGCCAGCGCCGGTAGCGGACCATCCATGCGGACGTGCACTGCAGCAGCCCGTCGACGAGGAACAGCGTGCCGAAGATCATCGACAGCAGGAAGTGACCGTGATGATGGCCCGCGAACACGAGCCCGGCCGCCACGACCACCGCGATGCCCTTCACGTAGCGCAGGATGCGTTGCCCGCCGACGCCGCTGCCGGCCACGGCGAGCGTCGCGAGTCCCTCGATCAGGAACAGCCACGCGAACAGCTCGATCGGAAAATGCAGCGCGCCGTCGAGCGCGTCGATGAAAATGCCGACGCCCGCGGCCACCCACAGCCACCCGAGCACGGTCAGCCCGCGCCAGCGCGTTCGCAGATATTCGATGCCCAGCAACAGCAAGACCAGTCGTACCATTGCGCCCTCGCGTCGTTTTTTCGGGATATGCGCTGATCGCGCGTCTCCGGTTGTGCCGATCGCGCATCGTGCGATGCGGGAGCCCGCAGGACGTATTGCTCACCGGCGCGTCATGCGTTCACGTGATCGATCGCGGCTGGCGCGCCGCTCTGGCCGAATAATAAGATATGCCCAGGCTGCTTGAAAGCCTGTCGAAACCTTCGGCGGCGCGATATCCGGTGGCCGCAAGGACACCTGCCAGTCGCCGAATCGGCCAACCGGCCGCCAACCCGACGAACGCAAACCGGAGCATCGACGTGACGACTTCTCCGCTTCACACTCCGCCGCTCGGCCCGCAGCTGAAGCGCTGGCGCATGCTGCATCGCATGAAGCAGAGCCACGCGGCCGAGCTGTTCGGCGTCGCGCAGTCGACGATTTCACGCTGGGAGGCCGGCGTCCTGCAGATGTCGGCCGACGAGCGCGCGACCGCCGAGCGGTTGCTGGCTGCGCGGCTCGGTTCGGCCGGCGACCACGCGCTCGCCCGGCTGATCGCGAGCAGCACCGCGCGCATGCATCTGGTGTGCGATCTCACGCACCGTCTGCTCGCGTGCTCGCCGTCACGCGCGGCCGAATTCTCGCGGCCGCTGCCGGCGCTCATCGGCACGTCGCTGTGGCGCTATGCGTCGCCGGAGATCGTGCGCATGGAAGCCGCGCTCGACACGCTCGGCTGGCACGATCGCGCAGGTCCGCCGAGCGTCGAATTCGCGACCGGCGCCAATGCGTCGCGCGTCGTGCCGATTCGCGGCAGCACGTGCCGATGGACGCGCATGATGCTGTCGGACGGCTCGGCCGTGCGGCTCGTCGAAACGCTGTAACCGGCACGCCACCTGCGGCGGCACGCATATTTCATGCGTGGACGCAGCGCGTGCGCACGGCGTACGCTTGGCGGCTCCATAGAAGCACTGTCCAGCCATGAACCTCGATACGATTCACGCGCGGCTCGATTTCCTGCGCGAAGCCGAACGCCTGAAAGACGTGCTGCGCAGCGGCCATACGTCGAGCGGGCGCGCCGAAAGCACGGCCGAGCACAGTTGGCGGCTGTGTCTGATGGCGCTCGTGTTCGCCGACGCGCTCGCCGGCGTCGACCCGGCGAAGCTGCTGAAGCTGTGCATCGTTCACGACCTCGGCGAAGCGCTGCACGGCGACATCCCGGCGATCGAGCAGGCCGCGCATCCAGACAAGAGCGCGCACGAACGCGACGACCTGCTGACGCTGACCGCGTCGCTCGATCGTACGATGCGCGATGAGATCGTCGCGCTGTGGGACGAATACGACGCCGCAGCGTCGCCGGAAGCCCGCGCGGCGAAGGCGCTCGACAAGCTCGAAACGATCCTGCAGCACAACCAGGGCAGCAATCCGCCCGACTTCGATTACGCGTTCAATCTCGGCTACGGCCGGCGCTATACCGACGCGGCGCCGCTGTTCCGCACGCTCCGCGCGATCGTCGACGCGGATACGCAACGGCGGATCGACGATCGCGGCGAGCGCGCGTAAGGTCGCCGAACCGGGCGCGCGGCACGGCGCGGCAGGCCTACCGCGCGACGCTGATCGGCGAGGCCCGCGACCGGCCGATGATGACGATCGGGGCGGCGCGGCGATCACGACGCATCCGCCAACGCCACGCTCATTCACACACCGCCGCCCCGCGCCGCGCCGGCGCGAACGCCACCGCGCTCGCGGTCGCGAGCACGGCCACGCCAGCCGCGCCGTACACCATCACCCAGCCGAACCCGTGCACGAGCGCCGCGTGCAGCGCCGCACCGGTCGGATCGGTCTGCGCGAGCGCCGGCGCGATCGCCTGCAATCCGTCGGTGCGGCCCGACGCGATCTGCTGTGCCAGCGCGCGCAGCGTCCCCGCATCGATCGCACCCGCCACACCGGCCTTCAGGCTCGCGACGATCCCCGCCACCAGCACGAAACCCATCGCCGCGATGTTCAGCGCGAGCGAGATCATCCGCGCGCTCATGTCGATGCCCGACGCCATCCCGGCCCGCGCGCTCGGCACCGCGCCCGTCGTCGTGTTCGTGACCGGCGTATTCGTGAGCCCGAGTCCGATCCCGGCAATCACGCAGCCGGGCAGCATCGTGACCCAGCTCGCATGCTCGATGCCGCTGCCGATCCGCATCAACGCGAAGCCGGCCGCGATCGTGAACAGGCCGCCCGGAATCACGACGCCGGGCCCGTAACGCAGCGCGAGCCGCTCGCCGAACGGCGGCGCGACGAGCGTCGGCAGCGTGTACGCGAGCAACGCGAGGCCGGCCGTCACGCTGTCGTAGCCGAGCGCGACCTGAAACCAGATCGGCAGGTAGATCATGAACGGCCAGAAGCTGAAGTTCATCCCCATCGAGCCGAAGATCGCACCGGTGAACGCGCGAATCCGGAACACGGAGAAATCGAACATCGGTCGCGCGCTCGAGCGTTCCGCGACGAAGAAGCCGGCGAGTGCGAGCGCCGTCGCACCGAGCACGCCGAGGCCGGCCGCGCGCGCGAGCCCGAGCTCCGCGCTTTGGGTGATATAGAACGCGAGACCGAGCACCGCGAGCGACAGCGTGACGATGCCCGCGACGTCGAGCGCGCCTGCATGCGGATCGCGCGACTCCTGCACCGCGCCGCCGATCAGCACCAGCGCGACGGCCGCGAGCGGCGCGTGGACGAGAAACACCCACGGCCAGCTCGCGAGCGCGACGATCGCGCCGCCGACGATCGGCCCGAAACCGAGCCCGATCCCGAACACGATGCCCCAGATCCCGAACGCACGGCCGCGCTCGCGCCCTTCGCGGAACTGATGCGACAGCACTGCGATCTGGCAAATCAGCATCGCGCCGCCGCTCGCGCCCTGCAGCAGACGCCCCGCGACCAGCACCGGCACGTTCGGCGCGAGCCCGCACAGCAGCGACGTCGCGCCGAACAGCACGGTGCCGATCACGTACACGCGCTTGCGGCCGAACCGGTCGGCGAGCGTGCCGGCCGCCATCAGCACCGTCGTGCACGCGATCGTGTACGCGTTCATGATCCACTGCATGCCGTTGAAGTCGCCATGCAGCACGTGTTCGAGCGTCGGCAGGATCACCGGCACGCTCGAGATCTCGAGGCCGAACATCAGCGACGTGAGACAGACGGCCGCGAGCGCGACCGCATTCCTGCGGGAGTCGGATAGCGTCATGCGTATTGCGCGACGGCCCGCGACGGCCGCGCGCCTCCAGGTGAGAAGGATGCGCCGCGGGCGAGCGGCCCGAAGGCCGGCAGCGCCCGTTGGCGGGAATCGGTACTATAGTGAGAATTCCAATCCCCATTGACGCGTCCGCTTCTCCAGACTGGGGAATCACAGGACTCGATCACTTCACTCTGCCATGACCGACAGACTCGACGGCGTGACGACCTTCGTTCAGGTCGTGGAATCCGGCAGCTTCGCGCTCGCCGCGGAACGGCTCGGCATGACGCGCTCGGCGGTCGGCAAGGCGATCGCGCGGCTCGAGAAGCGGCTCGGCGCGCGGCTGCTGCAGCGCACGACCCGCAGCCAGAGCCTGACCGACGACGGCCAGGCGTACTACGACCGGTGCGTGCGCGCGCTCGCGGAACTGGAAGCGGCCGAAGCCGATCTCGATTGCGGCCGCAACGAAGCGCGCGGCAAGCTGCGGCTGAGCGTGCCGCTCGCGTTCGGGCATCACTGCGTGACGCCGATCGTGCTCGATCTCGCGCGCACCTATCCGCATCTCCGGATCGACGTGTCGATCACCGACCGGTTCGTCGATCTGGTCGAGGAAGGCATCGACCTCGCGGTGCGGATCGGCCCGCTCGCGGACAGCACGAGCCTCGCGGTGCGCCGGCTCGGCACGCAGTACGGAAGTCTCGGTGCGGCGCCGTCGTATCTCGCACGCTACGGGATGCCGCAATCGCTGGCGGATCTGAAGAACCATCGCACGATCGCGTATTCGCGCTCGGGCGTCGTGCAGCCATGGTATCTGCGTGCGCCGGACGGCTCGACGGTACACGTCGACATGCCGCATCAGTTGAGCTTCGACGACGTGCAGGCGATCGCCGCGGCCGGCGCAGCGGGGTTCGGCATCGCGTGGCTGCCGAGCTGGCTGCTCGAACAGTACGTGAAGCGCGGCGAGATGGTGGTCGTGCTCGACCGCTGCTTCGTCTGCGAAGGCGACATTCACGCGATCTGGCCGAAAACGCGCTATCTGCCGCGCAAGACGCGCTGCGTGATCGACGCGCTCGTGCAGGCGGTGCCGCCGATGATCGAGCGCCCGGAGCCCGCAAACAAAAAGAAAGCAGGTTGAAGCCGACGCGCCGCACGGGCGCGCCGGGCTATTACGCGACCATCACGCGGTCAACACGCCGCCGTCACGCCGCGCCGAGATCGGCAAGTGGATGCGCGAACAGCTTCCACGGCGACGTCAGGAAATGCCGCACGCGCTCGGCGCGCAGTTCGACGAGCGACGCCGGCGCCCAGCGCGGCTTGCGATCCTTGTCGACGAGATGCGCGCGCACGCCTTCGCAGAAGTCGCCCTCCTCGATCGCACGCGCGACGATGCCGAGCTCCATCCGGAACGACTCTGCGAGCGTCATCTGGCGCCCGCGCAGCAGCGCTTCGCGCGTCACGCACAGCATCGTCGGCGAATGGCCGGTGAGCGCATCGAGCGTCGCCTGCAGCCATTGGCGATGTTCGCGCGACAGCTCGTCGCGCGCGAGATCCTGCTTCAGCGTCGCGACGATCCGCTCGACGGTCGAGCGCTTGTCGAAGTGACGGACGATCCACGCCATCTGGCCGTCGAGCGCCGCATGCGGCACGACGTTGCACGGCGGCTCGAACACCTTGCGCAGCGTCGGCAGCACGTCGCCGTCCCATTTGACGCGCTCGATGCGCGTCTCGAACGTGTCGAGCCACGACGACGGCACGCACAGATCCGCGAGCTTCGCGCTCAGCGCATCGGCGCCGGACAGCATCGCGCCCGTCAGCCCGACGTACAGCTCGAGTTCCACCGGCATGCGCGACAGGAAATGCGTCGCTCCGACGTCGGGCACGAGGCCGATGCGCGTCTCCGGCATCGCGATCTTGCTGCGCTCGGTCGCGACGCGCAGCGCGGCGCCTTGCGCGAGCCCCATTCCGCCGCCCATCGTCACGCCGTCCATCAGCGCGACCACGGGCTTCGGAAACGTGTGGATCGCGTAGTCGAGCCGGTATTCGTCGACGAAGAACGGCAGCCACGTGTCGCGCTGCGCGACCATCTTGTAGAGCGCGCGCACGTCGCCGCCCGCGCAGAAACCCTTCTCGCCCGCGCCGCGCAGCACGACCGCGACGATCTGGTCATCGGTGCGGCAACGCTCGAACAGCGCAGCGAGTTCGCCGATCATCGGATACGACAACGCGTTCAGCGCAGCCGGCCGGTTCAGCGTAATGAGCGCGACGCGGTTGACCACGCGGAACAGCACCTCCGGTGCCGATTGCGCAATGCTGTGTTGAGTCGTGACCGGCGTGCTCATCGTTGCGACTCCCCGTCGGTGCGCCATTGCGGCGCGCGCTTGCCGAGAAACGCGGCCACGCCTTCGCGCGGATCGTTCGTATCGAACAGATCGACGAAACGCTCGCGCTCGACCGCGAGCGCCGCGCTGCGCGGCACGCCGCGGCGCGCGAGGCCGATCAGTTCCTTGCTGTATGCGACTGCATGCGGGCTCTGCCGCGCGACGTTGCGCGCAAGCGCGAGCGCCGCATCGCGCGCGGCGCCGCTTTCGACCACGTCCTCGACGAGGCCGATCCGCAGCGCGGTGGCCGCATCGACGCGCGTGCCGGCCAGGATGATCTTCTTCGCCCAGCCTTCGCCGACGAGCCACGGCAGCGTCTGCGTGCCGAGCCCGCACGGCAGCAGGCCGACCGACGGTTCGGGCAGCGCCATCTGCGCGTGCGTCTCGGCGATCCGCAGGTCGCACGCGAGCGCGCATTCGAGGCCGCCGCCCATCGCATAGCCGTTGATCGCCGCGATCGTCACGACGCGCGCGTCGTGCAGCGCTTCGAACGCCGCGCCGAAACGCGCGGCCATCGCGCGCGCGACCGCGCGGTCGCCGTCGGCGAACGTGTTGAGGTCCGCGCCCGCGCTGAAGAACTTCGGGCCGTCGCCGGTGATCACCAGCGCGCGCACGCGCGGGTTCGCATTCAGTTCGGCGACAGTTTCCTGCAACTGCCGCAGCCCGTCGGCCGTGAAAGCGTTCGCGGGCGGACGCTTGAGCGTCGCGCACGCGATCGCGCCGTCGTCGACGTAGTCCAGTTCGATCATCACGCGTCCTTCTTCGTGGCCGGTTGGTACAGGCGGATCACCGCCGAGAAATCGAGCTGCCCGTCGCCGCGGCTGCTCATCGTCTGGTACAGCTGCTGCGCGAGCGCGCCGAGATAGACGGGCTGGCGCGCCTGCCTCGCGGCGTCGTTCGCGAGACCGAGATCCTTCAGCATCAGGTCCGTGCCGAAGCCGCCGCTGTAGCCGCGCGACGACGGCGCGGTCTCGATCACGCCCGGATACGGGTTGTAGGTGTCCGAACTCCAGCAGCGGCCCGTCGACGTGTTGACGATGCCCGCGAGCACCTTCGGGTCGATGCCGAGCGCGACGCCGAGCGACATCGCTTCCGACACCGCCGCCATCGAAATGCCGAGCACGAGGTTGTTGCAGACCTTCGCGACCTGCCCCATCCCCGTCGCGCCGCAGTGGACGATGTTCCTGCCCATCCCGGCGAGCACGGGTTTCACGCGCTCGAAGTCGGCATCGCTGCCGCCGACCATGAAGGTCAGCGTGCCGGCCGCGGCGCCGCCCGTGCCGCCCGACACCGGCGCATCGACGAACGCGCCGCCGTGCTCGCGCACGAGTGCGCCGAACGCCTGCGCGCTCGCCGGATCGATCGTGCTCGAATCGATCACGGTCGCGCCCGCGCCGAGGCCGGCCAGCACGCCGTTCTCGCCGGCGAGCACCGAGCGCACGTGCGGCGCGGCCGGCAGCATCGTGATCACGAACGCCGCGCCCGCCGCCGCATCGCGCGGCGACGTGGCCACCTGCGCGCCGGCGTCCTGCAGCGCGCGCAACGCATCGGCGCTCAGGTCGAACGCTTGCACGTCATGGCCGGCCTTCAGCAGGTTCAGCGCCATCGGCGCGCCCATGTGCCCCAGTCCGATAAAACCGATCTTCATGTTCGTCTCCTCCGCGGCTCAATGCAGCCGGATCGTCGTGTTCACCGGGGCGGCCGTCGTGTCGTCGTCGAACCAGCGCGCGGTGACCGTCTTCGTCTGCGTATAGAACTGCACGACCTGCTTGCCGTACGGGCCGAGATCGCCGAGCTTCGAGCCGCGCGAACCGGTGAAACTGAAGAACGGCACCGGCACCGGAATCGGAATGTTGATGCCGACCTGACCGACGTCGATCTCGCTCTGGAACTTGCGCGCGGCCGCGCCGCTCTGCGTGAAGATGCCCACGCCGTTGCCCATCGGATTGCGGTTGACGAGCGCGATCGCTTCGTCGAGCGTGTCGACTTCCATCACGACCAGCACCGGCCCGAAGATTTCGTGCGTGTAGATCGTCATGTCGGTCGTCACGCCGGAGAAGATCGTCGGGCCGATGAAGTTGCCTTCCTCGAAACCGGGGACCTTCACGTCGCGGCCGTCGAGTTCGAGCGTCGCGCCTTCCTTGATGCCTGCTTCGATCAGCGACAGGATGCGCGCCTTCGCGCCGCGCGACACGACCGGCCCGACGTCGGTGCCCGCCTCCGAGCCTGCGTTGACCTTCAGCGTCTTCGCCTTCGCGACGAGGTCCGGCAGCCAGTCGCGTGCCTGGCCGACCAGCACCGCGACGGACGTCGCCATGCAGCGCTGGCCGGCGGCGCCGAAGCCCGCGCCGACGAGCGCGTTGATCGCCTGCTCGCGGTTCGCGTCTGGCAACACCACCGCGTGGTTCTTCGCGCCCATCATCGACTGCACGCGCTTGCCGTGCTGGCTGCCGAGGTTGTACACGTGCGTGCCGACGGCCGTCGAGCCGACGAACGAGATCGCCTTCACGAGCGGATGCGTGCAGATCGCGTCGACGACTTCCTTGCCGCCGTGCACGACGTTCAGCACGCCCTTCGGCACGCCGGCCTCGATCGCGAGTTCGACGAGCTCCATCGTCGACATCGGATCCTGCTCGGACGGTTTCAGCACGAACGTGTTGCCGCACACGATCGCCATCGGGAACATCCACAGCGGGATCATCGCGGGGAAGTTGAACGGCGTGATGCCCGCGCACACGCCGAGCGGCTGGCGCAGCGTGTAGGTGTCCACGCCGCCCGCGACGTTCTCCGCGAATTCGCCGAGCTGCAGCGTGCCGATCGAGCACGCATGCTCGACCACTTCGAGGCCGCGGAAGATGTCGCCTTCGGCGTCGGGAATCGTCTTGCCTTGCTCGGCCGTCAGCGTCTTCGCGATGCGCTGCTGGTTCGCGCGCACCAGATCCTGAAACTTCAGCATGATGCGCATGCGCGCGGAAATCGGCGTGTTCTTCCACGTCGCATACGCGGCGTGCGCGGCCTGCACGGCCGCGTCGACTTCCGCTACGGTCGCGAACGGCACGCGCGCGAGCACCTGCTGCGTCGCCGGGTTCACGACGTCGCGCCACTCGGTCGTGGCGGACTCGACGAAAGCGCCGTCGATCAGCAGCTTGACCGTCGGCACGTGTTGCCCCGAACGGGGCGTCGGATTCGCGTTCATCAGTGCAGTCTCCTTGCAGTGGGCCGCGTCGCGTCATGCGACGCGGCCGGTTCGGTTCGATGACGCCGCGGGCGGCGCGCCGAACGCTCGGCACGCGCGGCCCGCGGCCCGTCATTTCAGTTCGTTGGCGAAATCTTCTTCCCAGTATTCGCCCGGCATCCGCGTCGATGCGTCGTCGCCGCGCTCGATTTCGCGGCGGCGCAGTTCGACGCGGCGGATTTTTCCGGAAATGGTTTTCGGCAACTCCGCGAACTGCAGGCGGCGGATACGCTTGTACGGCGCGAGCTTCTCGCGCGAGAAGCGGAAGATTTCGAGCGCGAGCGCGGCGCTTTCCTCATACCCTTGGCGCAGCGTGACGAAGGTCTTCGGCACCGCCAGCCGCACCGGGTCCGGGCTCGGCACGACGGCCGCTTCCGCGATCGCCGGATGCTCGATCAGCACGCTTTCCAGTTCGAACGGGCTCAGCCGGTAGTCGGACGACTTGAACACGTCGTCCGCGCGGCCGATGTACACGTAGTAGCCGTCGTTGCCGCGCATCGCGATGTCGGACGTGCGGTAATGGCCGTCGCGCATCGCATGGGCCGTCGCGTCGGGGTTGTTCGCGTAGCCTTTCATCAGCCCGATCGGGCGCGTGCCGTCATCGCCGAGCGGCAGCGCGATCTCGCCTTCGCTGACGGGCGCGCCGTCCGGATCCAGCAGCGCGATCCGGTAGCCGGGCAGCGGCCGGCCCATCGAGCCGGCGACGACCGGCTGCCCCGGCGAATTGCCGATCAGGCAGGTCGTCTCGGTCTGGCCGTAGCCGTCTCGAATCGTGATGCCCCACGCCTTCTTCACGCGCTCGATGATCTCGGGGTTCAGCGGCTCGCCCGCGCCGACGATCTCGCGCAGCGTCACGTCGAACGACGCGAGCGGCTGCTGCACGAGCATGCGCCACACGGTCGGCGGCGCGCACAGCGTGGTGACGCGGTAGTTGACCAGCGCATCGAGCACGACCTTCGGCTCGAAGCGCGCGTAGTTGAACGCGAACACGCACGCCTGCGCGTTCCACGGCGCAAAGAAGCAGCTCCACGCATGCTTGGCCCAGCCGGGCGAGCTGATGTTCCAGTGGATGTCGCCGGGTTGCAGCCCGATCCAGTACATCGTCGACAGGTGTCCGACCGGATAGGTGCGATGCGTATGCTCGACGAGCTTCGGCTTCGACGTCGTGCCCGACGTGAAATACAGCAGCATCGGATCGTTCGCGTGCGTGACGGCTTCCGGCTCGAAAGCGGCGCTCGCCGCGTAGCCGTCGTTCATCGCGAGCCAGCCTTCGCGCGCCGCGCCGGCGACGATCTTCCGCTTGAGCCCGAGGCCGCTCTGCTCGAACTTCGCGGTTTCGTTCTCGTCGACGATCGCGTAGGTCGCGCCGCCGATCTGCACGCGATCGCGCACGTCGTCGGCCGACAGTTGCGTGGTCGCGGGCAGCACGATCGCGCCGAGCTTCATCGCGGCGAGCATCGCGTCCCACAGCTCGACGCGGTTCGGCAGCATCAGCAGGATCCGGTCGCCGCGCACGACGCCGATGCCGCGCAGCCAGTTCGCGATCCGCGACGAACGCTCGGACATCTGCGCGAACGAATACGGGTCGCCCGTGCCGGTTGCCGCATCGACGATCCACAGCGCGGGCCGGTCGTTGCCGCGGGCCATCGGGTCGAAGTAGTCGAGCGCCCAGTTGAACGCATCGAGCACCGGCCATTCGAAATCGCGATAAGCGGTTTCGTAGTCGGTGCGATGGCGCAGCAGGAAGTCGCGTGCGTCCAGGAATGCCTGTACCGTCATGTGTCGTCTCCGTCCAGTCTCCATGCTCAGCGGTCAACCGGCACACGTGCTGCAGCACCTGCCCGGTTCCGTGTTGCACGTCGCGCGGTCACGTCGTTGCGCGCCGCGTTCGCCGTGCTGCCCTCGTGCCTGCGTCGTGTGCCGGCTTGTTCGATTGCTTGTTCGATTGCTTGTTCGATTGCTTGTTCGATTGCTTGTTCGATTGCTTGTTCGATTGCTTGTTCGACTGCGCGGTGCCGGATCGGCGCGCGCGGCGACTCACAGCTGTCGCGCGATCACCATCCGCTGCACTTCGCTGGTGCCTTCGTAAATCTGCGTGATGCGCGCGTCGCGATAGTGACGCTCGACTTCGTAATCGGCGAGATAGCCGTAGCCGCCGTGGATCTGGATCGCGTCCGAACACACGCGCTCGGCCATCTCGGACGCGAACAGCTTTGCCTGCGACGCTTCGGACAGGCACGGCAGCCCGGCCGTGCGCAGCTTCGCCGCGTGATGCACGAGCAGCCGCGCCGCGTTGATCTGCGTGGCCATGTCGGCGAGCTTCTGCTGGATCGCCTGGTGCTCGGCGATCGGCTTGCCGAACTGCACGCGCTCGCCCGCATAGCGGCGCGCCTTGTCGAATGCGGCGCGTGCGATGCCGAGCGCCTGCGCGGCGATGCCGATCCGGCCGCCTTCGAGGTTAGACAACGCGATCTTCAGCCCTTCGCCGCGATTGCCCAGCAGGTTTTCCTCGGGAATCGCGCAGTTCTCGAACGTGATCGGGCACGTGTCGGACGCGCGAATGCCCATCTTCTTCTCGGGCTTGCCGACGATGAAGCCCGGCGTGTCGGTCGGCACCAGGAACGCGGAAATGCCGCGCTTGCCGGCTTCCGGATCGGTCATGGCAAAAACGATCGCGATGCCTGCTCGCTGGCCGTTGGTCACGAACTGCTTCGCGCCGTTGAGCACCCACTTGCCGTCGCGCAGTTCCGCGCGCGTGCGCAGATTGTTCGCTTCGGAGCCGGCCTGCGGCTCGGTCAGGCAGAACGCGCCGATCACGCGGCCCGCCGCCATCTCGGCCAGCCAGCGGTCCTTCTGCGCGGGCGTGCCGAAGCCGAGGATCGGCCCGCAGCCGACCGAGTTGTGCACGCTCATCATCGTCGCGCAGGCGGCGTCGCCGGCCGCGATCTCCTCCATCGCGAGCGCATACGCGACGTAATCCGTATACGCGCCGCCCAGTTCCTGCGGCACGATCATCCCGAGCAGGCCGAGTTCGCCGAGTTGCGCGACGACTGCGTCGGGCAGATGCGCGTCGTGATCCCACTGCGCGGCGTTCGGCGCCAGCACCTCGGTGGCAAAAGCGCGCGCGGCGTCGCGGATCATCCGCTGGTCTTCGGTGTAAAGCTCGTCCATGGCGGTGCTGTCTCCTGCGGCCGCACGTGCGAGCGGCCTTCCGTTTCGATGCAACAAGTGTAGGCAAGCGCGCGCGACTGTTCGATGCTCGCGCCGCTCATTTACACTGAGCGTTTTTGCCATACCGGCGGCTTCGATGAAGCAGGAAGACAAGGGAACCGTCGCGATCAGCCTCGTCGCTTACAGCGTCGCGCTCGCCACCCGGCGCGGCGTCGCGGCCGAGCCGCTGCTCGCGCAGGCCGGCATCGCGCCCGCGCTGCTCGCGCAGCCGCGTGCGCGCGTGTCGGCGCAGCAATACGGCGCATTGTGGAACGCGATCGCGCGCGCGCTCGACGACGAGTTTTTCGGGCAGGATCGGCATCCGATGCGCAGCGGCAGCTTCATCGCGATGAGCCAGGCCGCGCTGTCCGCGCAGGACGGGCTCCATGCGATGGCGCGCGCGGTGAATTTCATGCATTGCGTGCTCGACGACCTGCACGCGGAGCTCGACGCGAATCCGCAGCGCGTGCGGCTGCGCTTCGTGCACCGCAACAGCAGCGCGGCGCCCGCGATGTTCACGTACGCGACCTATTTCATCATCGTGTACGGGCTCACGTGCTGGCTGATCGGACGGCGGATCCCGGTGCTGCACGCGAGCTTTCGCTGCGACACGCCGCCCGCCGACCATGAATATCCGTCGATGCTGTGCGACGACATGCGCTTCAACCAGCCCGATTCGTATGTCGATTTCGATCCCGAATTCGCGACGCTGCCGGTCGTGCAGAACGCGAAGACGCTGAAAACCTTTCTGCGCAACGCGCCGGCCAGCTTCATCGTCAAGTACCGCAACCCGAACGCGCTCGCGCAGCGCGTGCGCACGGTGCTGCGCGGAATGCCGCCCGCGTCGTGGCCCGGCGCCGGCGGGATGGCCGCGCGGCTGCACGTGGCCGAGGCGACGCTGCGCCGCAAGCTGCATCAGGAAGGCCACGCGTACCAGTCGATCAAGGACACGCTGCGGCGCGACCTCGCGTTCGAGGCGCTGGCCGATCCGTCGCGTACGATCGCCGACGTCGCGGCCGCCGCCGGCTTCGCCGAACCGAGCGCGTTCTACCGCGCGTTTCGCAAATGGAGCGGGCGCAGCCCGGCCGAGTACCGGGAAGAAGCGCTGGCGCGCGGCGGCGGCGCCGGCAACTGAGCGCGGGCGGTGCCGCCCCGCCTTCGCGCTTTTCGCCGAAACCGCCTAATCTTCAAGCATCGGGCCAACGCCCTTCCCGCGAGCCGGACGACGCGCGGTCGCGCGCCGCCCGGACGCCCCGATGCGCATTCACCGTGATCGGCCGCCGCCTGCGTCTGCATCGCCCGGCGGCCGCCTTCGTCACCCGCTTTCCGCGCGGGTCGCGCGCGCCGCGCTGTTCGCGGCGCTGCTCGTCGTGTGCGCGGCGGTTGCCGCTCCCGGCGCCGCCGCGCCCGCCATGGCGCCGGCCGCCGCGGCGCCGGTCATCGTGATTCCCGTCAACGGCGCGATCGGCCCGGCCAGCGCCGACTTCATCGTCCGCTCGCTCGAGCGCGCGGCACGCGAGCACGCGCCGCTCGCGATCCTGCAGCTCGATACGCCGGGCGGCCTCGACACGTCGATGCGGCAGATCATCAAGGCGATCCTCGGCTCGCCGGTGCCCGTCGCGGCGTTCGTCGCACCCGGCGGTGCGCGGGCCGCGAGCGCGGGAACCTATATCGTCTACGCGAGCCACGTCGCCGCGATGGCGCCCGGCACCAATCTCGGCGCGGCGTCGCCGGTGCAGTTCGGGATCGGCGGGACGCCGGGGACGCAAAAGCCTTCGCCTGCCGGGACCTCGGGCGCTGCCGGTGCATCGGGCGCATCCGGCGCACCCGCCGAGTTGCCGAACGACACGCAATCGACCGAAATCCGCAAGGCGACGCAGGACGCGGCCGCGTACATCCGCGGCCTCGCGCAGTTGCGCGGGCGCAATGCCGACTGGGCCGAACGCGCGGTGCGCGAAGCCGTGAGCCTGTCCGCGAACGACGCGCACGCGCAGCACGTGGTCGACGTGATCGCGCAGGACCCGGCCGACCTGGCGCGCCAGCTCGACGGCCGCGCGGTAACGACGACCGCCGGCGCGCTGCATCTCGCGACCGCCCGCGCACCGCTCGTCGTACTCGCGCCGGACTGGCGCAGCCGTTTCCTGTCGATCATCGCCGATCCGAACGTCGCGCTGATCCTGCTGACGATCGGCATCTACGGGCTGTTCTTCGAATTCGCGAACCCTGGCTTCGTGCTGCCGGGCGTGGCCGGCACCATTTGCCTGCTGGTCGGGCTGTTCGCGATGCAGTTGCTGCCGATCAGCTATGCGGGTCTCGGGCTCGTGCTGCTCGGGCTCGGCTGTCTCGTCGCGGAGGCGTTCCTGCCGACCTTCGGCGTGCTCGGCTTCGGCGGGATCGTCGCGTTCACGATCGGCGCGCTGATGCTGATCGACACCGACGTGCCCGGCTACGGGATTCCGTGGCCGGTGATCGCGGGCCTTGCGCTCGGCGGCGGGTTGCTCGTCGCCGCGGTGTCGAGCGTCGCGCTGCGCGCGCGGCGGCGGCCGGTGGTGACGGGCGCCGAGGCGATGCTCGGCAGCATCGGCGAAGTGCTCGACGACGGCCTGCATGCCGACCAGCCGCAGGGCGCTGCCGGCCCCGCACCGTCGGCGGCGGGCTGGGCGCGCGTGCACGGCGAGCGCTGGCGCGTCGCGAGCAGCACGCCGCTGGCCGCCGGTTGCCGCGTGCGCGTGACCGGCCGCCAAGGGCTGACGCTCACCGTCGCGCCGCTCTACGACGTGCCGGGACACGAACAACGACACCACGGAGCACCGTCATGATGGGCTACACGTTCGGCTTCAGCAGCGTCCTGATCGTCTTCGTCGTGGTGCTCGTCGCCTCGTCGATCCGCATCTTCCGCGAGTACGAGCGCGGCGTCGTGTTCATGCTGGGCCGCTTCTGGAAGGTGAAGGGGCCGGGCCTCGTGCTGATCATCCCGATCGTCCAGCAGGTCGTGCGGATCGACCTGCGCACCGTCGTGTTCGACGTGCCCGCGCAGGACGTGATCACGCGCGACAACGTGTCGGTGAAAGTCAATGCGGTCGTGTATTTCCGCGTCGTCGATCCGGAAAAGGCGGTGATCCAGGTCGCGCGCTTCTTCGAGGCGACGAGCCAGCTCGCACAGACCACGCTGCGCGCGGTGCTCGGCAAGCACGAGCTCGATGCGCTGCTCGCCGAGCGCGAGCAGTTGAACGCCGACATCCAGAAGACGCTCGACGCACAGACCGACGCGTGGGGGATCAAGGTGTCGACGGTCGAGATCAAGCACGTGGACCTGAACGAGACGATGATCCGTGCGATCGCGCGGCAGGCCGAGGCCGAGCGCGAGCGGCGCGCGAAGGTGATCCACGCGGAAGGCGAACTGCAGGCGTCGGAGAAGCTGCTGCAGGCCGCGCAGCGGCTCGCGCAGCAGCCGCAGGCGATGCAGCTGCGCTACCTGCAGACGCTGACGACGATCGCCGCGGACAAGAATTCGACGATCGTGTTTCCGCTGCCGGTCGATCTGCTGGGAGCGTTGCTGGATCGGTTGGGCCCCGCGCGCGAGCATTGACACACGCATGCCGGCCCGCACGGCGCCGCGGCGGACAGCGACGGGCGCGGGGCCGCGGTGGCCGGTTCAGGCTGCCCGCCGCCCGCCCCGCGTCAGGCCAGCAGCTTGCGCTCGGTCTTGCCGTACTTGATCGACTTCTCGTCCGGGATCATCAGGCCCGTGTGCTCGTCGCGGCCCTGCAGCAGGAAGCGCGCGTTCGGATTGCCGATCTGTTCGGCCGCGAGCTTGCTGTCCGCGCCGATCTCGCCCTTCTTCATCCGGTTGACGATCACGCCGGCCGCGGTGTCCTTGAAATCGCGCAGCATCCACGCATCGCCGTCGCTGTCGCCGAACACCAGCAGCGGGCCGTAGCCCTTCTTCGACGCGAGCACGTTACGGATGCCGACCGTCTTGCCGGGCCCCCAGTTGAAATGCCAGCCGGCCGGATAGGTGCTCGTATACTTGCCGTCCTGCATGTCGAGGCGCAGGCCGATCACGTTCTCGGGCGGCACGCCGTAGCCATAGTTCGGATTGCCGGCGAATACGCGCACGACGTCGTCGAGCGACGCAGTGCTCACGTACACGTCGATGCCGTTCGCACGCAGCGTATGCATCACCGCGCGGATTTCCTCGTGAATGCGGATGCCGTGGAAATGCGTGTCGGCCACCACGCCGGCCTTGCCCGGCAGCGTCTTCGGGCTTTCGTAGCGGACCTTGCGCAGCGCGTCGCCGATGCCGTAGTTGTTCGACGCTTCCGCCATCGCCTGCAGCTCGGCGGTCGTCATGTTCTTGTAGAAGTAGATGATCCACTTGTAGCCGACTTCGAGCGGATGCGTGTCGCAGATCGCGTCGTACATGAAGTAGAGCTTCGCGCGGAAATCCTTGAACTGGTCGGTCTCGCGGATCTCGTCGAGGCTCTTGTCGCCGCCGAGGCCCTTGTAGTTCGCATGGAGCCAGCGATAGTCGGACTCGACGTCGGCGGCGAGATCTTCCATCGTCACCGGCTTGCCATCGACGGTCGTGTAGTCCTTCATGAACGCGCCCTTCGGCACGTCCTTCCACATCACCGCAACGAACTCGTCCGGCGTCAGCTTGTACTGCAGATGATTGATCTGGTACATCAGCAACGCCTCTTCGCAGTCGTTCATGATGCACGTGTTGTCCCAGTCGAACACCGCATACGGGCGGCGCTTGGCGTCGTAGCGCGCGCTCGCGACGCCATGCTGGTCGAGCACCGCCTGCAGGCGCGCGGCGTTGAACGGCGACCAGCGGCCCGGGTCCAGAGGATCCGGCGCGGTGGCGCTCTTCGCGCCGGCCATGCCGGCCTTGAGCATCAGCGGCGTCGCAGCAGTCGCCGCGGCAAGGGTGTTCATGAACTGGCGGCGTTGCATGGTCTTTCTCCGTTGAAGTGCCGAATCGGCTTCGGCCGCTGCCCCGCGCGACGCGCGACACACCGGCCCCGCGAAGTCGTAAAAGCTACGAATCGGGGGCGGATGATGTGACGAAAATATTTCGGCAATTTGACAGCGGCGCGCCGCGACACGACGGCGAGTTGATCCAGCGCGACATCGCGCGCCCACGCCGGGAGCTCGCGTGACGGTCCCGGCAGGCTCCCGTGCTCGCGGCACATGCACAGCGACGGTCATCCCGCCGGGCCTCCGCAAACCTAGAGCTTCCCCTCCATTTCGGCGCGTCATTAGGAGAAGTCCTCACCTCCGGGGGCTGGCGCGCGGCATCGGATCGGCTATGATCATTACATCAATCAATGGCACATTAAATGCTGACTGAATAATGCGTGTCCGGATCACCGGCGGCTGCGTTCGGCTCAGCACCCCGGCCTTGGACAGGACCCGCGTCGCGCCGACACGCGAACGCGGGCCGACACATGGAGACGCATCATGACCGCCCACCATCCGCTGCCGGAAGTCCACGTCGACGAGTTGCCGCAATTCCGCGCGGTCCAGCAGCTTGCCTACCGCTGCGTGGAAACGGTCGGCGCGATGCTCTATCCCGGCATCACGGAGAAGGCAGCCGCGCGCCTGTTGACCGAATGGCTGCAGGACCACGGCGTGCGCGACTGGCTGCACAAGCCGTTCGCGTGGTTCGGCGACCGCACCGCGTTCGAAGGCTTCTCGGGCCTGAAGCACCTGGGCGGCTTCAACCTCGCGTTCTTCCCGAGCAATCGCCAGCTCGAAGCCGACATGCCCGTGATCCTCGACGTCGCGCCCGTGCTCGACGGCGTCGTCGCCGACGTCGGCTACGCGCACTGCGTCGGCCGCAACCCGATCCTCGAACAGTTGCAGGACGACCTGATGGACCATCGCGACATGATCGTGCGGCTCGTGAAGGAGCGGCGATCGATGGCCGAAGTCGCGCAGGTGGTCGACGCGCTGTGCCGCCGCCAGGGCGTCGAGCCGCGCCACAAGGCCTATCCGTTCAAGGTGCTCGCGCACCGCGTCGCGAAGATCCACAAGCTGTCGAAGCCGCGCTTCGTCGCGCGCTTCGGGCTGAACGCGACGCGCAATCTGCTGCTGGACCAGGGTCGCGCGGCGAAGCAGCAGGGCTGGTCGCCGCTGTGGTCGATCGACCGCCGCTCCGAGCACGCGCCCGTGCCGGGCCTCTGGGCGGTCGAACCGCATCTCGGCTTCGCCGGCGTCGGCGCGAAGTTCGAGGAATTGCTGGTGATCACCGACGACGACGCGTACTGGCTCGACGACGACCTGCCGCATGTGCGCCGCTGGCAGCGCCGCCAGGCCGAACGCGCGCAAGCCTCGGCGAACGTGCCGGCTGCTGCCTGACTCGCATGCCACGCGCCCTCCTCCCGACTCCCTGAACGACGGACTCACGATGCAGCCTCTATCCGACGAAGCGCCGCTCTCCCTGTTCGAATCGGTTCACAGCGAGACGGCCGTCGCGTCCGGCGACCTGACGCTCGCGGTGCGGACCTGGGGCGACCCGGCCCGCTCGCCGGTCGTGCTCGTGCACGGCTATCCCGACGACAGCAGCGTGTGGCAGCAGGTTGCGCCGCTGCTCGCGCGCAAGCACTACGTGATCGCGTACGACGTGCGCGGCGCGGGCCTGTCGGGCGCGCCGACGCGCACGGCCGACTATCACCTCGCGAAGCTGACCGACGATTTCATCGCGGTGATCGACACGCTCTGCCCCGGCCGCGCGGTGCACCTGATCGCGCACGACTGGGGCTCGATCCAGGGCTGGGAATTCGTCACCGAACCGCGGCTCGCCGGACGCATCGCATCGTATACGTCGTGCTCGGGGCCGTGCCTCGACCACGTCGGCTTCTGGCTGCGCGAGCGCGTGCTGCATCCGACGCCAGCGTCGCTCGCGAAGCTCGGCGGCCAGCTCGTGCGCTCGTGGTACGTATATCTGTTCCACCTGCCGTTCATCCCGGAACTGAGCTGGCGGCTGTGGCTCGGCCGCGCGTGGCCGCGGCTGCTGCGCCGGATCGAGAAGACGCCGGCCGCTGCGCGCACGGCGCAGGCCGACGACGGCGCGCGCGGCGTGCGCCTCTATCGCGCGAACTTCATCCGCTGCCTGTTCGCGCCGCGCGAGCGCTATGCGCATGCACCGGTGCAGACCATCGTGCCGCTCGGCGACAAGTACGTGAGCCCCGCGCTGTCGGAAAACCTGTCGCGCTGGGTGCCGCAGTACTACCGCCGCGAAGTCGCGGCCGGCCACTGGCTGCCGCTTGCCGATCCCGCGCGCTTCGCGAGCCTCGCCGCGCAGTTGATCGATGCAGTCGAGTCGGGCGACGAACCGCCGGCGCTCGCGAACGCGCGCCGCCGCACGACCAGCGGCCGCTTCAGCGGCAAGGTCGCAGTCGTGACCGGCGCGGGCAGCGGCATCGGCCGCTGCGCGGCGCTCGCGTTCGCGCGCGAAGGCGCGACGGTCGTCGCATGCGACATCGATCTCGCGAGTGCCGAGCGCACCGCGCTGCTGCTCGGGCTGACCGGCGCGACCGCGCATGCGAAACGCGTGGACGTCGGCTGCGCCGGCGACATGGAAGCGCTTGCCGCGTGGGTCGGCCGCGAACTCGGCGGCGCGGACGTCGTGATCAACAACGCGGGCATCGGCATGGCCGGCGGCATTCTCGATACGAGCGAGCAGCACTGGGAGCGCATCCTCCACGTGAATCTGTGGGGCGTGATCCACGGGTCGCGACTGTTCGCGCAGCAAATGGCCGCGCGCGGCACCGGCGGCCACATCGTGAATACCGCGTCGGCGGCCGCGTTCGGGCCGTCGCGCGACCTGCCCGCTTACGCGACGACGAAGGCCGCCGTGCTGATGCTCAGCGAGTGCATGCGCGCGGAGCTCGCCGAGAAAGGCATCGGCGTGACCGCCGTGTGCCCGGGCTTCGCGGAAACCGGAATCATGGCGTCGACGCAGTACGCCGGCGCCAGCGTGCAGGACGAGGCGCGGCTGCGCAAGCGCGCGACGAAGCTGTACCAGCTGCGCGGCCTGAAGCCGGAAACCGTCGCGCGGGCGATGGTCGACGGTGTGCTGCGCAACCGGCCGGTCGTCGCGGTCGGTACCGAGGCGCACGCGCTGCGCTTCGTCGGCCGCTTCATGCCGTGGCTCGGCCGGATGATCGCCCGCGTCAGCATGGCGTCGCATTGACGGCGCACGCCGCCGCACAGGACAGGAGACACAGATGACCGAAACCGCCGCCGACTATCACAAGATCAAGGCCCGGCACGTGAAGTTCGACTTCAGCGACACGCCGATCACCTGGGTGCCGAACGACCCGGGCAGCACGCACATCATCAACACGCTGAATCTGCTGTTTCCCGAAGGCGAGCTGTGGTTCTGCCGCGTGTACAACAAGGCGCTGCCGCACATCGGCGATGCGCGCCTGCGCGACGAGGCCGAAGGCTTCCTGCGCCAGGAAGCCGTGCATTCGCGCTCGCACGGCGGCGTACTCAAGCACTACTACGACCGGCACGGAATCGACACGAAACCGTTCACGCAGAAGCTGAACTGGCTGTTCACGCGCGTGCTGGGCGAGGCGCCGTTCGGGCTGAAGATCGGCCACACGCGCTTCTGGCTGCGGCAGCAGCTCGCGGTGATCGCGTCGCTCGAGCACTTCTTCGGCTATCTCGGCAACTGGGTGCTCAACGCGCACGGGCTCGACGAAGGCAAAGCGGACCCGACGATGGTCGACCTGCTGCGCTGGCACGGCGCCGAGGAAGTCGAGCACCGGACCGTCGCGTTCGACATCTACAACCACATGGGCGGCAGGTACGCGGAACGCTGCGTGCACATGGCGTTCGTGATCGCGCTGCTGCTCTACTTCATCACCAGCGGCGCGCGCTTCATGTACCGGCGCGATCCGGCCGCCGGCCGCTATCCGGGTTTCGTGCTGTCGTGGTGGAAAGGGTCGCGGCGCGGCCATCTGCCGTCGTTCTGGAAGGTGATCGGCGCGGCGCTGCGCTATTTCAAGCCCGGCTATACGCCGCATCACGAAGGCTCGACCGAACAGGCGCTCGCGTATCTGGCGCGCTCGCCGGCCGCGCAGGCCGCCGCGCACGGCGGCAACTGGGGCACGACGAAAGGCGCGTGAGCGGGTTCGTCGGCGCGTTTGTCGCAGGGCTCCGCGGGGTGCGGCCGCCGAAATGCGTACAATCGCGGCTTCATTTCCCGGAGGTGCCGCGATGGCCATGAAGAAAACCGATCTAGAAAAGAACAAGGCGCTCAAGCTGACGCACGCGATGAAGCAGTCCAGCTCCGCGCGCTTCGGCAAGGGCGCCGACGAAGCGGCGAAGCTCGATCGCCGCGCGCAGCGCAAGCTCCACCAGGAACAGGGCCTCGTGCCGTTCGCGTGCAAGCTCAACGCCGAACTCGTCGAACAGCTGAAGGCGCGTGCGGCCACCCACCCGAACGGGATGACGGGCCTGTTGTCCGAACTGCTCGTCAACGGCCTCGCACAGCGCGACGCGTGATCGCCACGCATCTCGAAAATAGTCGTTGACAACGCCGCACGACATCGACAAACTCGTTCGCATGCCTACGTTCAAGCTCATCGCCATCGCGAATCATTGCCCGGTGAACATTCGAAAGAATGGATCACGGGAGGCGCTTGTGCGTTAGCATCCGAGCAGTACCGCATGTCACACAAGGCCTCACCGGAAACGGATGAGGCCTTTTTGTTCTGGTGCGCGTCATCCGTCCGGATCAACGAATGGAGAAGACGATGGACCAGGCAAGCCCGTTGTTCGACCGTCCCGATTCGCGCCGCGCCGGCGCGACGGCCACGATCGCATTACCGACCGTCGTGATCCGCTTCGCGGTCGCGCCGCGCACGACACTGACCTGGCGTGCGCCGAGCGATGCGGAGATTCGCGCGCACGGCGCGCCGCTGTGGATCACGCGTCCGCCGAGCGTCGACGACTACTGGGTTCAACCCGGTGACGTGCTGCGCATCGCGCGCGGCGATCGCATCTGGCTCGGCACCGATGACGACCGCTCGGCCGAAGCGTCGATCACGACGGCGTACGTGCGGCGCGGCGAACGGCTCAGACGCACGCTCGCGCAAGTGCAACGTTTGCTCGTCGGTCGATGGCGGAGAAGGGATTGACGATGCGCGGCTGGCGCGCGCAACGGGACACCGGAACGCGTGAAATCACCGCATCCCGAAACGGACGCACCTGCGGCGCCACGCGCTGCAGGTGCGCGTCGAATGACGCGGCACGCCGATGCGTGCCGCGCGCGATCGCGCGCCGTGCGCAGCTTTCACAAGCAACGTGTGCATCAGGTGCTGGCGGCGAGACGCGGGCCCGTGCTGCGGGGAGTGGAATCGAGGTCGGGGCGTTGCGCCGCCTGCGAAGTCACCCACGGGTCGATGCCTTGCTTCTGCACCTCCTCGAGAAATGACACACGTGTACGCCAGTAATCCGCTTGTAATTTCGCATCGATGACGCGCTGTTCGGCTGCGAACAGTTCCATGCGCGCCGTCACGAGCATCGACGCAGCGGTTTTTTCCGGCGTGGGGGCGTGTCGCATCGCCCAACGGCTGATCCAGTTCAACATGCTGACCTCCGTGATTACGGACGAACCCGCATCGGGCAATCGCAACCGGTCGCGTCCTGCCCGAATGCGCCGCGACCGTCACCGCACTTCACCGCCTGGCCTGCACGGACTGCGACTCCCCCGCATCGGCAGCAACCGGCCGGCGTGTGCGCGCGGTGTATCTATCCTAGAAACACTTGCCGGTTTACGCGATGACGTCTTGCATTCTTTTACACAGAAACCACAGTCGGCCCCGCATCTCGAAATGATGGTTGCGGACGCGACGGCTTCGGAGCACGATAGCCCGATATCTGGGATCGCCTGAGCAGACGAATCGGTCCGCCGCACGCTGCCGCGCACCCGCGCCGGTGGTGTGAGCGCGTTCACGCATGCGTGCATCCGGCGTCCATCACGCTCCTGTCCCGCATGCGGATGCTTCCCGGCAGCCGCACGTCTTCGCATGGCGGCTTCGTGCGCGGCATCGGCGATGCCGTTGCATCCGCATCGGCCGGCACGGCCCGCGCGTCGTCGAAACGTTTCCATCGTCGCTTCCGTCGTTTCTGCCGGCCGGCTTCGTCCGAACCGGTAAAATGCGCGCCTTCGTCGCGCGCCGGTCGATCCGGCGGTTCGCGCGAACGCGCGCGATCGTGCCCCGCGACTATATCGTCGGAGCTATCCGCGCTATTACAATCCGCCGATAGCGTCGCAATAGTGGCTGGTTACAGTACGCCGGCCGCGCGCTGCCGTTACAACAATTCGGCCCAAACAACAAGCAACACGACATCCCGACCGGAGAAACGCCTTCATGGAATTCATCAAGCGGTATTTCGGCTTCGCTGAAGCCGGCACCGACTTCCGCACCGAAATACTCGCGGGCGTCACCACGTTCCTGACGATGGCCTACATCATCTTCGTCAACCCGGCGATCCTCGGCGACGCCGGCATGCCGAAGGAATCGGTGTTCGTCGCGACCTGCCTCGTCGCGGCGCTGGCGTCGCTGATCATGGGGCTGTACGCGAACTACCCGATCGCATGCGCGCCCGGCATGGGCCTGAACGCGTATTTCGCGTACACCGTCGTCAAGGGAATGGGCTTCACGTGGCAGGCCGCGCTCGGCGCAGTGTTCGTTTCCGGCTGCCTGTTCCTGCTCGTCACGCTGTTCCGCGTGCGCGAGGCGATCGTCAACGGCATTCCGAAATCGCTGCGCATCTCGATCACCGCCGGCATCGGCCTGTTCCTCGGGATCATTTCGCTGAAGACGTCGGGCGTGATCGTCGGCAACCCGGCCACGCTCGTCACGCTCGGCGACCTGCACAAGCCCACGACGATCCTCGCGATCGTCGGCTTCTTCACGATCGTCACGCTCGACCACCTGCGCGTGCGCGGCGCGATCCTGATCGGCATCATCGGCGTGACGATCCTGTCGTTCTTCTTCGGCGACAACCAGTTCCACGGCGTGTTCTCGGCGCCGCCGTCGATCGACGCGACGCTGTTCAAGCTCGACATCGGCGCCGCGCTGTCGACCGGCATCATCAACGTGATCCTCGTGTTCTTCCTGGTCGAACTGTTCGACGCGACCGGCACGCTGATGGGCGTCGCGAACCGCGCGGGCCTGCTCGTCGAAGGCAAGATGAACCGGCTGAACAAGGCGCTGCTCGCCGACAGCACCGCGATCGTCGCGGGCTCGGTGCTCGGCACGTCGTCGACCACCGCGTATATCGAGAGCGCATCGGGCGTGCAGGCCGGCGGCCGCACGGGCGTGACGGCGATCACCGTCGCGGTGCTGTTCCTCGCGTGCCTGTTCATCGCGCCGCTCGCCGGCGTCGTGCCGGCGTATGCGACGGCGCCGGCGCTGCTGTACGTGTCGTGCCTGATGCTGCGCGAGATGGTCGACGTGCCGTGGGACGATGCGACCGAGGCCGTGCCGGCCGCGCTGACCGCGCTGCTGATGCCGTTCACGTACTCGATCGCGAATGGCGTCGCGTTCGGCTTCATCGCGTACGGCGGCCTGAAGCTGCTGACGGGCCAGGGCCGCACGGTGAAGCCGATCGTGTGGATCATCGCCGCCGTGTTCCTGTTCCGCTTCTTCTATCTCGGCAGCGAATGACGCGCGCGCATCGGTGCGCGACACGTTGCGAGCAACGCCACCTTCGGGTGGCGTTGCTGTTTGCGCCAACGCGCGGCACCCGATGCGTCGATCGATCATGCCCGGCGCAAGCGCTACGGGATCCGTATCGAATCGCGCCGCTCGCTTGCCGGATGCGCGCGGATCCGGGCAACGGTCAGGAAAATCGGGGGACGCAGGTGCCGACAATTGCGCGATCGCGCGGCGCGGGCCGCGCGCATCGGCCGCGCGATACATCGGGCGTGCCGGATACGACACGGGCGCCGGTATTCGGCGCCCGCTCCGTCGCTGCCGGTCGTCCGGTTCAGCGCCAGTTCGCCTCGTAGAAGCGCACGTAGCCGCTGCGCAGCGTCACGCACTGCGCGCGCGTTTCGGACAACAGCCGCCGCGCGGCCGCCTCGATGCGCTCGCGGTGCTGATCGTACGCGCCGACCATGTCCTCGAAGCGCGGCGATGCCGCGCCGAAATGGTCCTCCAGCGCCTCGGCGGTGATCTGACATTGGACGCGCTCGCCATTGACCAGCGCCGTAAACCCCAGCATCAGATCGCGCCCCGAATATTCGGGCTTCTCATTCGTGAAGTGAATCTGCATGGGAGCCGCCTATCGTCCGGTAGAAAGCAAATGACCGCGTCCGTCGTCCGCTACCGGCCGGACGAAAATGTACGCGGGCTCGCCGGCAGAGGCACGATCCACGGGGGTATGGCGCGGACAATGCATGCCGGTTGCATTCCACTTTAGACGGTTTCGCGCAGGAGGCAAATTTTGGATGCGCGCCGTTCCGACGCGCATTTTCATCAGACCAGCGCGACATCCGGCACCGTTTTCGGAGCGGCGTCAGTGGGGATCGGTCGGCCAGACGTTCAGCGCGATCGCGGCGGTCGTGGCGCCTACCGCGATCGCGGCCGCCCCGTATTGCACCGCGTTGGTCAGATCGAACAGCAGACCGTGGATCGCCACGGCGATGCCGCCCAGCATGATGAAGGTGGCGATGGCCGCCAGCACGACTCTCAGTTCCGTCCGAACCATGATGCGTCTCCCGAACGGATGCATGTCGCGTCGCATGCATGTTGCAATGCAGAACACGGCGCGTGCGTGTTCCATTTCCATCATTGCAGCCGGGCGCTCAAAAGCAAGGGGTTTTTGTACGCGGTCGCGCAACGCGCGCGGCGCTTGTATGATGAGGCGATATCGATGGCGGCGGCCCGGGTGGCGGATGGTGCGGTGCGAAGCGTCACGGTGGGTCGAACGCGAGCGTCCGGCCTGCGCATGCGCTGAAGCCTCGCGCTCACCGACCGCGAAGCATGGGGCCCCAGCAAGCGTTAAAGCGCCAACTCGGGCCGACCGCGGTGCATGGGGCTCCAGTAAGCGTTAAAGCGCCAACTGGGACCGACCGCCAAGCATGGGGCCCCAGCAAGCGCTAAAGCGCCAACTGGGGCCGACCGCGAAGCATGGGGCCCCAGTAAGCGCTAAAGCGCTAACTGGGGCCGACCGCGGTGCATGGGGCCCCAGTAAGCGCTAAAGCGCTAACTGGGGCCGACCGCGGTGCATGGGGCCCCAGTAAGCGCTAAAGCGCTAACTGGGGCCGACAGGAGACAAGACATGCCTCAATCTTTCGTGCTGCCCGCCACCGCGGGCCGCACCGACCTGCTCGCGCAGGCGCATGCCCGTTCGACCGCGGTCGGCCTGCGCGCAGACGAACGCCCGGATTTCTCGCCGCTGTCGCGGCTCGCACTGCGCGAACTGCTCGACACGAACCACGCGCTGTTCGCGCACGCGCGCCCCGTGATGGAGAACCTGCACGCGCAGATCGCCGACACGCAAAGCCTCGTGCTGCTCACCGACGCCGACGGCGTGATCTTGCACAGCATCGGCGACGCAGACTTCATCGAAAAGGCCAACCGCGTCGCGCTGTGCACCGGCGTGTCATGGGCCGAACGCGCGCGCGGCACCAATGCGATCGGCACCGCGCTCGCATCGGGCCAGGCCGTCGCGGTGCACGCGTCCGAACACTTCCTGCGCGCGAATCACATCCTCACCTGCTCGTGCGCACCAATCATCGATCCGTTCGGCCGCACGCTCGGCACGCTCGACGTGAGCGGCGACCCGCGCGGCTTCAGTCCGCATACGCTCACGCTCGTGCGGATGTCCTCGCAACTCATCGAGAACCACCTGTTCGCGAACCAGTGCGCGGAAGCGCTGCGCCTGCGCTTCCACGCGCACGAGGACTGCGTGGACTCGCTGTTCGCCGGCCTCGTCGCGTTCGGCCCCGACGGCGGGCTGATCGCCGCGAACCGCAGCGCGCAATTCCAGCTCGGCGCCACCTTCGACGCACTGCAGCATCAAAGCTGCGACGCGCTGTTCGGCATGCACTTCGCCCAGCTCGCGCAGCACGCGGCACGCGCGCCCGGCGCGCCGTTCCGCCTCACGCTGTCGACCGGCGTGCGCGTGCTCGCCCGCTGCGAATTCGCGGAAGCCCACAGGACGGCAGTCGCCGTCACGCCGCCCGCCCCCGCTGCGTCGCGCACGCGCGCACCGGACCCCGACGCGATCACGTTCGCGACGCTCGACACCGGCGACGCACGAATGGCCGCGGTACTCGAACGCGTCGCGAAGATCCGCGGGCGCGACCTGCCGCTGCTGATCCTCGGCCAGACCGGCACCGGCAAGGAGTGGCTCGCACGGGCGCTGCACCACGCGTCGCCGCGCGCGGACGGCCCGTTCGTCGCGGTCAACTGCGCGGCGCTGCCGGATTCCCTGATCGAAGCCGAATTGTTCGGCTACGAGGACGGCGCGTTCACCGGCGCACGCAAGCGCGGCAGCCCCGGCAAGATCGCGCAGGCCGACGGCGGCACGCTGTTTCTCGACGAAATCGGCGACATGCCGCTCGCGCAGCAGGTCCGGCTGATGCGCGTGCTGCAGGAACGCGCGGTGATGCCGCTCGGCGGCGCGCGCGCGGTGCCGGTCGACGTCCGCGTGGTGTGCGCGACGCACCGCGACCTGCGCGCGATGATCGCCGCAGGCACGTTCCGCGAAGACCTGTTCTACCGGATCAACGGGCTCGCGGTCACGCTGCCGGCGCTCGCCGCGCGCACCGACCTGCCCGTGCTCGTCGAACGGATTCTCGCGCGGCTCGCACGCAGCGAACCGATGCCGACGCGCGTCGCGACCGACGTGCTCGACGCGTTCACGCGTCACCGCTGGCCCGGCAATCTGCGGCAAATGACCAACGTGCTGCGAACGGCCGGCATGCTCGCCGAGGATGAAGACGAAATCGCGCTCGCGCACCTGCCGGACGATTTCTGGCTCGACTGCGACGACGCGCCCGCGGCGAACACCGCACCCGCCAGCACGCGTGAAGCGACCACGCTGCAGAGCCATCAGGCCGCGGTGATCGACGCGGTGCTCGCGCGGCACGGCGGCAACGTGTCGGCGGCCGCGCGCGAGCTCGGGCTCGCGCGCAACACCGTGTACCGCTACCTGCGCCGCCACTGACGCCCCCGGCCGGCTGCCGCCGGCCGCTCGCACGTTCGGTTATGCTTGGCGCTTGCTTTACCCTGCATCCGCCGCACTCTGTCGCCCGCTTCGACCCATGACCGATCCCGACCATCCGCCTCTCGTGCGCATCGAGCCGCTCGGCGCGACGTTCGACGCGCCCGATTCGCTGACGCTGCTCGAGGCCGCCGCGTTCGCGCACGTCCGGCTGCCGCGCTCGTGCCGCAACGGCACGTGCCGCAGTTGCCTGTGCAGGATCGTCAGCGGCACCGTTCGCTACACGATCGAATGGCCAGGCCTGAGCCGCGACGAAAAGGCCGACGGCTATACGCTGCCGTGCGTGGCCGTCGCGACGTCGGATGTCGTGCTCGACGTGCCCGGCGCGGAGATGATCGACTGAACGCGGCGCGCGTGCGCACGCCGTCCCGCAACGATGATGCCCGCCTGGAGAACGAGATGACCCGGTCAACCGATCGCATCGAGAAGCAAGCACTGCTCGCCGCGCCGCTCGCGCGCGTGTGGGAAGCCGTCAGCAACGCCGGGGAATTCGGCACCTGGTTCGGCGTGACCTTCGACGGCCCGTTCGTGGCCGGCCAGACGCTGTTCGGCCGCATCACGCCGACGCGCGTCGACGACGACGTCGCGAAGGCGCAGGAGCCGTATGCCGGCGCCGTGTTCGAAATCGTCGTCGACCGCATCGAGCCGAAGCAGCTGCTCTCGTTTCGCTGGCATCCGTTCGCGATCGATCCGAACTTCGACTACGCGTCCGAGCCGATGACGCTCGTCACGTTCGCACTCGCGGAAGCGGACGGCCACACGCGGCTGACCGTCACCGAAACGGGCTTCGATCAACTGATCGAAGCGCGCCGGGCGACGGCGCGCGAGATGAACGATCAGGGCTGGGCCGCGCAGATGACGCTGATCGCGAAGTATCTGGCGAAGCACGCGTAGGCGCGCCGCGCCTCTCTGCCCGCTCCGCGCAGCACTCCCGGAATCGACGCGCGAGCATCCCCGCGCGGCGGGTGCGTGGCATAATCCGCTCCATCGTTATCCATACGCCGCCGCGCATCGCATGCTGAGTCGTCGTCTCCGGAAGATCGTCAGTCTGATCGGGATGCTCGCCATCCTGATGACGACGCTCGCGCCGACGATCTCGCAGGCGCTGACCACGCAAGGCCGCGTCGATGCGCTGCTCGCCGGCTACTGCACGGCGGAGCCGGCGGGCGCCGACCACGTCGGCGATTCGCCATCGAAGCGCCTGCACGCCCATCTGCAGGCTTGCGGCTATTGCAGCGTGTTCGCGCATACACCGGCCCTGCCCGCGCCCGAACAGACGTTCGCGGCCAACATCGCCCCTCTCCAGCATCGCGCAGCGACCCGCTTCGAAAGCCTGCGTCGCGCGCTGCCGCTCACGGCCGCGCAACCGCGCGCGCCGCCGTTCTCCTTCTGATTCGCCGTCACAACGCGTGATGCGATAGCGCATCGCGCGTCGTCCGCACGCGCATGCGCGTGCCTGTCGTGCCACGTCTCGACGGACGTTCCTGTTCGACCGTATCGCTCGCGGCGTCGTGCCGCGCATGCGTGCGCGTGCGGCGCCCCGTCGAACGTATCGCCCTCCTTGCCATCTCCAACCGGACTACCAACCATGAAAACCACTTCCTTTGTTCGCGGCGCACTGGCTGCACTCGGCTTCGTCCTCGCTCAGGCCGCTCACGCGCACGCGCACCCGAAAACCCTGGAGCCCGCCGCCGACGCGACGTTGTCGAGCGCACCGCACGCGGTCACGATCGACTTCAGCGAGACGCTCGAACCCGCCTTCAGCTCGATCGCCGTCACCGACAGCCACGGCCAGTCGGTCGCCGACGGCAAATCGGCAGTCGACACCGGCAATCGCAAGCGGATGCATGTCGCGCTGACGAACCTCGCGGCCGGCACGTACACGGTCGCATGGATCGCGGTGGCGAGCGACGGCCATCGCACGCAGGGCCGCTACACGTTCACGGTGAAGTAACGCACACGATGCCCGCGCGGCGACATTCGATACCCGATAAGGAAAGCACTCAATGAAACGTTCGATTCCGGCCAGCCTGCTGGTCGCGCTGCTGGCGTCGCAGGCGCCCGCCACGTTCGCCGCGTCGGCCGTACAGGCCGATGCATGCTGGATCCGCACGATGCCGGCAACGGTGCCGTCGTCCGGCTACTTCACGCTGAAGAACGACGGCGACAAGCCGGCCACGCTCACCGGCATCGGCACGCCCGCGTACGGGATGGCGATGATCCACGAAACGCAGACGGCCGGCAGCACCGCGAAGATGGTTCACGTCGATGCGGTAGACGTGCCCGCGCACGGCACGGTGACGTTCAAGCCGAAGAGCTATCACGTGATGCTCGAAGATCCGCGCAAGCCGGTCGCGCCCGGCGCGAAGGTGCCGTTCACGCTGCATTTCGCCGACGGCTCGACGGTGTCCGTGACCTGCGACGCGAAGGCGCCGTCGTATACCGGCCAGTAACGGCGCAACGCCACGACCGACGGAGATGAACATGAGCAACGAACGCTCGCCGCTCGCCGACCGGATCGTCCGCCACCGGACGCCGCTGAATCTCGCCGTGCTGATCGTCTGCGGTTTATGGGCGGCGTGGGTCGCGTGGATCACGCGGCCGTCCGCGATCGATTCGCCGGCGCCGATCGCCGCATACTGCGTGCGCGACGCGCGCTGACGCGGTGCGTCGGGGTGAGTCGGGGTGAGTCGCGCGCCGTCGTGGCATCATGCACGGATTCACCCCGACCGCAAAACCCGCCCTCCGGAGCGCCGCATGTCCGTTCAGACCTGGATGTTGTTTGCCGCAGCCTATCTCGCGACGACGCTGTCGCCCGGCCCGAACGTGCTGCTCGTCATCCGCAACACGGTGCGCTACGGTTCGCGCGGCACCGCCGCGACGATCGCCGGCAATCTCGTCGCGCAGGGCGCGGTCGTGATGCTGGTCGCGCTCGGCGTCGGCGCGGTGCTGGCCGCGATGCCGCCGCTGTTCATCGCGATGAAGATCGTTGGTGCCGGGTATCTGATCTTTCTGGGCATCCGGCAACTGCGCGGCGATCGCCGCCGGCGCTCGCCGGACGGCAACGCCGCAATTGCCGAGCCCGACCGCAGGAAGCTGTTCCGCGAAGCGCTGCTCGTGTCGGGCAGCAATCCGAAGACGATGATCTTCATGTCGGCGTTCATGCCGCAATTCATTGCGCATGATCGCCCGCTCGCGGTGCAGTTCGTCGTGATGTACGCGACGATCGCGTGCACCGTGGTCGTCGTGCACAGCGTTTATTCGTTCGGTGTGCGCCGGCTGCAGCGCGGCTTCGGCGTCAGCCCGTGGGTACGCACGGCCAAGCGCGCGAGCGGGCTGCTGTTCGTCGGGCTCGGGATCAAGCTGCTGACCGCGCGACAGGCTTGAACGCCTGAGCCGGCGCCAGCGCGGCAATTACCGGGCCGCGCACCGGTCAGTCAGTCCATCGCTGCGGCCAGCGCGGCCACGATCTGGTCGAACGACGGCCGCGCGTCGACGTCCTCGTTCAGGCACGCAGCCGCCAGCGCGTCGAGCGCGTGCGCACCGTCCCACGCCCGCGGCTCGCATCGCTCGCGCAACTCGCCGAGCAGATGGCCGAACGCCCTGACCTCCACCCGTTCGAACCGCGCCGCACGCACACGATCGTTCACGTCGTAGACCGACGCCGCGCCGAAATCGCCGAGCAGCGCGCCGCCCGCGCCATCGTGCAGGATGTTGTGCGCGTACAAGTCGCCGTGCATGATGCCGCGCGCATGCAGATGCGCAGCCACCGACGCGATGCCGTGCGCGATCCGCGATGCGTCGGCCGGCGCGAATCGCGCGTCCGCTGCATACACGTCGCGCGTGCAGGACGCGAAGCTCGGCGGCCCGGCGAGGTTCGTCAGCGCCGGATCGACCAGTTCCATCACGAGGCCGTGCGCGCCGTCCGGATGACCGTGCACCTTGCCGATCACCGGAATCATGTTCGGGTGACGCCCCGCGTGCAGGCACGCGGCCATTTCGCAGTCGGGCAGGCCATCGCTCGTCACCGCGCCCCTGAACAGCTTCACCGCGACCGCACGCGGCGCGTGACCGTCCGCGCGCCACTGCGCACGGTAGATCACGCCCGATGCGCCTTCGCCGAGCTTCTGCTCGCAGGTCAGCGACGTCCAGTGAATGTCCGCGACGCCCGGTTCGGCCGACGCCGCGGCCTCCGGCGCCGCGCCGAACGGATTGCCGGCCGACGCGAGCCACGCGAGGCGCGGCAGCCGCAACAGCCAGTCCGGCAGCGCGTCGAGCCGGTTCGCCGACACACGCACCAGTTCGAGTGCGCGGCAGGCGGCCATTTCGGCCGGCAGCGCACGCAGCCGGTTGCCGGCGAGCATCAGCTTCTGCAAGCGCGGGCAGTCGCCGATCCCGGCCGGCAGTTCGTCGATTTCGTTGTCGGTCAGGATCAGCCAGCGCAGCGCGCGCGGCAGCGCACCGCGCGGCACCGTGCGGATCCGGTTCGCCTTGAAGCCGATCATGTCGAGCTGCGCGCAGCTGCCGAGTACTTCCGGAAACTCGGTGAAGCGGTTGCCCGACGCGAACAGGATGCGCAGCCGATGCAGCCGCGCCAGGTCGTCCGGCAACTCGGACAACGCATTGCCGGACAGGTCGAGCACTTCGAGCGTGTCGGCCAGATCGAAGATCTCGCGCGGAAATTCCGTCAGCCCGCACGCGAGCTTGAGTTGCCGCGAGCCCGCGAGCTGGCCGGCCTGAAGTTGTTCGAGGGTCGTCGTCACGGGGAGAAAGCGGGTTCGGGTTGCGATGTTCGTGGAATCGATCCGGCGAATTTTACCGGGATCGACTTCGGCTTCCTCGCAATCGTGTCACACCCCCTTCACAAACGTGCAATGTGACGCTAGAATTGCGGCCCTTGCAGTACCGAAGTGCCGACGTGGTGAAATTGGTAGACACGCTATCTTGAGGGGGTAGTGGCGAAAGCCGTGCGAGTTCGAGTCTCGCCGTCGGCACCAGATACGGTTTTCACCGTGTTTTCGGAAAGATGCAAAAAACCGCGACAGCGCAACGCTTCGCGGTTTTTTTGTTTTCAGGGCTGGGGCTGTGCGACCCGATTGCGATCCGGGGCCGCCGGCATGAGCGCGAATCGCCGGCGGCCCCGGACTCGATCCGTCATCCGACCCACGACCGGATATTCGCCCGCATCGCACCGGCCGAGATCCCGTAACGATCGTGCAGCGTCGGCAGCGCGCCCGCGGCAAGGTACGCATCGGGCAGCCCGATCTGCCGGAACGGCACGGCAACGCCGGCCGCCAGCAGTGCGGTCGCCACCGCTTCGCCGAGCCCGCCGATCACCGTATGATTTTCGGCGACGATCGCCATGCGCCCGCTGCGCGACGCCTCGCGGACGATGGTCGCCGTATCGAGCGGCTTGATCGTCGGCACGTGCAGCACGGCAGCATCGATGCGGTCGGCCTCAAGCGCCTTCGCGGCCTCGAGCGAGCGCATCGTCATGATCCCGGACGAGATCAGCAGCACGTCGCGGCCGTCGCGCAGCAGCTTCGCCTTGCCGAGCTCGAAGCGGTAATCGTATTCGTCGAGCACGGCCGGCACGTTGCCGCGCAGCAGGCGTGCATACACCGGCCCCTTGTGCGCGGCAATCGCCGGCACCATCTGCTCGATATCGAGCGCGTCGCACGGATCGATCACGGTCATGTTCGGCATCGCGCGCATCAGCGCCAGGTCCTCGGCCGCCTGATGGCTCGGCCCGTAACCGGTCGTGAGGCCCGGCAACGCGCACACGAGCTTCACGTCGAGATTGTCCTCGGCGATCGCCTGATGGATGAAGTCGTACGCGCGGCGCGTCGCGAATACCGCATAGGTCGTGACGAACGGCTGCGCCCCTTCGTGCGCGAACCCGGCGGCGGCGCCCATCAGCAGTTGCTCGGCCATCCCCATCTGGTAATAGCGCTCCGGAAATTCCTTCGCGAAGATGTGCAGGTCGGTGTACTTGCCGAGATCCGCCGTCATGCCGATCACGTTCTCGCTCGTGCGCGCGAGCTTCGCGAGCGCATGGCCGAACGGCGCGGCACGCGTCGGCTGCCCGTCGGCCGCGATGGACGCGATCATCGCGGAGGTCTTCAGGCGCGGCTTGTCGTCGGCGGTGCTCATGCGTGTCTCCCTGCTTCGAGTGCGTCGAGCGCGAGTTGCCACTCGTGCGCATCGACCCGGATGAAATGGTTTTTCTCGCGTGCTTCGAGGAACGGCACGCCGCACCCCATCTTCGTGTCGCAGACGATGATGCGCGGCTGCGGCGCGTCATGTCCGCGTGCATTGTCGAACGCGCGCTTCACCGCATCGATGTCGTTGCCGTCCACACGTTGCGTGTACCAGCCGAACGCGTCGAGCTTGTCGACCAGCGGCTCGAACGCCATGATCTGCGTCGACGGGCCATCGGCCTGCTGGTTGTTCACGTCGACGATCGCGATCAGGTTGTCGAGCTTCCAGTGCGCGGCCGACATCAGCCCTTCCCAGATCGCGCCTTCGTCGAGTTCGCCGTCCGAGAACAGCGTGTAGACGAATGCGTCCGAGCCGTTGCGCTTGAGCCCGAGGCAGCGGCCGACCGCGATCGTCAGGCCCTGCCCGAGCGAGCCGCCGGACATCTCCATCCCCGGCGTGTAGCTCGCCATCCCGGACATCGGCAAACGGCTGTCGTCGCTGCCGTAGGTTTCGAGTTCGTCGGCCGGCAGGATGCCGGCTTCGAACAGCGCCGCGTACAGCGCGATCGCATAGTGGCCGTTCGACAGCAGGAAGCGGTCGCGCCCTTCCCACTCGGGATCGTCGGGGCGATAGCGCATCGCGCCGAAGTACGCGACGGCCAGCACGTCCGCGATGTCGAGCGCCTGGCCGACATAGCCCTGGCCCTGGACTTCGCCCATCAGCACGGCGTTTCTGCGGATGCGGTACGCGCGCTCGGCGAGCGTGACCGCTTCATGGACGGTTTCGGTTTCCATCGATAACTCCAGTATCGGTTCGGAAGGAATGCAGATCGGATCAGCGGTTCACGGATCGGGGCACGAGGAACACCAGCAGCGCGCCGAACGTGATCGCAATGGAGATGAAGACGAGCCCGGCGGTCGACTTGCCGGTCAGGTCGTTCAGCCAGCCGACGATCGCCGGCGAGAAGAAGCCCGCGAGGTTCGCGAAGCAGTTGACCGCGGCGATGCCCGCGGCGGCCGACATCCCGCCGAGGAGCGCCGTCGGCAGCGACCAGAACTGCGACGACGACGCGAGAATGCCGGCCGACGCAATGCTCAGGCACACGATCGACGCGCTGACGCTGCCGAGCATCGGCAACGCCGCGAAGCCCGCCGCGGCGATCAGCATCGGCATCGCGAGATGGAAGCGGCGCTCGCGGCGGCGGTCGGCGCTCATGCCGATCAGCGGCAGCGCGACGATCGCGCACGCATACGGAATCGCGGTGAACAGGCCGACCCACAGCGGATCGGCGACGCCAGCCTTGCGAATGATCGTCGGCAGCCAGAACGTGAGGCCATACTGCCCGAGCACGACGCAGAAATAAATCGCGGCCATCAACCACAGCCGGCGATCGGCGACGAATGCGCGGATCGACAGGTGGGCGGTCGTGTGTGCGGCGTCGGCCGAAACGTTGCGCGCGAGCAAGGCCTTTTCGGCATCGGTGAGCCATGTTGCGCGGTCGATGCCGTCGTCGAGATACAGCAGGATCGCGAAGCCGAGCACGAACGACGGCAGCGCTTCGAGCAGGAACAGCCACTTCCAGCCGGCCATCGACATCGCGCCGTGCAGCGAATGCATGATCGCGCCGGACAGCGGCCCGCCGATGATTCCCGCCAGCGGAATCGCCATGAAGAACAGCGAAAGCGCCTTCGCGCGCCGCGCCGCCGGGAACCAGTACGTGAGATACAGGATCACGCCCGGCGCGAAGCCTGCTTCGGCGACGCCGAGCAGAAACCGCAGCACGTAGAACAGGGTGGGCGATTTCACGAACACGAAGCTCGCGGAAATCACGGCCCAGGTCAGCATGATGCGCGCGAGCCAGCGCCGCGCGCCGACGCGATGCAGAATCAGGTTGCTCGGGACTTCGAACAGAAAGTAGCCGAGAAAGAAGATGCCTGCGCCCATCCCGTACACGGTCTCGCTGAAACGCAGGTCGTTGAGCATCTGCAGTTTCGCGAAGCCGACGTTGACGCGGTCCAGATAGGCACCGAGGTAGCACAGCATCAGGAACGGGATCAGCCGGCGCGCGACCTTCGCATAGGTCGCCGCTTCGAACGTCTGCGCATCGCCCAGTTGCAGCATCTCGTGCTGAACCGGCGATGCGGAGTACTTGGCTCTCATGTTTGTCTCCTGCCACGGCCCCGGGTTGTCCCGGGTGCATGATGGGCAGCGCCGCGCGTGCCGCGGCGCCGTTGTCAGTGGATCAGCATCCCGCCATTGACGTCGAGCGTGATGCCCGTCAGATAGCTCGACAGGTCGCTCAGCAGGAACAGGCACGCATTGGCGACGTCGCCAGCCTCGCCGAGGCGGCCAAGCGGAATCCCGTTGACGATGTCCTCGCGCATCGCGGGCGTCAGCTTGTCGCCGGTGATGTCGGTCTGGATCAGGCCCGGCGTGATCGAATTGATGCGGATACGGTCGGCGCCGAATTCGCGCGCCATCGCTTTCGCGAGGCCGAGCACACCGGCCTTCGCGGCGCTGTAATGCGGCCCGCCGAAAATGCCGCCGCCACGCTGCGCGGACACCGACGACATGCACACGATGCTGCCGCCGCGCTGCTCCTTCATCGCCGGAAGCACCGCTTGCGACATGTACAGCGTGCCGCGCAGGTTCACGTCGACGATGGCGTCGAAGTCGCGCCCGGAAATCTCCATCGTCCGCACGGGTTGCGTGATGCCGGCGTTGTTCACGAGGCCGTCGATGCGGCCGAAGCGCTCGAGCGTCGCGCGGGCGGCCGCCACGCATGCGTCGCGGTCGGTCACGTCGCAGGCGAGCCCCAGGTGGTCCGGGCCGAGGTCCGCGGCCGCCGCTTCCGCGTCTTCTCGACGCAGGTCGAGAATTGCCACGCGCGCGCCGTGGGCAGCCAGTGCGCGGGCCGTGGCCTTGCCGATGCCGCGCGGCGACGCGGCGCCGGTCACGATGATGGTTTTCCGGTCGAGCAACATCGGTCGTCTCCTTATGTTGATGTGTGTGTGCAGAGTGTCGGCTCGCCGGACACCCGCATCAACGCGGAAACGCTCAGCCATAGCTGAGAAAATTTCAGATGTCGCCGCGCGATCCGGCGCGGCGTGCTGCGACGCAGTATGGCGCGCGGGCGGAACCCGCTCCGCTCAGCTTGCGCGGCCCTGCGTCGCGACTTCCCGCTCGATCCACGCAAGGAAGCGCTTCACGCGCGGCAGCTCCGCGTTCTGCCGCGGGTACACGAGGTGATGCGCGCCCACTTCGACCGCATGGCTCGCGTCGAACACCGGCACCAGCAGCCCTTCGCGAATCTTCACCGATGCGAGCATCAGGCTTTCGAGCGCGATGCCGAGGCCGAGCGCGGCCGTTTCGAGCGACATGTAGGACCGGTCGAACGAGAAGTCGAACGTCTTCTGCGCGGCAAGCGGCACGCCGGCCCGGCCGAACCACTGCTTCCACTGCACCAGCGGCGTTTCGGAATAGATCAGACGATGACCGAGCAGGTCTTCCGGCGCGTTCACCGGATGCCGTTCGAGGTACCGCGGCGACGCGAGCGGCGCGATGAACTCGCCGCGCACCGTCTTGACCTCGAGGTTGTCCCAGTTGCCGTAGCCGTGACGGACGTCGATATCGTAGAAGCCGTTCGAGAACGACACGTTCTCGTACGAGCACGCGAGGTTCAGCTGGATATCGCCGTTCGCTTCCTGAAACGACGACAGCCGCGGCAGCAGCCACATCAGCCCGAAGCTCGGGCTCGAATGCACGCGCAGGATGTCGACCTCGGTGCGGCTCGATGCGCGCTCGGTCGCGCGGCTGAGATCGGCGAGCGAACCCGTGACGTCGGCCAGGTAGCGTTCGCCGGTGGGCGTGAGGACGAGGCCGCGCCCCGAGCGCTGGAACAACGGCTGACCGATCTGCGATTCGAGGTTGCTGAGCTGGTGGCTCACGGCCGACGCGGTCAGCCCCAGCTCCTCCGCCGCGCGATTGACGCTTTTGGTGCGGGCTACGCTTTCGAATGCGATGATCGCCTTGAGCGGTGGGATGCGCATGTTGGAATCCGTTGCGTTGAAGAGAGCGGTTCGCCCGACAAGCCGGCCGCGATATCGGAACATCGTCCGGGCAGCGGCATCCCGGTCGGTCACGCGTCAATTCTAGAGCGCCGGCCGGCTTCGGCCGCGCCACCCGATGCGGCGCGCGCCGGCTGCCGGTGTGCGGTTGGTGAAACCGGCCGGCCGGCGATCGGCGCGGCGTTTTGCCGTCACAGCACCGGCAACACCGCCCGAATATGCTCGGCGAACGCCGCGGTCAGATGCGCTGGCCGCTTGCGGTCGAACTTCAGCGTAACGCCCACCGCCGGCAGCGGCGGCAGCCCACGATCGCCGGCGATGACCGCCAGGTCGCCCGGCACCGCGGTCTGCGTCATCACCGCGAACGCCTGCCCCGAACGCACCAGCGCGATCAGCCCCGCGAGGCTGCTGCTCGCATACGCGACGCGGTAGTCGCGGCCGGCGCGATTCAGCGCGTCGCACGCCGCGACGTGATCGAGCGTATCGCGATCGGACAGCGCGAGCGGCAGCGGATCGAAATGCGCGGGCTCGAGCCCCGGGTAGCCGATCCAGACCAGTTGCTCGCGGCGAATGATGTCGTCGGTCGCGCCGTCGTCCGGCACGGAAATCATCGCCAGATCGATCGCGCGCTTCTCCAGGCGTTCGATCAAGCGCGGCGTCGGCCCGCACACGACTTCGACGATCGCGTGCGGATGCTGGCTCGAAAACTGCCGCAGCAGCGACGGGAGCCACACTTCGGCGTAATCGTCCGGGCACCCGAACCGGATCGTGCCCGACAAACCCGAGCCGCACAGATCGGCCATCGCCTCGTCGTGCTGCCGCAGAATGCGCTGCGCATGCACGAGCAGCCGCTCGCCGGGATGCGTCAGCACGACACCACGCCCGGTGCGCTGGAACAGCGGCTGGTCGACGATGTCTTCGAGCCGCCGCATCTGCTGGCTGAGCGCCGATTGCGTGCGGCCGACCCGCACCGCCGCGCGGCTGAGCGCGCGCGCCTCGGCGATCGCGACGAACGAGCGCAGCAAATCGATATCGAGCAAACGCGCCAACGTATTAGCTCCTTTTCTACCTTGCATAAGAACTATTCGTTTCCATAAAACCAGACCGGCGCCTAGACTGCAAGCGATCCCTGCCCTTGCCTGGAGAAGCCCGGTGTCCATGAACGACGACGCAACCTTCTGGCGTAACGCCAGGCAGCACCTGATCCGCTACGGCGGCACGTTCGAGCCGATCATCATCGAACGCGCGCAAGGCAGCTTCGTCTACGATGCGGAGGGCCGCGCGATCCTCGATTTCACGTCGGGGCAGATGAGCGCGGTGCTCGGACACAGCCATCCGGAGATCGTCGCCGTCATCGGCGAATACGCGGGCAAGCTCGACCACCTGTTCAGCGGGATGCTGTCGCGCCCGGTCGTGGATCTCGCGACTCGGCTCGCCGATCTCACGCCGCCTGGCCTCGATCGCGCGTTGCTGCTGAGCACGGGCGCGGAATCGAACGAAGCGGCGATCCGGATGGCGAAGCTCGTCACCGGCAAGTACGAGATCGTCGGCTTCGCGCAGTCGTGGCACGGGATGACGGGCGCTGCGGCGTCCGCGACGTACAGCGCCGGCCGCAAGGGTGTCGGGCCGGCGGCGGTCGGCTCGTTCGCGATTCCGGCGCCGTTCACGTACCGCCCGCGCTTCGAGCGCAACGGCACGTACGACTATCTTGCCGAGCTCGATTACGCGTTCGACCTGATCGATCGCCAGTCGAGCGGCAACCTCGCCGCGTTCATCGCGGAGCCGATCCTCAGCTCGGGCGGCATCATCGAGTTGCCGGAAGGCTACATGGCGGCGCTCAAGCGCAAGTGCGAGGAGCGCGGCATGCTGCTGATCCTCGACGAAGCGCAAACGGGCGTCGGCCGCACCGGCACGATGTTCGCGTGCCAGCGCGACGGCGTGACGCCCGACATCCTCACGCTGTCGAAGACGCTCGGCGCGGGGCTGCCGCTCGCGGCCGTCGTCACGTCCGCACGGATCGAGGAACGCGCGCACGAGCTCGGCTATCTGTTCTACACGACCCACGTGTCGGACCCGCTGCCGGCCGCGGTCGGCCTGCGCGTGCTGGACGTCGTGCAGCGCGATGGTCTCGTGGAACGCGCGAACGTGATGGGCGACCGGCTGCGGCGCGGGCTGCTCGACCTGATGGAGCGCTTCGACTGTATCGGCGACGTACGCGGACGCGGGCTGCTGCTCGGCGTGGAAATCGTCAAGGACCGGCGCACGAAGGAACCGGCGGACGGGCTCGGCGCGAAGATCACGCGCGAGTGCATGAAGCTCGGGCTCAGCATGAACATCGTGCAGTTGCCCGGAATGGGCGGCGTGTTCCGGATCGCGCCGCCGCTGACCGTCAGCGAAGCGGAAATCGATCTCGGTTTGTCGCTGCTGGAGCAGGCGATCGCGCGCGCGGTGTAGCGTAACGCCGCTCGGCCTCGCGCGATCCGTCGCACCGGTTGGCCGGCCGGCGCGACGGGCTCCCGGCCGCTCAGCCCGCTTCCGCCGCCCACGCTTGCGCATCGGCACCGGCCGGCATCCGCATCGGGCTCGACGGATCGGTCGCCGCGCGCCACACGGCTTCGGCGACGTCCTGCGCATGGGTGATCGGCCCCGACGCATCGAGCATCCGCGCCACGGCCTTGCCGACGAAGTCCGCATACGCTTCGTGCTCGAAGCCGTGCATGTTGGCCCGTGCGTTGTCCGCGAAGCGCGTGTCCGGCGCGCGGCCCGGCAGCACGAGATGCGCGCGCACGCCGAACGGCGCGAGTTCGACCGCCATCGATTCGGTGAACGCATTCACCGCCGCCTTGCTCGCGCGATACGCGCTCACCAGCGGCAACGCCTTCAGCGTGACGCTCGACGTGACGTTCACGACCACGCCGGCGCCGCGTGCGCGAAACTGCGGCAGCACGGCCTGCGTCACCGCGATCGTGCCGATCGTGTTGGTGTCGAACAGCGCGCGCACGGTATCGAGCGGCGCGAGTTCGGCCGGGGCGGCCGCGCCGAAGCCCGCGTTGTTGACGAGCACGTCGATCGGGCCGGCGGCGTCGATCGCGGCGCGAATGCTGTCGTCATTGGTCACGTCGAGCGGCAGCACGCGCAAACGCGCCGACGGCGGCAGCACGTCGTCGCCCGGCTTGCGCATCGTCGCGACGACCCGCCAGTCGCGCGCCAGAAAATGACGCGCGATTTCGAGGCCGAAGCCGGAAGAACAGCCGGTAATCAGTACGGTTTTCATGCGGACTCCTGGATGTGTTGAGCATGTGTCCGTACGATAGATGGCCGGACTCGTATTCGCTACAATCGGCAGTCCGCTTTTCTTTTGCGAGAGTCCGGCGATGATCGACCCGCTGACCGAAGTCGTGACGCTGCTGCAACCGGGCGCCCGGCACGCCAAGTACGTCCGCGGCGCGAGCCCGTGGGCCATCAATCGCACGGTCGCCGGCGAACCGTTCTATTGCGCGATCCTCGACGGCGGGTGCCGGATCGCGATCGACGGGCACGCGCCGATCGAGTTGTTGGCCGGCGATTTCATGCTGATTCCGGCGGCCTACGGCGTCGCGATGTCCAGCCTCGAACCGCCGCCGCCGGGCGTCGAGACGGCGCCGCCGGTCATGCTCGATCACGGCGAATACCGGATCGGCGATCCCGCGAACCCGGTCGACACGCGAATGATGGCCGGCAATTGCAGCTTCGGTTCGCCCGATGCAGCGCTGCTGGTGTCGTTGCTGCCCCGCTTCGTGCACGTGCGCGGCGAGCCGCGGCTAACCACGCTCGTGCAGCTCGTGCGCGACGAGTCGCACGCGCAGCGGCCTGCCCGCGAGATCGTGCTGGCGCGTTTGCTGGAGGTGCTGCTGATCGAAGCGCTGCGGTTCACGACCGGCACGCACGCATCGCCCGGCCTCGTGCGCGGGCTCGCCGACAGCCGTCTGGCGGCCGCGCTGCGGCGGATGCACGAACGCCCCGCGCACCCGTGGACGATCGTCGAGCTCGCGAAGGAAGCCGCGCTGTCGCGCTCGACGTTCTTCGAACGCTTCAGCCGCGCGGTCGGCGTCGCGCCGATGGAATACCTGCTGACGTGGCGCATGGCGCTCGCGAAGGATCTGCTCCGCCGCAACGAAGGGCGCATCGCGGAGATCGCGGCGCGCGTCGGCTACAGCTCGGCGAGCACGTTCAGCGTCGCGTTCGCGCGGCATGTCGGCCGGCCGCCCGCGCAATATGCGCGCGACGAGCAGGCGGCGGCGAGCGAAGCATGAACCGCACTTGCCCACCCTGTTCCACCGCCTGCGTACACGCTCCGTCACGCAGCGACGATGCGCGAGGCACCCAATGACGACGGATGCAAAGGCCATCGGCACGACCGACCACTGGCTCGTCGCGCGCCGCGATGCGGAAACCGGCATCGAAAGCCTGCATGCGCATTTCAACGGCCATGCATACGACGCGCACGATCACGACGACATGCTGGTCGGCTTCACCGAGCAGGGCGTGCAGCGCTTCCAGTGCCATCGTTCGCTGCATACGAGCGTGCCTGGCCGCGCGATCCTGATCGAGCCGGGCGCGATCCACGACGGCCACGCGCCCGAAGCGGGCGGCTTCACGTACGGGATGCTGTACCTGCCGCAGGGGTGGGTCGAGCACGCCGCGCGCCGCCTCGACCTGCCGGGTCTCGGCAGCGTCGAAGCCACGTTCGGCCAAACGCTCGTCGACGATCGCGGCCTCGTCGGGGCGATCCGGAACGCGTTCTTCGCGATCCACGACAACGAAGGCCGGCTCGCGCGCGACCAGACGCTCGACCGCCTGCTGATGCGGCTCGGCACTCAGCTGGGCGGCCCGGTCGCGCTGGAAAGCCGCGTCGTGCCGCCCGCGATCGCGCGCGTGCGCGACCTGCTGCACGAACAGATGGACGGCAACATCGGTCTCGACGAACTCGCGAGCGTCGCCGGCATCGACCGCTTCCGGCTCACGCGGATGTTCCAGCGCGCGTACGGCACGTCGCCGCACGCGTATCTCGTGCGCTTGCGGCTGCGGGCGGCACGCAGGCTGCTCGCGGCCGGCCGCACGCCGGCGCAGGCCGCCGCGGACGTCGGTTTCGCCGACCAAAGCCACCTCGGCCGCTGGTTCCGCCGCGCATACCGGATGACGCCGGCCGCGTATCGGCGAATGTGCACAAACGTTCCAGACTGATCGCCCCGCGCCATCCGATCATGAGCGCTTCAACGACGGAGCACTCATGTTCGATACCAAAGTGGCATTGATCGTGCGCGACGATCTCGCGGCATGGCAGAAACTCAACGTGGTCGCGTTTCTCGCGACGGGCATCGCAGCCGGCGCGCCCGACGCAATCGGCGAGCCTTACGAGGATGCGGCCGGCAACCGCTACGGCCGCATGTTGGGCCAGCCGATGCTGGTGTTCGCGGCCGATCTGGGCGGCCTGCAAGCCGCGCACCGGCACGCGCTGTCGCGCGAAGTGATGATCGTGCCGTACGTGCGCGCGATGTTCTCGACCGGGCACGACGCGGCCAATCGCGAAGCGTTCCGCGCCGAGGACGCGGACAATCTCGATCTGGTCGGCCTCGCGTTGCACGGGCCGAAGAAGGCCGTGGACAAGGCGGTAAAGGGGCTGGCGTTGCACACGTAAGCGCGCCGTGCGACGCCGCCGTTCCGGCGCTCAGCGGTGAACGAGCACGTTCACGAGCTTGCCGAACGGATCGCGCACGAAAAACCGCCGCACACCCCACGGCTCGTCGGCGGGACCGTATTCGACGGGAACGCGGGCGGCGTGAATGCGCGCGAGCGCTTCGTCGAGATCGTCGACTTCGATCGACAGGTCGGGCGTCGGCGTGCCCGATCCGCCCTGCGATGCAAAGCTGATCTGCACGCTCATCCGCTCGGCGTTGCCGTAGGTCGCGATCCAGCCGAGATCCATCAGCAGGTCGAGACCGAAGATCTGCTGGTAGAAGCGTTTCGCGTCGTCGATCGAGCGTGTGTCGATATTGGCGACGATCCGTTTGACCTTCATCGGTTGTCTCCGAGAAGCGAGGAAGTAGCCCATTCGACTAGGATCGAAGCCGAATCGGCTACGGATTTGCTGCACAAGCAGGCATGGCACTCATCGTACCGGCACATCGGGAAAGGGCGCAAAAAAACCGCCGGCCCGTTGCAGGCCGGCGGCTTCCTTCATTACCCGCCGAGATACGCCTGCTTGATCCGGTCGTTCGCGAGCAGGTTCGCGCCCGTGTCGGCGAGCACCACGCGCCCCGTTTCGAGCACGTAGCCGCGATCGGCCACGCCGAGCGCCTTGTTCGCGTTCTGCTCGACCAGGAACACCGTCACGCCTTCGTCGCGAATCGTGCGGATGATGTCGAAGATCTGCGCGATCACGAGCGGCGCGAGGCCGAGCGTCGGCTCGTCGAGCAGCAGCAAGCGCGGCTTGCTCATCAGCGCACGGCCGATCGCGAGCATCTGCTGCTCGCCGCCCGACATCGTGCCGGCCCGCTGCGTCGCGCGTTCCTTCAGGCGCGGAAACAGCTTGAACACGTGCTCGATCCCGTCGTCGATCTCGTGACGGCTCGCGAAGAAGCCGCCCATCTTCAGGTTCTCGAGCACCGTCAAACTCGGGAACACGCGCCGCCCTTCCGGCGAAATCGCCATCCCCTGCCGCATGATCTGGTGCGTCGACATCGCGGTGATGTCGTTGCCCTCGAACAGCACGCGGCCCGACGACGCGCGCGGCGTACCGCATACGGTCATCATCAGCGTCGTCTTGCCGGCGCCGTTGCTGCCGATCAGCGTGACGATCTCGCCCTTGTTCACCTCGATCGACACGCCCGCGAGCGCCTCGACCGCGCCGTAGTGCGTATGGACCTGTTCCAGCTTCAGCATCACTCTTCCCCCAGATACGCGTTGATCACGCGCGGGTCGTTGCGGACCGCTTCCGGCGTGCCGATCACGATCGGCCGGCCGTGCTCCATCACGAGGATGCGGTCCGACACGCCCATCACGAGGCTCATGTCGTGTTCGATCAGCAGCACCGATACGCCGAACTCGCGGCGCAGCTTGTCGATCAGGTGCTGCAGTTCGATCTTCTCCTGCGGGTTGAGGCCGGCCGCCGGCTCGTCGAGCATCAACAGGCGCGGCTCGGTGATCATGCAGCGCGCGATTTCCAGACGCCGCTGGTGCCCGTACGACAGCGTGCCGGCCGGCCGGTTGGCGACCGACGTCAGCCCCATCCGGTCGAGCCACACGGCCGCGCGTTCGAGCGCTTCCTTCTCCGCATGACGATACGCGGGCGTCGCGAACAGGCCGTGCAGCAGCCCGGCCTTCACCTTGCGATGCTGCGCGACGAGCAGGTTCTCGACCACCGTCAGCGACTTGAACAGCCGGATGTTCTGGAACGTGCGCACCAGGCCCTTCAGCGCGATCTTGTGGCTCGGCAGCCCTGCGATCGCGTGGCCGTCGAGCACGACGTCGCCGCCGGTCGGCTTGTAGAAGCCGCCGACGCAGTTGAACACCGTGGTCTTGCCCGCGCCATTCGGCCCGATGATCGCGAACACCTCGTCGCGGCGCACGTCGAAATCGATGCCGTCCACCGCGAGCAACCCGCCGAAGCGCATCTGCAGCCCGGCGACCTTCAACAGTTCTGCATTCGCGCTCATCGCGGCAGCTCCACGTGGGGGCGGCTCGCGGGCAGCAGGCCCTGCGGACGCCACATCATCATCAACACCATCACCAGACCGAAGATCAGCATCCGGTACTCGGCAAAACCGCGTGCGACTTCCGGCAGCACGGTCAGCAGGATCGCCGCGAGAATCACGCCGAGCTGCGAGCCCATCCCGCCGAGCACGACGATCGCGAGGATCAGCGCCGATTCGATGAAGGTGAACGATTCGGGATTCACGAGGCCTTGACGCGCGGCGAAGAACGCGCCGCCGATCCCCGCGAACGCCGCGCCGAGCGTGAACGCCGACAGCTTGATGCGCGTCGGGTTCAGGCCCAGCGAACGGCACGCGATCTCGTCGTCGCGCAGCGCTTCCCACGCACGGCCCATCGGCATGCGGATCAGGCGGCTCGTCACGAACAGCGTGAAGCCGACCAGCACCAGCGCGATCAGATACAGGAAGATCACCATGTGCTCGCCGCTGTATTCCAGCCCGATCAGTTCATGGAACGTCTTCGCGCCTTCGACGCTCGCCGAGCGCGCCATCTCGAAGCCGAACACCGTCGGCTTCGGAATGCCCGAGATGCCGTCCGGGCCGCCGGTCAGGCTCGTCAGGTTGTTCGCGAGCAGGCGGATGATTTCGCCGAAGCCGAGCGTGACGATCGCGAGATAGTCGCCGCGCAGGCGCAGCACCGGGAAGCCGAGCAGGAAGCCGAACGTCGCCGCGGCGATCGCCGCGATCGGCAGGCATTCCCAGAACGACAGCCCGAAATACTGGTTCAGCATCGCGTACGTATAGCCGCCGACCGCGTAGAACCCGACGTAGCCGAGATCCAGCAGCCCCGCGAAGCCGACCACGATGTTCAGCCCGAGGCCGAGGATCACGTAGATCAGCGCGAGCGTCGCGACGTCCACCGCGCCGCGCGAACCGAAGAACGGCCATACGAGGCCGACCGCGAGCAGCACCCAGATGATCACGCGCTGCTGCTGCGCACCCATCGCGGGCATCGCCGGCAGCTTCACTGCCGATTTCGCGCGCACGAGCCACGGCTTGAACAACTGGAACAGGAACACGGCCGCGACCGCGATCCACACCGGACGCCAGTGCGGCGTCAGCACCACCTGATAGCCGTCGAGCTTCAGCTGCAGCCCGAGCACCGGAATCGTGAGGATCGCCGTCAGCAGCGCAGCGGCGACGGCGTTCTTCAGCGCCTGGCCGACCGATGCGTCGGCGGCCGGGCGGCGAACGGAAATGACTTGACTCATCTGCGTCTCCCTCAAACCTTTTCGATGTCCGACTTGCCGAGCAGGCCGGTCGGGCGGAAGAGCAGGATCAGCACGAGCAGGCCGAACGCGACCACGTCCTTGTACTCGGCCGGCATGTAGCCTGCGGCGAAGGTTTCGGCCAGGCCCAGCAGCACGCCGCCGAGCATCGCGCCCGGGATGCTGCCGATCCCGCCGAGCACCGCGGCGGTGAACGCCTTGATGCCCGCGACGAAGCCGATGTACGGATTCAGCTTGCCGATGGTCAACCCGATCAGCACGCCGCCGACGGCCGCGAGCATCGCACCGAGCACGAATGTGAACGAGATCACGCGGTTCGTGTCGATGCCGAGCAGGTTCGCCATCTTCATGTCCTCGGCGCACGCGCGGCACGCACGGCCCATCCGCGAGTGCGAGATGAACAGCGTGAGCGCGATCATCAGCACGATCGTCACGCCGACGATCAGCAGACGCGCATACGGCACCGTCACGTCGTAGTCGCCGCCGAGATGGATGTCGAATGCGCCGGAGATCAGCACCGGCACGGACACGTCGCGCGCGCCCTGGCCGATCTGCACGTAGTTCTGCAGGAAGATCGACATGCCGATCGCGGAGATCAGCGGCACGAGGCGCGGGCCGCCGCGCAGCGGGCGATACGCGACGCGCTCGACCGCGAAGCCGTACAGGCCGGTGACGATCACCGACACGATCAGCGCGGCGCCGAGCACGAGCGGCAGCGGATAGCCGGCGGAGACGCCGATTGCAGTGAGAGTGACGAGGCCCACGTACGCGCCGATCATGTAGATCTCGCCGTGGGCGAAGTTGATCATGCCGATGATGCCGTAGACCATCGAATAGCCGATGGCGATCAGCGCATAGATCGCACCCAGCGTCAGGCCGTTGACCAGCTGCTGGGCGAATTGAGGAAAGAAGTCAGTCATGTGCGGGAAGCTCCCGTTGGCATTGGATCGCATGCCGCCGCCGGATCACGGCGGTCGGCCGCGCGCAACGCACGGTGTCGTCTCGGGCCGCCCTCGTCGGCCGCCCACGGGGAATGCGCGGCCAGATGCGCACGCGCCCCGTCCGGGTCCCGGACAGGGCGGATGCGCGGGCGGGTACTTCGTTATTAACGGGCGGCGGTCTTCGTCGCGTCCTTGTGCCACGTGTAGACGACGAACTTGAACGCCTTCAGGTCGCCCTGGGCGTCATACGCGACCTTGCCGATCGGCGTGTCGAACGTCGTCTTGTGCATGTACGCGGCGACCTTCGTCGGGTCCGTCGTCTTCGCGCCCGCGATCGAGTCGGCGATGATCTTCACCGCTGCGTACGCCGGCATCTGGAACGGGCCGTTCGCGTCGCGCTTCTTGTCCGCGAACGCCTTCACGAGCGCCGCGTTGGCCGGCTCCGCAGAGAAGTCGGCCGGCAGCGTGACGAGCATGCCTTCCGACGCCGGGCCGGCGATCGCCGTCACGTCCTTGTTGCCCACGCCCTCGGGCCCCATGAACGTCGCCTTCACGCCCTGCTCGCGCGCCTGGCGCATCAGCAGGCCCATTTCCGGGTGGTAGCCGCCGAAGTACACGAAATCGACGCCTTGCGACTTCAGCTTCGTGACGATCGCCGAGTAGTCCGAATCGCCGGCGTTGATGCCCTCGAACAGCACGACCGGAATCTTCGCGGCTTCGAGATCCTTCTTCACCGACGACGCGATGCCCTGGCCGTACGACTGCTTGTCGTGCAGGACCGCGACCTTCTTCGGCTTCACGTTGTTGATGATGTAGTGCGCGGCGGCCGGGCCTTGCTGGTCGTCGCGGCCGATCGTGCGGAAGATGAAGTGACGCTTCTTGCCTTCCGTCAGCTGCGGCGCGGTGGCCGACGGCGTGACCATCACGATGCCTTCGTTTTCGTAGATGTCGGATGCCGGGATCGTCGAACCCGAGCACACGTGGCCGATCACGTACTTGATCTTCTGGCTGACGATCTTGTTGGCGACGGCGACGGCCTGCTTCGGTTCGCACGCGTCGTCCATCAGCACGACTTCGAACTTGTTGCCGCCCGCGCCGCCTGCCGCGTTGATCTGTTCGATCGCGGTCAGCGCGCCGGCCTTCACCATGTCGCCGTATTGGGCGACCGAGCCGCTCATCGGACCAGCGATGGCGATCTTCACGGTTTCCGCTTGCGCGGCGGCGGCGCCGGCGGCGAACAGCACGGCGGCGGCGGAAATGGACGTAAGACGGGACAGCGTCATCTGGGAGCTCCTCGATGTTGTTTAGTCATACGGGCAAAGGCGGCATGACTTGCGCAATCGAACAGCACCCTGGGCGAGGACATGGGACACGCCCGAGACACATGAAGACGGACCTGCGGATGGATGATGCGTAGCGGGGCCCGGCTCGTGCAGTCCCCGAAGGGGACGTCTGGTTCGGAAAGACATCGTGATGCGTCTTGCATTGCGCAAGCGTTTCGCCTGCCCCGCTTGCCAACTGCTCGATCGGAGGGGTGGTCCGACAGCCGTTGGCAAGGCAGCCGAAATTATATGAGCGTTTTTAAATCGTCTGTCAAAAATGCTGCTTCCATGAGGGAAAACACGGAGAAACTTGCCGGGTTTGCGGTGGCGCTCGCGGAGCAACCGGATGGGCGGGATAACGTTTGCGGCGGGTGCAATCGGGTTGCGATTTCGGGGGATAGGCTGGGTCCCGGCCTTTCTGGTGGCGGGCGCCACGGATTTTCGATTATGTGGAGTGCCGTCTTTGCACTGCTCAGGGCCGGATCGCCGCAATCCAATCATCCGATGATTGACTTCGCATGCACCGACACAGGGCCCTCGGACGAGACGGCCAATCCTTCTGAAGACTGACATATCGTCGCGTCACGAAAGGCAGTTGTTATTTTCATGAAATAATTCGGGCTTGCTTCTGCAGTCCAGCCAGCCTTCCTCCGAGGCGCGTGCCCCGCGCTTCGCAGTCGCTTCAGCGCCGCTTCGGCACCCATTCGTCGCCGAACCGCCAGCCAGTGATCTGCCGTTTTTCTCATTGCATTTCACCCGCTCCGGATCGCCGATGAACCACCCTCTCCGCTTGTCCTTCGCCGCCGCGCTCGCGTGTGTGCTTTCCGTTTCCACTGTCGACGCTTCGGGCCCCGATACGCCGGTCGATCGTTCGGGCAGTGCCAATGTGTTTCGTTCGGAACGCCAGGCCGTGGCTCGGGATGACGGGCGCGCGGTGCCAAAAACGACGCGGCGCATTCAGTATGCGGCGCCGGTCGAACGTAGTGCGTTCGATACGCCGGATACGCGACCGTTACGGGTTTCTGGCGATACGCTCGTGCCGCCGCCTTCAGCGCGACATGCATCTCGCGCTTCCGTGTGGACCTCGGGTCGTGTCGATCTCGGCGCGGGCGGGCCCGATAGCTTCGGTCGCGCGTTGCCAATGCACGAGCAGCGCGAACTGAACTGGAATGAACATCTGCGGGCCAATGGGTCGCATGCGCGTGGTGGCGGGAACTCGTACGCGCCGACACGGCCTTTCGACGCCGCGCGCGGTCCGCACAGCGCGCCGAATCCGTACGATCCGTCAGCACCGCAGCCGGAAACGCGAACGTTCTATGACGATGGCGCAGGTTCCCATTGCACGGCTACGGGCGGTGCGGGGACGGCGCGGTCGTCTTGCAATATCGCTTGGTGACGTCTGGTCGCGACAATGCGCGGCACGTCGACTCGCGCTACGCAAATCCGTACAACTTCGCAGGGTTGGTGACGAATATCAGTTGCTGCCAGTCCGGACGCCCGATCCAGCCGGCGATCACGTCCAGCATGCTAGCGTCATCCGGCTTGTCCGTCTTCTGCGTCGGATGCGGCCAGTCGGTACCCCAGAGCATGCGCTCCGGCGCCATGCCGATCAGCGCCTTCGCGACCGGGGCGACGTCGTCGTACGCAGGCGCGCCCGTCTTGCTGTCGACGTACGGGCCTGACAACGTGATCCACGTATTGCCTTTTTCAACGAGGCGCTGCGCGGTACGAAACGCGGCCGACGCGAGCCCGCCGGGCTGCGGCACATGCGCGATATGGTCGATGACGAGCGGACAAGGCAGCACCGCGAGATGCGGCTCCAGCTCCGGCAGCCGCGCGCCCTGCACCACCAGCTCGATATGCCATCCGAGGTTCGCGATACGCGCGGCGAGGGGCGCGAGCATGTCGAGCGTCGTCGCCCCCGGATAGCTGAGGTTGAACCGGATCGCACGGATGCCGCCGCGATCGAGCACACGCAGTTCGGCGTCGCGCACGGCGCTGTCGACGACCGCGACGCCGCGCGCGTTGTCGCCGAACTGCGCGATCGCCTCGAGCGTGCAGCGATTGTCCGTCCCGTACGTCGACGGCGTCACGACGACGTTGCGCTTCACACCGATACGCGTCTGCAGCCTCCGGTATTGCGCGACGGTCGCATTCGGCGGCCGCAGCGTCGTGCCCGGTGCAACCGGAAACCGGTCGTCGTAGACGTGCATGTGACAGTCGATCGCCCCGTCGGGCAGCCGGAACGCCGGCCGCTCGGTACCGCTCGACCACGTTTCGTCGGCAGCGGCCGGCCTCGGCAATGCAGCCGAAGCCAGCGTTGCGCCGGCGATCCTCAGGAACCCGCGCCTTCCGATGGACGGCATGATCAGATGGTCTCCGTCTTGGCGACGAGCCTGCCGCCCGTGTGATCGCGCGTGAGCAGCAGCAGTGTCGCGACGCTCACGAGCGTGAGGATCGCGAGCGGCATCAACGCGAGCGCGTAGCTGCCCGTCGCCGCCTTCACCCACCCGTACACGTTCACCATCAGCCCGCCGCCGAGCAGGTTCGCGATCGCATTGACCGTCGCGAGCCCGGCCGCCACGGTGCTGTTGGACAGCATGTCGGTGGCGAGCGCCCAGAACGGACCCTTGAACGAATACGCGCCGACCAGCACCGCGCAGAGCATGCAGATCGTCGGCAGCAGCGAGCCGCTCAGCGACGTCGCGAACAGGCCCACGCCGATCAGCAGCATCGGCACGACCGTGTGCCAGCGCCGCTCGCCGACGCGATCCGAGCGCCGGCCCCAGTAGACCATCAGGACCGACGCCAGCGCGTACGGCACCGAATTCAGCAGGCCGGTCTCCATCACGGTCAGGCCGAACGATTTCAGCAATTGCGGCTGCCACACGGACAGCGTGCTGCCCGCCGCGGAAGCGCACGTATCGACGAGCGCGAGGCACAGCACGTAGCGGTTGCGGAACAGCTGCGCGAGCGGCAGCGACGGCACCTTCTTGCGCGTCTTGTGGCCGCCGGCCAGCGCGCCCGATAGCCACGCGCGCTCGTCGTCGGCGAGCCACTTCGCATCGTCCGGCTTGTTCGTCAGCATGAACAGGCACGCGATGCCGAGCAGCACGGTGGGAATGCCCTCGAGGATGAACAGCCAGTGCCATCCACGCAGGCCCGACACGCCGTCCATCTGCAACAGCAGCGCGGAGATCGGCGAGCCGATGAAGCTCGCGGCCGGAATCGCGACCACGAACGTCGCGACGATCCGCGCACGGTACTGCGGCGGAATCCAGTACGATAAATACAGCAGCACGCCGGGGAAGAAGCCGGCCTCGGCCGCACCGAGCAGGAAGCGCAGCACGTAGAACGTCGTCGCGTCGTGCACGAGCGCGGTCGCAGCCGACACGATGCCCCACGTGATCATGATCCGCGCGATCCAGATCCGCGCGCCGTATTTCTGCAGCGCCAGATTGCTCGGCACCTCGAAAAAGAAGTACGAAATGAAGAACAGGCTGCTGCCGAAGCCGAAGACCTGCGCCGACATCCCGAGATCCTGGTTCATCTGCAGCGACGCCATCCCCACGTTGCCGCGGTCGATGAAGGCAAGCAGGTAACAGATCATCAAAAAGGGAATGAGCCGCCAAACGACCTTTCGTATGGTCCGGCGCTCGATCGCGGACGCTTCCATCAAACCGGTTTGCATGTTGTCTCCGTTTATTGTGCGCCTGAGCGCGTTCTCGTGAACCGTTGCCACGCGATGACCGCCATCACGCCGCACGCGAGCACGGCGGCCATTGCCGCGAATGTATGTCGCACGCCGAGCGCCTCGGACGCGCTTCCGACGAGCAGATAACCGAACGGCATCGTGCCGTTGTAGGCCATGCCGTACATCCCGACGAGTCCGCCGCGCACGTGCTCCGGACACTGGCGCTGAATCGTCGCGTTCGTCGACGTGGCCGCGAACGTCAGGCTGAAGCCGAGCGCGTAGAACGCGGGAATCGATCCCGCCGCATCGGTCGTCGCGGCCAGCACGGCCAGCGCGCCGACGGCTGTCCACGGCGCATACGCGATGAACCGGCGCGACGCGCGCGGCCCGAACGCCGACGACAGCAGCACCGCCGCGCTCAGCGAGCCGGCGCCGGCGCATGCGAAGAACACGCCGGTAAAGCGCGCCGCGTCGTGAAAGCCCTGGTCGGCGAGCAGCGGCACGAGCGTCTGGTAGCTGCCGGCGAACAGGCCGATGCAGGCGAGAATCGGCAGATAGCGCGCCGAGAACGCGTCGGACAGCACGTAGCCGACCGCGTCACGCAGGCCGCTCTCCGCGCGCGACGGGCGGTCCGCCGACGCGGTCCGGATCGACCGCACGCACGTCGCCATGAAGCACAGCGCGAGTGCATAGATCGCAAACGACGTCCTCGGCCCCAGCGTCGGATAGACGAACCCGGCGATGGTCGGGCCGACCATGCGCCCGACGTTGTAGACCATCGTGTTCATCGCGACCGCGTTGGAGGTGTGCGTCGCATCCTGCAGGCTCGTCAACAGCAGCACTTGCCGCGCGGGCGTCTCCACCGCGCTCGACACGCCGATCGCGAGCGCATGCGCGAGGATCAGCTTCACGCCGAGCAGGCCGAGCAGCGACAACGTGAAGAGGCTGCCGGTGAGCAGCAGCGACGTCATCAGCACGCATAGCGTCACGCGGCGCGCGTTGGCCGAGCCGATGCGAGAGCCCGCCACCGGCGCGACGATCAGCTGCGGCCCATACAGCAGAAAGTTGAGCAGCGCGAGGATTGCCCCCGAGCCGGACAGGTGATAGATCAGCAGATTGAGCGTGACGTTCTGCGTCCAGCTGCCGAGCACCGACGCGACCTGCCCGCTCAGGTAGCGCCGCAGCGACGCCTCCGACAGCGCGGGAAACAGCCTGTTCACCCACCCCGCTTGCGTTGCCACGTTCATGACAGCGCCTTTCCGCGCGTTTCGGGCGCGAACAGCACGACCGCGGCCGCGGCGACGAACGCGACGATCGTCGTCGCGAGCCCGAGCACGAAGCCGCCCGACGTCGACGCCAGCGAGCCGATGACCAACGGCGCGATGAAGCCGCCGAGCCGGCCGCCGTTGTACGCGAGGCCCATGAAGAATCCGCGCGACGCGGTGTTGCCGATGATCTCCGCGAGGAACGGGCCGGCGCCCGCGAAGATGCCGTTCACGCTGAAGCCGGTCAGAAAGATCGCGGTCATCAGCAGCAGCGGGTTCGCCGACACGATGTACACGCCGACGGCCATCGCGCCGACCAGCAGATAGGCCAGGAACATCGGGCGCCGGCCGAGCCGGTCGACCCATGCCGAGAACAGCAGAAACCCGGTGATCGCGCCGAACTGCAGCGCCAGCACGAACTTCAGGCTATGCACGAAGTCGAGATGCTTCACCGTGATGAGGAACGTCGGCGTCCACGTGAATACGCCCCAGTAGAGGTACTGCAGAAAGAAGATGAAGCAGAACGCGGTGAGCAGGCCGCGCACGTTCAGCTTCTCGCGACTTGCGGTGTCGAGCTTGCCGGCCTGCGCCTTCGCGTGCCTGCGCTCGAGCCAGATCGGCGATTCCGGCGTCTTGCGCGCGACCCAGAACAGAATGAAGAACGGCGACGCGCCGATCAGGAACAGCAGACGCCAGCCGTCGCCGGTCAATCCGCCATGCGCGGCGCCGACGATGCCCGAGATCACGATCGCGAGGATCGCGCCGATCGGCAAGCCCATCTGCATCAGCGCGCCGCCTTTGCCGCGCCGGCTCGGGTGCCAGGTCTCCGCGATGAGCGCGGCGCCGGCGGTCCAGGTTCCGCCCATGCCGAGCGCGCCGAAAAAGCGCAGCGCGGCAAACGCGTGCGCGTCGGGCGCAAACGCGATCAGGCCGGAGAACAGCGAATAGATGCCGACGCAGAGCAGCGCGGTACGCACGCGTCCGATCCGGTCCGACACGAAGCCGAACAGAATGCCGCCGATGATCTGTCCGGCCGCCGTGACGCTCGTGAACATGCCGAGCTGCGCCTTGCTCAGCCCGAACTGCAGCGCGAGCGTCGGCAGCAGCAGCGAAAGCAGGAACGAGTCGTAGCTCTCGAACGTCCAGCCGAGGCCGGCGAGCGACAGCGAACGCCACTCGGTACCGGTCACGCGCGTCAATCCTTTTTCCGCGACGGCGGAATCGGCTTCCTGCGTTGCCGCGGTTGCACTCGTTTTCATGGGTTGTCTCCGGGAATCGCGACGCGATACGTCGATGCTGCCGTCCGGCTGAACAGCGCGGCCTTTTCATCGGCCGACATCGCGGACGCGAGTCGTTTGAAGGCGTTCCACAGCACGCGATAACTGAACATCCCCTTGTCCACGGGGAAGTTGCTTTCGAACATGCAGCGATCGGCGCCGAAGAGTTCGACGCAGGTATCGAAATACGGCTGCCACGCGGCCGCCAGTTCCTGCGACGACGGCGGCAGGTCGCGCACGGCGAAGTCGAAACCGAACACGGTCATGCCCGCACCGCCGAGCTTCATGCGCGTGTTCGGCAGTGCGGCGAGACGCGCGAGTTGCCGTTTCCATTCCGCATGGACTTCCGCACGCTGGCCGGCATGCGGCCCCACGCCGACCGGGCCGCCGAAATGGTCGATGACGACGACGACGTCCTCGCATGAGCGCGCAAGTTCGTACAGGTCGTCGAGCTGCGTGTGATAGACCCACGCGTCGAGCGACAACCCGTAGCGAGCGAGCGTCGTCACGCCCTGCCGGAAAGCCGGGTCCGACATCCGGTCGCGCGGCGGCGTCACCGGGCTCGATCGCACGTCGGGGCTCGCATGCCACGCGAGCGGATTGCGGATCCCGCGCAGCCGCCCGCCGGACACCTGCAGCATCGTGCCGAGCACCGCATCGAGCGCCGCGCCGAGCGACAGATCGGCGCCGCCGACGATGGCGTCGCAGCATCGCGCGGGGCCGTATGCGCCGCTTTCGAACATCGCGGCGACGCCGCTCGCGAATTGCACTTCGCCGACCGGCTTGAACGCATCCGGCCCGCTTGCGCGCAACATCGACCGGCACTGCACGTAGACGGTCGACACGATCCGATGCCCGCTGCACACGTCGGCGCCGAACTCGTCCGCCAGATAGCGCCCGGTCTGGCGATCCCACAGGTGATGATGGGCGTCGACGATGGCCAGCTCGGGTTCGAGCACCGGCTCGTCGCGCAATGCGAGCCACTCGGGCCTGACGGGAAGATGGGGCGCGTGAACGGTCTGCATCGCAGTCGTCTCAGAACTTCTGGCGCATGCCGATCACGACGCCCGTCTGGTTGTGATCGGGTGCGACCGTGCCGTAGCCGTTCACGCCGAGCGCGGAGCCGCCCTTGTTGCGCGCGAAACCGGCCGTCGCGTAGATATCGGTGCGCTTCGACAGCAGATAGTCCGCACAGAGCACCGCGAGCCACGGATCGGCACTGGTCGAGTGCACGTCCTGGTAATAGGCCGTTGCCGTAACCACGAACGCCGGCGAAACCGCGTATTGCGCGCCGGCCCAGTACAGGTTCGCCGCGCTGGCTTCGGAACCGTTCGCAATGCGGATCGGGTTAGCCGGCAGGAACGTGTTCGACGCATGCAGATAGCGATAGCCGGCGAATCCCTTCACCGGCCCGATCGCGTACGACGCGGCCGCCGTGGCGCGCCGCTCGGTGCCCGTGTTCGTCGCTACGGTGTTGCTGTTGCGCTGCTCGTACGACACGCTCGCGGCGAACGGCCCTTGCGCGAAATTCAACGCGCCGCTGAAGAAGCGGCCGGTGAGTTGCGCGCCCGGCACCTCGGCGCCGTACCCGGTGTCGTAGCGCGTGCTGTACATCGCTTGCGCCGTCAGCGGACCGAACACGCCGGTGTACTTCACCGAATTGTCGATACGTGCGGCCGCCGCGTAATCGAGCGACAGCACCGAGTATCGCGACGACGCGCCCATCGGGTCGAACGCCACGGCCTGTTCGTAGAAAAGCGCGTTCTGGCGGCCGAACGTCAGCTGCTGCCCGCGGTACGACAGCCCGACCCACGCTTGCCGGCCGAAAATCCGCGACGTCGTGGCGGCGTTCGAACCGAGGCCTTTCGTCGACTGCGCGGTCGTGCCGTCATTGATGTTGAAGCCGTTTTCCAGCTGAAAAACCGCCTTCATGCCGCCGCCGAGATCCTCGACGCCCTTCAGCCCCCAGCGCGAACCGGACAGATTGCCCGACGCTTCGCGCGTCTGCGCACCGCCGGTATTCGTATTGTTGATGTGCTCGATACCGACGTCGGCAATGCCGTACAGCGTGACGCTGCTTTGCGCGTGCGCGGCGCTGCACCACAACGTCGCGCTGGCGACGGTGACGGCGCCGAGCGCGAAACGGGATTTCGGGCGGGCATTCTGGCGGGCCTGATTCGACAACATGGAGTCTCCAAACTGATTTTCGTGGGTGGGTCTGACGAAGGAAAATTCACGTCTTGCGGGCTGCGGGTGCTTCGCCGGCGCCCGAGCCCGGATCGCCGAGCCACGCGATGGTCAACGCGCCGAGCAGCAACACGCCGGACACCGCGATGAGCGGCGCGGTGAAACCGCCGGAGAATTGCTTGAGCGCACCGATCATCGACGGCCCGACGAAGCCGCCGAGATTGCCGACCGACACGATCAGCGCGAGTCCGCCCGCGGCGGCCCGGCCGGTAAGGAATCCAGACGGAATCGCCCAGTACGTCGCCTGAAACGCGAGGATCCCGCTCACCGTGACACACAATGCGATCAGCTTGAAAACCGGCGCATGAATGAAGGCGCTCCCGCACAACGCCACGGCGGCGACGGCGAGTGCACCTGCGACATACGGAATGCGGTTGGCCGCGCGACTGGCGATGCGCGCCCACCACAGCATCACGACGGCACCGATCGCATACGGAATGGCCGTCAGCCAGCCGACCACCGCGTGTTCGACGCCGAACTGCTTGATGATCTGCGGCATCCACAAGCCGACGCCGAGCGAGCCGACGATCCCGCAGAAGTTGATGAACGCGAGCACGAACACGCGCCAGTTCGTCATCGCATCGCGCAGATTGCTGCCGTGCCTCGCGCCGATGTCGCGCTGCTCGAACGCGAGGCGCTTCGCGAGCGACGTCCTCTCTTCGTCGCTGAGCCACGCCGCTTTCTCGGGACGGTCGGCCAGCACGAACAGGCACGCGATGCCGAGCATCACCGCAGGGATGCCTTCGATCAGCAGCAGCCACTGCCAGCTGCGCAGCCCGTGCAGGCCGCCGAGCTCGAGCAGCGCACCGGAAATCGGCGAGCCGATCATGTTCGCGACCGGAATGCCGACGAGGAAGGCGGCCGTCACCTTCGCGCGCCACTTGCCGGGAAACCAGTGCGTGAAATACAGATAGACGCCGGGCGTGAATCCAGCCTCGGCGAGCCCGAGCAGAAAGCGCGCCGCCGCAAAGCTCTTCGGTCCGACGACGAACGCAGTCGCCATCGAGAACAGGCCCCACGTGATCATGATTCTCGCGATCCACAGGCGCGCGCCGACCTTCTGCATGATCAGGTTGCTCGGAATCTCGAACAGGAAATAGCCGATGAAGAACAGGCCCGCGCCGACTCCGAACTGCTCGGCCGTGAGACCGAGATCCTTGTTCATCGTGAGCGCGGCAAAACCGACGTTGGTTCTGTCGAGATAGCTGATCACGTAGCAGACGAAGATGAACGGCAGAATGCGCCGGAACGCCTTGGCGAGCGTGCGCTCGCTGGCCGCGTAATCGTCGCTGGCAAGGCGCTCCGCGGACCGCGCGTCGGCGTGCGGTGCGTCGTCGCCGGCACGCAGCGCGTGCGAAATGGTCATGCTTGTCTCCTTCGTCGCGCGGCTGACGGCGCGATCTTTCGGCATACGGGCGGAAAGCCGACGAGCGGCTTCCCGGCTCGCGGGTCTCAGTCCTTCTTCGCGGCCTGTTTCGGCAGCGGGCCGGCAATGCTCATATCCGCTTTGAGGATGGAACCGGACGTCGATTCGGTGATGAAAAGCGTCTTCATGTCCGGGCCGCCGAAGCACACGCTGGTAAGCGACGCCCCTTTCGGTCCGGTCAGGATCTCGACGGGCTCCGCGCAGTGGTTGAGCACCCACACGCGGCCGAGGCCCGGATTCGCGACGAACAGACGGCCTTCGAGATCGACGGTGAGGCCGTCCGGGCCGCTCGGTCCGTACGACGTGAAGAACTGGCTGACCTTGCTGACGGATCCGTCGGCCTGCAGCGGCATCCGCCACACGGCATTGCCGCGTGTCATCGCGACGAACAGCACTTTCTCGTCGCGCGACAGGACGAGCCCGTTCGGGCTCGGGCAGGTGCCGAGCAGCATGTCGAGCCTGCCGTCGGGCGACAGCCGATACACGCGGCCCGTCGGATCGTGCAGGCCCGTCTGCCCCTGGTCGGTGAAATAGATGTTGCCGGCCGAATCGAACGTCAGGTCGTTCACGCCCTTGAAGCGCTCGGTGTTGCGGCGCTCGAGATATGGACGCACTTCACCGCGCGCGATATCGACCAGCATCAGGCCGTTCCGGTAGTCGGTGACGATCAGGTGCGATGCGTCGAAGCGCTTCATCCCATTGGGCTCGCCGTCGTATTCGGCGACGAGTTCCCAGTCGCCCGACGGCGAAATGCGGAAGATGCGCCCGTGCGGAATGTCGGTGACGAACAGATAGCCGTCCGGATCCCACACCGGCCCTTCGAGAAAGGAATCCGTGACCATGCCGCCGCGGTTCGCGCGCGCCCATTCCGTGCGGACGTCCGGCTTCCGGAACTTCTCCGGCATGCGCGTGAACATGTCGGCTTCGCGCACGTCGGGACTCGTCAGATAAAACATGCGTACCTCGATGTCCAGGGGTTCAAGCCGCGCTGTGCGCGCGTTCGTCGAGCACCGCGAGAACGTTCGCGGCCGCGCCCTTCCCCATGTTCACGTACGCGGCGTCGCTCACGCCGCCGATATGCGGAGACAGAATCACGTTGGGAATCTGCTGGAACGGGTGCGGCACCGTCATCGGTTCCACGTCGAAGCTGTCGAGCCCGGCCGCGCGCAAGCGGCCGCTCGCCAGCGCGTCGGCCAGCGCCGCTTCGTCGATCAAGCCGCCGCGTGCGGTATTGACGAGAATCGCGCCGCGCTTGAAGCGCGCGAGCGTGTCGCGGTTGAGCATCCGGCGGTTGTCGGCCGTCAACGGACAATGCAGCGACACGACGTCCGACTCCGCGTACAGCGTGTCGAGCGGCACCAGCTTCACGCCCGCGGGCGCGTCCTTCGCGAACGGATCGAACGCGAGCACCTTCATGCCGAACGCCGTGCCGATCGCGGCCACGCGCCGGCCGATCGCGCCGAGGCCGACGAGGCCGAGCGTGCGCCCGTCGAGTTCGACGGACTTGTGCGTCGATTTGTCCCAATGGCCTTCGCGCATGCGGATATCGAGCCGCGGAACCGACTTCGCACAGGCGAGCATCAGCGCCCATGCGTGCTCGGCGACGGCCGCCGCATTCGCACCGACCGCCGCGCGCACCGCGATGCCGCGTGCGGCGGCAGCGTCCTGATCGATCACGTCGATGCCGCTGCCGTGCTTCGAAATCACCTGCAGGTTTTCGGCGGCGTCCATGATGCGGGCGTTGATCTTGCCGTACCGGACGACGATCGCGACCGGCTTGTGCCGGGTGCAAAGCGCGACGATGTCGTCTTCGGTCGGTTGCTTGCCGGCGAACACGACGTCGAACTGCGCAAGCATCTCGAGCGCTTGCGGCGCAAGGTCGGCGGCGGTCACGAGCACCACGGGCTTGTGCGAAGCGGTCTGCATCACAGCGCCTCGCCTTCGGCCAGCATGCCGGCTGCGCGCAACTCCTTTTCGATCCAGCCCGGACGAAGGTCGCCCTTGTGGATCGCTGCGATACGCGCGGTTTCGACGTCGAGCTTTTTCTGCGCGAGATCGACGATTCGCGCGACGTCGGCGCGCGGAATGACGACGACGCCATCGGCGTCGCCGACCACCAGATCGCCCGGATTGACCGTCGTGCCGCCGAGCGAGACCGGCGCATTCACGCGCCCCGCGATGCTTTTGGTCGGGCCGCATGGATTGAGGCCGGCCGCGAAGATCGGATAGTCGCCGTTCGCCAGCTCGTGCGCATCGCGCACCGCGCCGTCGATGACGATGCCGGCGATGCCGCTCGCCTTCGCCTGCGCCGCCATGATTTCGCCGAGCAGCGCGCACGAGATGTCGCCCTTGCCGTCGACCACGACGACGTCGCCCGGCTGCGCGACGGCGAGCGCCGCATGGATCGCCAGGTTGTCGCCCGCACGGACTTCGACCGTGACCGCGGGGCCGGCGACCTTCATCTTCGGGGACAACGGCCGCACGCGGCCATGCACCGTGCCGCGGCGGCCGGCGACATCGGCCAGGATCGCGGCCTGATAGCGCGCGGCGGCCCGAACGAGTTCGGGCGGCACGCGCTCGATGTCGCGATTGATCGGAGAAGTGCTGACGAATGGCTTGCTCATGACTCGACCTCGGGTTGTGCGTTGTACTATGTACAACATGGGTGTACGCAGTGAAATCACTATAACCAGAGGACGGGCACCATGGCACTGGCGTTTACCCTTTTACGTGGTAAACCAGCGTTTTACTCTGTACAATTCCTGTGGTGTACCGACGGGAGAGAACGAATGGGAAATGACGGCGTGGTCGCCGTGGAAAAGGCGCTTTCGCTGCTGGACTGCTTCAAGCCGGGCGCCGAATCGCAATCGCTCGCGATGCTGTCGCAGGCATCCGGCATGCACAAGACGACGGTCTATCGGCTGATGAATTCGCTCGAGCGAATGGGCTATGTCGTGCGCGCGCAATCCGGCAACTATTCGCTCGGACATCGCGTGCTGTACCTCGGCAAGCTGTACGAGCAGTCGTTCCACCTGTCCACGGTGGTCGAACCGGCGCTGCATGCGCTGGCCGCGCTGACGAAGGAAAGCGCATCGTACTATGTGCACGACAACGGGCAGCGGCTTTGCCTGTTTCGGGCCGAGCCGTCCGAAGGCCTGCGTGAAACGCGGCTCGCGGGGACGATGCTGCCGCTCGACGACACGGCCATCAGCCACGTGATCCGCTTCTGGGGGCTCGGCGAACCGATCTACGACAAGCCGCCTGCGCTGCCCCTCTTCACCGCGGGGGCGCGCGATGTGCACACGGCGGCGTTCGCGGTGCCGATCTTCGGCGCCGGCGACAAGTTCATGGCGGCGCTGACGCTTTCCGGTCCTGCGTCTCGCCTCAGCGTCGCGCACGAGTCGGGCGAGCTGGATCGGCCGCAACTGGAGGCGGCCGCCGATCTGTCGCGGAAGCTGGGCGCGAGTGTCGCGCTTTGCGAAAACATCTACGGCCGAGGCTGAACAGCGTCGCCCGTCACCTCGGCGAAACCACGATCGCCGCCCGCCGATTCTGCATCCGCCCGGCGGGCGTCCGGTTATCCCCGACCGGATCGCTCTTCCCTTTCCCGACCACCGAAATGCGCGTCCCGTCCAGCCCCACGTCCACAAGCTCGCCCGCCACCACTTCCGCGCGCCGCCTGGACAACTCCAGATCGTAAGCCGCCTCGCCGTCCTGATCCGAGTATCCATAAACCCGGATCCCGTTGATCCCCGCCGACTTCAGCGTCCTGCCGATCCGCTCGACGATCCGCCTGACATCCGGCTTCAGGTTGTACCGATCGAAATCGAACAGAATCGGCCCCGTCGATCCGAACTCGAACCCTTGCTCGGTTTCCTGAAACCCGGCCGACTTCAGCGCCGTGACCTGCGTCGGCGTGAGCCCCCGATGCAGCGGCGCCGTCTTGCACCCGCCAAGCAGCACGCACAGCAGCACCACGCTTGCGACGCACATCCTCCCCATGCTCACTGGCAACGCGCTTTTCATCATCGTCCCCTTCGTGCGCGCCCGCGTCGCGTGCGCTTCTTATCCCGCCGCTGCGGCCTCGTCCGCAGCGCGAAACGATCGCCATCAAACCCGCCCGGCAACGCCTTCCGCCAGTTGCCACGACCCCGGCCGCGCTCGTTTGGCGCGGTACATCGCGGCATCCGCCGCGCGCAACAAGCCGCTCGCATCCGACGCATGGTCGGGATACAGCGCAATACCGGCACTCATCATGGTGGCCACCATGCGTCCGTCGGACAGCGCGATCGACGGCACCATGCCGGACAAAATCTCGTCGGCGATCCGGCACACGGCGTCCGCTTCGCGCACGCCCGCCAGCATCACCGCGAACTCGTCGCCGCCCAACCGGGCGACGAGATCGGTCTCGCGCACCTGCGTGCGCAGCCGCGCCGCGACACCGACCAGCACCGCGTCGCCGGCATCGTGACCGAGACAGTCGTTGACCTCCTTGAAGCGGTCGCAATCGAGATACAGCACGGCGACCCGCTGCCCCGTCACCACGGCATCGCACAGCGCCACCGACAGGCGCGACTCGAACTGCACGCGGTTGGGCAAACCCGTGAGCGCGTCGTGCGTCGCCTTGTGTTCGAGCGATGCATTCTCGTCGCGCAACGTGTTCTGCCAGTCTTCGAGTTCGTCGAGCAGCGCGTTGAAGTCGTCGCCGAGCTGGTTCAGTTCGGCGATCGCCGCGGGCTCCACGCGCCGCGCGAACGCACGCTCGCGCCGCACCGCGTGCGCGACGCCGGCGAGCGCGCGCAGCGGCGCGACGATGTTGCGCAGCAGACGCTTCGAGCTGATATACGCGCCGAACACGCTGACGACGAGGCAGCCGAGAATGCCGCCGATGCCGCCCAGCAGGAATCCGAAGAACTGGTGTCCGCGGCCGCGCACGATCACCTGGCCGACGACGATGCCGTCATGCACGACCGGAGCGGTAACGGGCCCCGGCAACGCGAGATCGGCGACACCGCGCTCGAGCCGGGCGAGACCGCCGCTCGCCGGCAACTTCCACATCGCGAACAGTTGTCCGTTGCCATCGATGACGACGATCCGCGCGACGTCCTCGTCGTTGGCGATCATCGCGATCGCCTCGTTCGCCGCGACGTGGTCGCCGAACACGAGTGCCGCTTCGACCGTATAACCGAGCGAGCGGGCGAGCAGGTTCAGGTTGTTGCCGGCATACGCGCGCAACGCGATCACGGCGACGACGATCAGCGACACGGCGGCCATCGCGACCGCAACGAACGCGAGGCGCAACTGCGCGCGGCGCAACACGCTTTGCAGCGTCGGGCGCGGCATGCGTGAAGAGGAAACGGGAGGCGCGGAGCGTGTCATGGCGTCACCGGGCGACGCGCGAGATTGAGGACGTTGGGATGAACGCGCACGCCGCTGCGCTCGACTGCGTCAAGATTGACGTCGAACGTCACGCGCTCGCCTTCGACGGTCAGACAGAACATGCTGCCCGCGGTGCAGGACGGATCGTGTTCGTCGATGGTCAGGACCGCACGGCCGGCGAGCGCGGCGCGCACGCGGCTTCGCTCGTCGTTGCCGAGCGCGCCGAGATAGACGACGTCGCATGCGATCGCGAGCGCGGGATCGTCGAAGCGCACGCGCTGCACGTCGAGCACCGTCGAGCCGGCCTGCAACGTGTCGGTCAGGCCGCTCGCGTAGTCGGCTCTACCCGTCACGCATAGATGCAGACGAACGGGCGTCGCCGGCCAGCGCGTGAAACTGACGATGCCGAGCACGACCTGGCGCACGGCTGCGTCGTGTGACGAAAAAGCGGGGCCGGTGGGATTGGCTGTGGGCGCAGTGCCGACGCGTTGCATCGTGTCGGCAGGGCCGCCGGCATCGGCGGGCGCTCCCGCGAGGACGCCGCGGGCAATGCTCAGAACGCAAACGATTGCGACGAACGCGTGACGCAGCGTGGCGACTCGGCCCTGCCGGCCGGACGCCTTCCGGGTGGCGATTGCCGCCACGCACGCCGGCGTCGATGCGGCTGCGATACCCGCAGCCGCCGCGCACACACTCGCATCCATGATGAAGCCATCTGCTGCCGTCGTTCCCGGTGCTGCGTACTTCCGTGCCATGCGCGTGCAGCGACCGTATCGCGCGCACAGGTGCTTCCATCTTAGGTACAAATTCGAATCGCAAGCCAGTGGGATACACCCGCGAATACCGTCGAAAGGTATGTTGAATTGGTGCTGTACGAAACGGCACGGATCATGAAGATTACTGAGGCCAATCGCTGTGTCGGCAGGAGTGGCCGGAAGACGGGACGACCGTCCGTGTCAAACTTCATACGTTCGTCAGCGGCGACCTGAGCCGGTTTCCACCCATACGACGCGCAGCCGACCTACCTTTCCGTTTGATTCGGTTGCAACACCGAACAGGGCCATCGCGCGACATTGGGCCGGCCCGTCCCAGGGGATAGCCTCCCTTACTTCGACTTGCACGATACAGTTCGGAAAACGTACCTATCGCCGTTCTTCAAGGCTTCAGACACACGGTCGTCGCCAATGCGCGTGAATAGCCCCGCGCGATTCTCTCCATGGCATGTGCCCGCTGCGGAATACGTCATCGTGACTAGCACGTGCGAAAACAGCGTCTGAGTTTCAATGCTTCGTATGAGAACCGCGGGCCCCATCGCCAACGGCACGGCCCAGAACACCAAACCCATCGGCGCGAGCATGCCAATTACCTGGCGGAGTCGCTCGGTCCGATCTACCTCCCATCTTTTCAGACCGAACCTCAGTCTCTTCCAGATCACGATCATCCTTTCAACGCCCCCTTTACTGGTTATTCGGGCGTGATTCGCAGTAGCCTGTATGAGCATGCTGCCGATCAGAAAAACAAACTGAAATACAAGGAACACAACGAGTGCGATCCCCGCTCCCTGAACGAGGTACAGTACGAAAAATGCGGAAGAAGCCAGACCTATGAAACTCGAGAAATGTTCGGCAGTTTCATGCGTCAGCGCCAAAACCAGTCGCTCCGCGTCCGAATGCGCAAGCCAAAGTGCGGCGGACGCAACCGCCAGATATGCGCCCTTTCCTAGCATCTTGCTCCACGTCCACCTCGCGATCAGTCGCAACACATGGTAAACGTGGCGCGCAGCTGCGTATGCGAGAAGGAGAAACACGGGTATGGAGAATCGGCCGATCCACATTGCATCCAGCAAAATCCATAGCATTCCGGAAAGCAACAACATCATCGCGACCAAACCATAAGCCACGGTGACATCGGGAGGAAGCTTCGCGATCGGACGTAGATTTCGCATGACTCTGACGGTGCGCCGAATCAGCCACGTTCGAAACGGCCGCAACATGGGTATCCATTCACGCAAGATCGTGAACAGCATCGTTGCTAAAATCGCGCCGACGAGAAATCTGCTCACGAACTTAAATCCGAGGAGCTTCAGCAGGACAAACATCCCGACCAATAGAGCTGCGCTGCGAATGATCGGGGACCGATGCCACGGAACTGCGGCAAGTTCCCGGGCTTTGCGGATATTGTTTTCGGACATAGCGTGTTGAATAGGCCAGTTGGTAAATTGGACGAAGTCGCCCCGCTTTCCAGGTAGTTGAATCGTTCCGAAAGAGAGAAGTACCAATTTGCGCAGCGTCTTCGTATCCGGCTTCGTACGGCCGGCCGCCTAGCGTACAACCCGAACGGTTGTTGCGACAACCTCGCGAAGAAGGATTCAATTCGCGCATCGTGCCGTTCGCGAGTATCCTTCCGAATCATTGGACCGCATGCCTAAGGTCAACCGTCAACCGTTTATTTCGTCTTCCCTCATGGACTTCGACGTAATCGTTCTGGGCGCAGGCATCGTCGGCGTCTCCGCCGCACTGCACCTGCAGGATCGCGGCCGCAAGGTCGCCCTCGTCGACCGCGGCGCACCCGGCGAAGGCACGAGCTTCGGCAACGCGGGGTTGATCGAGCGCTCGTCGATCGAGCCGTATCCGTTCCCGCGCAGCCCGTTCACGCTGATGCGCTACGCGTTGAACCGCTCGACCGATCTTTACTGGCACAGCACGTCGCTACCCGCATTCGCGCCGTGGCTCGCGCGTTTCTGGTGGGAATCCGCGCCGATGCGTCACGCCGCAGCGTCGCGCGACATGCTGCCGCTGATCGAGCGCTGCATCGTCGAGCACGACGCGCTGATCGCGCGCGCCGGCGCGGGTGAACTGGTGCGCGCAAGCGGCTGGATGGAAGCGTTCCGCACGCCGTCCGCGTTCGAGCGCGCGGTCGCCGATGCGGGGCTCACCGCGCGCCGCCACGGGCTCGGCATCACGCCGCTCGATGCCGCCGCGCTCCGCGCACAGGAGCCGAGCCTCGCACCGGGCTTCTGCGGTGCGCTGCACTGGCTCGATCCGAAAAGCGTCGTCGATCCGTCCGCGCTCGTCAAAACCTACGCGCAACTGTTCGTGCAAGGCGGCGGCACACTGCTCACCGGCGACGCCGCAAGCGTCGACGCGCTGTCGCCCGGCTGGCAGGTGATGACCGACGAAGGCGAAATCGCCGCGCCGTCCGTGGTCGTCGCACTCGGCCCGTGGTCGGACACGGTGTTCGGCAAGTTCGGCTACAAGATTCCGCTGCGCGAGAAGCGCGGCTATCACATGCACTACGCGCCGTCCGAACGCGGCACGCCGTCGGCGCCGATCGTCGATCGCGAATACGGGTACGTGATCGCGCCGATGCGGCGCGGCCTGCGGCTGACGACGGGGGTGGAAATCGCACGGCGCGGCGTGCCGCCGACAGGCGTGCAGCTCGATCGCGCGGAACGCATCGCGCGCCCGGTTTTCGGCTTCGGCGAGCGGCTCGATCCGCAACCGTGGCTCGGCTTCCGCCCCTGCACGCCCGACATGCGGCCGGTGATCGGCCCCGCGCCCGCGCATCGCGGGCTGTGGTTTTCGTTCGGCCACAACCATCACGGGCTGACGCTCGGCCCCGTGTCCGGCCGCCTGCTCGCGGAAATGATGACCGGCGAGACACCGTTCACCGACCCGACGCCGTACCGCGCCGACCGCTTCTGAGTCTCGACGCCCGAACGTCCGACCGCCCGCGCTCAGTCGAGCGCGCGGCCGAAGATCGCGATCACCTCGTCGAGATGCCTGGCCATCGCACGACGCGCGGCCTCGGGGTCACGCGCGCGGATCGCGTCGAGGATCGCCCGGTGTTCGAGTTCCGACCGGTGCGGCATGTCGTTCGGCATGTACAGCGACTGCAGCCGCTGGAACATCGGGTCGTACTTGTGCGCGAGCAACTGCTTGATCATCAGCGCGTAAGCCGCGTTGTCGCTCGCTTCCGCGATACGGATATGGAACAGCCGGTCGCCCGGATGCGTGAGCGAACCGCTGCGGTTGTCTTCCTGGTTGCGCAGGAACGCGTCGTGAATCCCTTCGATCTGCGCGTCCGAGCCGTGCGTGGCAGCAAGCGCCGCAGCCTCCGGCTCGATCAGCCGGCGCGCCTGCAGCAGCGCGAACGGCGGAATCTCGGTATCGAGGTCGAGCTCGATGCCGAGCTCCGGATCGATCTCGACGATCGAGAACGGCGCGACCTTCGTGTCGATCCGCGGCGCCGGGGCGGCGGCCGCCTCCGGCTGGCGCACCTTTACGCCGTCGCCGACGCGCACGCTGACGAGCCCGTTCACCTCGAGCGCGATCAGCGCCTCGCGCACCGACGTGCGCGACACGCCGAACCGTTCGGCCAGTTCACGCTCGGGCGGCAGGTAGCTGCCCGGCGGGAAATCGCCGGACTCGATCATCGTGCTGAGCTTGTCGGCGATCTGCTGGTACAGGCGGCGGTTCTGAATCGGCTGGATGGACATACGTTGATACAGGTAAGCGGTTGCGTTGCGGACGGCCTGACGAATGAAGCACGCGGACCGGGCCGTTCGCGCCTATTTTATCTGCCGGGCCCGGCATCGCCCGGCACCGCATAGCAGCGTGCGGCCGTGCCGCCCCACAACGCGTTGCGCTCGGCCGCCGACAACCGCGCTTCGGCCCAACGCTCGACGAGCGATGCCACTTCGTCGTACGACGCCGCAAGCAGGCACACGGGCCAGTCCGAGCCGAACATCAGCCGTTGCGGCCCGAACGCATCGAGCGCCGCGTCGAGGCATTGCTCGATATGGCGGACATCCTGCCCGCGCAGGCCGCGCCGCCAGTCCGTCTCCGTCACGAGCCCCGACAGCTTGCACACGACGTGCGGCAGCGCGCCGAGTTCACGCAGGCCGGCGCGCCAGCGCGCGAACGCCGTTGCGTCGCGATCGAACTCGGCGAGCGCGGGCTTGCCCGCATGATCGAGTACGAGCCAGTGCGCGTCGTGCCGCGAACAGAATGCGTGCACGTCCGGCAACTGACGTTCGAACACGAGCACGTCGTACACGTAGCCGTTTTTCTGCAGCCATGCGACACCGCGATCGAACGCGGGATCCGCGACGAACGCGGCGACGTCGGCTTCGTCCTGCAGCTGATGACGAAAGCCGCGCAGCTTCGGGCTGCGCCATTCGGCGATACGTTCGGCCAGCTCCGGCGCACCGAGATCCTCCCACCCGACCACCGCCGCGATGCGCGCGTCGTCTCGCGCAAGATCGAGCAGGAACGCGGTCTCGTCGCGCCCGCTGCGCGCCTGCACCGCGATCGACGCGCCAAGCGCCTGCGCGTGCATCTGCGGCCACAGCGCGTCGGGCAGGTAATCGCGGGCGAGCACGCCCATCCCGCGGCCGATCCACGGATAGTCGGCCGCGCGGTAACGCCAGAAGTGCTGATGGGAATCGATACGCACTGTGCCCATGGTGTCCTCGTGTTTCGCCGTCGCGCGCCGCATCGCGCTCAGTCGTACAGCACCGCCGCGATCTTCGGGTCGTCGATGTTGGTCTTGTCATACCAGTAGAAGCCGGTATCGATGACCTTCGGCAGCTTGTCGCCCTTGATCGCCTTCACGGCCGCCTCAACCGTCTTGTAGCCGATCCCGATCGGGTTCTGCGTGATCGCGCCGGCCATCAGGCCGCTGCGGATCGCGTCCTTCTGCTGCTTGCCGGAATCGTAGCCGACGATCACGACCTTGCGCTTCATCTCGCGCACGCCGTTGACCACGCCGATCGCCGAACCTTCGTTGGTGCCGAACAAGCCCTTGAGCTTCGGATACGCCTGCAGGATCGACTTCGTCACTTCGGTGGACTTCAGTTGATCGCCTTCGCCGTATTGCACGGTCACGACCCGCACCTTCGGATGCGCGGATTTCATCCGTTCGAGAAAGCCGTCCCTGCGGTCGATGCCGGTGCGGCTCGTCTGGTCGTGCGCGACCACCGCCACCTCGCCTTCGTCGCCGATCAGCGCGGCGAGCTTGTCGGCGGCAAGGGCCGCCGCGGCCTTGTTGTTGGTCGACGCGGTCGTCACCGGGATGTCGCTGTCGACACCCGAGTCGAACGCGATCACGGGGATCTTCTCGGCCTGCGCCTTCTTCAGCAGCGGCAGCGCGGCCTTGCTGTCGAGCGCGGCGAAGCCGAGCGCGGCCGGCTTCTTCGCGATCGCGGCGGACAGCATGTCGATCTGCTTGTCGACCATTGCTTCGGTCTCCGGACCTTCGAACGTCACCTTCACCTTGTAGTCCTTCGCGGCCTGCATCGCGCCGGATTTCACGGCCTGCCAGAACTGATGCTGGAAGCCCTTCGAGATCAGCGGAATATAGCTTTCCTGCGCATGCGCGCCGGCCGTCACGCCGACGGCGAACGTCAGCCCGACGATCGCGTTCAACACCTTGCTCCTGATCACTTCGCGTCTCCTTGGTTGGTATCGACTGAAATGCCGGCCCGGCCGGCGGTGAAGCGCCTGTGTGCCCGTGTTCGTCCGTTCTTGCGCGTGCGTCAGCGGCGGCGCCGGCGCAGGATGTCCACGTAGACGGCGAGGATGATGATCACGCCCGTCACGACGGTCTGCCATTCCTGCGCGACGGACATGATGCGCAGGCCGTTGGTCAGCACGCTCATGATGAACGCGCCGATGATGGTGCCAACGATGCTGCCCGCGCCGCCCGACAACGACGTGCCGCCGATCACGACGGCCGCGATCGCATCGAGCTCGTAGCCCTGCCCGAGCGCCGGCTGCGCGGAGTTCAGCCGCGACGCGATCAGCAGCCCGGCGATTCCGCACACCGCGCCGCTGAACGTGTAGACGGCGATCTTCCATGCATCGACGTTCACGCCGGACAACCGCAACGCCTCCTCGTTGCTGCCGAGCGCGAACGTGTAGCGGCCGAAGATCGTGCGGTTCAGCACGATCGACGCGCCGATCGCGACGAGGAACAGGATCAGCACCGCGTTCGGAATCGGCAGCGCGGGAATCAGGTTGCCGATCAGCGAATCCTGCGCGATCGACGTGAAGCCCGGCGTGTCGTTGAAGTAGATCGGCCGCGTGCCGGAGATCACGAGCGACAGCCCCTTGAGCAGCATCATCATCCCGAGCGTCGCGATGAACGGCGGCACCTTCATCTTCGCGATCACGAAGCCCGACACGCTGCCCGACAGCGCGCCGAAGCCCAGCGCGGCCAGGATCCCGAGCGGCAGCGGCATGCCCCACTTCGTCAGCACGACGCCGGCCATCACCGCGCAGAACGTCATCAGCGTGCCGACCGACAGATCGATGCCCGACGTGATGATCACGTACGTGCAAGCCACCGCGAGCACGCCGTTCACCGCGGTGGCCTGCAGGATAGCGACGAGGTTGTCGACCTCGAGGAAGTTCGACGACGCGAAGCTGAAGAACACGATCAGCAGCACGAGGCTCGCGAACGCGAGCAGCTTCTGCCGCGCGGCGGGGTTGAAGAAGCGGGCGCGCAGGCCCGATGCGCCGGCCGGCGTGTCGCCGGTGGCAAGGGGCGGAACGGGATGCGTATCGTTGGACATGATCGGTAAGCGTCTGAATCGGAACAATCAGGACAATACGGTCGACTCGCGCTGCGTCGCGAGCTGCATGATCTTTTCCTGCGTGGCGTCGGCCGCGCGCAATTCGCCGGTCACGCGCCCTTCGCACATCACGAGAATCCGGTGGCTCATCCGCAGCACCTCGGGCAGCTCGGACGAGATCATCACGATCGCCTTGCCGTCGGCGGCGAGCGCGTCGAGCAGCTTGTAGATCTCGCTTTTCGCGCCGACGTCGATGCCGCGCGTCGGCTCGTCGAAGAACAGGATGTCGCAGTCGCGCAGCAGCCACTTCGCGATCACGATCTTCTGCTGGTTGCCGCCCGACAGCAGCCGCGCGGGCTGCGCGACCGACGGCGTGCGAATCGCCAGCTGCCGCACGTACGCGCGCGCGGTGTCGCGCATCCCGCGCGCATCGACGAACATCCCGCGGCGCACGAAGCGCCGCATGCTGGCCAATGCGATGTTGTTCTGCACGTCCATCCCGACCGCGAGCCCGAAATGCTTGCGGTCCTCGGACAGATAACCGATCCCGTGCCGGACCGCGTCCGCCGGCGTGCGGATCGTCACGGTCTTGCCATGCACGCGGATCTCGCCCGCGTCGACCGGGTCCGCACCGAACACCGCGCGCGCGACCTCGGTACGGCCCGCGCCCATCAGCCCCGCGAAGCCGAGAATCTCGCCGCGCCGCAGCGTGAAGCCGACGTCGCGGATCGCACGGCCGCGCGACAGCCCACGCACTTCGAGCGCGATGGCGTTGTTCGCCGTATCGGGCGGCGCGCGGAACTGCGTATCGAGCTGGCGGCCGACCATCATCGCGATGATCGACTCCATCGACGTGCCGGCCATCGGCACGGTCGCGACGTACTTGCCGTCGCGCATCACCGTCACGCGATCGGCGATCTGCCGCAACTCGTCCATCTTGTGCGAGATGTAGACGATGCCGACGCCGTGCGCGCGCAGGTCGCGGATGATCCGGAACAGCTCGGCGATCTCCGCGTTGTTCAGCGCGGCAGTCGGCTCGTCCATGATGAGCACGCGCGAATCGAACGACAGCGCCTTCGCGATCTCGACCATCTGCTGCTTCGCGACCGTCAGCCGGCCGACCTGCGTACGCGGATCGAGATCGAGCCGCATCCGCGCGAAGATCGCGGCGGCGTCGCGGTTGAGTTTCTCTTCGTCGACGAACACGCCGAAGCGTCCGCGCGGCTCGCGGCCGATGAAGATGTTCTGCGCGACGCTCAGGTGATTCATCAGGTTCAGCTCCTGATGGATGATGCCGATCCCGAGCGCCTGCGCGGCACGCGGATCGGCGATCTCCACCGCACGGCCGTCCATCCGGATCTCGCCCTCGTCCTTCTGATAGACGCCGGCGAGAATCTTCATCAACGTCGATTTGCCGGCGCCGTTCTCGCCCATCAGCGCATGTACTTCGCCGGCGCGCAGGTCGAACCGGCAATCGTCGAGCGCCTGCACGCCGGGAAAGCGCTTGCTGACACCGGTCAGCTCGATCAACGGCGGCGCGGCGGTGTTCGGGCTCTGGTTCGAATCGGGTTGCATGGGTCGCCGTCCTCAGCCGATCGCGCGATCGAGATGCGTATAGCCGCCATCGACGAACAGCCACTGGCCCGTCGTGTGCGACGCGCGCTCCGACAGCAGGAACACGGCCGTGTCCGCAATCTCGCCGGCCGTCGTGAAGCGCTTGCCGAGCGGCACCTTGCCGGCGATTTCCGCGACTTTCGCTTGCGGGTCGTCGAAGCCGGCGATCCAGCTCTGGTAGAGCGGCGTCATCACTTCGGCCGGGATCACCGCGTTCACGCGCACGCCGTCGTTGCGCAATGCGACGGCCCATTCGCGCGTCAGCGCAAGCTGCGCGCCCTTCGACGCGCAATAGCCGCTCGTGTTGCCCTGCCCGGTGACGGCCGTCTTCGACGAGATGTTGACGATCGCGCCGCGCGTCGCTTTCAGATGCGGCACGCAGTAATGCGCCATCACGTAGTAGTGGACCAGGTTCCGCTCCAGCGATGCGACGAACGCGTCGCGGCCGGCGTCGAGCCCGATGCTGTCGTTGATGCCCGCGTTGTTGACGAGCCCGTCGATGCGGCCGAAACGGGCGATGGTCTGCGCGACGCCGTCGCGGCACTGTGCGTCGTCCTGCAGTTCGGCGGTCACGCATGCGGCGCGCGGCTGTTTCTGCGTGAGTTCGCGCCAGAAGCCGTCGTCCGGCGTGTGGCGCGCGAACACCACCGGAATCGCGCCTTCGGCGGCCAGCCGCATCGAGATCGCGGCGCCGATGCCCGACGCGCCGCCGGTCACGATCACGACCTTGTGTTGCAGATTCAGATCCACTTCGCGTCTCCGTCGTTCATGTTGTCGCCGCGCACGGTGCATCGCCGTGCAGCGTGCCGCCGTCGCATGCCGCGTGCTTCAGCCGCGGAACCGGTACTGCTCCAGCGATTCCGGCTTCATCTCGATCGAGAATCCGGGCGCCGTCGGCGGCATGTACGCCGCGCCGCGCACGACGCAGGGTTCGACGAAATGCTCGTGCAGGTGATCGACGTACTCGATCACGCGCCCTTCCTTCGTGCCGGAAACGCACACGTAGTCGATCATCGACAGATGCTGCACGTACTCGCACAGCCCGACGCCGCCCGCATGCGGACACACCGGCAGGCCGTACTTCGCGGCCAGCAGCAACACCGCGAGAATCTCGTTCACGCCGCCGAGCCGGCACGCGTCGATCTGCACGACGTCGATCGCGCCGCGCGCAATGAACTGCTTGAACAGCACGCGGTTCTGGCACATCTCGCCGGTCGCGACCTGCACGGGGCCGATTGCGTCGCGGATCTTGCGATGCCCTTCTACGTCGTCGGGGCTCGTCGGCTCCTCGATGAACCACGGCCTCGCGAACGCGAGCTCGCGCACCCAGTCGATTGCCTCGTCGACTTCCCACACCTGGTTCGCGTCGATCATCAGCTTGCGATCGGGGCCGATCACTTCACGCGCGATCGTCACGCGGCGGATGTCGTCGTCCAGGTTCGCACCGACCTTCAGCTTCACGTATTCGAAACCGGCGTCCACCGCCTCACGGCACAACCTGCGCAGCTTGTCGTCGCTGTAGCCGAGCCAGCCGGCCGACGTCGTGTAGCACGGGTAGCCGTCGCGCTCGAGCGCCGCGATTCGCGCGGCCTTCCCCGGTGCCTGCCGGCGCAGGATGTCGAGCGCTTCGTCCTGCGTCAGGCAGTCGGTCAAATAGCGGAAATCGATCGCGCGCACGAGTTCCTCGGGGCGCATGTCGGCGACGAGCCGCCACAACGGCTTGCCCGCAGCCTTCGCCCACAAGTCCCACACCGCGTTGACGACCGCGCCGGTCGCGAGGTGGATCGCGCCCTTGTCGGGGCCGATCCAGCGCAGCTGGCTGTCCGACGTCACGTGCCGCCAGAAGCGGCCCATGTCCGCACGAATCCAGTCGAGATCGAGGCCGACGACGAGGTGACGCATCGCATCGATCGCCGCGCAGCAGATTTCGTTGCCGCGCCCGATGGTGAACGTGAGCCCGTGACCTTCGAGCCCGTCGTGGTCGGTTTCGAGCACGACGTATGCGGCCGAATAATCGGGGTCCGGATTCATCGCATCGGAACCGTCGAGCTGGCGCGAGGTCGGGAAGCGCACGTCGAGGACGCGCATCGATCGAATGATAGGCATGACGAATCTTCCGTTGAAGGGAATCACGCCTGCACGGTGCGCTGGCGCTGCTCGCCGAGCCCGTCGATGCCGAGCGTGATCACCTGCCCGGCGCGCAGATAGACGGGCGGCTTCTGCCCGAGGCCGACGCCCGGCGGCGTGCCGGTCGAGATGACGTCGCCCGGCTGCAGGCTCATGAAACGGCTCAGGTAGCTGATCAGATACGGCACGCGGAACACCATCGTCGCGGTCGAGCCGTTCTGATAGCGGTGGCCGTCCACCTCGAGCCACAGCCGCAGCGCGTGCGGATCGGGCACTTCGTCCGCCGTGACGAGCCACGGGCCGATCGGGCCGAACGTGTCGTTGCCCTTTCCCTTGTCCCACGTGCCGCCGCGCTCGAGCTGGTATTCGCGTTCCGATACGTCGTTCACCACGCAATAGCCGGCGACGTGCGCCATCGCATCGGCTTCGTCGATATAGCGGCCGCCCTTGCCGATCACGACGCCGAGCTCGACTTCCCAGTCGGTCTTTTCCGATCCGCGCGGAATCTCGACGTCGTCGTTCGGGCCCGAGATCGCGCTCGTCCACTTGCCGAACACGACCGGCTCCTTCGGGACTTCCATGCCCGATTCGGCCGCATGGTCCGAATAGTTAAGGCCGATGCAGATGAACTTGCCGACGCGGCCGACGCACGCGCCGAGCCGCGGCGTGCCGTCGACGAGCGGCAGCGACGACGGATCGATGTCGCGCAGCCGCGCGAGCGACGCGGGCGTCAGCGCGTCGCCGGCGACGTCGTCGATCACGCCCGACAGGTCGCGAATCTTGCGCTGCGCGTCGAGCAGGCCGGGTTTCTCTTGGTGTTTGTCGCCAAATCTCAGCAGTTTCATGTCGTTTAAGCGGAAGCAGGAAGTGAACAGGAGGCGCGGCCGGTGGACAAGGTCAGTTCGACCAGCCGCCATCGATCAGGTGAATCGCGCCGGTGGTGAACGACGATTCGTCCGACGCGAGATACAAAGCGAGTGCGGCGACTTCGTCGGCGGTGCCGATGCGCCCCATCGGCTGACGCGCGACGAACGCCTCGCGCACGGTGTCGATCGACACCTGGCGCGCGCGCGCCTGCTCGGCGATGCGCTGCTCCAGCGACGGCGATTCGATCGTGCCCGGACAGATCGCGTTGCAGCGAATGCGCTGCTCGACGAAATCGGCGGCAACCGACTTCGTCAGGCCGATCACGGCCGCCTTGGTCGTCCCGTAGACGAAGCGGTTCGGCACGCCCTTCACGCTCGACGCGGCCGACGCCATGTTGATGATCGACGCGCCGCCCGCGTCCAGCATCGCGGGCAGCAGCGCACGGATCAGCCGGTACATCGACGTGACGTTCAGGTTCAGCGAGAACGCCCACGCGTCGTCGTCGCAGTCGAGAATCGAGCCGTGGTGCACGAAGCCCGCGCAGTTGAACAGCACGTCGAACGCGCGTTCCTGCGCGGCGAGCGCCGCGATGTCGCGCGCGTCGGTCACGTCGAGCCGCCGCGTGGCGAGCCGGCCGCCGGCACGCTCGGCGTCGGCGGCGAGCTGCGCGAGCGCGGCTTCGTTGATGTCGGTCGCGAGCACGTCGGCCCCCTCGCTTGCGAACCGCAGCGCAGTCGCGCGGCCGATACCCTGCCCGGCCGCCGTCACCAGCGCTCGCTTGCCCTGCAATCTCATGAGCAGTTCTCCCGAAAAGCCGGCCGCCAGTCGGCCGATTGGCACAAAGGACTAAAGGTCCAACCAATCATAGAAACAGAATCCCGATTTGTCACGAACGCGCGATTCAGTGTTTTCCCGATCGACGGAATCGGGCCGGCTGGGACGGGAAGGGTTTCGGCTACGGCCCTTTTCGACCTCCGGCGAGCGGCCGCATCGCCCGCAAAGCCAATATGGGCGGGCATTCCAGCCGGCCGCGCCGCGCTCGCGTCGAGCCGCCGGCCGCCGAAACTGACAAAAAAGTCATCTACGCGTCAGCGTCTGAACGGGATGCGCGCGCGATCATGACATGGCCGGCCCACGCTTTCCGGCTCACCGCACCGCCCGTCGCCGATCCTTGACGGGCACCTCCGTCCCCCGCGGTGCGCCCCGTGCCTGAGCGAGCAGACACGGTGGCGCGGGCCCGTCTTTGCCCCGGACGTTCGCGTCCGGGGCGCTTTTGTCGTTGGCTTTTTCAAGAAAATGCGCGGCGATTGTTTCTAAATCGGCAAAAGGTAATTTGAGCCAGACAGGATGTTTTTTCCGGTCACAGACGCTTACATTTAGCGCACCGCTCATGGAAACCGCTACGGATTCGCCCTCGGGTAGTGACATCCACTGCCACGACCGAAACCGCACGAGCTTTAGGAAACGGCAAAATGAAGGCCTCCAAATCCCTGCCTGCGCTCGATCCCGCCGACGTTCACGTCGAAATCCTCGAACGTTCCGATACGCTGCTCGTCGTCCGCTGGGTCGAACCCGGCCGCTGTCACTACGGCGAACAACGCTGGCGCCGCCGCTTCGCGCAGCGCAGCGGCACCTGCGCGCTGTCGCGCCAGGTGATCCAGCGCGGCGACGAAGTGTTCCGCCCGGCCGAGCGCCCGGCGCCGGCGAACGCTGCGGCGATGATTTCCGCCGCCGAAGTGCTCGCGCTGGCCGGCACCCGGTAACGCCCGCCCGCGGCGCGTCCGGGTAGCGCGCATCATGCGCATGCTCGCCCTAGAAGCGCCGGTCTAATTCCTCCGCTTGTCTGTCCCGCCTGCGCGAATTATCGTTACATCAGTCAATGTAACGATAACGCGTCGTGGCGCCCGGCCACGCCGATGGAGGCAGACATGCATGCATGGAGCGCGCGCCACGTCCCGGCGCAAGGCGGCAAGGTCGCGGTCGTGACTGGCGCCAACAGCGGCCTCGGCTGGCATATCGCGGAAACGCTTGCCGCGAAGGGCGCGACCGTCGTGATGGGCTGCCGCGATGCGACGCGTGCGACGCAAGCCGCCGCTGCGATCCGCCGGTTCCATCCCGCCGCGCGCGTCGAAGTCGAGCCGCTCGACCTCGCCGATCTCGCGTCGATCCAGCGCTTCGCCGCCGACGTGTCCGACCGACACGGACGCGTCGACATCCTCTGCAACAACGCCGGCGTGATGTTCCTGCCGCTGCGCCACACGCGCGACGGCTTCGAAATGCAGTTCGGCACCAACCACCTCGGCCATTTCGCGCTGACCGGCCATCTGCTGCCGGCGCTGCGTGCGGCCCGGCGCGCGCGCGTCGTCACGATGTCGAGCGGCTTCAACCGCGGCGGCCGGATCCGCGTAGACGATCTGCGCGCCGAGCGCCGCTACAACCGGTATCTCGCGTACTGCGACAGCAAGCTCGCGAATCTCGTGTTCGCGATCGAACTGCAGCGCCGCTTCCAGCGCGCGGCGTTCGCGGGCATCAGCGTCGCCGCGCATCCCGGCTACGCGGCAACCAATCTGCAGTTCGCGGGCCCCGCGATGGACGGCTCGCCCGCCCGCGCCGCGCTGATGCGCGCTGCGAACCGGTATCTCGCGCAACCGGCCGACCAGGGTGCGTTGCCGGCGATCCATGCGGCGACGTCGCCCGATCTGACCGGCGGCTCGTATATCGGCCCGTCCGGCTGGTTCGAAGCGCGCGGCCTGCCGGCGGCCGCGCGCGTGCCGCGCGCCGCGCGCGACGTAGCCGTTGCCGCGTTGCTGTGGGAAGCCTCCGAAGCGGCCACCGGCGTGCGTTTCCTGAGTTCGGGCGCACCGGCCGGGAAAGCGCGGGCCAAACCGTTCGACGCCGCGGCCGAGCTGCGCTGAACCGCACGCCACGGCGCTTCGGATTTCCTCATACTTATTGCACTTTCGGAAACGAAAGCCTGATGAAAGCGTGATACGACGCACCACTGTTACCCGTCCGGAAACAATTTATCGTCAAAATCAGCGTTTACCCTCAACGGGCCGGTGACTAAGATTTAGTCAATCGCTGCAGACATGGTGTCGCAAGCGAACTCGATAAAACACCGGAGGTCATCATGAAATCGCTCGTTTCCGCAGTTGTTGCTGCTGCCGCCCTGTCCGCTTCGTTCGGCGCGTTCGCACAAAGCACCGTGACCCGCGCGCAAGTGCGCAACGAACTCGTTCAGCTCGAACAAGCCGGCTACAAGCCGGGCGTGTCGAGCCCGTACTACCCGAACGACATCCAGTCGGCGGAAGCGCGTGTTCATGGTGCCGACCCCAGCGGCTACGGCGCGCAACCGGCGCCGGTCGTTCACTCGGGCGCCCCGGCTGCCGCAACGTCGTCGAACGCACGCGACTCGGTCTTCTTCGGCCAGTAAGCCGACGCGCCCCCGGCGGGCGCACCGCGCATCGCGCGATCAAGCGGTATCCGGACGAGCCCGTCACGCGGGCTCGTCTTTTTTTTTGACACCCATACCTCCGCCGCCCGGCAGCGGGTGGCTTCGCCCGGCCGCGCTGCGCCCGGGCGCTTTTTCCCCTGCGAAAGCCGACTGGCGTACGCGGCCGCTCAGCGCGGCATCGCGGCCGCAGGCGCTGCAAGCTGGCCGCGCGACAGCACGCGCCAGCGCGACAGCAACTCATCGCGATCGACGTAGCAGCCCTGCAGATGCCGGCGGCCGGTCGACGGATCGAACTCGGTGCGCGCATGCAGCACGCGCCGGTTGTCGAACGCCCACATGTCGCCGGCACGCAGCCGTCGCTGCACGCGAAAACGCGGCTCGCGCGCGAGCGCGAGAAACCGCCGGTACGCGCGGTAGACGGCCGCGACCGATCCGGCCGGCGCATCGAGCGGCCCGCGCAGGAAGTTCGCGACCCGCACCTCCGTCACGTTGCCGCGCGCGTCGAGCCCGATCACCGGTGCCGAACAGCGGTAGTCGCTGGACGCGCTCTTGTTCCAGAACTCGAACGGTGTCGACGCAAGGTGCGCGAAATCGGCCGGATGTTCGCGCCGCAATGCATCGGCGAGCGCGAAACCGTCGAGGAAGATACTGTCGCCGCCCGTCGCGTCGTTCGCGAGGCAATGCAGGAACTGCACGCCGGGCTGCAACTCGCGCGTCGGCAGGTCGGTGTGCGGCGGCAGATTGAGCGACGTATAGGCATTGCTGTCGGGACGCGGCTTCGATTCGACGTCGAACAGCACGCCGAAATTGCTCTCGCGTATCAGGCCGACACGGCGCGCGATCTCGCCGACCCGCCCGCGCTCGGCGGGCACCCCTTCGACGAGCGTCAGGCCGGTGCGCTGCAATGCAGCGAGCCATGCGAACAACGCGCCGTCGTCCTCGATCACGTCGCGCCACGCGAACACGCCGATCGCCGTCGCATCGTCGCCGGTCCACACGTGCCGCGCGTGCGCCGCGTGGCGCTCCGCGCGCGACGTATCGTCGTATGCATGCGCGCGCAACCATCCTGGCGACCAGGTGCTGCGATGACCGTCGTTCCATTCGACGTGCAGCGCGCCGTCGGCTTCGACATGCGCGGCAGCGGCGCACAGATCCTCGCGCGCATCGGCGATCTCGAACACCTGTTCGCGCGTGAGCCCATGCACGCACGCCGAACACGCGCAGTTGTCGCGCAACCAGTCGAAGTGAAACGGCGATCGTCGCGCGTCGCTCCACTCGATGTCCACTGTTCCATCGCCGATCGCCGCCGCCGCGATGGCCGCGTCGGCGGAAAACGTCCGCCAGTCCTCGATACGCTGTTGCGCTGCCTGCATCGTTGCCTCCTGGAAATGCCCGCTACGCGTGCGGTGCGAGCAGAAACCCGCCGACCATCCGGTGCATCCGCGCAGCCTGCGGGCTCGTTCCGAGCGCGCGCCAGCAACCGTGCACCAGCCCCTTTCCCATCCAGTAACGCGCGGCACCGCCGGCCGCGAGAATCCGCTCGACATAGACGCGTGCATCGTCGCGCAGCGGATCGTGTTCCGCGCCGATCGCGAGCACCGGCGGCAGTCCGTCGAAGCGCGCCGCCGCGAGCGGCACCGACGCGCGCAGCAGCGGATCGCCGTTCAGCGCGGTTTCGTCCGCGCCGCCCCAGTACAACGCGCGATAGCGACGGACGTCGTCGAGCGTCAGCATCGGCGCATGCGCTTCCGTTTCGCGCGCCGGCGATTGCGGTTCGAAGCCGAGCATCGGATACACGAGCGCGATCCCGTCGATGCCGCGTTCGCCGGCATCGCGCAGCACCGTGGCAACGGCCGCCGCGAGGTTGCCGCCCGCGCTGTCGCCGGCGAGTGTCAGCGGTCGTGTGCATGCTTCGAACGGCCAGTGCGTAGCATCGCGCGCGGCGCGCGTGACGGCCACGCAATCGTCGAGCGCGGCCGGCGCGCGATGCTCGGGCGCGAGCCGGTAGTCGACAGCGGTCACGGCGAGCCCCGTGTCGGCCGCCAGTTGCGCGGTGATCAGCGCGTGACTGTCGAGCGAGCCGACGACGAAGCCGCCGCCATGAAAGAACAGCACGGTGCCGCGCGGCGCGGCGTGTGCCGGCGCATACCGCCGCAGCGCGATCGCGTGTCCGTCCGCCGCGTGCCACACCGCGTCGTGCCGCACGATGCCGGCGGGCAGTTCGTCAGGCGTCCATGCGGCCGCGAAGCGATCGTAGAGACGGCGCTGCTCGTCGAAAGGACGCGCCGCCGTATCGGCCGGATACACGGCGTCCACCGACGCGACGAACGCCGCGATTTCCGGTTCGAGCATCAGGTGCGCTCCGCGATCGACGGTTGAACGTTTGGCGTCGAACGTCGCCGCACTAACGGCGCGGCGGCAAGCCGATCTCGCGCCCCGCGTACGCGGGCGCCGCGCAATCGCGCTGCAACGCATGCAGTTCGGCCACGCGCACGGCGACGTCGTCATCGAACGGCGCCGATTTCGCGCCGTCGCGCGTGTCGACGTGCAACAGCATCTGCTCGCTCGCCGACACCGCGCCGTCATGCCCGTCCGCGAACAGTTCGAGGTAAAGATGCACGCGCTTCGCGTCGTGCGCGAGCACCCGCGCATCGACACGCACGCGCGTGCCTTCCTTGATCTCGTGCAGATAGTTCACGTGCGCCTCGAGCGTGTAGACCGAGCGGCCCCGCTCGCGGCGCGCCGCGTCGTCGAGACCGATGCGGTCCAGCAGCGCATCGGTCGCGAAGCTGAAGATCAGCAGATAGAACGCGTCGCGCAGGTGGCCGTTGTAGTCGACCCACTCGGGCCGTACGACGTCGCGGTAGATCGTCAGCGGGGTATCGCCGGTCATGTTCGTTCAGTCCTCGAATCGCATTCCGTGCCGCGCCTTCACTGCGGCGATCGCCTTCAGCACCTCGGTGATGCACTCGTCGCGATAGCGCTCGAGTTCCTTGATGCTGCGCGTGCCCTGCTGCTCGCTCGTGCCTTCGACGACGCTGTCGATCAGCGCGTCGGTCAGCTTCGGCGCGACCAGCTTCGTCCATGGCAGCTCGAGCGCGGGGCCGAACTGCTGCATGAAGTGTCGCATGCCCGCATCGCCGCCTGCGAGCGTATAGGTCAGGAACGTGCCCATGAACGACCAGCGGATGCCCGCGCCGAAACGGATCGCGTCGTCGATCTCGCCGGTCGTCGCGACGCCTTCGTTGACAAGATGCAGCGCCTCGCGCCACAACGCCTCGAGCAGCCGGTCGGCGATGAAGCCCGGCACCTCCTTGCGCACGTGCAGCGGCCGCATGCCGAGCTTGCGATAGATGTCCATCGTGGCTTCGACCGCTTCCGGCGACGTGCGCGCGCCGCCGAGCACCTCGACGAGCGGCAACAGGTAGACCGGATTGAACGGGTGGCCGACCACGCAGCGCTCCGGATGCGTCGCCCGCGCATAGAAGTCGGTGGGCAGCAGCCCCGACGTCGACGACGCGATGATCGCGTCCGGCTTCGCCGCGCGGCTGATCTGCTCGTGCAGTTCGAGCTTCAGCGCCTCGCGCTCGGGCGCGCTTTCCTGGATGAAATCCGCGTCGGCGACGCACGCTTCGATCGTGGATTCGAAGCGCAGCCGCGCGGGATCGGCGCCCGGCGCGAGGCCGACGCGCTCCAGCGCGGGCCACGCATTCGCGACGTTCGCGCGCAGCCGCGCTTCGGCGCCGGGCGCCGGGTCCCACACGACTACGTCGAGACCGTGCGCGAGCGCACGGCAAATCCATCCGCTGCCGATCACGCCGGTGCCGATCGCGGCGAACGTCTTGATGTCGGTCTTCACTGCCATATCAACGCATCCTTCCAATCGAGGAAAATCGGATCGCGGCCACGCTCGTGCGCGCCGCGATCATGAATCGGGATCGGCCGCCGCAACTCACGCGAATTCGGCCACCGCACGGCGTTCGAGCGGACGCTCGCCGCGCGCGGGCAGGCCGAGCTTGCGGCGGCCTTCGGCCGGTGTCAGCACGCGGCCGCCGAGCCGTTCGATGATTTCCCGCGCGCGCTCGACGAGCGTGCCGTTGGTCGCATGCACGCCGCGATCGAGCCAGATGTTGTCTTCGAGGCCAACGCGCACGTGACCGCCGAGCAGCATCGCCTGCGCGACCATCGGCATCTGCATCCGGCCGATCCCAAAGCCGGCCCAGTGCGCGCCCGGCGGCAGGTTGTCGACCATCGCCTTCATCGTGCCGGTGTCGGCCGGCGCGCCCCACGGAATGCCGAGGCACAGCTGGAACAGCGGTGGATCGTCGAGCAGCCCTTCCTTCAACAGTTGCTTCGCGAACCACAGATGGCCCGTGTCGAAGATCTCCAGCTCCGGCTTCACGCCGAGTTCCTGGATACGCTTCGCGCCGGCGCGCAGTTGCGCGGGCGTCGACACGTAGATGTAGTCGCCGTCGCCGAAATTCAGCGTGCCGCAATCGAGCGTGCAGATTTCAGGCAGCAGTTCCTCGACGTGCACGAGGCGCGTGAGGCCGCCGACGAGATCGGTGCCCTTGCCGAAGCGCATCGGGTCTTCGCCCGGGCCGATTTCCAGATCGCCGCCCATGCCGGCCGTCAGGTTGATGATCACGTCGACGTCGGCCGAGCGAATGCGATCGACGACTTCGCGGTACAGGTTCGGATCGCGGCTGCCGCGGCCCGTCTGCGGATCGCGCACGTGGCAATGCGCGACCGTCGCACCGGCCTTCGCGGCCTCGATCGCCGCGGCCGCGATTTCCTTCGGCGTGACCGGAATCGCCGGATGCTTGCCGACCGTATCGCCCGCGCCAGTGACCGCGCAGGTGATGATGACTTCGTTGTTCATGCTGGGAGCCCTCGCTCGATTCGTGCTTGATGCGATTTACATCGCCCGATTTCCGTCGTACTGCAGATGATTCGTCGCCGAGCGCCGCATGCTCGCGGCGCTCACGGGCCGTTACAGGCCGAGATAGGCCTTCACGGCCGGCAGCCCGTCCTTGCCGTCGAAGGTCTTGACGCCGGCGAGCCACGCATCGAGCACCTGCGGATTCTTCTTCAGGTATGCCTTCGCCGCGTCGGCGGGCTTCGTCTTGTTCATCACCGACTGCATCAGCTGGTTCTCGAGCTGCGTCGTGAAGCGCAGGTTCTCGACCAGCTTGCCCGCGTTCGGACAGCGCGAGATGAAGTCGGGCGCCGTCAGCGTGTACACGCGCGCTTCGCCGTAGTTCGGACCGAACGCCGCGTCGCCGCCGGACAGGTAGTTCATGCTGATCTGGATGTTCATCGGATGCGGTTCCCAGCCGAGGAACACGACCCACTTCTTCTCGCGGATCGCGCGCTCGACGGTCACGAGCATCCCTGCCTCGCTCGACTCGACCAGCTTGAAGCCGCCGAGCCCGTACTGATTCGTGTCGATCATCTTCTGGATCGTCGCGTTCGCGCTGCTGCCCGGCTCGATCCCGTAGATCTTGCCGTCGAGTTCCGCGCGGTGTTTCGCGATGTCGTCGAAGGTCTTCAGGCCGGCCTGGTATTCGTAGCTCGGCACCGCAAGCGTCGCCTTCGCGCCCGACAGGTTCGGCGGCTCGACGACGTTGATCGACTTGCTGTCGAGGAACGGCTGCAGCTGTTTCTGCTGCACCGGCCACCAGTAGCCGAGCGACACGTCGAGCTGCTTGCTCTTCAGCCCGGCGAACGAGATCGGCACCGACGCGATCGTCGTCGTCGGCTTGTAGCCGAGCCCCTCGAATACCGTCGACGCGAGCGCCGTCGTCGACGTGATGTCGGTCCAGCCGATGTCCGCGAAACGCACGTTGCGGCAGGTCGCGGCATCCGTTTCGGCCTGCGCCGCGGTCGTGAATGCGCCGGTCGCCAGCACGGCCGCGACGAGTGCGGCGATCTTTGTCGACTTCATGGTTTCTCCCCTTCGGTTGGACCGATGTCCGACGGGTTCGCGGAGTGCGTCCCGGCCTGCATCGTGGAAGTAAAAGTAACGAGCCATATTGGCCGCAAGACGACCGCCGGCGACCAATTCTTGACTATTTGCGACTATGAGTGGAAACCACTACAGGCGAGCTTCGTCTTGCGTGGCGCGGGTTCCGGCCGGATTTTGGCGAAGACGGGTTTGTCCGGATGCGGCGTCGGGGCTGCAAGAGGACGCGCCGCGGCGGGGCGCCGTTCGCGCGGCCGCGATGCGGCTGCCGGCCACGCGGATTCGGACCGGTTCGCGATGCGTTACCGCGGCACTTCGACGTAGGTTTCGCGGCAGATCTCGCGCAGCGCCTGGACGAGCAGATCGCGCGTCGGCGCATGCGATTCGGCGGAGCGCGTGAACAGCGCGATCGGCGGCAGCGTCCACACCAGCGAGTAAGGGACGATCGCGACGCCGGCGATGCGCACCATTTCTTCCGCGATATCGGCGGGCACGATCGACACCGCGTCGTCGCTCGACGCAATCATTTCGCCGATCAGCTTCGACGAGTAGCTCTCGACGATCGGCACCGGCGGCGCGATGCCCGCCGACAGGAACAGGTCGGTCACCTGCTCGCGCATCGGCGTATGCGGCGCGCCGAGGATCCAGTCGAGCGCACGCAGCTTCTCCCAGTCGAGCCTCGTGCGCGCCAGTTTCGCCGCGAGGCGCCGGCTCGCGATCATCCGCGGCTGCTGCTGGTACAGCACTTCGAACGACACCTGTCCGAGATCGACCGCCGACGACGCGCGCCCGATCACCAGGTCGACGCTGTGGTCCTTCAGCTGCAGCAGCAACTGGTCGCTCGTGCCTTCGTGGATCGTCACCGTCAGGCGCCGCTCCATCCGGGATTGCAAGCGCTTCAGCGCCGCCGACAGCATCTGGCCCGAAATGAACGGAATCACGCCGATATGCAGGTGCGCCGCATGGCCGGCCGAGACTGCCTCCATCTCGCGAGCGAGATGGTCGAGGTCCTTCAGCATCGCCCTGGCCCGCTCGAGCACGACCGAGCCGAGCGCGGTCGGCCGCATCCCGCGCGACGAGCGCTCGAACAGCGGCGTGCCGAACATGCTTTCCAGTTCCGACAGCGCGTTCGTCACGGCCGGCTGGCTGCTGGCCATGTGCTCGGCGACCCGCGTCAGCGACCCGTGCTGCTGGATCTGCAGCAGCAGCATCAGGTGGCGCATCTTCAGGCGCGCGCCAAGGCGCCTCACCACATCGTTCGCGTCGAAAGTCATTGCCGGACGGCGACACCATCATGAAAAAGTGATGGACCGATATTAAAACAGAATCATCTCCTTATGGCTGATCCCTAGAATCACCTCCATGGATCGCGTCGGGGCTGGCCTGACGCGCACGCCCGGACCGAAAAACATGAAACAGACAGAGACCCAGCAGCAGGCCGCGTACGACTATCACGAGTTTCCGACCCCGGGGAAAATCTCCGTCGTCGCCAGCAAGCCGCTCGTGACGCAGCGCGATCTCGCGCTGGCCTACACGCCGGGCGTCGCGAGCGTCTGCGAGTCGATCGCGGCCGAACCGCTGAACGCGCACCGCTTCACGAGCCGCGGGAATCTGGTGGGCGTCATCACCAACGGCACCGCGGTGCTGGGTCTGGGCAACATCGGCGCGCTCGCGTCGAAGCCGGTCATGGAAGGCAAGGCCGTGCTGTTCAAGAAATTCGCCGGCATCGACGTGTTCGACATCGAGATCAACGAGACCGACCCGGACAAGCTCGTCGACATCATCGCCGGCCTCGAGCCGACGTTCGGCGGGATCAATCTCGAGGACATCAAGGCGCCGGAATGCTTCACCGTCGAGCGCAAGCTGCGCGAGCGCATGAAGATTCCCGTGTTCCACGACGACCAGCACGGCACCGCGATCACCGTCGCCGCCGCGTTCATCAACGGGCTGAAGGTGGTCGGCAAGTCGATCGAGGAAGTGAAGGTGGTCACGTCGGGCGCCGGCGCAGCCGCGCTCGCGTGCCTGGATCTGCTCGTCGACCTCGGGCTGCCCGTCGCGAACATCTGGGCGACGGACATCGAAGGCGTCGTCTATCGCGGCCGCACCACGCTGATGGACCCGGCCAAGGAGCGCTTCGCGCAGGCAACAGATGCGCGCACGCTCGCCGACGTGATCGGCGGCGCCGATGTGTTCCTCGGGCTGTCCGTCGGCGGCATTCTGAAACCGGAGATGCTGAAGGCGATGGCCGCGCGGCCGCTGATTCTCGCGCTCGCGAACCCGACGCCGGAGATCTTCCCCGAACTCGCGCATGCGACGCGCGACGACGTCGTGATCGCCACCGGCCGCTCGGATTTCCCGAACCAGGTCAACAACGTGCTGTGCTTCCCGTACATCTTCCGCGGCGCGCTGGACGTGGGCGCCACGACGATCACGCGCGAAATGGAAATCGCCGCGGTTCACGCGATCGCGGGCCTCGCGCAGGAAGAGCAGAACGACATCGTCGCGGCGGCCTATGGCGGCGACGAAGTGTCGTTCGGTCCGCAATACCTGATTCCGAAGCCGTTCGATCCGCGCCTGATCGTGCGTATCGCGCCGGCCGTCGCCAAGGCGGCGATCGAAGGCGGCGTGGCGACGCGTCCGCTCGCGGATCTCGACGCGTATGTCGAGCAGCTGCAGCAGTTCGTCTACCACTCCGGCGCGTTCATGAAGCCGCTGTTCGCGACCGCGCGCCAGCTCGTGCGCGACGGCGGCAAGGCGCGCATCGTGTTCACCGAAGGCGAGGACGAGCGCGTGCTGCGCGCGGTGCAGGTGATCGTCGACGAGAAGCTCGCGCGTCCGATCCTGGTTGGCCGTCCCGAGGTGCTGCTCGCGCGGATCGAGCGATTCGGGCTGCGGCTGCGCCTCGGTCAGGACGTCGAGGTGACGAATCCGGAATATGACGAGCGCTTCCCGCAATACTGGACCACGTATTGGGAACTGCGCTGCCGCGACGGGATTTCGAAGGAGATGGCGCGCGTCGAAATGCGCCGTCGCCTGACGCTGATCGGCGCGATGATGGTGCGGCTCGGCGATGCGGACGGGATGATCTGCGGGACGGTGGGCGAATATCACAATCACCTGCGCTTCGTCGACGAAGTGATCGGCAGGAAGCCCGATGCATCGACGTACGCGGCGATGAATATCCTGCTGCTCAATCAGCGGACGGTCGCGCTCGTGGATACGCACGTGAACGACAACCCGGATGCCGAGCAGATCGCCGAATTCACGATCGCGGCCGCGCGGCAGATGGAATGGCTGAACCTGACGCCGAAGGCTGCGCTGCTGTCGCGGTCGAATTTCGGATCGGGCAGCGCGGCGTCGGGCCCGAAGATGCGCAGGGCGCTCGAGATCATTCGTGCGCACGCGCCGGATATCGAAGCCGACGGCGAGATGCACGGCGACTGTGCGCTCGATGAAGCGCTGCGTGCGCGGCTGCTGCCGATGTCGCCGCTGAAGGGCGCGGCGAACCTGCTCGTATGTCCGAACGTCGATGCGGGGAACATCGCTTACAACTTGCTGAAGACGGAAGCCGGCAGCAACGTTGCGGTCGGGCCGTTCCTGCTGGGCGTCAATGCGCCGGTGAACATCCTCACGTCGAGCGCGACCGTGCGGCGGATCGTGAACATGACGGCGTTGACCGTGATCGAAGCGAACCGGAACGCGGCGGGTTGAGTGCAGTCGATGTCATCGCGTGATGGGGGCCGGCCGCGGCCGGCCCTGCCCTGCGAGTGAAGTATTAGAATCGTCGGCAATCGGCGCCCGACTCGGCGGCCGTCCCTATCCGCGAGAAGAAGCGATGAAGGTCACGATTGCATACCTCGACGAACCGCCATTCGGATGGACGGAACCGGATGGCACGGCAACCGGCGCCGACCTCGACCTCGCCGGCGAGATCCTTCGGGCGATCGGTGTCACGCGGATCGAACATCACCTGACGACGTTCAGTGAACTGCTGCCGGGTGTCGCCGCGGGCCGCTGGGACATGAACGTTCCGCTCTTCGTTACGCCGGAACGCGCGGCCATGGTCGCGTTCAGCGTACCCGTGTGGGGAATCGCGGACGGCTTTCTCGTTCGTGCCGGCAACCCCAGGCAACTCACCGGCTATGCGTCGCTTGCCGCGCGTCCCGACGCACGTCTTGGCATCGTTACCGGACAGGTACAGCACGACTCGGCGAAAGCCGCGGGCGTGAGCGAGCATCAGATCACCCTGTTCGACCGGCAAGCCGATGCGATCGAAGCGGTGCGCGCCGGCACGGTCGACGCGTACGCCAGTACTGCGCTCGGCATCCGGATCGTGGCGAAGCAGGCCGGCGGCGCATTGCTCGAGGCGGTCGCGCACGAACCGGCAGCGGGCCGGATACAACGGCCGCCGTTGGGCGCCTTCTCGTTCAGTCGACAAAACAGCGCGTTGCTCGATGCGGTCAACCGGCAACTGCGCTCGTATCTGGGCTCGCCCGAGCATCGCGCCCGCATGGCCGCTTTCGGATTGAGCAGTGCCGAAATCGATCCTGCTCTACGCTGAAACGGTGCGGCGACGATGAGCATCGGTCTGGATTTCGTTCGACTGCGTTCCTCGCCGCGGCATTCTGTAAACGCGGCGCATCGCGTGATGCGTGATCGGATCGATCCCGTCACGTCCCGCGCCGCAATGCGCGCTTGAACCGACGCCCCGCTACAGCACCCGCTCCAGAGCACTCGCGAACCGCGCAACCGCGGCATCGACATCGTGCAATTTGTCGAGACCGAACAAGCCGATCCGGAACGTCTTGAAATCCGCAGGCTCGTCGCATTGCAACGGCACGCCGGCCGCGATCTGCATGCCGACATCGGCGAACTTCTTGCCCGACCGGATATCGTCATCGTCGGTATAGCAAACGACGACGCCCGGCGCCTCGAAGCCTTCGGCCGCGACGCTCCGGAACCCCTTCGCCGCGAGCAACGCACGAATCCGCGTGCCGAGCTCGAGCTGCTCCGCCCTCACCTTGTCGAAGCCGTACGCTTGCGTTTCGTCGATCACGTCGCGCAGCGTCGCGAGACTGTCGGTGGGCATCGTCGCGTGATACGCGAACCCGCCGTTTTCGTACGCTTCCATGATCTGCAGCCATTTGCGCAGATCGCACGCGAAACTGGTGCTCGTCGTCGCATCGATCCGCTCGCGGGCGAGCGCACCGAGCATCACCAGCGCACAGCCGGGCGACGCGCTCCAGCCTTTCTGCGGCGCGCTGATCAGCACGTCGACGCCGCTCGCCTCCATGTCGACCCAGATCGTGCCGGATGCGATGCAGTCGAGCACGAACATGCCGCCGACCGCATGCACGGCGTCGGCGACCGCACGCAAATACGCGTCGGGCAGCATCATTCCCGACGCGGTTTCGACGTGCGGCGCAAACACGAGATCCGGCTTGTGCTCGCGAATCGCCGCGACGACTTCCTCGATCGGCGCCGGCGCAAACGCGGCCTGCCTGCCCGCTTCGACCGGACGCGCCTTCAGCACGATCGACTCGGACGGAATGCCGCCCATGTCGAAAATCTGCGACCAGCGGAAGCTGAACCAGCCGTTGCGGATGACGACGCACTTCCTGTTGGTCGCGAACTGCCGCGCCACGGCTTCCATGCCGAACGTCCCGCTGCCCGGGACGATGGCGACCGCCTTCGCGTTGTAGACCTTCTTCAGCGCAGCGGAAATGTCGCGCATCACGCGCTGGAAGCGCTGCGACATGTGATTGATCGACCGGTCGGTGTACACGACCGAGTATTCGAGAAGCCCGTCGCGGTCGACATCGGGAAGTAATCCTGGCACGTTCGCCTCCGGTAAAAGACATGGGATGAGCGCGAGCGGTATTCATGAGCGGATGCCGCCGCGCCAATGCAACGCTTCTTTCCTCTGATAGACGAACGATTCTAACGAAAGCGACCTGCTGCCGGGGATTCGGATGTGCCGCGCGGCTCGCTGCACCCGCCGCTCACTTCGGCCATCGCCAGACCGGATCGGACAAGTGTTCGGCGAAGTAGTCGGACAGCGCGGCAACCTTCGCCGGACGCGCACGCGCGGAAGGCGTGACGAAGTAGAGGCCGCCCTTGGTCAGCGACCAGTCGGTCAGGATCGCTTCGAGGCGGCCATCGGCCAGATATTCGCCCGCGATGAATTCCGGAAGCTCGCCGATCGCAAGACCGTCGAGCAGCGTCGGCAGCAACGCATCGGCGTTCGTCACGCGCAGCGGGCCATTCGGCATGATCGGCTCTTCGTCGCCCGCGTCGTTCGTGAAGCGCCACACGTCGCTATGCGCACGATACGCGTACGACAGGCACGGCCGCCCGGCCAACTCACGCGGATGCGCGGGCCGCCCTTCGCGCTTCAGATACGCGGGCGACGCCACCACGTATTGCGTCACCGCACACAAGCGCCGGGCGACCAGCGACGAATCGGGCAGCGCGGCGATCCGCAGGGCCGCATCGAAACCGTCCGCGATCAGGTCGACCGACGCATCCGACAGATGCAGGTCGATCGACACTTCCGGATACGCGTGAAAAAACGCGGGCAACAGCGGCGCGACCCAGCGCAACCCGAACGACATCGGCACGGCGAGACGCACGAGCCCGCGCGGCTGCACGGCCATCTCGCGCGCGGCGCTCTCCGCCTCTTCGGCATGGCGATACATGTCGCCGGCCTTTTCGCTGAGGGTTCTGCCGAACTCGGTGAGCGCGAGCTGGCGCGATGTCCGGTTGAAGAGCCGCCCGCCCAGGCGGTCTTCCAGACGGGCGACGCCGCGCGAAACCGTCGCGACCGATACGCCCATCGACCGTGCCGCAGCCGCAAACGATCCTTCCTCGGCGACCTTCGCGAACATTGCCAGCCCTTCGAAGTCAGGCAACCTGGCCATTTCCCCTCATCTTTGCATTTATGCAACGTTAGCTTGCAATCAATTCTATTTCGAAACCAGGGACGCGTCGATATTCTCCCTACATCGGAGCACGTAACACGAACCTCCGTCCCCACTTACCGAACCAAAGGAGCAGCACCATGGCACGCAAGCTCGACAACAAGATCGCACTCGTCACCGGCGGCACCAGCGGGATCGGCCTCGCCACCGCACAGCGTTTCGCGGCGGAAGGCGCACACGTCTACGTCACCGGCCGCCGCCAGGCCGAACTCGATGCCGCGGTCAAGTCGATCAGCGAAGCGGGCGGCAGCGCGGCCGGCGTTCGCGTCGACTCCACGAAGCTCGCGGAACTCGACGCGCTGTATGCGCAGATCAACGAAGAACGCGGCCGCCTCGACGTGCTGTTCGCGAACGCCGGCGGCGGTTCGATGCTGCCGTTCGGCAGCATCACGGAAGAGCATTTCGACGACACGTTCAATCGCAACGTGAAGGGTGCGCTGTTCACCGTGCAAAAGGCGCTGCCGCTGCTCGCCGACGGCGCATCGGTGATCCTCACCGGTTCGACGGCCGGCAGTTCGGGCACCGCCGCATTCAGCGTGTACTCGGCGTCGAAGGCCGCGGTGCGCGCGTTCGCACGCAACTGGATTCTCGACCTCAAGGAACGCCGGATCCGCGTGAACACGATCAGCCCGGGCGCGACCCGCACGCCGGGCCTGCTCGACCTCGCCGGTCAGGACGCCGCGCAACGGCAAGGGCTGGCCGATTACCTGGCTTCGCTGATTCCGATGGGGCGCCTCGGGGAACCGGAAGAGATTGCAGGTGCGGCGCTGTTCCTCGCGTCGGACGATGCGAGCTTCGTGAACGGCATCGAGCTGTTCGTCGACGGTGGCCAGCAGCAGATCTGAACGAGTGCAACGCGCGCCGGGCCCGCTCGAGACCGGCGCGTCGACACGCCACGTCGTGATGCCGGGCTTGCGCTCCGGCGACACGGGAACCTAATCTTTAGCGATACGGGCGGACGTCGCGAACGATTCCGCCCGGGTTCCCTGACGTCCCGCGATGAACATCAAACGCCGTGCCCGCCAGCACACGGCCCGCCCGATCCGCAAGCCCGATGCCGGCCCGCTGCGGTGGATCAACGGACTCGCCGTGGCGCGCGCCTATCGATGGTCGTGGCTGCCGCACGATCTGCTTGCCGGCGTCACGCTCAGCGCCGTGCTCGTGCCCGCCGGCATGGCATATGCGAACGCAGCCGGCCTGCCCGCCGTCAGCGGCCTCTATGCGTCGTTTGCCGCGATGCTCGCGTATGCGATCTTCGGCCCCAGCCGCATCCTCGTTCTCGGCCCCGACTCCGCACTCGTCGCGCTGATCGCCGCAAGCATCGTTCCGCTTGCTCACGGCGATGCGGCGCGTGCGCTGGCCCTGGCCGGCGCGCTTGCGATACTGACCGGCGCGATCTGCATCGCGGTCGGCGCGCTCCGGCTCGGATTCGTCACCGAGCTGCTGTCGCTGCCCATCCGCTACGGCTTTCTGAACGGCATCATGCTGACGATCGGCATTGGACAGCTACCCAAGCTCCTCGGATACAAAGGCAAAGGAGAATCGTTCGTCGAGCAGGTGCGCGACGTGGTCGACGGCATCGCGGCGGCGCGCGTAAACGCGACGTCGTTCGCGCTCGGTGTCGCCGCGCTCGCGCTGATACTCGCGTGCAAGCGGCTCTGGCCGAAAGCGCCGGGCGTGCTGCTCGCCGTAGCGGGCGCGACGGCGGTGGTGATGGGGTTCGGCTTGTCGACGCGCGCCGGCGTCGCAACCGTCGGTGCCGTCCCGCAAGGGCTGCCGGTGCCGCGCATACCGGACGTGAGCCTCGACGACTGGCTGCATCTCGCGGGGAGCGCAGCGGCGATCGCGCTCGTTTCGTTCACGGACATCAGCGTGCTGTCTCGCACCTACGAGCTGCGCAACGACACCAGCGTGGACCGCAATCACGAATGCATCGCGCTCGGGCTGTCGAATCTCGCCGCCGGGCTGGTGCAAGGATTCGCCGTGAGCGCGAGCGGCTCCCGCACGCCTGTCGCGGAAGCCGCGGGCGCGAAGACGCAGGCGACGGGCGTGGCGGCCGCCGCCGTCGTCGCCGCGCTGCTGATGTTCGCGCCGCGCGCGCTTGCGCATACGCCGCAATCCGCGCTGGCCGCCGTCGTGATCGCGGCATGCGTGAACATGATCGAGGTGCGCGGGGTCGTGCGGCTTTACCGGCTTCGCAAGAGCGAGTTCGTGCTGGCAGTCGTGTGCTTCGCCGGCGTTGCGGCGCTCGGGGTCGTGAACGGCATTGCGCTCGCGCTGCTGCTCACCGTGCTGTCGTTTCTATGGCGCGCGTGGCGGCCGTACGATGCCGTGCTCGGGCGGGTCGACGGCAGGAAGGGATATCACGACGTGTCGCGCCATCCGGACGCGCGGCGCGTGCCGGGGCTCGTGCTGCTGCGTTGGGATGCGCCGCTCTTTTTCGCGAACGGCGAAATCTTTCGCGAACGCGTGCTGCGCGCGGTCGACGAGTCGCCCGAGCCGGCACGCTGGATCGTGATCGCGGCGGAGCCCGTGACCGACATCGACCTCACGGCTGCCGACGTGCTCGAACGGCTGCACCGCGAACTCGCCGTGCGGCAGATCAAGCTGGCTTTCGCCGAGCTGAAAGGCCCCGTCAAGGACAGCCTCGAGCATTACGGCATGTACAGCATGTTCGGTGACGACAACTTCTTTCCGACGATCGGCGAAGCGGTAAGCCGTTATGTCGAAATACACCGGATCGAATGGCACGACTGGGAAGACTCCGGCGGATCGGGGCGCTCCGCTGCTCCGAGCGCCGGCCGTTGATCCGCGACGTGGATCAGTAGCGATCGGACACACCGCCGATTCCGCGCTCGTGCAGTTCGCGCACGAGCCTTGCACGCACCGTCGCGACATCCGAATACGCGGGCCGTCGGTGCGCGGCGACTTCGGCCGCCGTATAAGGCTTGAAATCGCGCGGCAGCGCATCCCGATTCGTCGTCGCGAGCAGCCAGTTCAGTACGTCGGCGAGATCCTGATCCGACAGCGCCGAGTTGGACGCGCCGGGCACGCGCATCACGTACTCGCGACCGGCCGGCAGATGCGTGAAATAACCGAGCGAGTTCGCGAGCGGCGGCACCTTGCCCGGAATGCCGCCGCCCGTCGCCGTGTGACAGCCCATGCAGTTGAGTACCCAGTGCTGTCGCGCGAGCGTGGCGTCCGCCGCGCCGTCGGCATGCGCGGGGACGGCGATCGCACATATGGCGGCGGCGAGCAGCGGCGACAGCCAGCCCGTCACGAAAGAACCGATCCGGCGCACGCCACGCCGCCGAATGCCGGCCGCATTCACAGCCCCAGCCCCTTCGTCACGATCGCCCGTTGCGCATGAACGGCCGTGCCGTCCATCTGCGTCGCGCGCGCCGCGCGAATGTCGGCTGCCGTGAACGGCTTCGCGTCGCCGTGCGTGTCGTTGAGATCGAACACGACGTAGTTGAGCACGCTCGCGATGTCGTCGTCGCTCGCGCTCGCGAACGACGGCATCTTGAAGTTGTAGCGCTTGCCGTGCACGTCGATCTCGCCGAACATCCCGTGCAACAGCGTCGCGACGAGTTGCGCGCGCCCCGCGTCGGCCGTCGCGTACCGGCCCGGATACTCGGTCAGCGGCGGCGCGAGGCCGTCCTGCCCCTTGCCGCCCGCCTGGTGGCACACCGCGCACTGCGCGTCGAACAGGCTCTTGCCCGCCGGGTAATGAACGGCCTGCTGCGCGCCGGCCGCGCCCGGCAGCATCACGAACCCCGCCGCCGCGGCCATGCACGCGGCCACGAACTTTCCAGCCTGCTTCACTTTCATTGCTTTGCCGCTCCCAGAAGGACCGAAACCGAACAGTGGTAATTCGAATTGCCGTTCGCCATGCACCAGTTGATGTCGTTGTTCAGCGACAGCTTGTACAGCGGCTTCTCGCGCTCGTTGCGATTGCAGAAGCACTTGCCGCACGACGTCTTGCCGCAGCAGTCGTTGTACGACACGATGTAGTCGGACCCGTCGTGCGGATTGCGGCAGGTGCCGATCCACGTGATCGGCGACGGCGTCGTGCCCGGCGGGCAGCTGCTCGACGTACCGCCGCAGCAACTGCAGAGCCACCCGTCGATCGCGCAGTATTTCCAGTAGTCGCAGCTCGTCGGATCGTCGCTCGCGCCCGCTGCGGCCGCACCGGATGCCGCCGATGCGCCGGACGCCGCGTCGGCCGCATACGCGGTGCGATCGACGGGTAACAGCGGCAGCATCGCCGATCCGACCAGCACCTTGCCGAGCTTCGCCATCGCGCTGCGCCGCGAACTATGCTGCGCGACGCCGCGCGCCGAGCGTTCGAACCATGAATCAAACAGGCTCATTCCGTTGTTCTCCGTTGACGTTGCAGGAAGGTCGGCCGATCACGCGTGCTGCGCGTGCTGCCGATGGCCGCCGTGGTCGTGATCGCCGTGCACGAACTGCTGCAGCGATGCGACGCCACGCTCTTTCGCTTCGAACAGGCTCTCGAGATGCTCGCGCGTGTTGACGAGCCCTTTCGCGCGCACGGTGCCGGTTTCGTCGAGCAGCACCGCGTACGGCAGCTTGCCGATCTGGTACGCGAGGCCCAGCTCCTGCGACAGCACGTACGGGAAGCGTGCGAGATCGTGCTTGTGCGCGAAGCGCGCGTGTTCGGCGAGATCGCCGTCGCTCGCGAGCACGATGTTCACCCGCGTCGACTCACTCGCCTGCAGCGACGGCAACAGCGGCAGCAGCTTCTTGCAGACCGGGCACGTCGGCGACAGGAAGAACAGCAGCGTCGCGTTGCCCGACGCATCGATGCCGCCGACCTTCACGTGCGAACCGCGAATGTCCGTCAGCTCGAACATCGGCGCGATCGCGCCGACCGCCGGGCCCTTGTCGATCATCAATGCGCCGGCCGGCATGATGCGTTCGTACAGGATGCCGATCTGGCGGACGAGCGCGACGCAGATCGCGCCGAGCGCGAGCACGGCCACCCACAGCAATGCGGTGGAAACGGTAAGAGCGGTTTGCATCATGAATTCCTCAAGTGGGAAAGGCGCGGTACGTTGGCGAGCAGCACGTCGACGATGAGCAGCGCGCACACGATCAGCAGCACGGAAGAGAACAGCGTCAGGTAGTCGAACCACACGACCGTGCGTGCGCCCGGCTCGACGAACGCGGTCGCGGTCAGCGCGACGAGCAGCAACACGCGCGCGACATGCAGCCAGCCGATGCCGCGCGGCGCATCCGCACGCGAAGCGGCAAATCCGGAACAGCCGCAGTCGATGTCGGTGTGTCCGCGTGCGATGTTGATCGTCATGCCGGCAGCGAACACGAGCAGCAGCGCGATCAGGCCGAGCGCGCCGGCCATGCGCGTATCGGGAAACAGCAGCACCGCGGCGCAAGCCGCTTCCGCGAGCGGAAGCGCGAATGCGACGGGCGCGGCGATCGCGTCGGGCAGCAGGCGATAGCCGGCGAGCGCGTCGCGAAATGCGGCCGGCCGGCGCATCTTCGCGAACGCACCGAGCAACACGACGACGGCCGCGCCTGCCTGCGCGCTGGTGGCGAATACGGGATCAAGTGTCATCGCGGCCTCACGGATTCACGAGCAGCGTCGGCGTACTGCCGATCTGCTTCTCGACGTGCTGCAACTTGCCGGTGCGCGCGTCCATCACGACGAGATCGGATGTGCCCGTCAGCCCGTAGAACAGCGGCTTGTCGTCGTCGCTGACCTGGATCGACACGAGCGGATCGATCTTCTGCTGCGCGAGATCCCAGCGCGCGACGCGCTGTTTCGTCTTCAGGTCGTACACCCACACCTGCGTGCCCGGATCCTTGTGCGTACCGTCGCCGCCCTTGTGCATCAGCACGTAGTAGCGGTTCTGCTTCGCGTGCACGGCCGTCTGCTGCATGCCGCCCGGACGCCAGCCTTCGGCGCGCTCCGCATCGTTCAGCAGCGGCCACGGCTTGCCGAACGCCGGCTCGCCGCCGCTGAAATCGGCGCTGCGCACGTTGCCGTGGTACGTCGTGAACAGATAGCCGCCGTGGTAGCGCGACGCGTTGATGAAGGCCGGATCGTTGTCGACGTCGATGAAGGCATCGGACATCGTGCGCTTGACCTCCTTGCCGTTCGCGTCCAGCGTCACGGTGAGCGCCTTGCCGCTTTCGCACAGCGCGGTGAAGCGGTCGTTCCCCGACGGGTACGCGAGCACGCACGCCGCGGTGTCGATCTCCGACAGCACCTGCTTCGACACCGCGTCGATCACCGTCACCGACGCGGCCGGCGTGATGTTCGCGACGTACAGCCGCTTGCCGTCCGAACTGAACGCGGTGTTGTACGGCGACGGCACATGCTGCCCGTGCTTCGCCGGAATCACGATCTCGCCGGTGTGATCGAGCGTTGCGTTGTCAGTCATCTCGACGACGTCGGTGCGCGCGCCGTGCGAGCCGCGCGAGAAATACGTCGTCGCGATGAAGCTCGTCTTGTGGTCGGGCGAGATCGCGAGGCCGGGCGCGAAGCCGCCGTCGATCTGGCCGAGCAGTTTCCTCGCGGCGGCGTCGTACACGTAGATGCGTCCGTCGGTCATCGTCGGCATCGCGATGTCGACGACGTACACCTCGTGCGGATGCCACGGCGGCATCTTCTGCACGACGAGTTCCTCGGGCTTTTCCGTCGCGCACGCGCTGCGGGCCCACGCCGCCGCGAACGCCAGCATCGCCGCGCAAACCGCGGTGCGTCGCGTTGTTCTCATGTCGCCTCCAGTGGGATTCACGTAATGTGAAGCGACTGTAGTTCGACAAAAAATCCGGCCAGCGCCCGGACCGGCAACGCGTGCGTGCCGATTCGGGATATTGGAAAACCGGCTGAAAGGCGCCCGGTGCGCCTGCCATCCGCCCGTCGAAAACCCGCGGACGAATGGCGCTCTTCCGTATTGCACCGACCACGCGGCCGGTTTAATCTTGCGCGGTCCGAACGATCGCCGGAGGCGCCGTGCTCGTGTTTCATCAGATGTTCGACGACGCAGACCGGCATGCCGAGGCGCTGCGCGGCTGGGATCAGCGTTACGACCAGATCGGCTGCGGCTCGTATCGCAGCGCGGTCAAGCACGTCGAACTCGACGGCGTACAGCTGTTCCAGGAGGCGGCGAACGTGCGCGTCATCCAGCGCGGACGCCTGCCGGCCGGCCATACGGTGTTCGGAATGCCGCTCACCGGCGCCGGTACGTTCGCGTTCGGCGATGCGCGCGTCGGGCACGGCACGATCGTGATGGCGCGCGGCGGCTCGCCTTTCGAACTCCATTCACCGGACGACATGTCGCTGATCGGCGTGGTCGTCGATCACGAGCTGTCGCAGCAGATCGAGGATGCCGCCGACGCGCGGTTCGACGAACGCGCGCTGCGGCGCGGCGTCGTCGACGTGCCGGCGGCCGCGTGCGAACGCGCGAGCGTGCAACTTGCGACGCTGCTCGAACGCGTGCTGTCGGCGCCCGATGCGTTCGTCACGCCACGCGCGCAGTCCGAACTGCGCGGCAAAGTCGGCAACGTGCTCGTCGATCTGCTCACGTACCGGATGCCGGAGCCGCCGAACCGGCTCACGCATGCGTGCCATGCCGACATCGTGCGCCGCGTGCACGACTACGTGATCGAACATCCGGAAGCGCCCGTCGACATCCTGAGCCTGTGCACGCAATTGCGCGTGAGCCGGCGCACGATGCAGAACAGTTTTCAGTCGGTCGTGCAGACCAATCCGCTGAGCTACACGCGCTCGCTGCGCCTCGCGCAGGTGCGGCGCCTGCTGCTCGACACGCGGCAGTCGGACCTGCCGGTCGGCGAGGCGGCCGCGCGCTGGGGCTTCGTCCATCTCGGCCATTTCGCGAACGCGTACAAGGCGCAGTTCGGCGAACTGCCGTCGACGACGGCGCGCCGGACGTTGCGCACCGCAAAAACGCGCTGAGCGCCGGCAAAACCGCGATAATCCGGTGCTGAACGCGCGGCTCCGTCGAGCCGGCCCGGCGCCCGCGCGTCGGCCCGTCCGCCGCACCGCGCGCGACGCGACACCCACCCGATTCCACCCCACGCTCCGATGGCTGAGGATTTTCATTTCCTGTTGTTGCCCGGCTTCTCCGCACTCGGCTTCATGTCCGCGGTCGAGCCGCTGCGCGTCGCGAACCGGTTCCGCACGGAGCTGTACCGCTGGCACGTGATCAGCGCGGACGGCGCGCCCGTCGCCGCGAGCAACGGCATCCCGGTCGCGGCCGAAGCCGCATACGCGGACGTCGAACAGGTCGAGACGGTGTTCGTCGTCGCGGGCTTCGATCCGCTCGTGTACTACGACCGCGCGCTCGCCGACTGGCTGCGCCGCCAGAATCGGCATCGCGCGACGCTCGGCGGCATCGACACCGGCAGCTTCGTGCTCGCGGAAGCCGGGCTGTTCGACGCATCGCAAACGCTGACGCTGCACTGGGAGGCGCTCGCCGCGTTCCGCGAACGCTACCCGGGCCTGAACGCGACGCAGGAACTGTTCGAGATCGACGACCGGCGCATCACGTGCGCGGGCGGCACCGCGTCGATCGACATGATGCTCGACCTGATCGGCCGGCGGCACGGCGCCGATCTCGCGGCGGCGATCTCCGAGCAGTTCGTGGTGAGCCGCATCCGGCAGCGCTCGGACAGCCAGCGTCTCGAGATCGCCGCGCGCTATGGCGTGCACAACCGCAAGCTGATCCAGGTGATCGGCACGATGCAGCGGCACATGGAGACGCCGCTCGGCTCCGACGCGCTCGCGCAAGAGGTTTCGATCACGCGCCGCCAGCTCGAACGGCTCTTCAGCGCGACGCTGAACGACACGCCGACGCACTTCTATCTGAACCTGCGGCTCGACCGCGCGCGCGAACTGCTGCAGCAGACTGACATGAGCATCACGTCGGTGTGCGTCGCGTGCGGCTTCGAATCGCCGTCGCATTTCTCGCGCACCTATCGCGCGCGTTTCGGCGTGAGCCCGCGCAGCGACCGGCGCGCGACGCGCTGAACCATGACGCCATTGCGTACAATCCGGCGCGTTATTGCGCGCGCCGGCCGCGTTTCCCGCCATTCGCCGGTCAATACTGGCGATCGTCCGGTGGACCGAAGCAGCCTTCGAAAATAATTTGCAAAGTCGCCGAAAATATTCTGTAACATACGTCGCAATTACATAGGCAGCCCTAAAGGAGATGAGAGCCCGGGCCGACGCACGTCGCGCCGCGCAGGCTGCCGAATCGAAATCAATGCCGATCCGAGGGGTATGACATGACGATGCTCGCTTCGCCGTCGCCGCACCTGCCTGCCGTTCGCTTCCCCGCTGCACTTTCCGCCTCGCCTTCCCGATTCGTTTCGACCTGACGATTAGTCGTCCTTAGTCCGTCGACGCTCCCAGCACCGCTTCGCCGCACCGGTTCCATCTAACCGGCGCGCGGGCCGTGTCGTGCCCGCTCGCCACGAGCGCGCGGGCGTGTCCAACCGTTGAGATGAGGATCACGTATGCAGACATCACGTAAAGCAATGCCGCTCGCGCTGGGTCTCGCGCTCGGTTTCGGCATCGTCGGCGGCAGCGCGGCCGATACCAAGGTCGCGAATCCGCAGGCCGCGAGCCTGCGCGAGAGCCTGACGCGCGGCGTCGAGCCGGCGCCGGCCGCAGCCAGGACCGATACCGCCGCGGGCCAGTTCCGCGCGGACGGCGTCGCCGTCACGCTGTACAACCCCGCCTATCGCGCGAAGAAGGCTACTGCCACGCCCGCCGCCACGGCGCGCGATTTCGTCGCGTCGCAGGCCGCGCAGCTCGGGCTCGACGCGGCCGCGCTCGCGAGCCTCGCCGTGACGTCGGAGCGCAGCGACGCCGAGTTCACCGTCGTGCGCTTTCAGCAGCAGGCCGCCGGACTGCCGGTGTACGGCAGCGACATCGCGGTGACGGTCGCGAAGGACGGCCGCATCCTGTACGTCGCGAGCAACACGATCAACGGCGTGGTCGCGACCACGCGCAAGGCGCAGGCCGTCGACCAGCAGCAGGCGCGCGACCGCGCACGCTCGTATCTTGGCGTGAGCGGCTTCACGAGCGTCGATGCAAAGCTCGTCGCGTTCGTCGACAAGGCCGGCACGCATACCGCATGGAAGGTGCGCGGCCGCCCGCAGGACGGCCCGAAGGGCGACTGGGAACTGCTGATCGACGCGGACAGCGGCGAGGTGCTGCGCGCCGAGGACAAGGCGCTCTACGCGACGGACGGCACCGGTTTCGTGTTCCGCCCGGATCCGTTGTCGCCGACGAAAAGCAGCTACGGCAGCACCGGCTACAAGGACAACAACGACGCCGACTCGACGCAGCTCACGGCCGCGCGCGTGCGCGTGACGCTGAAGGATCTCGCGCAGTCGAACGCGCGCTACGTGCTGTCGGGCCCGTATGCGTCGTGCGTCGATTTCGACGCGCCGCGCGACAACGCATGTCCGTCACAGGCAACGCCCACGTTCGAATTCACACGCGGCAACCTGTATTTCGAGGCGGTGAACACGTACTACCACATCGACACGTTCCTGCGGTACGTGAACCAGACGCTCGGTATCAACGCAATGCCGTACCAGTACACGGGCGGCGTGCAGTACGACCCGCACGGCGAATCGGGCGACGACAACTCGTCGTATTCGTCGAGCACCGGCCGGCTGACCTTCGGCCAGGGCGGCGTGGACGATGCGGAAGACGCGGATGTCGTGATCCACGAACTCGGCCACGGGATCCACGACTGGGTGACGAATGGCGGCCTGTCGCAACAGGAAGGGCTGTCGGAAGGCACCGGCGACTATCTGGCCGCCGCGTACAGCCGCGACTTCAACCAGTGGAGCCCGGCCGACGCGCAGTATTACTGGGTCTACAACTGGGACGGCCACAACGAATACTGGGGCGGCCGCGTGACGAACTGGAACGTCGGGCGCACGTATGCGCAAGCACGCGGCGCGGAGATTCATACGGCCGGCCAGTACTGGGCGTCGTGCAATCTCGTCGCGCGCGACGCGATCGGCGCGCAGGCAATGGACAAGGCGTTCCTCAAAGGGCTGTCGATGACGAACAGCTCGACGAATCAGAAAGCCGCCGCTCAGGCGGTGCTGACGGCCGCCGCCGCGCTCGGCTACAGCAGTGCGCAGCTCACCGCGATCGGCAACGCATACAACAAGAGCTGCACGTACGGCGTGACCGTGCCGCAGAAGTCGTAACGCGCGAGCAGGCGGAGGGCGAGTCGCGCGATGTGCGACGCGCCCTCGTCTCTCCGACATCGCAACCGTTCGGCCGATCGTGGCAACGACGGCGGCAGCAGCGACGACGGTCAAGCACCGAACGATCTGCGTCGAACATTTTTTTTCGCAGGAACGCACGCACGAACGCATACCGTTGCTAACGCCTTCCGCCTTTCGCCTTTCGCCTTCCGGATAGAATCGCTGTTCGATCACTCCCGCATCACGGTGCGCCGCCATGACCGAATTCTCCCGCTCCCCCGATACGTTGACGCCCGAGCGCGTCACCACCGCGTTCGACCTGCCCGACCACACGATCGTCCGCTCGCTCGGCGTCGCGCAGGGCATCGTCGTGCGCTCGCGCTCGATCGTCGGCTCGTTCGGCGCGTCGCTGCAGACGCTGTTCGGCGGCAACATCACGCTCTATACGTCGCTGTGCGAAAAGGCGCGCCAGCACGCGTTCGACAAGATGCTCGACGATGCGCGCAAGCTCGGCGCGAACGCGGTCGTCGCGATGCGCTACGACTCGACGGAGATCGGCACCGGCGTCACGGAAGTGATCTGCTACGGGACGGCCGTGCATGTGGCGCCGGTTTCAGGCTAAATCCCGGAAGCGCCCGCCGGCATACCGAGCCGCACCGGGCGGCTCGCTGTGGCCTTTGAAGGATTCAGTGCAGATTGCTCGTCACGGCCTCGATTTCTGCCGTATCCCACCGCCCGCGTCGCATTGCTTCAGCCAGCATTCCGAGCGTCAGCGCGACGAGCTGCGGGTCACGATATTTCTTCGAGAAGATCCCCATGACCGATCTGACGACATCCCAACTATCAGGCCCAAAGTATCGGCTGTAAGGAAAGTCTTGAGCGGCGACATTGAATTTCTCCGCCCATTTGTCGATAAACTCGACAGCATCGACGCCCGTCAGACGAAGGTCTTCTTCGAGCCTGCTGTCCGGCGTCAGTTTCAGCGCGCCGCCAAAAATCGGCCGGCCGAGTTCCTCTCGCGCAAAAGCTTCGAGTCGATTCCAGATTTCGTCCGCCATCACAGCACTCGATCTTCAGGTTTCACGATTCGGTTGTACGACGCGACGGAGTTTCGCACGATAAAGAAAACGTCGGTCGAAAGCATGACAACCCCGACAATGGGAATCGCCCGACCGACGAATGCCCCGAGACTCCGGGTCATCGCAATGCGGAGCCCCCCGACGCCTGCCTTCGTAATCGTTGGCAATCGGATTTTGACATTGAAGGGCAACAAAGTACGAGCCGCCATCGATACAACCGAGGTGCCGGCCACCGCGCCGCGGAGCTTCCCGGCGACCGGCACATCGTTCTGGCCGAGCAATATTGCTGCCGCACTGGCGAGGTCGGCAAACCCCAGCTGTTTTTGGGCTTCGTCCAGTGCTACATATACGAACAGATCGGCGGGTGTAAGGCCGTGATGGATACCGTAGGTGTATCGGTTATTTCTCATCGTCTTCCTATTTTCGCGCGGGGCGACGCTGCTCTCTCAGCGTGAAATGCCCCGATTGTGTTGCTTAGACGACGAATCCTAACCGCTACTTGCTTTCCCGCATCTTGATATTTCAACAGGGGCAGCGACGCTATCGGGCGACAGTATCGCGCCGTACGCGTCGCTGTGCGAGAACGCGCGCCAGCACGCGTTCGACAAGATGCTCGACGATGCGCGCAAGCTCGGCGCGAACGCGGTCGTCGCGATGCGCTACGACTCGACGGAGATCGGCACCGGCGTCACGGAAGTGATCTGCTACGGCACCGCGGTGCGCGTGACGCCGGCCGCGTAAGCGCGCCGGCACACCGTTGCGCACGAAACGATCGGCGCACAGCCGGCTTCAATGATCGCGTTCGAGCGACTTCATGTTCGTGAGCTGCGGAAAGAGCCGCATCCACGCCAGCGCGACCGCGATGGTCGCCACGCCGCCGACGACGATCGCCGTCGGCGCGCCCCACCATGAGGCCGTCACGCCCGATTCGAATTCGCCGAGCTGATTCGACGTGCCGATGAACAGCGAATTGACCGCGCTCACGCGGCCGAGCATGTCGTCCGGCGTGCGTAGCTGCACGAGCGACAGCCGCACGACGACGCTGACCACGTCCGACGCGCCGAGCGCCGCCAATGCGATCAGCGACAGCGCGAAATGCCGCGACATTCCGAACACGATCGTCGCGATACCGAACGCGATCACGCCGCCGAACATCGCGCGGCCCGGCCGCCCCTTCAGCGGAAAACGCGTGAGCCACAGCGTGCCCGCGAGCGCACCGACCGCGGGCGCCGCGCGCAGCGCGCCGAGGCCCCATGGCCCGACCTGCAGGATGTCGCGCGCATAGATCGGCAGCAGCGCGGTCGCGCCGCCGAACAGCACCGCGAACAAGTCGAGCGACAGCGCGCCGAGGATCGCCGGCTCGCGCCGGATGAACGCGATGCCGGAAAACACCGAACGCAGCGTGACCGGTTCGCGCGCGGGCGGCGCGCTGCGCAGCGGAATCGTGCCGCTCAGCAGCGCCGCGATCGCGAACGCGACGACGCTCGTGCCGAACGCGACGGGCGCACCGATGCCGTACAGCACGCCGCCGAATGCAGGCCCGAGAATCTGCGCGGCCTGATTCGCGGACGTCGACAGCGCGGTCGCGCGCGGCAGGTCGCCGCGCGGCACGACGGCCGGCAGCAGCGACGACACCGACGGCGATTCGAACGCACGCGCGGTGCCGACGATCGCCGCCAGCGCATACACGCCCGGCGCCGTGAGGCCGCCTTTCACCGCGCCGAACAGGAACACGCCGGCGGCCAGCGCCTCGACGCTCTGGCAGATCGTCGCGATCCGGCGACGGTCGTAACGGTCGGCCACTTGCCCGACGACGAGCGTCAGCGCGAACATCGGCACGAACTGCGCGAGCCCGACGAGCCCGAGCGCGAATGCGCTGTGCGTGAGCGCATACACGTACCAGCCGATCGCGACCGACAGGATCTGGAATGCGAGCGACGACATCACGCGCGTGCCCCAGAAGCGCTGGAACGGTGCGTGACGGAACAGGTTCGCGGGTAACGGCGGCGGTGACGCGGATTCGGGTAACGGGGCGGTCATCGGAGAGACGTCTTCGGACGGAGGCTGGCGATCGTGAGGCTGCCGATCGGCGGGGCGCGATGCGGCCAAAGCGCGATGATAGCGTCAACCGCCGGAACGCTGCCGGATGTCCGCTCCCGCGCGACGACACGCTGCTCGCCGCGCCGCATCGTACCGCAAAAAAAAAGCGCGAACCATGGTTCGCGCCAAAGAGAGACCTCGCTGAAGACGTCGAAAGATGTAATCCGCCTCGCTCAGAAAGAATGCCGCATCCCGATCCGCACGTCGGCCTGCGTCTGCGTCGTCGATGGCGTGAAGCTGTAGCCGATCACCGCATCGACGCCCTGCGACGCGCGCAGGTAATCGCCGGAGATATATACGTCGGTGCGCTTCGACAGCAAATAGTGCAGGCCGGCCGTGCCCTGGTTCCAGTGGTGGCCTTCGAAGCGCGTGTGCTGGTAGCCCGCGATGAAGCTCAGCGCCGGCGTGAACTGATACAGGCCGCCGCCTTCGTACACCTGCATGTGCGACGACTGGCCGAAGCCCTTGATCGTCGTGTACGAATAGTTGGCGTCGAGCGTCAGCTTGCCGATCGTGTAGCTCGTGCCGATGCCGAACGTGCCTTGGCTGTCGACGTCCATCGCGGTGTTCGAGAACAGGTCGGTGCGCGCGCCGGTCGCCGGATCGACGGTCACGGTCTGCTGCCCGAGGAACGTATGCGTGCCGATCATCGCGTACGGATCGAACGCATAGATGCCGTTCGGGTTGTTCAGGCGCGTGTACGCGGCGCCGATCGAGAAGTCGCCCTTCGTGAAGCTCGCGCCCGCGCTCCATGCGCTGTTGCGGTGGAAGTTGCCGGCGACGTTGCCGAACGAGTACATCGCGCCGAACTTGAACCCGTTCAGGTCGTTCGACAGGAATTTCACCGAATTCGGCAGGCGGTCGCCGTTGAAGCGGTCGAAGTCGCCCTGGTGGATCGCGTAGCCGCTGCCCCATGCCGAGATGTTGTAGATCGACACGAGTTCGTTCGTGATGTCCAGCTGATTACCGAACGACAGCGTGCCCCAATCGTTCTGAAGACCGACATAAGCCTGACGCCCGAATTCCGCGCCGCCGAAGCCGAGCTGCCCGTTGCCGAGGTGGAAACCGCTTTCGAGCGTGAATACCGCCTTCAGGCCGCCGCCGAGGTCTTCCGTGCCCTTCAGGCCGAAGCGGTTGCCGTACGCGATGCCGTCGTCGAACTTGACCACGTGCGAGCCGCCCGTGTTGTTCACGTACGTGATGCCCGCGTCGATGATCCCGTACAGCGTCACGCTGCTCTGCGCATGACCGATGGCGGGAATACAGGCCGCGCATGCGAGCGCGGCGGCTACGGCAACTTTCTTTTGCTTCATTGTCGACTACCCCCTGAACCGTTCGATGGAAGGAACCGCCGCTCGACGCGTGCCGCAATACGCCGGCTGATTCGAATTCGGTACGTCCGCTGGCTTCGGTATTTCGTTTTCCGCAATAACGCAGCCATTGGCGAAAAATACAAACCCATATTTCGCGTCACCCGTCTGAAGGCGACACCAAATGGTCTTGATGCGACTGGTGGGGAAAACACGGAGACGGGCGGCGCGGCAAAAACCGGCCGCCCGGACGGGCATCAACGCGCGTCGAGCGCCGCACGAACGGCCGGCAGCGCCGGCGTGCCGGACGCCGTGGTCACGCCGTCGAGCCAGCCTGCGACGAGCGCCGGGTCGGCCTTCAGCACGCGCTGCGCCGCGACCGCGGGCGACGTCTTGTTCTCGAGCATGTCGGCGATCATCCTGTTCTCGACGTCGACGGAGAACGTCATCTGCCGGAACAGGCGCGCGAGGTTCGCGCACTGGCCGGCAAAGCCCGCGCGCGTGACCGTGTTGACCGTCGCGCCGCCGTAGTTCGGGCCGAAATACGCGTCGCCGCCCGACAGGTACGTCAAGTGGAACTTGGTGTTCATCAGGTGCGGCTCCCACGCGAGAAACACGATCCAGCGCTTGTCGCGCACCGCGCGCTCGACCTGCGTGAGCATGCCCGTCTCGCTCGATTCGACGAGCGACCAGTTCGCCGGGCCGAGCGCGTGGTCGGACAGCATCCGCTTGATGTTCTGGTTCGCCGGCGCACCCGGCTCGATCCCGTAGATCTTGTCGCCGAAGCGATCCGCATGGCGCGCGAGATCGGCGAACGTGTGCACGCCCGCCGCCGCGACGTAGTCGGGCACCGCCAGCGTGAACTTCGCGCCGCTCAGGTTCGCGTGCAGCACGTCGATCGTCTTCTCGTCGACGAACGGCTTCACGAGCGGCGCCTGCGCAGGCATCCAGTTGCCGAGGAACACGTCGACCTGCCCTTTCTTCAAGCCCTGGTACGTGATCGGCACCGACAGGTTCGCGACGTCCTGCCGATAGCCGAGCGCCTTCAGCACGACGCCCGCCATCGCGTTCGTCGCGTCGATGTCGGTCCAGCCGGGCGCCGCCATCTTCACGTCGCGACACGTCTGCGGATCGGCCGCGTGCGCGGCCTGCTGCATCGCCAATGCGCATGCGGCCGCGGCCAGCGCCGTGCCGAGCCTGCGGTTTGCTGCGTGGGTGAGCCGTTTCATGGTGTGCTTCCTCCGTCGTTCGTCAATGTCCGGGATGCGGATCGTTCAGCGCCCGACGCGCGGAAAGCGCGCCATCGCTTCGAGCGTGTCGAGTTCGATGTGATTGCGCATGTAGCGCTGGCTCGCATCGGCAAACGGCTGCCAGTCCCACGCCTGGATGCGGCCCTGCGTGGTCGCCGCGTAATGGAAGCGGCGGCGCCGCTGGCTCGCGCGCACCTGTGCGTCGAGCGCCGGCAGGTTCCAGCGTCGCGCGGCTTCCGCGCGGAATGCGGCCAGCACGTCGGCGGCTTCAGGCAGGCCGGCGAGGTTCGTGCGCTCGCGCGGATCGTCGCCGAGGTTGTAGAGCTGATCGGGGTCGGCCGGGCAATGCACGTACTTCCAGTCGCCGCGGCGGATCATCACGATCGGTGCGATCGCGCCTTCCGCGAGATATTCGCCGAGCGCGACGTCGTGCGCGGGCGTGCCCTGCAGATGCGGAACGAGACTCGCGCCGTCCACAGGGTCCGGCCAGCCGCCGGCCGGCGCCACGCCGGCCAGGTCGACGAGCGTCGGCAGCAGGTCGACGTGCGACACGGGCCCGCGCACGCGTGCGGCGCCGAAGCGGCCGGGCGCGTGCACGATCAGCGGCACGCGGCAGCCGCCTTCGAAGAACGTCATCTTGTACCAGAGGCCGCGCTCGCCGAGCATGTCGCCGTGGTCGGACGTGACGATCACGATCGTGTCGTCGGCGAACCCGCATTGCTCCAGCGCGGCCAGCACGCTGCCGAACTGCGCATCGACGTACGACGTCGCGCCGTAGTATGCGCGGCGCGCGGCGCGGATCTGCGCGTCCGTCGGCGGCGTGCGGTCGTTTTCGCAGACGAAGCGCAGCCGCTGCGAATGCGGATCGCTTTGCGCGGCATCGAGCCGCACGGCCGGCATGTCGATTTCTTCGTCGTCGTACAGATCCCAGTACTCGCGCGTGATCGCATACGGATCGTGCGGATGCGTGAGCGACACGACCATGCAGAACGGCCTTTCGTCGTGGCCGGCCGCGCGCTCGCGCGCGACGTCGTACAGCTTCTGCTTCGCCGCGAACGTCACCTCGTCGTCGAAGTCGAGCTGGTTCGTGCGTACGCACGGGCCGGCCTCGAGCACCGAACTCATGTTGTGATACCAGCTCGGCCGCTCGGCCGGACGATCCCAGTCGGGCACCCAGCCGAAGTCGGCCGGATAGATGTCGGTCGTGAGCCGCTCCTCGAAGCCGTGCAGTTGATCGGGCCCGCAGAAGTGCATCTTGCCGGACAGCATCGTCCGGTAGCCGCCGGCACGCAGGTAGTGCGCGAAAGTCAGCGTTTGCGCGGGCAATTCGGCGGCGTTATCGTAGGCGCCGATACCCGACGGCAGCTTGCCGGTCAGCAGCGAGAAGCGCGACGGCGCGCACAGCGGGCTCGCGCAGTACGCGGCGTCGAACACCACGCCTTGCTTGGCGAGGCGGTCGAGCGTCGGCGTGCGCGCGACGCGGTTGCCGTATGCCGGCAGCGCGAACGGCGTCAGCTGGTCGGCCATCAGGATCAGGATGTTGGGAGTCTTGTTCGTCATCGCGGTCGTGGGGAAATCGGTGTTCGAACGGAGCGGCGCGGCGCTTCGGCGGCGACGCGGCCGGCATGACGGACGCAGCGTGCAGAAAGTGCGGCGCGCACGTTTCGCGACTGGCAGAATCGCGGAAAGGCGGCCGCAACGCCGTGCCGTCCGAAGCACTATCGCCCGCCCGAATTCGCGCGGGAAGGCGTCCGGCCCTTATGAGGCCATTAGAGGGACTTATGTCGAAGCCCGAACCGTTACCGTCGATGCAGGCACTGCGCGCGTTCGAATCGGCCGCGCGTCTGCAGAGCTTCACCGCCGCCGCACGCGAGCTCGGCTCCACGCAGCCGGCAGTGAGCCAGCAGGTGTTCCAGCTCGAGGCGGAACTCGGCGTGCCGCTGTTCGAGCGCAGCCCGCGCGGCGTCACGCTGACGACGGACGGCCAATGCTTGTACGAAGCCGTGCGGGTAAGTCTCGATACGTTGCGCGGCGCCACCGCGACGCTGCGCGCGCGCCGCGAGCACGGCGCGCTGACGATCGTCACGGATTTCGGTTTCGCGACCTACTGGCTGATGCCGCGCCTCGCGGGCCTGAAGCGCGTGATGCCGGACGTCGACGTGCGGGTCGTCACGTCGCAGGATTACGACGCGCAGCGCGACCACGCGGACATCGCGATCCTGTTCGGCGACGGTCACTGGCCGTCGTGCACGGCGGCACGCCTCTTTCCCGAGTCGGTTACGCCGGTGTGCTCGCCGGCGTTCCGCGACGCGCATCCGCACGTCGCGCGGCCCGACCATCTGCACGCGCTGCCGCTGCTGCACGTGCAGCCGACCCGGCCCGAGCGCTGGCTGTCGTGGGCGGCCTGGTTCGACGCGCACGGCCTCGACACGCTGGCCGCCGCGCGCGGCGTGACGTTCAACAGCTATGCGCTGGTGATCCATGCGGCGCTGCTCGGCGAGGGCGTCGCGCTCGGCTGGTCGCCGCTCGTCGACGAGCTCGTCGCGTCCGGGCAGCTCGTGAAGCTCGTCGACGCGCCGGTCGTCACGTCGCGCGGCTACTTCCTCGTGCGGCCGCCGCAGCGGCCCGAGCCGGATGCGACGCACGTGTTCCGGCGCTGGCTGCTCGACGCGTGCGCGTCGGCGTGACGGGGCGCTCGGCTGCACGCTCGAACCACGCTGAACGCCTGCGTCGGCACGGCCGGACCGGCGGCCCGGCGCGCGGCGCTGGCGCGCCGATACCAGCCACACGGCGGGTTGGTTCTATCCGAGCCCAAATCGTCCTGATTTACTTGAGTCTCCCGCGGCCCGCGTCGCGCGGCGCCGTTGTGCGCCGCCGCACGGCTTTCGCGCTCCATGACATCCGAGGAATTTCATGACCGCCGACTCACGCCCCGATCAATTCGTCCTGACGCTGTCGTGCCCGAGCGCGGCCGGCCAGGTCGCCGCCGTCGTCGGCTTTCTCGAGCGCCATCGCTGCTACGTCGATGCGCTGAACGTGTTCGACGACGATCTCAGCAACCACTTCTTCGTACGCTGCGTGTTTCATCCGACGGATGAAACGCTTCAGATCGACGCGCTGCGCCAGGAGTTCGGGCCGATCGCGGCCGCGCTCGCGGGCGGCCCAGGCGACACGCAATGGGCGATCCATGACGTGAATGCGCGTCCGAAGGTGCTGATCATGGTGTCGAAGCTCGAGCATTGCCTCGCGGACCTGCTGTTCCGCTGGCGGATGGGCGAGCTGAAGATGGACATCGTCGGCATCGTGTCGAACCATCCGGACTTCGAACCGCTCGCCGCGCAGCACGGGCTGCCGTTCCGCCACTTTCCGATCACGGCCGACACGAAGGCACAGCAGGAAGCGCAATGGCTCGACTTCTTCGAGTCGAGCGGCGCCGAACTCGTGATCCTCGCGCGCTACATGCAGGTGCTGTCGCAGGAAACCAGCGCGAAGCTCGCGAACCGCGCGATCAACATCCACCACTCGTTCCTGCCCGGCTTCAAGGGCGCGAAGCCGTATCACCAGGCGCACGCGCGCGGCGTGAAGCTGATCGGTGCGACCGCGCACTTCGTGACCGACGATCTCGACGAAGGCCCGATCATCGAACAGGTGGTCGAACGCGTCGATCATGCGCTGCGGCCGGAGCAACTGCTTGCGGTCGGACGCGACGTCGAATGCATCACGCTCGCGCGCGCGGTGAAGGCATTCATCGAGCGCCGCGTGTTCCTGAACGGCGACCGGACGGTGGTGTTTCCGTAAGCGCCCGCATTCGGCGAGCCGCCAACAAAAAAACCGACCGGCAACCAGCCGGTCGGTTTTTTTCGTGCAGTCGTTCGTCGCTTCGCGCGACGGCCGCCGGTGCGGTGCCGGCTTCGCCGCGCGAAGCGCCGCCCGCTTGCGTCTATTTCACCCACGCGAAGTAGTACGACAGCCAGATCGTGAGCGCCGCGCCGACCAGCGCCGCGTACGGCATCAGGCTCAGCCACATCGCGCGCTTCGGCACTTCGAGTTCCATGTCGCGCTGCATCTGCGCGGGGAACCGGCCGCGATCCTGCCAGTAGTGGCGATACAGGAACACCGGCACGATCAGCAGCATCGCGATCAGCCCGTTGCGCAGCGTGCCTTCGCCCTGCAGGTTCGCGCCCGCGCCGACATAGACGAGGTTCGCGTAGCCGCAGATCGAACCGGCGACGAGCAGCCACGTCGGGCAGCGGAACGGCCGATCCCAGTTGCCGCGGTCCATCCGGTGGATCCAGCCGGACTGCAGGTTCAGGAATACGAACAACATGTAGCAGACGTTCGAGATCGACAGCACCGTCATGTAGTCCGACATCATCAGCAACACGAGGTTGAAGCCGAGATCGGTCCACATCGCCCGCGTCGGCGAGCCGTGCTCGTTCACGTGCGACAGGTACTTCGGCAGCCAGCCGTCGACCGATGCCTGATACAGCGTGCGCGACGAGCCCATCATCGACGTCATCACGATCAGCAGGATCGACAGCATCAGCATCACGACGACCGCATTCGCGACCCACGCGCCGCCGCCGACGATCTTCGCCATCGCGGCCGCGACGCCGGTGCCGTCGCCGATCGCCGGATCGAGCATCGCCTGCGTGCCGAGCGCGCCCTGGAATGCCATCGGCACCAGCGTCATCACGACGAGACACAGCGCGCCCGACCAGAAGATCGCCTTCGCGGTGTCGCGCCGCGGATCGCGGAACTCGCGCGTGTAGCAGACGGCCGTCTCGAAGCCGTACGACGCCCAGCCGGCCATGAACATCGCGCCGAGCGCCATCGTGACGCCCTGCCCGTTCCACGAGCCGAACGTCGCGGCGGTGAGGTTGCCTTGTGCGTCGTGACCGAGCGGCAGTAGCGGGAGCAGGTTCGACATCGGCACGTCGCCGGTGACGAACGGCACGATGCCGACGATCAGGAGCGGAGTCAGCGACGCAATGCCGAGAATGCGCTGTGTGCGCGCCGCCTTCGATGCGCCGCTGTGCTGAAGCTTGAACGTGATGAGAAGCAGAATCGTCGCGATGATGAACGTCGCATTGATTCGCAGAGACAGACCAGGCTTGATGAACCCGAGATCCGCCACCTTGAGCTGCCACTGCAGCACCGCCGCGTTGGCGGGAAAGAGACTCGTGAGCGCGTAGCTCGCCGCGAGGCCGCAACCGAGCGCGAGCATCGGCGACCACGCGAGCCAGTTGCACCACACGGAAACCGGGGCAATCAGCTTGCTGTAACGGACCCAGCCGATCGCGCCATACACCGACGCGCCACCCGATTTATGGGGAAATAGCCCCGATATTTCCGCATAAGTCGCGCTTTGAATCAGCCCCATCGTGATCGCGGCGATCCAGATCGCCCACGCGGGCTGACCGATCGTCGCGCATACGCCGCCGATCGTGAACAGCACGCCTGCCGGCACGCCGCTCGTCACCCAAAAAGCGTCTTTCCAGGTCAGGCCACGATGCAGCGTATGGCCCGTCGAATCATGTGAGATGGTTGCCTCAACATCACTGGTGCGATTCGCACGCAGTCCTGCCTGACTCATCCAAGTCCTCCTGAGATGACTCCGCACAAGGGCCGTAGTGTAACAACTTACGGGCTTTTTTGCAGAATCGGTAAAAGAAAACCGGGATATGGCCGCATGAATTCACGATTGTTTCGGATTCCTGCGTGCCATTCCCGGCATATTGTTGTGATGATTGTCGCGACGAATCGCCGCGGTGTTACTGCGCGCCTTCAGTCCACGAATTCACGCGGTCCGCATGCGCGGCGATCCATGCATCCGCGGCCGCTTCCGGCTTCGAGCCGTTCTGGATCGCGAGCATCACGCTGTCGATTTCACCCGGCTTCCACTGGAATTTCTTCAGGAACGTGACGACCGGCTTCGCCTTCGTTTCGAGCTGCGGATTCACGACGCTGTCGACGTGCTCCGCGCCGCCGAACACCTTCTTCGGATCCTCGAGGAAGCGCAGCTTCCACTTCGCGAACATCCAGTGCGGCGCCCAGCCGGTCACGATCACCGGCTTGTTCGCGCCGACCGAGCGCGACAGCTCGGCCGTCATCGCGCTGCCCGAACTCGGCATCAGCGTGTAGCTGAGCCCGTAGTTCTTGATCGCTTCGTCGGTCTTGCGCATCACGCCCGCACCGGCGTCGATGCCGACGATGCGGCCGCCGAAGCTGCTCTTCTCGGCGTTCAGATCCTCGATGCTCTTTGCCTTCACGTAATCGGGGACGATCAGGCCGATCTTCGCGTCGGGAAAGTTCGCGCCGACGTCGACGACCTTGCTCTTGTATTCGCTCCAGTAGGAGCCGTGCGTGACGGGCAACCACGCCGACAGCGTCGCGTCGAGATCGCCGCGCGCCACGCCCTGCCACATGATCCCGGCCGCCACCGGCACGAGCTGGACCTGGTATCCGAGCTTCTTCTCGATCACGCGGGCAGCGACGTTCGACGTCGCGACGCTGTCGTCCCAGCCTTCGACGTAGCCGATCTTCAGCGTCGGCTTCGTATCGGCAAGCGCCGACGCACTCAGTGCCACCATCGCCGACAGCGCACCACCCCACAACAGTTTTCCGAACAGCTTCATGGTCGATCTCCTTGATATGCGCTTACCGCGCGTTGCCTCTCTAGGTTCTTCAACCACAAATCCACGGTATCGTTCTTTTCCGACAGATGCTTGTCCGAACGCGACGCGTCCGGACAGCCGGTGGCGTAGTGGACTACTTGTCGATCACGAGATCCGACAGCGGCTTGCTGCAGCACAGCAGCACCATCCCCTGGTCGATCTCGCGCTGGCGGATGCCGCCGTTGTGCTTCATCTCGACCTGCCCCGACACGAGCTTCACCTTGCAGGTGCCGCACATGCCCTGCGTGCACGATGCGGGCAGCCGCACGCCCGACTGGCGCGCCGCGTCGAGCACGTGCTGCCCGGAGGCGCACGAAATTTCGCGGTTGCTCTTCGCGAAGCTGACCGTGTACTGCTTCGTCGCGACGTCGCCGCCGTCGGCCGCAGGCACGAGTTCGGCGAGCACGTCGTCGCTCGCCGTCTGCGCGAGCGTTTCGAACGAGAAGCTCTCCTCGTGATACTGCTTGCGGTCGAACCCGGCTTCGTCGAGCAGGTCGCGCACGGCCTTCATGTACGGCGCGGGGCCGCACGTGAAGATCTCGCGCTCCATGAAGTCCGGTGCGATCAGCTTCAGCAGCGGCAGCGTCAGGAAGCCCGTCACGCCCGGCCAGTTCGTGCGCGCGCCGACGCGCTCGACGACGAACGACGTGCGGAAGTTCGTGTGATTCGACGCGATCAGATCGAGCTCGCGCGCGAAGATGATGTCGTCCGGCGTGCGTGCGCTATGCACGAACACGATGTCGCGATCCTCGGCGAGATCGTGGTGCGCGCGGCTCATCGACATCAGCGGCGTGACGCCCGAGCCGGCCGACAGGAACAGGTACTTGCGCGCCGGATGCCGTGCGCACGTGAATTCGCCGGCCGGGCCGAGCACGCGAATCGACGCGCCCGGCTGCAGGTTGTCGTGCAGCCAGTTCGACACCTTGCCGCCCGGCACGCGCTTCACCGTGATCGAGATCGTGTGCGGCCGCGCCGGCGACGACGAGATCGTGTAGCACCGGTTGATCGTCTCGCCTTCGATGTCGAGCTCGAGCGTGATGAACTGCCCCGGCTCGAACGAGAACGCACGGCCTTGCGGCGAACGGAAGAAGAAACTCTTCACGTCGTGGGTTTCCTGCCGAACGTGGCAGCACACCAGCGTTTCCTCGACGTCGCTCGTCCAGCGCTCCGGAAGCGCGTTCCAGAACGCCGGGTGGGTGACCCGGCTGTCCGCCGGCTCGAAATTGGCCGCATCTCGCATCATGTGTAGCTCCGCTTCAGTGCTGGGTAGTGCCGGGTACTACGCGCCGGTTTGTGCGGCGAGCCGGCCGATGTACCAGGCCGAGAATTTTTCGACGAGACCTTCCGTGTACGGCGAATACGGGCCGGGCTCGTACGCGCTGCTGGTCGCGCCGCGCTGCGAGAATTCGACGAGCGCGCGATCCTGGTCGTTGGTCGCGTTCCACACGGCCGTCAGGTTCTTCACGTCGTAGTCGATGCCTTCCTTCGCGTCCTTGTGCACGAGCCACTTGGTACGAACGAGCGTCTTGCCGGCCGACAGCGGAATCACCGAGAACGTCACGATGTGGTCGCTCATGAAGTGGTGCCACGAGTTCGGCTGCGTCCAGAACGACAGGCCGCCGAGGTCGGCCTGCTCGAACTTGCCGAGCAGCTTCTTCGATGCGACCTTCGCGTCGAGCGTCTGCGATTCGCCGTGACGGTCGAGCGGCAGGCGCTGCGTGCGGAAACCCGTCACGTCGAGCAGCTTCTCGATTTCGGCGGACGGCAGGCCCATCTCGGCCCACTCCTTGCCGCGGCGCACGCACGTTTCGGCGAACGCGTCCATGCCTTCGGCGTTCGCGTCGGAGCGCTGGTAGCCGAAACCGTATTCATACAGCGAGATCGTCAGCTCCGGATGGTTCGCGACGCAGTGATAGCATTCGCGGTTGTTCTCCATCGTGAGCTTCCAGTTGCCTTCCTCGATGATGTCGATCTGTGCGGCGATCTTCGTGTTCGGCAGATCGTGCGGCAGCAGATACGGCTCCATCTCGGCGCGCAGCTGCGCGAAGTCGGCCGGCGGTTCCTCCGCGAGGCACACGAAGATCAGGCCCGCGAGATTCTGCACGTGCACCGATTTCAGGCTGTGCTTGCAGCGGTCGAACTTCTCGCCCATGTGCTCGGCGAACATCAGCTGGCCCGTCAGGTTGTAGGTCCAGCTGTGGTACGGGCACACGATGTTGCCGACCGAGCCCTTGTCCTCATTGCACAGGCGCGCGCCGCGGTGACGGCACACGTTGTGGAACGCGCGGATTTCCATGTCGTCGTCGCGCACGATCAGGATCGAGTCGCTGCCCAGTTCGACGGTCACGTAGTCGCCCGGCTCCGGAATGTCCGGTTCGATCGCGACCTGGATCCAGTGCTGGCGGAAAATCGCCTCCATGTCGAGGGCGAAGATCTCCTCGCTCGTGTAGAACGGCGCCTCGAGGCTGTAGCCTTCCTTGCGGCGTTCGATCAGTGCACGAATGTCTGCCGATACTTTCATCGTTTGCTCCGGATTCCTTGCATCCCAGTGTGGTTGCCGACAGGCATCAAAATCAGTAGTCGATGAGCTGATGCTCGCGCAAATACGCGAGGATCACTTGTGCTTTTTCGACTGAACTCCCTTCATTTACGACGTTGCCGCCGCGGCTTTCGGTCGTTGTCGCGGACAACATCCGCGCATGCCCGGAGCGCTTCTCGGCGGCGACCAGCTTTACGGGTTTACGCTCGATCGGCCCGACCTTCCACGCGGCCGCATCGGCATCCGCGCCGGTCGACGCGAGCGCCGGGCGGATCGCGCCGGCCCGCAGCCGCGCATACGCGTAGCGCGGCGCCACGTTCGCGAGCGGATGGACCGCGACGACGGCCGGCAGCGCCGTGTCGACGCGCCGCCGCAGCCCTTTCGGCAAGAATTGCCGGACCGCCGCGCGGCCGCCGCCAACCGTCACGTCGACGGCCGAGCCGACGAGCGGATAGCCGAGCGCCGCGGCGACGCGATACGGGAGCATGCCGGTGTCGTACGCGCCCTCGGCGCGCGTGCCGGTCAGCACGAGGTCGTAGCCATCGACGCGGGCGGCGATCGCGTGCACGGCATCGTCGCCGTCGCGGCAGGCCAGCACCTCGACCTGGCGCGCGCCGAGCGCAAGGTATTCGGCGAGCGCCTCATTCGCGGGGTCGCCCGCGTGAATCACGTCGAGCTGCGCGCGATGCTGCTCCGCGAGCTGGCGGCCGACTTCGAGCGCGGCCGCGTCGTTGCGGCTGTAGCGCGCCGTGCCGCTGACCGGGTGCCGGCCCACGGACACGAGCACCGCGATGCGTTGCAACTGGCGGGGGGCGTTCATGCTGCGACTCCTTCGGTTTCACGGCTGCCGACCGCAGCCGGCGTTTGACCGCGCGCCGCGCGCGCGGCCTGCACCTGTTCGATCAGCGCGGCGATCGTCGCCTGCGCGTCGCCCACCACCGTCAGGTTCGCGCGCTTCGCGATCGGCGCGCTGCCGTCGAGGTTCACCGCGATCACGTGGCGGCAGTCCTTGATCCCCTGCAGGTGCTGCACCGCGCCCGAGATGCCGAACGCGATGTACACGCTCGCCTCGACCGTCTTGCCGGTGGCGCCCACCTGCTTGTCGCGCGTGAAGTGACCGTTGTCGACCGCGACGCGGCTCGCGCCGATCGCCGCGCCGAACACGCCCGCGAGCCGCTCGAACGCGCCGATGTCCGACACGCCGTTGCCGGCCGACACGATGAAGTCGGCTTCCTCCAGCGCGACCTGCGCCGCGTCGATTTCCTCGAGGCCGAGGTCGCGGTACGGTTGCGCCGCACCGCCGGCCGGGCGGATGAAGTCGGCGGCGACGCGTTCGCCCGCGCCGACGAACGGCAGCTTCGCCTCGACCGCGTTCTGCGCGAGCAGGATCACGTCGGGCAAGCCGCGCGTCGCGAACGCGCGACCGGCATGCGCATACGCGCCGACATGCTTCGCGTCGATCTCGACCACGTGCGTCGCGACGCTGGCACCGGCCGCCGCCGCATAACGCCGGCCGAGATCGCCGTCGCCGGTCGCGTTGTCGGGCACGAACACGTGCTTCGGCGCGAGCGCCGCGGCGCACGCCTGCAACGCTTGCAATTCGCTTTCGGGCGCGAACGCGCGGCGGTCGAAGCCGGCGAGCTCGAGCAGCTTGTCGACGCCGAGTTCAGCCGCGTCGTCCTTCAGTTCGCCGAAGACCAGCAGCGCGACTTCCGTCTGCGCGTCGGCCAGCACCGCGGCGGCGGCGATCGCCTGCCGCGCATGATCGTCGAGCGCGCCGCGCTCGGCATGCGCGACCACCAGCATCACGTGCTTCGGGTCCTGCACTGCGCGGCGCGGCTTCGCGGCCGCGGCGCCGTGACCGTGCGCGGACCACTGCGCGGCGCTCGCGTCGGCGCTGCCTTCCTCGCCGAGCGTGATGCGCTTCAGGCCGGCGGCCGTGATGATGAACGGCCGGCGCGGATCGATTCGTTTGATCGTGTTCATCGATTCACTCCAGCGAGGCAGCAACGAGTTCGGCCACGTCGAGCACGTCCGGGCGCGGGCCCACGACACCTTCGAGCATCGCCGTACAGTTCGGGCATCCGACCGCCACCACGTCGGCGCCGATCGCGCGCGCGTCGGCGATGCGGATGTCCGGAATACGCTGCTTGCCCGGGATGTCCGTCAGCGGCGCACCGCCGCCACCGCCACAGCAGCGCCCGCGCATGCCGTTGCGCTCCATCTCGACGACCTGGATGCCGATCGTCTTCAGCAGCTTGCGCGGCGATTCCGTCTCGCCGTTGTAGCGGCCGAGGTAGCACGGGTCGTGATACGTGGTGCGCTTCTCGCGCAGCGCGTCGACGGCCTTCGGCGCGATCTTGCCGCTGTCGGCGAGCTCCGCCATGTACGTCGTGTGATGCTTGACCGTCACGCGCAGCCCGAGCGCGCGGTATTCGTTGCGCAGGCTGTGCATCACGTGCGGGTCGGCCGTCACGATCTGCTTGTACGACAGCGAGCCGAGCGTGCCGATCAGGCGCTTCGCCATCTGCTGGAACGTCGCTTCGTCGCCGAGACGGCGCGCGACGTCGCCGGTGTCGGTCTCGGTGCCGCCGAGCACCGCGTAATCGACGCCCGCCTTGTTCAGCACCTTCACGAACGCGCGCAGCGTACGCTGATAACGCATGTCGAACGCGCCTTCGCCCGCGACGATCAGCACGTCGACCGGCTTGCCGGGTTGTGCGACCGGCGCGTTCAGGTCGACCGACCAGTCGTAACGTGCGGCCGTGTCGTAGCCGCCCATCGTGCCGGTTTCGCGCAGGTTCGCGAGCACTTCCTGGCCCTTGCCCGGCACCGTGCCGTGCACGAGCGTGCGGTTGCGGCGCATGTCGACGATCGCATCGACGTGTTCGATCAGCATCGGGCACTCCTGCACGCATGCGCGGCAGGTGGTGCACGACCACAGCGTCTGTTCTTCGATCAGGCCGGACACGATCGGGCCGTTCGGCTCGCCGCGATGCTGGCCGACCGCGAGGCCCGGCGTCGGGCTGCCCGCGTACGCGGCATCGGTGCCGCCCGCCATCCCGACGACGAGATCCTGGATCAGCTTCTTCGGGTTCAGCGGCTGGCCCGACGCGAACGCGGGGCACGCGGCTTCGCACTTGCCGCACTGCACGCACGCGTCGAAGCTCAGCAGCTGGTTCCAGCGGAATTCGACGGGCTTCGCGACGCCGTATTCCTCACGCTCGATGTCCGGCAGCTTCAGCGCGGTCGGCGGCGTGGCCGTGCCGTTGCCCGTGAACGAGTCGCGGGTTGCCGCGAAACGTTCCTGGCGCGGGTGGAACGCGAGATGCAGCAAGCCGGCGATCGCATGCTTCATCGGGCCGCCCTTCGCGGCGCCGACCGTCATCGTGAATGCGCCGACGCCGATCAACAGCGCGCAGAGCACCGCGAACGCGCCTGACATCGCGCCGGCCGGCACGACCATGAACAGCACGAGGCCGAGCGCGAACGAGCCGAGCAGCCACGGCAGCGCATTCCACGGGCCGCGCGACAGGCGGGCCGGCACGTTCTTCGCCGCGCGGCGGCGCCAGACGAACACCACGCCGACCAACATCGCGAGCGCCGCGAGGAAGATCAGCTTGTCGAGCCACGGCGAGTAGATCGCGAGGCCGTAGTTGACGAACACCAGTGCGAGCGCGGCGATCGCGCCGCCGGCGGTCGCGACGTGGGTCTTCGCGATGTACGGATCGCGCGCCACCACATGGTGCAGATCGACGAAGTAGCGCTTCGGGATCGCGAACAGGTTCGCGACGCCGAACGAGCCGGGCGCCGTCGCGCGCCCGAGACGCCAGTAGGACGAGCGCTTCGCGACCGCGAACGCGAGCCCCGCCACCGACAGCCACAGCAGTGCGGTAATGAGGAAAGCCGGATTCATTTTTTAGAAATCCTTGACGAGACGCAGCGAGTCGTAGATCGCACCGTGGACGTTGTGCATCGAGATGCAGTCGCCGACACGGAACAGCAGGAAGCGGCCGTTGCCCAGTTCTTCCGACAGGCACGGCTGCGGCTCGGCCGCGAACAGCGTGTGCGGATCGATCTGGCCGCGGTTCACCGACTCCGGCTTGAGCTTCCAGTACAGCTCGTCGTTCGGCGACGAACCGTTCTCGATCACGACCTGGTCGACCGCGCGCTCTTCCAGTTCTTCCGTGTATTCGTTGCGCAGCACGGCGATCTTCTTGCCGTCTTCCTCGTACACGCGGTCGAGCATCGTGTTCGGCGTCTGGATCACGCCGAGCGCATACAGGCGGCGATAGAAGATCGGGAACGTCGTGCCGCCGCAATCGTCGGCCACCTTCACGTCGGGCGTCACCACCTCGACCTTCGAGCCGCGGCTCGCCATGAAATCGGCGACGCCGGCGCCCGCATGCGTGCTCACGCCGTCGAACAGCAGCACGTTCTGCTTCGGCTCCACCTTGCCGGTCAGGATGTCCCACGAGCTGACGGCCAGCCCTTCGGCGACGCCCCATGCCGGCACCTGCCACGTGAAACTCGAACCGCCGGTGGCGAGCACGACGATGTCCGGCTTCTCGGCCATGATCATCTTCTCGTCGGCGGCGACGCCGAGGCGCCGATCGACGCCGATGCGCTTCGTTTCCATGTCGAACCAGCGGATGATGCCCGACATCTGTTCGCGCTGCGGCGCCTTCGCGGCGATCATCACCTGGCCGCCCACTTCGGCGTTCTTCTCGAACAGCACGACGTCGTGGCCGCGCAGCTTCGCGACGCGCGCCGCCTCGAGGCCGGCGGGGCCGGCGCCGACCACGACGATCTTGCGCTTCGGGCCGCGCGACTTCTCGATGATGTGCGGCATCGTCGCTTCGCGCGACGTCGCGGCGTTCTGGATGCACAGCACGTCGAGGCCGTTGTACTGGCGGTCGATGCAGTAGTTCGCGCCGACGCACTGCTTGATTTCGTCCTCGCGGCCGTCGCGGATCTTGATCACCATGTGCGGATCGGCGATTTGCGCGCGCGTCATGCCGACGAGGTCGATCATCCCGTTCGCGAGCAGGCGCTCGGCCTGGCCCGCATCGCGGATGCTCTGCGCGTGCATGACCGGAATCTTCACGACCGACTTGATGCCGGCCGCGAGATGCACGAACGGCTCCGGCGGCAGCGCCATCGGCGGCATGCAGTTCGCGATCGTGTTGTGCGTGTCGCCGCCCGAGCCGACCACGCTCAGATAGTCGATCAGGCCCGTCTCGGACATCGCCTGCGCGATTTCCTTCAGCGCTTCGTGATCGAGGCCGTCCTCGTGGAACTCGTCGCCGCACATGCGCAGGCCGACGCAGAAGTCCTTGCCGACCGCTTCGCGCACGGCCGTCAGCACTTCGATGCCGAAGCGCAGACGGTTCTCCAGGCTGCCGCCCCATTCGTCGGTGCGATGGTTCGAGCGCTTGCTCCAGAACTGGTCGATCAGGTGCTGGTGCGCGGCCGAGATTTCGATGCCGTCCATGCCGGCCGCCTTCACCCGCTTCGCGGCAGCCGCGAAGTCGCCGATGATGCGGCGGATTTCCTCGATCTCGATGATCTTCGCGTTGCCGCGGTGCACCGGCTCGCGCACGCCCGACGGCGACATCAGATGCGGCCAGTGCTCGCCGTGGAACGACGAGCGGCGGCCCATGTGCGTCGCCTGGATCATGATCTTCGCGCCGTGCTTGTGCATCGTGTCGGCCAGACGCGTGAGCGGGTCGATGATCTTGTCGTTCGACAGGTTCACCGACTTCCACCAGCCTTGCGGGCTGTCGATCGACACGGGGCTCGAGCCGCCGCAGATCGCGAGGCCGACGCCACCTTTCGCCTTCTCTTCGTAATAGCGGATGTAGCGGTCGCCCGGCAGGCCGCCCGGCTCGGCATACACCTCCGCGTGCGCGGTGCTGACGATCCGGTTGCGCAGCGTCAGCTGGTTCAGCTGCATGGGTTTGAACAGGTGGGGATAACGCATCGCAGGCGACCTCTGGCGTTCGAATGTCTCGTGTTGCGGGTGTTGTTGTGTTGCCGTGTTGCTGTGTCGTGACGTCAGCGCATCAGTGCGCGATCGGCGACACTTCGAAGACGCAGTGGTCGTGGTGCTCGGCCGCACACTGCACTTCCTTCGACTGCGCGCGCGGCGCGCCCTTGCCTTCCGGCGTCGTGTCGTTGACCCAGTCCATCGCGCCGGCGAACCAGCCCGCGAACATGTAGCAGAGCTTGCCTTCCTTGCCCGGCTGCTGGAGCACGAACGACGAATGGCGCAGCTCGATCTTCGCGCGTGCGCCGGCCGGATCGGCCTCGATGATCGAGAACAGGCCCCAGCCGCGTTGCGACAGGCGCTTCAGGTAATGCTCGAACACGGCCATGCCGGTGATGCCATGCAGCTTCGCTTCCTTGTCGCACCAGTGGTACGCGGACTTGTAGCCGGCCTTGTACAGGATCTCGGCATACGCTTCGACGCCGAGCGCTTCCTCGACGGCGACGTGGTTGTTCGTGAAGAAGTGGCGCGGCACGTACAGCATCGGCAGCGCGTCGGTGGTCCAGACGCCGGTATCGGGATCGACGTTGATCGGCAGTTGCGGTTGCATCGTGGTGACTCCGTGAGGAAAAATTGCCGCGCGGCTCGGGCGCTGGCGCGACATCGTCCGCGTGCCCGCGCGCCAGGCGCCGGCACGTCCCGATTGTTCTAGTGTTGAATTTCTGCTGGCGTTCGGGCCGGCGGGCGCTTACGCGCCCCACACATCCTTGAACACGCGCACCCAGTTCTCGCCCATGATCTTGCGGATGCGCGACTCCTTCCAGCCGTGGCGTTCCATCGCCGCGGTCAGGTTCGGGAATTCGCCGATCGTGCGGATGCCGTCCGGGTTGATCACCTTGCCGAAGTTCGTCAACTGGCGATAGCGGCCCTTGTCGTGCGTCAGCATGTCGAAGAACTCTTTCGCGTAGTCCTGCGTGAAGTCCGTGCCGATGCCGACCGCGTCTTCGCCGATCAGGTTCACGACGTAGTCGATCGCTTCGATGTAGTCGTCGATGTTCGCTTCGATCCCGCGCTTCAGGAACGGCGCGAACATCGTCACGCCGACGAAGCCGCCGGCGTCGGCGATTTCCTTCAGCTGCGCGTCGCTCTTGTTGCGCGGATGTTCCTTCAGGCCCGACGGCAGGCAGTGCGAGTAGCACACCGGCTTCTTCGAGAACGCGATCGCTTCCGACGACGTGTTGCCGCCCACGTGCGACAGGTCGACCATGATGCCGACGCGGTTCATCTCGGTGATCACTTCGCGGCCGAAGTCCGACAGCCCGCCGTCGCGCTCGTAGCAACCGGTGCCGACGAGGTTCTGCGTGTTGTAGCAGAGCTGCACCACGCGCACGCCCATGTCCGCGAACGCCTCGATGTAGCCGATGTTGTCTTCGAACGCGTGCGCGTTCTGGAAGCCGAGGATGATCCCCGTCTTGCCTTCCTTCTTCGCGCGGAAGATGTCGTCGGTCGTGCGCACCAGCGTCAGCAACTCGCTGTTGTCGCGGATCTTCTTCTTCATCACGCCGATGTTGTCGACGGTCTTGGTGAAGTTCTCCCACACCGACACCGTGCAGTTCGCGGCCGTGATGCCGCCACGGCGCATGTCCTCGAACACCGGCTTCTCGAACTTCGAGATGTTCAATCCGTCGATGATGATGCTGTCCTGATGCAGCGTGCTCATATCTGCCTCTCGCTCCAGTCTCTGCTGTGTGTGGGGTCGTCGATCAGTAAATCGGGAAGCGCTCGCAGAGCGCGAAAATCTCGCGGCGCACGCGCTGTTCGGTCGCGCGGTCGCCTTCCGGGTTTGCGCGCAGCGCGTCGAACACTTCGAGAATCAGTCGGCCGATCTCGCGGAACTCCGCGACGCCGAAGCCGCGCGTGGTGCCGGCCGGCGTGCCGAGGCGGATGCCGGACGTGACGGTCGGCTTCTCGGTGTCGAACGGAATGCCGTTCTTGTTGCAGGTGATGCCCGCGCGTTCCAGCGCCTGCTCGACCGGCGCGCCCTTCAGGCCCTTCGGGCGCAGGTCGACCAGCAGCAGATGGTTGTCGGTGCCGCCGGTGACGAGATCCACGCCGCCCGCCTTCAGCACTTCGCCGAGCGCCTGCGCGTTCGCGAGCACGTTGTCGATGTAGGTCTTGAAGTCGGCGTGCAACACTTCGCCGAACGCGACGGCCTTGCCGGCGATCACGTGCATCAGCGGGCCGCCCTGCAGGCCGGGGAACACGGCCGAGTTGATCTTCTTCGCGATCTCCTCGTCGTTGGTCAGCACGAAGCCGCCGCGCGGGCCGCGCAGCGTCTTGTGCGTGGTCGACGTGACGACGTGCGCGTGCTCGACCGGATTCGCATGGCGGCCGGCGGCGATCACGCCCGCGATGTGCGCCATGTCGACCATCAGCTTCGCGCCGACGCTGTCGGCGATCGCGCGGAAGCGCGCGAAGTCCAGCGCGCGCGGGTACGCCGAGAAGCCGGCGATGATCAGGCTCGGCTTGTGCTGGTGCGCGAGTTCCTCGACCTGGTCGTAGTCGATGCGCATCGTGTCGCGGTTCACGCCGTACTGGACCGCGTTGAACCACTTGCCCGACAGCGCCGGCTTCGCGCCGTGCGTCAGGTGGCCGCCTGCGTCCAGCGACATGCCGAGCACCGTGTCGCCCGGCTTCGCCAGCGCGAGCATCACCGAGCCGTTCGCCTGCGCGCCCGAGTGCGGCTGCACGTTCGCATAGCCGGCGTTGAAGATCTGCTTCACGCGCTCGATCGCCAGCGCCTCGACCTCGTCCGCGAATTCGCAGCCGCCGTAGTAACGCTTGCCGGGATAGCCTTCCGCATATTTATTGGTCAGCACCGAGCCCTGCGCCTCGAGCACCGCGCGCGACACGATGTTTTCCGACGCGATCAGCTCGACCTGCGACTGCTGGCGCTCGAGCTCCTTCAGGATGGCGCTGCGCACCGGCGCGTCGCGCTCGGCGAGGGGCTGCGAGAAGAAAGGCTGGGTGTTCGACATAGTGCGTCCGTGACAAAGAATAAAGGGCGTGAAACCGAAGCTCGAGGCCCGCCGTACCTGGGTTTCCAGCGCATCCAGTGCAAGGCTGCCGACGGCTCTATTCTTGTCGTTCGGATTTTCGGCGGATTGATGAATTTAGACGCGTTCTTTGCCTTTTCCGCCATGCGCGTCCGTTTTGTACAAGTAACCGGTCGTGCTTTTTCGGATGACCAAGAAAGCAGCATGCCGCGGTTCACCCATGGACAGGCACTTCGCCGGTGCCTGTGCTGCGCGTCCGGGGTGCAGCGCGGCCCGCTTACGGTGCAGTGCAACATCGCCCGCACGCCCATACAACGTATGGAGCTAGGGTTTAGCCGTATGGCACGCTTGTTGCGCTCGCTCACACAATACGGCAGCCCGATCCGTGCCTCGGGCCAAAAGCTATTAGAGATTCAAGGAACGCTCCCCATGTCCCCCGACCGCACAGCGTCGCTGTCCCACTTCGCGTTCATGCCTTTACCGAACTTCACGATGATCGCGTTCACGAATGCGATCGAGGTGCTTCGGATGGCGAACTACCTGAGCGGACAGCCGCTCTACCGCTGGTCGGTAATCAGCCCGGACGGCGGCCCGGTCACGGCGAGCAATGGACTCACGGTCGACACGGGGCCGGCCGAGTGCGCCGGCCAGCCGGATATCGTGTTCGTGTGCGGCGGCGTCGATGTGCAGCGCGCGACGACGCCCGCCCATCTGTCGGCGCTGCGCCGCTTCGCGCGCGCGGGCATTCCGCTCGGCAGCCTGTGCACGGGCACCTACGCACTCGCGAAGTCGGGGCTGCTCGCGGGCTACGCGTGCGCGATCCACTGGGAGAACATGTCGGCGCTGAAGGAAGAGTTTCCGGACACGCGCTTCCTGAAGGAGCTGTTCGTGATCGATCGCGACCGCATCACGTGCACGGGCGGCGTCGCGCCGCTCGACATGATGCTGAACCTGATCGCCGCGCGCGTGGGCACCGCGCGCGTCACGCAGATCGCCGAGCAGTTCATCGTCGAGCACGTGCGCGACACCAGCGCGCAACAGCGGATGCCGCTCGTCGCACGGCTCGGCTCGGCGAACAAGTCGCTGTTCGAAGTGATTTCGCTGATGGAGAACAACATCGAGGAACCGCTGTCGCGCGAGGAACTCGCGCGGCTCGCGAACATGTCGCAGCGCCAGCTGCAGCGTCTGTTCCGCGAGCACCTCGGGATGACGCCGACGCACTACTACCTGACGCTGCGGCTACGGCGCGCGCGCGAACTGCTGCTGCAGACCGACATGTCGATCATGCACATCACGATGGCGTGCGGCTTCCAGTCGGCGTGCCACTTCAGCAAGAGCTATCGCGACGCGTTCGGCGTTGCGCCGACGCGCGAGCGCCGCAAGCAGGTTGCGCCGCTTGCGCAGGGTGCGGGGGCTGGCGTGTTATTGCCGTCGACATTGCATGCCGGGCCGGTTCACGCCCCAGCTTGAAGGAAAACGTCGAATCTGCTCGACAAGCTTTTCGCCGACGGGTTCGGCATCGGAGCACCGTTCGTGCTTCGCGCTCTGTAGGCTCGCTGGCCGCGGCAGCCGGCAGAATATTGGTGCGATTCGGCTAGCCTCCGTATCCCGGCGCTACTGGTAGGAGATCCCGAACGTCACGCGTGAATTTACCGTGCCCGGTGCCACATTGGGCGATGTAACGACGTATTCCGCATTCAGGTCGAGCGTTCCTTCGCTGCCGACAATCGACGCCATGCGTTTGCGGTCTGTTCCGCTCGGCGGGACGACACCATTGTCGTCGGCACTTCTCAAGTAGAGCGCAACGCCACGGGCCGTGCCCGTGTTGGCGAGCGCATTGGCATTGCTCGAATCCGCCGTGCCGGTGAACGTGAATGCAGCCCCTTTTACGCCTTCATCGCATTGCCGGACTTGCAGCGAAAACGGGACACGCCCGACGGTCCCGCCGACCGGCGGCAATTTCGACAGTACGATCGGTGACAACTTCACGGTCTTCGTCTCGTCCCCGACGCGCAGCGAGCACGTTCCTCTCGTGAACTTGACGCTGCCGTTGATCAATCGTCGAAAGTTCCTGTAAGGATTTTCATTAGCCCCCCCGTCTCCATCCATCTGAAAAATCGCATAGTTTGCTATATCGGCCTTTCCCGTTTGCGGAGCACTCCCCTTTCGCAGCAGAACGATCGAATACGAAATATTAAAAGTAGCAGTATATGCCATGGGTCTATTATCCCAAACAGTAGTTGAAAATCCAGTAGGAATTCGACCACTCGACTGCGTATATGTTTTCCCGTTATATACAATTCCGACTTCAACACCACTCGCCAAAACAGTCTTCGCCGGATTAACCCAAAAATTCACCCCCTCCCTAACAGCCGACGAACACCAGATGGTTTCCGTGATTACCGGAGACTGCCATATCACGTACGCGTCGGGCGTTGATGCCAATACGTACAAGTCGCTCGGCAACGTAGTAGTGGCGACCACCGCTCCTCCCATGTCACCCAGGTAACAATTCAGCGCATAACTTTTCGACTGAATAAACAGGGAAAATGCGAAAACACAAGCCAATTGCGAAATCAGTTTTTTCATATCATCAACATATCCGGTTCACATCCTCACACGCGGACAAACGGCCTCGAAATCCGGATTTCTCCAATTTCGCACGACATCGATGGCGGCTCTTCGTGTCGGACCAACTCCAACCGCTCCCGCAGAAATCGATGTGCTCGCGGGCATACGGGAAACAAGCAACGGCATGGCTTCGCGATTTCAAGCGATCGGGCCACGTACCATGGCGGGAAGCACGCGGACGACGTGCGGTTCAAACCTGCCCGATGCACGGCCGCGACGAATGAGGACACAACCGGGTGAGCGTTCTTGCGTCCGCACGCGGCCACTAAAGGTGCGAGCGCGATTATGCGTTTGCGCTCCGATGTTCAAAAAGTCGCACTATTCTAGAAATTCCGAGCCGCATCACGAAATATGACAAGTACTAAAAGATCAAACAAAACGCCGGTTCCAGTACGATAAGACAGCCAGGTGTTTCTGACACCCGTCCATCAATCCGCGAAATTCTGGGCACTCCGCGGGAAAAAGGGCGCCGTGACTGGCGGCTCGGCGCTCGAGACGAAGATGAACACGACGATGTCGAAGCGATCTCGCTGATGAAAACCAACATCGGGGAGCTCGCACGGCTCGCGAACATGTCGCAGCGGCAGTGGCAGCGGCTGTTCCGCGAGCACCTCGGGATGACGCCGACGCACTACTACCTGCCGCTGCGGCTGCGGCGCGCGCGAACTGCTGCTGCAGACCGACATGTCGATCATGCACATCACGATGGCGTGCGGCTTCCAGTCGGCGTGCCACTTCAGCAAGAGCTATCGCGACACGTTCGGCGTCGCGCCGACGCGTGAGCGACGCAAGCAGGTTGCGCCGCTTGCGCAGGGGTGGCTGCGGCCGGGCCGGCGTTTCCGGTACATGCGATTCATGCGTGAAGTAGGCGCGGTGCGATAAAAAAAGCGGCCTTGAAGGCCGCTTTCCATTTGCGCTTACGATCCCCACACCTGCATTTCGTCGAGCGAATACCCCCACTGCGTCGCCCGCTTCGTGCCGAGCATCCGCACGTAGCGGCCCTGCGCGTTCAGGTTCGGCAGCGTGACGTGACCGTACGACACGCCGTTGTTCGTCGAATAGACCGTCGTCCAGTTCACGTTGTCGTTCGACGTCTGGATCTGGTAGGCGAGCGCGCCCGCATCCCAGTAGAGATCGACGCCGCTGATCTTCTTCACCGCGCCGAGGTCGACGGAGATCCATTGCGGATCGACGCCCGCGCCTTCCGGCGAATCCCAGCGCGTGCTCGTCGTGTTGCCGTCGAACGCCTTGTCGGCCGTCAGCGTCGCGTTGTAGCTCGCCGATGCGGCGGCAGGATGCCCTTGCGACAGCAGCGTCGGCTGCGCGACCGCCGGGCCGCCGTAGTAGTTCGATCCGAGCTTCGCCTTGTTCGAACCGGCATTGACGCCGAACTGCGACAGGCTCCAGCGCTGGCCCGTCGTCACGTCGCCGACGTAGATCTGATAGCCGCCCGCCGTCGTCGACGAGAAGAACACGTAGTTCGTGCCGTTGACCGGCGCCGGGTCCGAGTTGTTGCTCATGCAGTCGTTGATCGGCAGCGCGTTCGGCGTCGATGCCGGATCCGCGGTCTTCGCATAGATCTGGTCTGCGCCGCCGCTGTCCTTCCAGCGCGCGTAGAACACCATGCCGTCCGCGCGCACGGCCGGGTAATAGGTCTGCAGCCCGGCCGGATGATCGAACGTGACGGCCTGACCGGTCGCGATCGTGCGCTTCATCAGGCCCATGTTCGAGCCGGTGCCCGTCGCGTAGTACACGGCGCTCGCGTCCGGCGCGAGGAACGGCATCGAGTATTCGGCGCCGGCCGGCGCGTTGGTCAGGCTCACGACCGACGTGAATACCGGGCCCGCGCTCGTGTACGACAGCGTGCCCTGCTTCACGTCGCCGTTCTGCTTGAACACGAGCGTCTTGCCGTCGGCGCTGAACTTCGGATCCTCGTTGCGCGTCGCACCGGTGCTGTGCGTCATGTTGACGGGCGCCGTGCCCGCGCCGAGCTGCACCATGAACACGTTCCATGCGCCGTTGCTGATGCCCATGAACGCGAGCCACTTTCCGTCGGGGCTGAACACGCCGTTCATCGGATCGGTGATGCCCCACGTGCTCTTGCTGAGCTGCGTGAGCGTATGGGCGGAAAAGTCATACAAGAACAACTGGCTCGTGCCGTCGCCGTACTTGACGTAGCTGTGATAGACGAGCTTGCCGGTGAGTGCGGCGGGGAACGATGCGTTGGACTGAGTCGGGGGATTGCTGATGCAGGCGGCGAATGCGGTGTTGCTGAACAGGCTGACGGTGATGCCGGCCGCGAGGCTCGCGGCGAAAAACTTCAATTTCACGCTATTTATTTCCGGATAAAGGTGAAGACGCCGTAGACAAGGCCCCGCGCACGGTGCGCGGTGTCACTGATCCGGTTGGGCTCCGTATCGATCAGGCATCGGGAATGAAGCTTGCGCAGAGAGCGGGAACAAACCTTGCGCAAGCGTCGGGAATGAAACTTGCGCAGCATGCCCGTGCGCTTGTCTGATGAAAAGACTCAGATTGTTCAGATAGTTTGCGGATCAGCGGCGATGCAGCAGTGTTTGGGGCGGGATTGAATGCGGCGAACGCCGTGCTACTCTTTTTTCAGCGACGGCCTGTGGGCCGGAGGGCAGGCATGAAGCGATACGCGGAGCTCGCACAGACGATCGCCGACGCGATCCGGCGCGGCGACCTCGCGGCAGGCGCGCGCATTCCCACGGTGCGCGCGGCTTGCCGTGCCTATCGGGTAAGTCCTTCCACGGTGTTTCGCGCGTACTACACGCTGGAAAGCGAGGGACTGATCACTGCACGCGCCCGCTCCGGCTATTTCGTTTCGAATCTTCACGACAAGCGCGTGCGCGAAAGTCACGACTCGCCGCGCAAGCCGGGCGCGGCGCAAACCGGTGACGACGGTGCGCTGTTCCAGTTGATCGACTCGCTCAAGCGCGACGACATCGTGCCGCTCGGCTCCGCGTTCGCGAGCTACTCGCTGTTTCCGATGAGCAGTCTGTGGCGGTTTGCGGCGTCGGCGGCGCGCAACATGGACCGCTCGAAACTGCTCGCCGGGCTGCCGCCCGGCCACGAAGCGCTGCGCCGCCAGATCGCGTCGCGCTATCTGAACGCGGGCGCGTCGTTGCCGATGGACGAAATCGTCGTCACGACCGGCGCGGCCGAAGCGCTGACGCTGTGCCTGCAGGCGCTCACGCGTCCCGGCGACATCGTTGCGATCGAGCGCCCGGCGTTCCCCGCGGTGTTGCAGACCGTGCAGCGGCTGCACCTGAAGGCGATCGAAATCCCGGTCGACCCGCGCACAGGCCTCGATCTCGACGCGCTCACCGACGCACTCGACGCGCATCCGGTGCGCGCGTGCTGGTTCATGACGTCGTTCCACAATCCAACCGGCGCGACGTTGCCCGACGAGCGCAAGCGCGCGCTGGTCGATCTGCTCGCGTCGCGCAAGGTGCCGCTGATCGAGAACGACGTATACGGCGAACTGCACTTCGGCCCGACGCCCACCCGCCCCGCGAAGCACTATGACGACGACGGGCTCGTACTGCATTGCAGCTCGTTCTCGAAATGCCTTGCGCCCGGCTTCCGCGTCGGCTGGGTCGCGGCCGGACGCTATGCGAAACAGGTCGGGCACGTGAAGAATGCCAGCGCGCCGGCAGCGGACGTGCCCGCGCAACTGGCCATCTCGAGTTACCTGCGCGACGGCGCGTACGACCGCTTCCTGCGCCGGCTGCGGCGCAATCTGGCCGCGCACCAGGCGCAGATGCTGGCGGCCGTTCGCGCTTACTTTCCGGCCGACACCGAGGTCTACGCGCCGCGCGGCGGCTATTTTCTGTGGATCGAATTGCCGCCGCACGTGGATGCGATGCAGTTGTTCGATGAAGCGATGGAGAACGGTGTGAGCGTTGCCCCCGGTCCGATCTTTTCGGTGACGGGCGCCTTTCGCCGTTATGTCCGGCTGAACTACGGCCGGCCGTGGACCCCTGCCGTCGAGGACGCGATGCGCACCATCGGTACGCTCGCGGGGCGGCAACAGCAGACGAGGTAGCAACGACCATGCGAGTCCTTCCCAACCGGAAAGTCCGCACACGCGACACGCTGCGCGGCACCCTGTCCCTGCGGGCCGAGCCGCGCGGCGCCGTCAGCCAGCGCTGCCGGCAGTGCGGTTTCCTGGCGTTTCGCGCGCGCGAGCAGTGCCCCGTCTGCGGACTGGGAAACTGGCCGTTCGCACCGCTCGGCGACGCGCGCTACGACACGCAGCCGGCCCCCGCGATGCACGCCACGCACCCGACGCAACCGGCGCCGACGTGGTCGTCGCGTGTCGCCGCCGCGGTGCGCAGCGCCGCGCAGCGGCGGCCGCGCGCATCGAGCGCGCCGCTGCTGAGCATCGTGACGCTCGTGCTGATGGTCGGCGGCTATGTGACGTTCGACCGGATGTGCCGGTCCGATCCCGTCTGTCGCGGCCAGGGCGCGCCTGACGCGGCAACGATCCATGCCGGCACGCATGCCGCGGATCCGGCGCCGGCGCAGCCGGTCGCGCCCGCCCCCGTCTTCGCATTGCGTCCGGACGACGGCTCCCGCCCCATCGCGAACGAGCCGGTGCTCACGGCCGCCGCGCCACCCGATGCCGATACCGGCAAACCAGCGCGGGCGACCGGACACGCGACTGCACGCACGCCCGGACGCGCGGCGACGACGCTCGCGCGGCACGCGCCGGTACGCGGGCCGGACAGCGCGCGCGGCGGCATTCGCGTCGCCGACTGGAAAGGCGGCGTCCCGGCACGGCGCCCGCATGCGGTTCGGCGCGTGAGCACGCACGCACGCCACGGCCACCGCGCCGCGGCGACCGAGACTCAACTGGCAGAGCTCTACCGCGGCCACTGAGCGCATCGCGCGACGGTTCGATGTGCCGGACCGGCGCGCCATGATCGGGATTCACCGATACCCGAGCCTCACGCTGACGCGACGCGACGCGACGTGACGTGACGCACCCAATAAAAAACGGGCGGCGCCGTTTCCGGTGCCGCCCGCTGCTTGCGTGCCGCGCGTGCGTCAGGCCGCGAGCAGGCCGTGCGGATCGATCACGAATTTCCGCGGCGCGCCGCCGTCGAACTTCTTGTAGCCTTCCGGCGCCTGGTCGAGCGAGATCACTTCGACGTTGACGATCTTCGCGATCGGCAGCCGGTCGAACAGGATCGCCTGCATCAGGTTGCGGTTGTACTTCAGCACCGGCGTCTGGCCCGTGAAGAACGAGTGCGACTTCGCCCAGCCAAGGCCGAAGCGAATGCTAAGGCTGCCGTGCTGCGCGGCCTTGTCCTTCGCGCCCGGATCGTCCGTCACGTAGAGGCCGGGGATGCCGATCGCGCCGGCCGGGCGCGTGATTTCCATCAGCGAATTCAGCACCGTCGCGGGCGCTTCCTCGGAATGGCCCGACGAACCGTGGCCGTGCGCCTCGAAGCCGACGCAGTCGACCGCGCAGTCGATCTCCGGCACGCCGAGGATCTGCTCGATCTGCTCGCCGAGCGACGCATCCTTCGACAGATCGACCGTTTCGAAGCCCATCGCCCGCGCGTGCGCGAGGCGTTCCGCGTTCATGTCGCCGACGATCGTCACCGCCGCGCCGAGCAGCCGAGCCGATGCAGCCGCAGCCATCCCGACCGGGCCCGCGCCCGCGATATAGACCGTCGAGCCGGGCTTCACGCCCGCGCTGACCGCGCCGTGATAACCGGTCGGCAGAATGTCGGACAGGCAAGTGAGATCGCGAATTTTCGCCATCGCCTGGTCGCGGTCCGGGAATTTCAGCAGGTTGAAGTCCGCATACGGCACGAGCACGTACTCGGCCTGGCCGCCGATCCAGCCGCCCATGTCGACGTAGCCGTACGCGCCGCCGGCACGCGACGGGTTCACGTTCAGGCAGACGCCCGTATGCGTGTCCTTGCACATCGCGCAGCGGCCGCATGCGACGTTGAACGGCACCGACACGAGATCGCCGATCTTCAACGTCTCGACGTCCGGGCCCACCTCGATCACTTCGCCGGTGATCTCGTGACCGAGCACGAGGCCGATCGGCGCGGTCGTGCGGCCGCGCACCATGTGCTGGTCGGACCCGCAGATGTTCGTGCTCACGACTTTCAGGATCACGCCGTGGCCGATCGCACGGCCGGTCGGATCGACCATCTTCGGATAATCGATCTTCTGAACTTCGACCTTGCCCGGCCCAAGATAGACGACACCTCGATTGCTGCTCATCGTATTGTCTCCATGTCTCGTTGGATGGCGTCGCGATGCGTCGGCGGATGCGGACACGCACGCAACTGCTGTTCGAGAGTAGTCCCGGAGGCAGGGGCGCCGATGTCTCAAACCCGACATGCGTTTGAACGGCGCCGACATCGATGGCGGAAATGCGAAAGTCGGGGCGGGAACGGGCGCGTGTATGACGGGCGGGAATGCGCGGCCGCGATGCCGGCCGGGGCGTGATGCGCTGCGATTCGGCCGGCCCGCCGCTCGGGCCGCGCGGTCGCGCGCGCGGGGCCGGCGCGGCGCTTGATCACGTCCTAGCCGCCCTGATTCTCGCGGATGATGGCCGCGGCGGCCGCTTCCGCGTCGCTCGCGACACCGTCGTGCACGCGCGTGCTGACGGCCGGCGTCGGCGGCTCGCTGTCAAGCGCGTGGCCGTCGCGGTTGCGCGTGTCGACGGTCGCGCGCATCGACAACCCGACCCGCAGCGGATGCGCTGCCAGATCGCGCGGATCGATCGCGATCACGACCGGCACGCGCTGCACGACCTTGATCCAGTTGCCGGCCGCGTTCTGCGACGGCAGCATCGAGAACGCACTGCCGGTGCCGGCCGAAAAGCCCTGCACGCGGCCGCGATAGACGACGCGTGATCCGTACAGGTCTGACACCACGTCGACCGGCTGGCCGACGCGCATGTGACGAATCTGCCCTTCCTTGAAGTTCGCTTCGATCCACAGCCGATCCAGCTGCACGATCGACATCAACGGCACGCCCGGGCCGACCTGCTGGCCGGCCTGCACCGAACGCTGGCCGATCGTGCCGTCGACCGGTGCGACGATCGTCGTGCGCTTCAGGTTCCGGTACGCGAGCTTGAACTGCGCGGCCGCCTGCACGACGGCCGGGCTTTCATCGACGGGAAGCCTGGTGCCGAGCGCGCGCGCGGCTTCGAGCTGCGCGTGCGCGGCCGCGAGATTCGCCTGCGCGCCGGCCACGGCCGCGCGCGCACGCGCGAGTTCCTCGGGCGCGACGATCTCGACCGACGCACCCGAACGCGCGGCAAGCGCGCGCTGCGCGAGCGACAGATCGGCCTGGCGCGCGTTCACGGCCTCCACGTACATCGTGTTCGAGATCTTCGCGTTCGCGACCTGCCGCACGGCCTGCACGAGTTGCGCCTTCGCCTGCGCGAACGCGACGGACGCCTCCGTATCGTCGAGCTTCACGAGCGTCTGCCCCGCGCGCACGGCCTGCGTATCGGCGACCAGCACGTCGGTCACGGCGCCCGGGATCTGCGCGGCGACCTGCACGATGCTGCCGGCAACGTACGCGTCGTCGGTGTCCTCGTAATAGCGGTCGTGCAACAGCCAGAACGCGATCCAGACGAGCGCGGCCAGCAGCACGAGCGCGAAGAACACCGTGAAGCGCTTGCGGCGCGTCGCGCGGCGCGCATCGAGCGCCGGGTCGGTCAGTGCGGCCGGCTGCGCGGCGGTATGAAGATTGTCGTGGTGCATCAGTCGCTTTGCGTAACGATCAGGCGGTCATGCTGAAACAGCGGAATCACGGGCGCGCGCGGAGCGGCGGCGACGGCGGGGACCGCATTGCGCACGCGCGTGCTCGTTTCGATGCTCGCGCTCGAGGTGGCGGCGGTCGTGCCGCGCGATGCCGCGAGCGCCGCCGGACGGCCGGTCTGGACTGGATGCGCGGCGGCCTCGCTACCCGATGCAGCCGCGCGACGCGCTTGCGTGCCGGCGTCCGTCGCATTGCGCGCGACAGAATTCGCCATCGCGCCGCGCTTCGCCCGCACGTTTTGCGCGCTACCTGCGGCACGCGCAGGCGTAGCCGCCGCAGTACCCGTTGCGCCCGCATCGAATCCGCCGCCGAGCGCGCCGATCAACCCGACGCGCAGCGCGCGCTGCTTGCCGAGCAACGCGATCAGCTGCGCGCGCTCGTCGATCAGCGTCAGATCCGCGACATCGACGTCCTTCTGCATCAGCACGCCGCGCCGATGGCGGTCGGCCGCGATCTGCACGATCTTCTGCGCGGCGGTCACGGCATCCTGCTGCTGCGCGACGAGCGTCTGCGCGGTCTGCAGCGACGTGACGATCTGCGCGACCTGCCCGAGCGCGTCGTCGACGGTCTTGTTGTACAGCCCGATCGCGACGTCGGCCTGCGCGACGTCCGCGCCGAGCTTCGCCTTCAGCCGGCCTCGATCGAAAATCGGCAATGAGACGGCCGGGCCGACCGAGCCCGCGAGCGAGTCGCGCGAGAACAGCGATGCGGGCGTCAGCGCGAACACGCCGCCGAGCGCAACGAGGTTCACGTCCGGATAGAACTGCGCGCGCGTCGAATCGGCGTTCGCGAACGCGGCCTCGACCCGCAGCCGCGCGGCGACGATATCGGGCCGGCGGCCGAGCAGATCGGCGGGCAGCCGCGCGGGCAGCGCGCCGCCGGCGAACGCGCCGACGCGCGGCCGCTGCAGCGACAGCCCGCGCTCGGGGCCGCGGCCGGACAGCACGCCGAGCTGCAATTGCGCGAGCTTGATCTGCTCGTCGTTCAGCGCGATCTGCGCGAGCAGGCGGCTGCGCTTGATCGACGCATCGCTCGCGTCGTACGCGTTGTCGAGGCCGCGCGCGGTACGTTCGCGCAGCACGGCCGTCACGCGCTGGCTGATCTTCAGTTTCTGCTGCAGCAGGTCGCGCACCGCGTACGCCTGATCGAGCTGGCAATACACGGTGACGATCGCGACGGCGAGCGTGAGCCGCACCTGCTCGGCCTCGACGGCCGCCGCATCGCGCATCGACATCAGGCTCTTCGTCGCCGCGCGGTTCTTGCCCCACAGGTCGAGCTGGTAGTTCAGCCCGACGAACACCGACGACGGCGACACGACCGGATCACCGAAGATCTCGACCGGCACGCGATAGCCGCCGGCCGATACGTCGGCGATGTCGCCCGGCTTCGGCATTCGCGCGCGGCTGACCGTCGCGCCCGCGGTGCCGGTCAATCCCGTCAGCGCATCGAACTGCTGAAGCTGCGCCTGTGCGATCCGCAAGCGCGCCTGCGCAACCTGCAGATCCGGACTGTTCTGCGCGGCCTCGGCGACGAGTTCGTCGAGTTGCGGATCCTGCAGTTGCCGGACCCAGTCGGGCGCGGGCCACGCGCCGTCCGCGCCGGGCCCGGTGGTCTGCGCGAGCGCGTCGCCGGCCGGCGCGCGCAGCGACAGCGACGGCAGAAACCCCGACGGCACGCAGCCGCCCAGCGTCAGCAGCGCTGCCGCCGCGACGATCGTCCAGCCGCCCCGCGTTGCACGCGCCGCCTTTCCGATGCGTTTCATCGCGCGCCTCATCCTTGCCGGACGCGCTGCGCGCGAGCGGCGAGACGCGGCCGCGCGCGCTCGAGCGGGCCGAGTCGTCCGAACAGACCGTCCGCGATGCCGCACAGGATGCCGGCGAGCTTGTCGCGCTTGTCGCGCTCGACGAGCGCGATCTGCACGACCTGCCACACGGTCAGCAGGTTCGGCACGATCGCCACCGGAAAACGCAACCCGTACTGGATCCCGAGCTGCACCGCATTGCGCGCGCTGTAGTAGCGTCGTTGCCACGAGTGATTCATCGACGTCATTTCGAAAGGGCCGAACGCATGACGCTGCTTCGCGCCGATCCGGTGCGGCAGCACCAGCGACGGCACGACGTACAGCGGCACGTTGCGCGCGAGCGCGCGGAAGCTGTACTCGGTGTCGACGTGATCGATGAACAGCGTCTCGTCGAAGCGGCCGAGCACGTCGAACGCGGCGCGCGACACGACGCAGCCCGACGAGATCAGGAATGCGCAGCGCTGCGGCGGCGCATCGGGCGCAAGGCTCAGCCGGCGCAACCCGAGCCCGTTCGTCGCGAGCGCCGGCAGGAAGCTTTGCGCGTTCTCGTCGAAGATGCGCGGGCCGGCGAGGAATGCGCGCGCGGCGAGCGTCGCGCAAACATCGCTCATCGTCGCGAAGTAACCCGCAGGCACCGACGAGTCCTGATCGAACAGCGCGACGGCATCGACGCCGTCGCCGAACAGCGCGGCCAGTCCCGCGTTGTACGCGCCCGCGATCCCGTCGCGATTGCCGTGATGCAGCAGCGCGATGCCGTCGCGCGCGCACAGCTCGCGCGCACGCTCGTCGGGCTGCGGCGTATTGTCGACGACGAGCAGCGCGTCGCACGCGTGCCGCCACGCGCCGAGCGCCGCGAGCTGCGCGCCGCTCGGGTGATACAGGATCACGAGTGCGCCGAGTGTCGTCATGCCGCTCTCCTCAATGTCCGAACGAAGCCGCCGCGCCGCGCTTCGGCCGCGTCAGCCACATCATCGCGGCGAGCACGATGCAGGTCATGCTCGCCATCCGGAACATGTCGCCCGTCGCCATCATGTATGCCTGCTGCATCACGACCTGATGCAGCGTCGACAGCTCGCGCACGCCGTCGACGCCCATCGCGTTCAGCGTGTGCACGAAGCGCTGCGTGTTGGCGGACGCGTGCGTGACCGACTGCGACACGACGTCGTAGTGATAGGTCGCGCGGTTGTCCCACAGCGTCACGCTCATCGCGGTGCCGAAGGCGGCCGACAACGTGCGCAGGAAGTTCGACAGGCTCGATGCGGCCGCGAGCCGGTCGTCCGGAATGCGCGACAGCGTCGCAGCGGTCAGCGGAATGAAGAAGCATGGCAGCCCGATGCCCTGGATCAGCCCGGGCGCGGCGATCTGCAGGAACGTCATCTTCAGCGTGAAGTGCGCGTCCCACGCGAGCACGGCCGCGAACACGACGAAGCCGAACGTCGCGAGCACGCGCGCATCGAAGCGGTGCGCGTGCAGGCCGACGAGGATCGAGAACACGAGCGCGAGCACGCCGAGCGACGCGGTCGCGAGCCCCGCATGAAACGCGTTGTAGCCCATCACCGCCTGCATCCACAGCGGAAACACGACGCCGACCACCGAGAAGCTCATCATCCCGAGCGAGATGATCAGCACGCAGAACGAGAACGTGCGGTCGCGAAACAGGCTCAGGTCCACGACCGGATGCGCTTCGCCCGCCTCCCAGATCAGCAGCGACACGATCGCGAGCGCCGCGACCACCGCGAGCGCGACGATCAGCGGCGAATCGAACCAGCCCTTGTCGTGGCCGAGATCGAGCATCGCCTGCAGCGAGCCGACGCCGATCACGAGCAGCACGATGCCCGGCACGTCGATCGGGCCGGCCGCGCCGCGCTGCGCGTCGGGCCGCAGCATCGCGGTGCACACCGCGAACGAGAACAATCCGATCGGCAGATTGATCAGGAAGATCCACGGCCACGAGAAGCTGTCGACGATCCAGCCGCCGACCACCGGCCCGAAGATCGGCGCGAGCAGCACCGTCATCGCCCACAGCGCGAGCGCGATCGTGCGCCTGTCCGGCGCAAACGTGCGCAACAGGATCGTCTGCGACAGCGGCACCATCGGCCCCGAGCACAGCCCCTGCAGCGCACGGCACACGACCAGTACGTGCAGGTCGCGCGCGAGCCCGCACAGCAGCGACGTCAGCGTGAACAGCAGCACCGCGCCGACGAACAGCCGCAGCTCGCCGACGCGCCGCGCGAGCCAGCCGGTCAGCGGCACCGCGATCGCAGCCGCGACCGAATACGAGCTGATGACCCACGTGCCCTGACTGTTCGACACGCCGAGGCTGCCGGAAATCGCCGGCACCGCGACGTTCGTCACCGTCGAGTCGAGCACTTCGATGAAGGTCGCGAGCGACAGCGCGAACGTGAGCAGCGCGAGCCGCGCGCCGCGCACGGGCTGCGTGGCGGCGGATACGGTTGCGCCCGCATCGGGGGCGGCGGATCCGTGCCGAAGCGGCGATGCCGTGCTCATGCGCCCGCCGCCACGACAGTGCCCGATGCCGGCACGCGGCCACGCTTCGGCGCGAAGCGCTCGATGAAATCGGCGGCCGTCTCGCAGCCGTCCGGCGCGGCCTGGATCAACGCACGCGCGCGCTGCGCATGGACCGCGAATTCGGGTTCCCCGAGTACGCGCGCAAGCGCTGCGCCGATGCGCGCGCCGTCGACGGGACCGTCGACGCGCACACCGCAGCCGCTCGCCACGACGCGCTGCGCATTGTCGAACTGATCGTGCGCGAACGGCGTCACGACCTGCGGAATGCCGGCTTCGAACGCGAACGCCGCGGTGCCGATCCCGCCGTGATGCACGAGCGCGCGGCACCGCGGCAGCAGCGTGCGCATCGGCACGAAGCGGCGCACCAGCAGCCGGTCGTCACCCGGCGCCGTATCGTGCGGGCTCAACAGGATGCCGCGTACACCAGTGGTTCGCACCGCGTGCGCGACCGCGCGCGCATAAGCGGCGTGATCGACGAGCGTCGACCCGGCCGTGAACACCACGGGCGGCTCGCCCGCCGGAAGAAACGCGTCGAGCGCGGGGTCGTCCGCGGGCGCGGCGACGTCGTTGAACAGCGGAAAACCGCTCTGCAGACAATGCGCCGGCCAGTCGCGCTGCGCCGGCGCGAACCAGTCCGGAAACAGGCACAGCACGCCATCGGTCGAATGCAGCCAGCGGCCGAGCACGCGCCGCGCGGGCGCAAGCCCGAGTTCGCCGCGCACCGCATTGAGCGCCGGCCCGCACACGCGGTCGAGCACCTGCCGCTCGATCAGCGTCATCAACGCCGCCTTCACCGGCAGCGGCCAGCGCGCGGGAATCGTCAGGCGCGGATGCGTCGGCGGCACGTACGCGGACAGCAGCGTCGACGGCGATACCTGCACCGACACGTACGGTGTGCCGTGCAGCTCCTGCATGAAGCGCGCGGAAAACGCCCACAGCGTGCCGACCAGCACGGTGTCGCAATCGGTCAGCGCGCGCAGCGCGTCGTAATGCGGGCGCAGCACCGGCGCGATCACCTGCCACAGCGTGCGGAACGACGTGCGCGGATCCCACAGCGCCGGGTTCGCCATCGCGGCGTCGTACTCGGCGGCGGTGCCGACCGGCACGAACGCGAAGCCGCAACGGCGCACAGCCGCCTCGAACGGCGGATGCGTGCAGAACGCGACCTCGTGGCCGCGCGCCGCGAGCACGCGCGCGACGCCCAGCAGCGGATGCACGTCGCCCGCCGAGCCGATCGCCGTCACGATCACCTTCGCCATCGCGCGCCTCGCAGGAATCAGTAGAAGCCGGGAATCAGCGCCGCGACCTCGCGGCGGTACTGGGTATACGCCGCGCCGAAATAGCCGGTGAGCCAGCTCTCCTCCACGCGCACCTTGTACGCGAGCGACGCGAACACGAGCGCGACGCCGAGCGCGCCGCGCCATTCGCCGCCGATCAGCGCCGCGCCGACCAGCGCGATCAGGCAGCCGGTGTAGATCGGATGGCGCACGAGACCGTACGGGCCGGTGCGCACGAGTTCGTGGTTTTCCTTCAGCGTGACGGACACGCTCCAGTTCGTGCCGAGATGCAGGCGCGCCCATACCGAGAACAGCAGCCCGGCGACGAGCACCGCGAGCCCGCATTGGGCCTGCAGGCCGAAGCGGTGCCAGTCGGGGGCGAGCGCCTGCCACGACGGATCGGGCAGGATGATCAGCGCGCCGCCCACGATGAGCGGAATCGACTGCAGCGTGCGCGAGCGCGACGCCTCCTTGCGCACGGTCGTCTTCACGGCCTGCGACGTCGCAACCCAGTAAGCGAGCCACACGGCCCACGGAACGACGATGGCGATGGTCTGAACGATATTCACGGCTGGCCTGCCTCGTGTGGATGGGAATTCGGACGCGCCCGATGGGCCCGGTGCGCGCAGTGCTGGATTACGACGACAGCGCCGGCATCGGCGCGGACACGCACGCGTGCGCGGCGCCGAGCGCGATGCCCGCGGCAGCGGGCGGCGCATCGCAGAAGAAGCCGAGCAGCGCCGCGCGCGTGTTCTCGCGCTGTGCACGCCCTTCGATGTCGAGGAAATGGCCGGCGTCTGGAATCGTCGCGAAGCGCGCGCGCGGCACGTGCGCGGCGAGTTGGCGAACGTCGGCCGGCGTCGTGTATTCGTCGCGCTCGCCGTTCAGAAACAGCAGCTCGCAGCCGATGTTCGCGAACTCGCTCAGGTAACGCTCGGGTTGCAGCGACAGGATCTGATCGACGTGGAATGCAACCTGGTCCTGCTCGTCGCGCGGCAGGCGCGTCAGATAGCGGTAGTTGTACAGCTTCATGATGCGCGGCAGGTAGCGGCCGACCGTATCGTTCAGCAGCTGCGCGGCCTTCAGGTTCTCGCCGGCCGCGATGTAATCGCGCGCGCGCGTCACGTAGTCGACCATCGCGTCGTTCAGGAACGGCGAGAACGAGCAGATCGCCGCGCGCCGCACGCTCGGGCAGCCGCGCGCGAGCGCGAACAGCGACGCGACGCCGCCCCACGACACCGACACGAGGAACGCCGGCGCGAAGCGCTCGACGAGGTACTGGAGGATCGCGGCCTCGTCGTCCTTGGTCAGGATGGAGCAGCCGGGGTTGTGTGCGCGTGACTGCCCCGCATACGGCAGGTCGAAACAGATGGTGTTCATCCGCTCGCCCAGGTACTGGACGGTCTGCCCGAACGACGCGGTCGTCGCGAGCGCGCCGTTGACGAGCATCGCGGTGTCGAACGACGGGTCGAACACGTTCCGTTCGACGTAGACCTTCAGACCATTCGGCAGCGGGACCACGTGTTTTTCGGTCGGCATCGTCGTTCTCCGGTGGATGCGGCGTCTCGGCGTCGCGGCATGCTGCAGGTGCGCAATCGCTGGCGCGGGCCGCGTCGCAGTCATTGCACGCGCCCATTGCCGACGCACCGCGGCAAATGCGCGCGGCGCCGATTCATTCCTTGCAGTGCGGCGCCATACTAATACGGGCAATATTACTTACTCAAGTCATTCCAACGATTCCCTCTACTCCGTCTGGAAATATGCCCGATTCAAATTTTTCCAGCACTTTTTATGGTATGCGGAATCGAATACGGCGGATCGCAATCGTTTGCGCGCCGCCGCGCAAACATCGGGATAACCGCGATATTTCCTTTATATTCAAAGCACTACTTCGCTTAAATCGCCCGATTGAAACGGATTTCATAAAATTACCGATGCGGCCGAAACGCATTCGAAGTCGAGAATTCTCGAAAATCTCACATAACGCGACATTCTTTCATGTTGTAATGAATCGAATTCGGAAACTGTTTCGCCTATTGCGTCATCCGCATTCGATTTGTTTTAAACAAACTTGAAATTATTTAACCTCCTTTCAATTCGTTTTTCCGCATCCGCACAATGGTTACGACGACCGGGTCGGGTCGTTGCCAGCCGCATTCCCGTCCGACCCTGGTTTTTTGTTGATTGAACGTTCAATAAAAAACCGCTAAGCTCTCGACTTCCAGCAACGGCCCGTCCGGGCGAAGGGAGTCGCGATGCCGAAAGTCGGAATGCGGGAGATACGCCGTGCACAGTTGATCGACGCGACGCTGCGCTCGATCGACGAAGCCGGCCTGCCCGGCACGACGCTCGCATCGGTCGCGCAGCGCGCGAACATCTCGACGGGCATCGTCAGCCACTACTTCGGCGACAAGGACGGCCTGCTCGAAGCGACGATGCGCCACGTGCTGCGCGATCTGTGGGCTGCCACCACGCAACGCCGCATCGCGGCCCGCAAGGATCCGCGCTCGCGGCTGCGCGCGATCGTCGCCGCGAACTTCGACGACACGCAGGTCAGCGCGCCCGTGATGAAGACGTGGCTCGCATTCTGGTCGCAGAGCATGCACGACGCGATGCTCAAGCGGCTGCAGCACGTCAACACGCGCCGCCTCCATTCGAACCTGTGCGCCGAATTCGCGAAGGCGCTGCCGCGTGCGAAGGCACGCGAAGCCGCCAGCGGCCTGGCCGCGCTGATCGACGGCCTGTGGCTGCGCGGCGCGCTGGCCGGCGGCCCGATCGACACCCGGGCCGCATTGAAGCTCGCCAACGATTACATCGACCTGCTGCTCGCGTCCGACTGACGCGCGACGCAGTCGCCCTCAAGGAGATCCTCATGTCCGTATACGGTTTGCAGCGCCTCTACATCGGCGGCGGTTACGTCGACGCCACCAGCGGCAAGACTTTCGACACCTTCGATCCTGCCACCGGCGAACTGCTCGCACAGGTGCAGCAGGCGAGCGCGGCCGACGTCGACCGTGCGGTCGCGTCGGCGCAGGACGGCCAACGCGAATGGGCGGCGATGACCGCGATGCAGCGCTCGCGCATCCTGCGCCGCGCGGTCGAGCTGCTGCGCGAACGCAACGACGAGCTCGCGGCGATCGAGACGCGCGACACCGGCAAACCGATCGGCGAAACGCTCGCGGTCGACATCGTCACCGGCGCGGACGTGATCGAGTACTACGCGGGCCTCGCGACCGCGATCGAAGGGCTGCAGGTGCCGCTACGCGCCGAGTCGTTCGTCTATACGCGCCGCGAGCCGCTCGGCGTGTGCGCGGGCATCGGCGCATGGAACTACCCGATCCAGATCGCGTGCTGGAAGACGGCGCCTGCGCTCGCGGCCGGCAACGCGATGGTGTTCAAGCCGAGCGAAGTCACGCCGCTCACCGCCCTGAAGCTCGCGGAGATCTACACCGAAGCCGGCGTGCCGGCCGGCGTGTTCAACGTCGTGCAGGGCGACGGCTCGGTCGGTGCGCTGCTCACCGGCCATCCGGACATCGCGAAGGTGTCGTTCACCGGCGGCGTCGAAACCGGCAAGAAGGTGATGTCGCTCGCCGGCGCGTCGTCGCTGAAGGAAGTGACGATGGAACTCGGCGGCAAGTCGCCGCTGATCGTGTTCGACGATGCGGACCTCGACCGCGCGGCCGACATCGCAGTGACCGCCAACTTCTTCAGCTCGGGCCAGGTCTGCACGAACGGCACGCGCGTGTTCGTGCACCGCTCGATCAAGGACGCATTCACGCAGAAGGTGCTCGAACGCGTGAAGCGCATTCGCGTCGGCAAGCCGACCGACTCCGGCACCAACTTCGGCCCGCTCGTGTCGGCCGCGCAGCTCGACAAGGTGCTCGGCTTCATCGAAAGCGGCAAGGCCGAAGGCGCAAAGCTGCTCGCGGGCGGCACGCGGCTGACCGACGACCACTTCGCCAACGGCCAGTACGTCGCGCCGACCGTATTCGGCGATTGCCGCGACGACATGAAGATCGTGCGCGAAGAGATCTTCGGGCCGGTGATGAGCATCCTCGATTTCGAATCGGAGGACGAAGTGATCGCCCGCGCGAACGACACGCACTACGGCCTCGCGGCCGGTGTCGTGACCGAGAACCTGTCGCGCGCGCACCGCACGATCCATCGCCTCGAAGCCGGCATCTGCTGGATCAACACGTGGGGCGAATCGCCGGCCGAGATGCCGGTTGGCGGATACAAGCAATCCGGTGTCGGACGCGAGAACGGCATCACGACGCTCGAACACTACACTCGCATCAAGTCGGTACAGGTCGAGCTCGGCCGCTACAACCCGGTGTTTTGAGAACGAGAGGAGTGACCCCGTCATGACGACACGCGAATACGACTACATCATCTGCGGCGCCGGTTCCGCGGGCAACGTGCTCGCGACGCGCCTGACGGAAGATCCGAACGTCACGGTGCTGCTGCTCGAAGCGGGCGGCCCCGACTACCGCTTCGACTTCCGTACGCAGATGCCGGCGGCGCTCGCCTATCCGCTGCAGGGCCGCCGCTACAACTGGGCGTACGAGACCGACCCCGAGCCGCACATGGACAACCGCCGGATGGAATGCGGCCGCGGCAAGGGGCTCGGCGGCTCGTCGCTGATCAACGGGATGTGCTACATCCGCGGCAACGCGCTCGACTACGACAACTGGTCGACGCACAAGGGGCTCGAGAACTGGACGTATCTCGACTGCCTGCCGTACTTCAAGAAGGCCGAGACGCGCGACATCGGCCCGAACGACTATCACGGCGGCGACGGCCCCGTGTCGGTCACGACCAGCAAGCCAGGCGTGAACCCGCTGTTCGAGGCGATGGTCGATGCGGGCGTGCAGGCCGGCTATCCGCGCACCGACGACCTGAACGGCTATCAGCAGGAAGGCTTCGGCCCGATGGATCGCACCGTCACGCCGAAGGGCCGCCGTGCGAGCACTGCGCGCGGCTATCTCGACCAGGCGAAGGCGCGGCCGAATCTCGAGATCGTCACGCACGCGCTCGCCGATCGCATCCTCTTCGACGGCAAGCGCGCATCGGGCGTCACGTACCTGCGCGGCAGCGAGCGCGCGAGCGCGCATGCACGCCGTGAAGTGCTCGTGTGCAGCGGCGCGATCGCGTCGCCGCAACTGCTGCAGCGCTCGGGCGTCGGCCCCGGCGCGTGGCTGAAGGAACTCGACATTCCGGTCGTGCTCGATCTGCCCGGCGTCGGCCAGAACCTGCAGGACCACCTGGAGATGTACATCCAGTACGAATGCAAGGAGCCGGTGTCGCTGTATCCGGCGCTCAAGTGGTGGAATCAGCCGAAGATCGGCCTCGAATGGATGCTGAACGGCACCGGCCTCGGCGCGAGCAACCACTTCGAAGCGGGCGGCTTCATCCGCACGCGCGACGACGACCCGTGGCCGAACATCCAGTATCACTTCCTGCCGGTGGCGATCAACTACAACGGCTCGAACGCGATCGAGATGCACGGCTTCCAGGCGCACGTCGGCTCGATGCGCTCGCCGAGCCGCGGCCGCGTGAAGCTGCGCTCGCGCGATCCGAACGATCATCCGAGCATCCTGTTCAACTACATGGCCGAAGCGCTCGACTGGCGCGAGTTCCGCGATGCGATCCGCGCGACGCGCGAGATCATGCGGCAGCCCGCGCTCGACCGCTATCGCGGCCGCGAGCTGAACCCCGGCGCCGACTGCAAGACCGACAAGGAGCTCGACGCGTTCGTGCGCGCTCGCGCGGAAACCGCGTTCCACCCGTCGTGCTCGTGCAAGATGGGTTATGACGACATGGCCGTGGTCGACGAAGAAGGCCGCGTGCACGGGCTCGAAGGGCTGCGTGTCGTCGATGCGTCGATCATGCCGATCATCACGACCGGCAACCTGAACGCGCCGACGATCATGATCGCCGAGAAGATCGCGGACAAGATCCGCGGCCGCCAGCCGCTCGCGCGGGCGGACGTCCCCTACTTCGTCGCGAACGGCGCGATGGCGCGCAACGTCGCGAAGGCGGTGCGGCAACCGGAGACGGTGTAACCGCGCAAGCGCCCTTCGCCGGGCGCGGCGGCCACGACGGGCACGGCTCGCGGCGTTCTCGCCGCGGGCCGTTTTTCATTTCACTGGACGCGCCCGTCGCTCATGCCGAAGCGCGTGATGGACGCCACGGCCCGGCGCACGCGTTTTGCGCGCACGATCGGATTCGATCGCGACGTCAGGCTCATCGCGCCGCGCAACCGGTCGAACGCGGCGTCTTCGTTCCCGCCGAAGCGGCCGACTGCCGGCCATGCGAGCGTTTCATCGAGCCAGATCTTCCACGCGTCACCGTGAAAACGGCGCGCGAATTCGCGCACCATGTCGGGCGCCGCGATCACGATGCCGGCCAGCAGGTAGTACGCCCAGAAGCTGCCGGCGCCGACGAGCCGCTCGAGCCGGCACACGGACACCGCCGCGAGCAGGCCGTCGGCGGATCCGAGATCGGCGCGCCGTTCGCGGATCGCGCGTGCCACGAGATTGTGCCGGCCGCCGTACGCGGCGGCCGAAATCCCTTCGCCGGCGGCCAGCTCCGCGCTGAACATCGCGAGCGCGGCCAGTTCGTCGATGTGCGCGGCATCGTCGCGCGGCCCGCAGACCCGCAACACGATTGCGTCGATGATCGCGCCCGGCCGCGCCGACGGCGCCGCGCACGCCGCCGCGGCGGCCGCGCGTCGTTCTCCAAGGTTCCTCGCAGACGGCTGTTCGTCGATCGCGGATCGTTCGTGTTCTTCGTGCCCGGTAACGCCGTCGCGGCCGGTTTCGACGCCATCGGCAATTCGCTCGAGTGCGGCCCAGCCGTCATCGGGGTCGTCGAACGCCCACGCGTCGATGAAACCGTACGCGGTTTCGAATACCGCGCGCGATCCCGGGCAGCATCGTTCCGCGTGCGCAAGCTGCTGCGCGTCGGGCACGTGCATGCATGCGTCGAGCGGGCCGGTCACGTTGCATGCGCAACCGCTGCCGTCCGCGGCCATCCACGGCGCGAATGCATGCAGCATGGCGATCGCGCCGTGCGACAGGTTCGCGCCCGATTGCACGCGTGCCGCGGCGACGGGCGACGGCGGGGCGATCGTTGCGCCGGCGTCGCCCGCCGCGATGCACGTCGCGCCATTCAGATGCTCGATCAGATACTGCAGCCACGCTGCCGTGCGCAGCCGGTCGGGCGTCGCACCGCGGGCATCGCCATACTTCGCGGGGTCGGTGAGCATGGTGGTCCGGAATGGTTCTGACAAATCGGAATCGTCGTCGTGTATTGGCCGACGCACGCGGCACGGCACATCGCGCCGGCCGCTGCATGGCCGCCCGCGCCGGATCGCGATGCGGGCGGCCATCCGTTCGTCACGCCGATACGCGCGACGATGCGGACCCATCGCGAAACCGGAACGCCCGCCGCGCATCCTTGCACGGCCCTCGTATTGGCAAGCGCCCGGCGTCGATCGCGATGCTTACTGCACGTGGAACTTCGGCGACGTGGCGACCGTGCCGCTGACCGCACAGTCCGGCGTCAGCACCGCGTTGTTGAACGTCAGCGACGAGTTCGGATCGCTCCACGCCGTCACCACCTTGCTCGGCCCGCAGGTGCCGAGCAGCGTGACGCTCACCTTCGCGTTGTTGATCGACAGCTGCGCCGTGCTGTCGGCCTGGCCCGTCCACGGCGCCGCACTCGTCGCGCTGCCGCTGATCAGGCCGCAGGTCGCGCCGCCCGAGAACGTCGTCGACGTGATGCTGACGATGCCCGTCGACGTGATCGTGCCGTTGAACGTCGCGTTGCAGCTCGCGTTGATGGACCCCTTGCTGAGCGTCGTGATCCCCGACGCGGAGAACGGTTCACCGTTCGGATTCATCGGCTGACCGTCCGCGCGCGACACCGTCACCGCGAACGCGGGCGCGGCCGAAGCCGCGGTGAATGCCACTGCAGCAACAAGCGATACGATTTTGCGAATGCTCATTTGCACTGCCCCCTCTCTCATCACAAATGGCGGCACGCCGCCGGGAACGCGACCGTCCGGCCGGATTGCGCCGGTCCAGCCAGTCGCAGGAAAACCGCCGGCGCACCGATGCGCGCCGAACGGCTCAGAACTTGTAGGAAATCCCGACGAACGTGATCAGCGGATCTGCCTTCAACCGCGTGCGCGTGGTCGCGAGCGTCGAGCCGTCGGCGGCCTTGATCACGAGCGACGAGTAGGTCTTCAGCGGCATGTACGTGAGCGTCGCCGTCAGCCCCCAGTGCTTGTCGATCGCATAGCTCGCGCCGACGTTGTAGACCGGCGTGAACGATGACGACGCCTTGCCCTCCACCGACGTCGGCCCGGGCTTACCGGCGCCGGCCGCGAGCACGCTGCCGAGGTTCTCGTTGATGTCCCTTGCGAAATTGCCGTTCAGCTCGATGTTGCTGAACCAGCTGTAGGCCACGCCGATCCCGACGAACGGCCGAAACTTCGCGGTCGGCGCATTGAAGTAGTACTGCAGAATGATCGTCGGACTCCATTGCCGCGCGTTCTTCACGGCCGGCTGGTTCGACGTCTTGTCCATGTCGACCGAGCCGAGCGCGCCGGACGGACCGGGCGGCCGGATCACGCCGTGCCCGGTCAGCGTGAATTCCGGCGGAATGCCGAGCACCGACGTGACCGCGATATGGTCGGTGAAGAAGTGCGTGAGCGTGAGGCCGACCGTATCGGCGTTGTTGACGGTCAGGCTCGTGCCCGGCGACGTGAACGATCCGGGCAGCCGCAACGGCCCGTTGATCGGCATGCTCGCGAGGTTCGTCGTCAGGCCGTTGGTCGAATCCTGCGGCATGATGTGCAGCCAGCCCAGCGTCGCGACGTTGTCGCCCGCCTGCTGGGCCGATGCGAGCGTCGACACGCCTGCGACGACACCCGCGACAATCAGCTTCTTCATGAAGTCTCCCCTCATTCTGTCCGGGCGGCGCCGCGCACTGCGCGCAGCACCGCCGTGTCTCCATCCGCGCGCGGGTTACTGCACGAACGCGCCGACCGTGAAGTACGGATTGCTCGCATCGGCCATGTCGAGGAATCCGAACACGCCGCCGGTGAACACGAACTTGCCGGTTGCCGGCCCCGACGCCGCGTCCGCATGCACGGTCGTCACGACGCCCGGCACCTTCTGCGTGAAATCGAGGTTCAGCGCACGCGCGAGCGCGGCCTGCGACGCGTTGAACGGATCGAGCAGCGTCGCCTGCGCGCCGACGAGCGCGGTCGCGCGGTAGTTGAACGCGCTGTCGACGCCCGTGTACTCGCCGTTCTGCGACCCCTGCGCGATCGCCGCCTGCGGGCTCAGGAACGAGATGCCCGATTCGTCGTCCGCGCTCGGCGGGCCCTGCGTGAGATCCGCGTTCGCGGCACCGGTGCGAATGAAGATCGGCACGAGCTGGTTGCGCAGCTTGCCGACGATCAGGATCCCCTTGCCGGCTTTCGCTGGATCGAGCGCGGCGAGCGTCGGTGCAATCTGCGGCTGGTAGTTGAGCGACTGGAACGCCGGTGCATCGGCACGCAGCGTGAACGGCTGGTTCACGATCGCGCTCGATGCGAACGGCTGCCCGCCGTTCTTCTTGCCGAAGTTGTCGGTCTCGACGTAGCTGCCGTCCGCGTTGATCGTCACCTGCTGGTCGAGCGCCACCGGCTGAAAGTTCTGCGACGGCACCTGGTGGTAGCCGAGCTGGTTGTAGGTGCCGGCGATCTTCGACAGATCGGTTTCGAGCGACGAGAAGCTGATGAACGGGTAGTACGGAAACGTCGTCTTCGGAATCCTGCCGACGCCGATCACGCCGTCGAACTGGATCGTCGCGCCCGGAATCGCGCCGCCCAGCACGCCTTCGCCGAGGAACAGCCGTGCCGGCCGGTTCGGATCGAGGCTCGCGTTCTGCATCCGGAACGTGCACTGGTTCAGCTTCACGGTCGGCAGGCCGGTTTCGTCGGCCAGCGTGCCGTCGACGACGTTGGCCGGGGCCGTGTCGCGCGTCGGCTGCACGGTGCCGGCCGTGGCCGGCACCGGCGATGCGAGGTACGTGATCCGATACGTCATCCTCGTCGTGTCGAGCTGCACCTTCACGAGCTCGCCGGATCCGGAGCCGCCGATGAACACCGTGTCGTAGTCGATCGCCTGCGGGCACAGCCGGACCGCCGGCGCGGGCGGCGGGTCGCCGTCGCCGCCGCATGCGGCCAGCAACGGCGCGATCGACGCGGCGGCCATCCAATGCTTCACATTCATAGGAATCCTCTTTAATTTCGATTCGCCGGCGGCGACGCATGCGCCGCCGGCGTTCCGTGCTCGAGACGCGGTTACTGGACGAACGCGCCGACCGTGAAGAACGGGTTGACCTTGCTGTTGTTGACGACCATCGCGTAGATGTTGCCGGCCGTCACGAGCCAGCCCGTGTCGCCCTTGCTGAAGATCGCCACGTTGCCGTTCGCGCCCTTCGCGTTGAAGTCCTGCGTGGCCGTGACCTTGATCTTGCCGGGTGTGGCCTGCGTGTAGTCGAGCGCGAACTGCGACGTGACCGACGACGTCTGCGGGTCGATGAACGCCGCGGTCACGCCCTGGAACAGCGTCGACGTGTAGTTCGCGGCGATCGTCGATACGGCGGTGCCGTCGGTGCAGTTGCCGGCTTCGGGCAGGAAGAACGTGCCGTTGAACGTGCCGGGCAGATCAGGATGCGCGCTGGTGCTGCTGAAGCTCGGTCCGGAGACCGCCGGCGCGCCCGACACGCCGTTGGACGTCACCACTGCGCACGCGGACGCGCTCGTCGCACCGATGAAGCCGCCCTTCAGCACGTTGGCCGCGACAGGCTGCGCGGGCGACAGCATCGAGATGCCGACTTCCGCGTCGGCGACGGACGCCAGCAGGTTGGCAGCATCGGCATGCGAATAGCCGACGCGAATCACGATCGGCACCAGTACGCCGTTCAGTTTGCCGACGATCATCACGCCATGCGCCTGGGTCGGCGCCAGCAGCACGAGCGGCTGTTCCTGCCCGGCCGACGGATACGGCAAACCCGGGCTCGCGCCGCTGACGAACACGTTGTCGGCGCTGCCGTCCGCGTTCCTGCGCAGCGTCCACGGCGTGCCGGTCGTCTGGCACGAGTAGTCGCTGCCCGGCGTGATCGTGCACGTGCCGTCCGCATTGAGCGTCTGGTTCCAGTTCACGACATCCGGCTGCCAGCCCTGCGGCGTGGCCGTCTGATAGCTGCTGCCGGTCGGCGACAGATGAACGCCGACCTCGTTGTACACGCCTGCCACCTTCGTGAAATCCGTCTCGGTGTCGGTAAAGCCGATGAACGGATAGAAATCGAACGTGCGCGACGGCACCGTGCCGAGATTGAGGCCGGGCACGACCGGAATGCCGTCGAACTGGATCGTCGCGCCCGGAATGCCGCCGCCGACCACACCGTTGCCGACGAACAGCATCGGCGGATCCGCACGGTTGATCGTCACTGCATACGCGCCGTCGCTCGTCGCGCCGCTGTCGAGCACGAACGCGCAACGGTTCTGCTCGGCGGTCGGCAGATTGGTCGGATGATGGAACGCGCCGCTGATCGTCAGGCCCGCGCGCGTGTCGTTGACCTGCCCCGCCGATGTCGGCACCGACGAGTCGATGAACTGCATCTGGTACGTGAGCTTCGTCGTGTCGAACTTCACCTTCGCGTATTCGCCGCTGCCCGCCCCGCCCGTATAGGTCGTCGTGTAGTCGAGCGAATCCGGACACAGCTTCTTCACGACGGGCGGCGTCGTTTCGGCGCCGCTCGGCCCGCATGCGCTGCCGGAGCACTGCGGCACGTTGATCGGGCCCGGATCGTCACCGCCGCCGCAACCGGCGACGAACGGCAGCGCCAGCACGGCGCACGACAGGATCGCCTTCCGCCATTCAGGAATGCAAATCATCAACCCCTCCTTTTGAGGTACGACAAGTCTCGTCCGAGCGAGCTGCATGGCCCGCCGGTTGGTATCGCGCCGCCGCGCGGCATGCGGCGCATGATGCTGTGCGCGTTGCGCCGTGCTGCGGTTCACGCGGATGCAGTGAGGGCCGATGCGGCGCGCACGCACGCTCCGGCAGCGCCGCCACATCGCACGGCGCCATCGGGAAATCGAAACGGAATGAGATGCGTCGCTACAGCGGCAACGCGAAGCGATGATGCAAGCGCGCGATCGGCGGCGCGCCCGCATCCGGCGACAAGCAACGAAACGGCAGTCCGGCTGCCCCCTCGGATGGGCGTGTCATGGTTTGGTCTCCATACGTACGCTTGATTCGTTATCGTGATGCGTCGTTTGCCGAGACTATGATCGGACGATTCGCCCAAGTAAATGGATGCAGAGTTCCAAACGAACGGAACCGCGCGATCCTAGCGCGTGCACGCCATTTGACAGTTTTTCAAACGGCCTTCAATTTATTTGCTCAGACAAATACCGGAGGCGATGTCTCACACGATGATCGCGGGCGTGCCGTAGCTGCCGGACAGCGCCGCGAGACGCGTGCCGGCCGTCGAGCACGCGCAGCGCCTCGTTATAGTCGTGCACTTGCGCGTCGTACGGCTGCGCGTCCACCCGGAGCACCTTGATCCTGGCCGGCCCGACTTCAGCGACGATCGTGGATTTCCACGCAACGCCGGACCACCCCGCCAGCCAAAAACGCCGTGCATTGTTCGTTCTCTTCAAATAAAACGCATATTTATTGAACAATTCCCGCGCATTCCGTGCGAATCGCGCATCGGTATTGCATGCCGTTCCCATCGAAATGCATTTCCATCTTCCGATTGCTAATATGGCGGTCCTGCGATCCCGCACCACAACGCCGTTCGACATGACGCCCGTGCGCCATGCCGCACCCGACACCGGGCACGCGCGGCGCACAACGCCGGACGAGCGGCCGTGCCATCCGTGAGCATGCAACCGATCCTTTCCGTCTCCGACCTCTCCAAGACTTACGCGTCCGGCTTCCAGGCGCTGAAGCACGTGACCCTCGACATCCAGCCCGGCGAGATCTTCGCGCTGCTCGGGCCGAACGGCGCGGGCAAGACCACGCTGATCGGCTCGATCTGCGGGATCGTCACGCCGACCGAAGGCCGCGTGACGGTCGGCGGCCACGACATCCGCGACCACTATCGCGCTGCCCGCGAAATGATCGGGCTCGTGCCGCAGGAGCTGACCACCGACGCGTTCGAAACCGTGTGGGCGACTGTGTCGTTCAGCCGCGGGCTGTTCGGCAAGGCGCCCGATCCCGCATACATCGAGAAAACGCTGAAGGTGCTGTCGCTGTGGGACAAGCGGGACAACAAGCTGATGACGCTGTCGGGCGGCATGAAGCGCCGCGTGATGATCGCGAAAGCGCTGTCGCACGAGCCGCGCATCCTGTTCCTCGACGAGCCGACGGCCGGCGTCGACGTCGAGCTGCGCCGCGACATGTGGAAGCTCGTCGATTCTCTGCGCGAAAGCGGCGTGACGATCCTGCTGACCACGCACTACATCGAGGAAGCCGAGGAAATGGCCGACCGGATCGGCATCATTCTCGGCGGCGAGCTGGTGCTCGTCGAAGAGAAGCGCGAACTGATGCGCAAGCTCGGCAAGAAGCAGTTGACGGTGCAACTCGAGCACCCGCTCGCGACCGTGCCGGCCGAGCTCGCCGCGTTCGGCCTCGAACGCGCGGCCGACGGCACCGCGCTCGTCTACACGTACGACTCGCAGCGCGACGACGCCAGCATCGCGACGCTGATCAACGCGCTCGGCGCGGCCGGCATCGGCTTTCGCGACCTGCACACGACGCAGAGCTCGCTCGAGGACATTTTCGTCAGCCTGATCGACAATCGCCGCAACGGCGCTCAAGGGGCCTAACGCACATGGCGAACTGGAATTTCCACGGCATCCGCGCAATCTACCGCGCCGAAATGGCGCGCACGCGCCGCACGCTGATGCAGAGCATCATCGCGCCGGTGATCTCGACGTCGCTGTACTTCGTCGTGTTCGGCTCCGCGATCGGCTCGCGCATCAGCGACGTGAACGGGATCGGCTACGGGTCGTTCATCGTGCCGGGCCTCGTGATGCTGTCGCTGCTGTCGCAGAGCATCTCGAACGCGTCGTTCGGCATCTACTTCCCGCGCTTCACGGGCACGATCTACGAGATATTGTCCGCACCCGTGTCGTACTGGGAAATCGTGATCGCGTACGTGGGCGCGGCCGCGTCGAAGTCGTTGCTGCTCGGGTTGATCATTCTCGCGACGGCCGGCCTGTTCGTGCCGCTGCACATCCTGCATCCGTTCTGGATGGTGCTGTTCCTCGTGCTGACGTCCGTCACCTTCAGCCTGTTCGGCTTCGTGATCGGGATCTGGGCCGACAGCTTCGAGAAGCTGCAGCTCGTGCCGCTCCTGATCATCACGCCGCTCACGTTCCTCGGCGGCAGCTTCTATTCGGTCGACATGCTGCCGCCTGCCTGGCGCATCGTCACGCTGTTCAATCCGATCGTCTACCTGATCAGCGGCTTCCGCTGGTCGTTCTACGGGCTTGCCGACGTGCACGTGTGGATCAGCCTCGCCGCGACCACGCTGTTCCTCGCGATCCTGCTCGCGATCGTCGCGTGGATGTTCCGCACCGGCTACAAACTGAAGAACTGACGCATCACGGCCTGCACTGTCGGCCGGTTCGCGGATCCGCGGCGACGCTGCTAGACTGGATCGGGAGATCGACTGTTGCCGCCTGCCGCACCGCAACCTGCGGCGCGCGCGGGCGGCGCCGCTCCCGCCCCATTCCCTGCGCGAGGATTCCCGATGAGCGCCTCCCGAATCGACGCCGTCCGCGACGGCCTGTTTCGCGCGACGTCCTACGTCGACACGTTGAACCTGTGCTTCAGCCAGTTCTTCGTACGATCGCCGCACGGCGACGTGCTGTGCGTCGAAACCGGCACCCGCGCCAACTTCACGCGGCTGAGCGCTGCGCTCGACACCGTCGGCATCGCGCCGTCGATGGTCAGCAGCGTGATCGTCCCGCACTTCGAGGCCGACGAAATGGGCGCGCTGCCCGATTTCCTCGCGGCCAACCCGGCGCTCGTCGCGTACGGACATCCGATGTGCACATGGGGGCTCGCCGATGTGTTCGGCGTGCGCGCCGTTCCGCTGAAGGACGGCGAACCGGTGACGCTGTCCGGCATCGACGTCGTGCCGGTATTCACGAAGCACGTGCATCAATGGGACGCGCTGGTCGTGTATCTGCCGGCGTACAAGGCGCTGCTGTCGTCGGACATTCTGATGCGCTTCGGGCGCGAGGATGCCGAAGATCCGCTGCCCGAGATCCTCGATGCAATCACGCGCTCCGATTACCTGCCGTCACTCGCGCACCTCGCGGGCGCGCTGCGCCGCATCGAGGCGCTCGATCTCGACATCATCCTGCCGATGCACGGCCCGGCGATCACGCGCGACATCCCGCGCGTGATCGCCGGCGTAATCGCGCACTGCGAGGCGGCCGCCGCGTAGCGCGCGCTGCCGTATGCGGCCGACAGTGGCCGGTCAGGCGCCGGTCACGACGAATTCGGCGGCTGCCTTGCTCTGGACCGCGGCCATCACCGCGAGCTCGCGCTCGCTGCGCGGCTCGCCGGACACGACGCCCGTCGCGTGCTTGGCCTTCGCGCCGAGCGGAAAGAACACGAACGACGCGCCGGCCGGCGCATCCGGCTCGGCTCGCAGGCGTTTGTTCAGGATCTTCAGGTACTTTTTCTTCGAGACTTCCTTCGCTGCCATGGCGCCCTCCGCGTCAACGTGATGCCGGTCAGCATATCAGCTTTGATGGGCGGCTCCGGCACGCCGCCGCGCGATCGATCTGCACTAGAATGAGTCGGCCTACGCGGCTTGCCGCGCCGAACCGCGGCCGCCATGTCCTGATCGGAGCGATTCCATGCACGTCGAGTTGTTCGCGCAGCACCACGATTGTCGCGGCTGGAAAGGTGAAATGGCGCAGCGCGTCGCCGCCTTCGACTGGTCGGCAACCGGGCTCGGGCCGCTCGACGACTGGCCGGCGAGCCTCGTCGCGGCCGTGCGCACCGTGCTCGCGTCGCCGCTGCCGTTGGTGATGCTGTGGGGCGAGCCCGGCTACATGATCTACAACGACGCGTATGCGGCGTTCGCCGGCGGACGCCATCCGTATCTGCTCGGCAAGGCGGTCGAACTGGGCTGGCCCGAGGTCGCCGACTTCAACCGCAACGTGATGAATACCTGCCTCGCGGGCGGCACGCTGACGTATCGCGACAAGGAACTCGTGCTGCTGCGCAACGGCCAACCGGAAGACGTGTGGATGGACTTGCACTACAGCCCGCTGCCCGACGACGACGGCGCGCCGGGCGGCGTGCTCGCCGTCGTGATCGAGACGACCGAGCGCGTGCTCGCCAGACGCCATCGCGAACACGCGGAAGCGGCGCTGCAGGCGTCCAACGATGCGCTGCGCCGCCTGACCGAAACGCTCGAACAGCGCGTGGCCGATGCGATCGCGGAGCGCGCGGCGATCGAGGAACAGTTGCGCCACGCGCAGAAGATGGAAGCGATCGGCAGCCTGACCGGCGGCATCGCGCACGACTTCAACAACGTGCTGCAGGTGATCAGCGGCAACCTGCAAATCCTCTCGGTCGAGCTCGGCGAACGCGCGAGCGCGCAGCCGCGGATAGAAAGCGCGAACAACGCGGTGCGGCGCGGTGCGCAACTCGCATCGCACCTGCTCGCCTTTGCGCGGCGCCAGCCGCTGTCGCCAACGGTGCTCGATCCGCGCCAGCTGATCGACGGCATGAGCGAGATGCTGCACCGCGCACTCGGCGAAACCGTGCGGATCGTCCCGGCGCTTGCGTCCGACGTCGGCAACGTGCTCGCCGATCGGCACCAGCTCGAAAACGCGCTGCTCAATCTTGCGATCAATGCGCGCGACGCGATGCGCGGCGACGGTACGCTGACGATTGCCGCGTACAACGACGTGGCGCCGCCGCCGGCCCCGGGCGCACGTCACGCGCCGTTGCCGCCCGGCGACTACGTGACGTTCGAGGTCACCGACACCGGCAGCGGCATGACCGCGGACGTGCTCGAGCGCGTGTTCGAACCGTTCTTCACGACCAAGGGCGACGGCGAAGGCACGGGGCTCGGGCTCAGCATGGTATTCGGCTTCGTCAAGCAAAGCGGCGGCCACACGTCGATCGACAGCACGCCGGGCCAGGGCACCACCGTGCGGCTCACGTTTCCGCGCTGTCACGAGACGTACGCCGAGGAGCCGGCCCGTGCGCCGCAGCACGATCCCGTGCGCGGCCGCGAAACCATTCTGGTGGTCGAGGACGATGCCGACGTCCGGCTCACCGTGGTCGACATGCTCGCGCAGCTCGGCTACAAGGTGCTCACCGCGTCCGACGGCGAAGCCGCGTTGCGGATGCTCGACAGCAGCACGCCGATCGACCTGCTGTTCACCGACGTGATCATGCCGGGCCGCATCAAGGGCAGCGAGCTCGCGCGCCGTGCCGCGCAGCGCACGCCGCCGCTGCCTGTGCTGTTCACCTCCGGCTACACGCGCGACGAAATCTTCCACTCCGGGCGCCTCGACCCCGGCGTCATGTTGCTCGGCAAGCCGTATCGCCGTGACGAACTCGCAACCCGGATTCGCGGCGTGCTGGACGCGCACGCAAAGGCGGCGTGAGCGGCGCACGGGCGCACGGCAGTGTGCGTGGCTGTGCGCCGCTCCGGCCGACGGTCCGATGAATTTTTTTCGGGAGATGTCGATTCGCGCGATCGTCGCGCGTCGTAGTGTCGTAACCGCTCGTTTTGCCGGCCGCACGGCCGGCCGACGGCGGGTTCCCCCTTTCTCGTTCAAGGAGTAACGACAATGCGCGTCATGGTGATCGTCAAGGCCACGGCCTCTTCCGAATCGGGTGCGATGCCCGATACCGAACTACTGACGGCAATGGGCCGGTACAACGAGGAGCTGGTGAAGGCCGGCGTGATGCTCGCCGGCGAAGGGCTTCACCCGAGTTCGCGCGGCAAGCGCGTACACTTTTCCGGCAACGAGCGGACCGTCATCGACGGCCCGTTCGCCGAGACCAAGGAGCTCATTGCCGGCTACTGGCTGTGGCAGGTGAATTCGATGGAGGAAGCGGTCGAATGGGTCAAGCGCTGCCCGAATCCGATGCCGACGGAATCGGACATCGAGATTCGTCAGATCTTCTCGCCCGAAGACTTCGGCGAAGCGTTCACGCCGGAATTGCAGGAACAGGAAGCGCGGCTGCGGGCGGAAATGGAGGGCAAGTCGGGCGCGTAAGCCCCCCCGCCACCTGACAACCTCGTAGGATTCGCCGAAATTTGGTTGAAAGGCGCCGTTGCTAGAGTCGCCTGACAGGGTTTTCCCGATGCCCGACTGCCGAACGGAAACGACACATGCGAGGCTCCATGAACCTGGTACGCACGTTCTGGCTACTATTGCTGCTCGCCACCGCCGGCCCCGCGCTTGCCTACCAGGCGCGGGTCGTCGCGATCCCGAGCGCGGCGATGAACCAGACGCTGCAGGCGACCGTCGTGCTGCCGGACGCGTACGCGCGTCTGCATCACGGCCCCGAGCGCAGCGTCGAACGCTTTCCGGTCGTCTACCTGCTGCACGGCTCCGGCGGCGACCACACCGACTGGACCGCGAACACGCGGATCGCCGCGCTGGCCGACCGCTATCGCGTGATCCTGGTGATGCCGGACGGCGGACACGAAAGCTGGTACATCGACAGCCCGTTCGACTCGGGCAGCCGCTACGAAACCTTCGTCGGCGACGAAGTCGTGTCGTACATGGACATGCACTTCCGGACGATCGCGACCAAGGGCGCTCGCGCGATCACCGGGCTCAGCATGGGCGGCTTCGGCGCGTTGCGCATCGCGCTCGACCGGCCCGACACGTTCGGCGCGGTCGGCAGCATCAGCGGCGCGGTCGATCCGCGCTGCTGCGAGGACGAGCCCGGCATCGATCACGTATTCGGCGACCCCGTCCGCCATCCGTCGTTCTGGAACCGCAGCGCGATCGTCGAAAACGCACGCGCGTTCGTCCGCGCGCATCTGGACCTGATCATCGACTGCGGCCGCGACGATTCGTTCGTCGGCTCGAACCGCACGCTGCATGAGCGGCTCGTCGCGCTCGGCGTGCCGCACGATTATGCCGAACGTCCGGGCGGCCACACGTGGGACTACTGGGCGCATGCGATCCGCTATCAGATGCGGTTCTTCGCGACGTCGTTCCAGCACGGCGGCTACGCATAGAGCTCACCGTTCACGACGCGAGACGTCGAGCGCGTTGCCACATCGTCGCGGCACCGCAGCGCGCCGGGGCCGATGGCAGAATGCGCGGGCATCGACCACCACCCGACTTCGCCGATGCCGCGCGACAACTTTGCGCTTGCCCGACTTCGCTCATGCCGCCGGGGCGTGCATCGGCACAGGGTCTATGAATCCCGGTTGGACGATCGGCGGGCTGAACGTGTGAGGCCAATCGAATCAAGCGGACGTGCGTTACGCGCCTGCATGATGGGGTGTGCGCGATGGGCCGCCGGCGGACGATGAATGAACGACGTGCCGGGTGCTATCGTGACGCGCGTCGAACGCCGCACGATGCAGCGTAGAACAAAACGAAAAAAAGAAAGCGACAGACGCAAAGGCCGCAACAGCGCCTTCGGTTCAGTTGCCGTGCGGCGCGTCGGCGCTCACCACGCGATCGAAGAATTCCTGCGCACGTGCCAGTTCATCGAGCGCACGATCGAGGCGCGACATCGCGCGTGCATAGTCGGCCGACGAGATGTCGTCATCGCCTTCACCGCGTACGGCGCGAAACGCCTGATCGACGTTGCGCGTCGCTTCGACGAAGCGTTGTGCGGCCCGGGCTTCCCGCGAACAGATGTGGGTCGACATCGACACTTCTCCTTCAGGGTTGCTATGTGAAGCAAGCCGGCGCTCAGTGTGCGCGGCACGCATGTCGGCCGCGTGAACGCCGGCAGGCAGCCTGCCGGCGCACGATCGCCGTGCAGCGCGCTTCGTCGCGATTGTCGCTCCACACTCGCCGAACCGCTACGGCGAGATTGCAACAAATTCTTGCGCGCCGAACGGCGGCGACATCGATGCACGCCGCCGCACGCGCGTTCAACCGCGCGACTTCACATCATGCGCCGCATGCAGGCGGGCGAACATCATGCGCGCCCGATACGCGAATGCGCGAGACCGCCGAACGCGGCCGCTTCACCAGGCGACAGATCGAACAGGTCGCCGGTGAGTTCGCCCGGATGCTCGGCCGCGGGCCGGCTGCGCAGTCGCACGGCATGGGTGGGCGCAACATAGGCGGCTGCCGTTTCGATCGGCGGCACGTCGAACAGATCGCGCGTGACGCCGCGCACGGCATCCGTCGGCGACTTGCCGCGCAAGCGCGCGACCAGCTCGACGAATCGATCGAAATCGCCGGCGCGCGTCGCCTTGTTCACGTCGGCGAGATCGCGCGCCTTCAGCACGCTCGGCTGCGCGAGCCGCACGAAATACGGTGCTTCAAGCTCGACCGACAACGCGAGCGGATAGCTCTTGCCCGTTTGCTCCTTCGCACGCCCGATGCAGTCGACCACGGCCGCGCCCTGCGCGACGCCGAGCGGCTTGCCGGTGCTCACGCTGCGCAGGTGGTCGGGAAACACGCGCAATTGCGTGCCGACCGTCAGCGCGGTGGACGATGCGCAAACCAGCGCGTAGTGCTGCTCGCGACGCCGGCCCGACGGCAGCGTCGCGCGGCTCGCGATGAACGTGTGCGGCGGCAGCGGCCGCACCTGGCCGCTGGCATCGACCCATGCATTCCACAGCAGCGCGTCCTCGCGCTTGCGCTCGCCGGGACGCGTGCGCGACGCAACCGGCGAGAACAGCGCGAGCAGCGAGCCCGTGCGATGCGCGGCCACTTGCGCGCTGTTGCCGAGCGGCTGGCTGATGCCCCACAGGAAACGCCCGCCCCCCAGCCGGCGCTCCCATTCCTTGCGGAGCACGACGGTCGGCAGTTCCTCGCCGGACTCGGTACCGATCTTCGTCCAGCAGAACGTGGGAGGGAGGTGTTTCAGTGTCATCAACTTTCTCGGGATACAGCCTCGCTGGTGACAGCAAGCCCATTCAACAACCGTAACTGTATAGGTATAATGCATCGCATGGAAGCCCCGGATCATGATTTTCCTGTACAAGACCTGTTACGCCGTCTGCTGGCGGATACGCGCTCGTCCAGCGAAATTGCGCGACTCTCCGGGGTCAGCCAGCCGACGGTGTCGCGGCTGCGGCAGTCGAATGGACGACGGCTGCGGCGCAGCGCGCCATTCAATAAGCTATGCAGTTTCTATGGCGTCGATACCGGCCCGGCGCGCCGCCGCTATAACGATCTGCTGCGCGACGCGATCGTCGACGCGTGGGACGGCTCGGACGAACACGGGCGCGCGCTGCTGGTCGTGATCCAGGGGTTGAAGGATCTGCAGGCGAAGACCGACGACAGCTGATGGCGCGCGCGCCGGTCATTCGTCGAGATCGAACCTGACCGGCGCGCACGTCCGGATCCGCGCCGGCCCCTGTTCTGCGCAGGCGCCGCGCAGCGGCTCGCAGCCAGCGTCACGCGGCGCTGCATCGAGGCACGGATCACCCGCTGCCGGTCACGCCCCCCCCGGCGCCGCCCCAGTCTGCCGTATCGATCTCCAGTTTGACGAGGCGGTGCCGTGCCGGCTCGTGCAAATCATGCGATCGGCATCGAGAGGACTGCAGATCGGCCATTCCGACTCCCGTTACTCCGTATTGCCTCGCTCGCCTGAGCCGTCGTGGTCGACTCGCCGCGCGCCGTCGGCCATCACACTCCGCCGCACATTGCGCACCTGAATTCTTCCCGATGCGAAAGCCCGGCGGCGGTTCGCAGCGCGTCGCGCAACGCTGCGCGAATTGGCCAGCCCGCTCGACCAGGTCGACCTGGTCGTCATGGGCGGACGCTCGATGTTTACCCGACCTCAAGTCCGCGGCCGTGCGGCCGTCAAGTCAGGAACGCGCGCCCAATATCCGCGGGAACCCGGCGTGCATGCCATCAAGGAGACCCAGCAACGTGAACTTCTTCGGATTCGGCCGCGGCCGCCGTTCGTCGCGTGCGCTCGTCGGCGACATCGCCGAGCAGGCAGGCAGGCTCGGCATCGAGATCTGCGACGTATCGGGTCACGTCGAGGAAGTCGCGGCCCGCGTCGCCCGGCAGGCGGAGGTCTGCCACACGCTGCGCGAATCGGCCGCCGTCACGCTGCGCGGCAACCACCGGATTGCCGAGGCCGCGCAGCAGGTGCGCGACGTCAGCGCCAACGCGTCGAATGCGGTCCGGCAGTCGCAGCAGACGATCGAGGCCTCGCTTGCCGACATTCACGGACTCGTCGAGGGCGTCACCACGATCAGCGACCAGATGGGCACGCTGCGCGACGCGCTCGACCATGTGCGGGCCGTGTCCGAGGAGATTTCGGTCATCGCGCGCCAGACCCACCTGCTCGCGCTGAACGCCGCGATCGAGGCCGCGCGCGCCGGCGACTCGGGTCGCAGCTTCGCGGTCGTCGCGGCGGAGGTCAAGAATCTGTCCGCGAAGACGGGGCAGGCGACGGCCCAGATCGAAACGACTCTCGCGCGGCTCGCCGAGCAGACGGAACACCTGCTCGCGGAAGGCGCCGACAACGCCGCCCGCGCGCATCGCGTGCGCGAGGGCACGCGCACGATCGGCGAGGTCGTGCACGCGACCGGGCACGCAATCACCGAACTCGCCGGCGAAGCCGAACAGATCGCGTCGCTGACGGACGAAATCGAGACGCAGTGCCACCGGCTCGACGAGCAGGTGGGCGAGATGGCGTCCGGTGTCGAGAACTCGGCCGGAAATTTCTCGCAGGCCAAGGACCGGCTCGGCAACCTGCTCTCCGTCTCCGAGAGGCTGATCGAGCTCACCGCCGCGACCGGCATCGAGTCTCCCGATACGCGCCTGATCGACACCGCGCGGAGCACGGCCGCCGCGATCAGCAAGCTGTTCGAGGACGCAGTCGGCCGTGGCGACATCGCACTCGACGCGCTCTTCGACACGCACTACGAACCGATTCCGGGCACCGACCCGCAGCAGTTCATGACACGCTTCACGGCGTTCACCGATCGCGTGCTACCGGCCGTCCAGGAGCCGGTGCTCGACCTCGACGAACGCATCGTCTATTGCGCGAGCTTCGACCGGCAATGCTACCTGCCGACCCACAACCGGAAATTCTCGCAGCCGCAGCGCGCGGACGCCGCCTGGAACGCGGCAAACTCCCGGAATCGCCGGATCTATACGGACCGGACGGCCCGCATGTCGGTATCGCACGACAAGCCGTTCCTGTTGCAGACCTATCGGCGCGACATGGGCAACGGCCAGTTCGCGCTGATGAAGGATGTGTCGGCGCCGATCTTCGTCGGCGGACGCCCGTGGGGCGTCCTGCGCATCGGCTACAGCGTCTGAACCGGCGCGGCCAGGCCGCGCCTGCCCCGCCAGCCCCACACCCAACGGCCGCCGGTCGCGGCGCCCGTGGTCGTCGGCCACCTGCACCGCGTAGCGGCCGCCCATGCCGGGCCGCCAGAACAGCGCGGCGCCCGGCGCGCTGCGGTCTACATACGCATCGTCGACGATTCTGCGCAGCACATGCGCACTCGCATCGGCGGTCGCGTTGAACGCGATACGCGCCACCTCGGAGGTCTTCACGCGCAACGCACCGGTACTGCTGCGCAGCGCCGGCGCGATGCGCGGCGGATCGCCTTCGCTCTGTCCCGCATCGCGACAATCCGCATTCTGCGACGGCTGCCGACGCGGAATGCCGGCCTGCGCGACACCTGCTTTCGTCGCTTACGGCCGGCCTTCCGCGGAAGTTGAAGTCGCACCCCGCGCGCATATCGAAACTTTGTTTGACATGAACTAAAAAAGTTTGACACGCGCATTTCACTGCGATAACTTTGCGCAAGCTTCCGGAAAGCAATCCGGCCAGCGTGCCGGCCTCGCGTCGCGCTTTCCTGGGCCGTTGCAGCACCGCCGTTCGCAACATTCCCGCCTCATCGCATCGTGCCGCTCCGTTTCATCCGAAACCTGAAGGAAGCCTGGGCATGCCTGCATTTGATTCGCACTCCTGCATTCGTAGCGAACCGCCGCACTGACGATTTCCGTTCGGGGCGATGCGCTCGCCTCGACGCCAGCCGGAAGCGCGCCGCCCGACGTGCGCCGGCACCGGGCGAGACGCTCGTACGTGTTGCCCGCCGCTTTTGATGGTGCAGTTCCGCTTCATCCGCGCAGCACCCGGTAGGCCGCAGGGGGCGTATCGCGAGCCGGCCGGTTCCACACAATCACAAGAGACGAGGTCGATTCAATGAACATTCATCGAACCGGAATGCATCGCGCATGGCTGCCCGCGCTCGTCGCAGCCGCGACGCTCGCCGCTTGCGGCGGCGACGACGGCGGCGGCGTGGCCGGTGTGTCCGCGCTCGCGCAAGGTCAAGGCCAGGCTCAGGATCAACAGGCCGATAGCGCAGCGCAGCGACGCGTGTCGCCGTCCGGCGTCCCGTACGCCAACCTCGCCGGCAGCGGCCGCTACAAGCCGGTGATCAGCAACGGCCAGGTGCAGCCATCGCTGTCCGGCGGCACGATCGAGGAAAACGCGTGGGTCGACACGCCGGTCGATTCCGACCGCGACGGCACGAAAGACCGGATCCACGTGCGCATCGTGCGCCCGTCCGAAACCGCGAGCGGCGCGCGCACGCCGGTCATCGTGCTCGCGAGCCCGTACTACGCGGGACTCGCCGACAGCCCGAACCACGACGTCGACGTCGAACTCGACGGCACGCCGCATCCCGCCGCGGCCGCGGCTGCCGCCGGCGGCGCATCCACGCGCGTGATGGCGGCCGCGCCGCAGGTCCGGATGCTGCAGCAGCTCGAAGCGGCCGCGGCCGGCCGCTCATGGATCGAAAGCTATTTCATCCCGCGCGGCTTCACGATCGTTTATGCGGATTCGCTCGGCACCGCCGGCTCCGACGGTTGCCCGACGATCCTCACGCGCGACGAATCCGTCGCGATGGCGTCGGTGATTCGCTGGCTCGGCCGCGATGCGGCCGCGAAGGACGCGAGCGGCAAGGCAGTCGTCGCGAGCTGGTCGACTGGCCACGTCGGCATGTACGGTGTGTCATACGACGGCACGCTGCCGAAGATGGTCGCGAGCCTGCGCACGCGCGGGCTCGATGCGATCGTGCCGGTCGCCGGGCTGTCGAACATGTACGGCTACTACCGATCGGGCGGGCTCGTGCGCGCGCCGGAGGGCTATCAGGGCGAGGATGTCGACGTCTATATCAAGGCGCTGCTGACGAATGCGCATCCTGAACGCTGCACGCATCTGGTCGACGAAGCGCTGCAACAGGAAGACCGCAAGACCGGCGACTATTCGCCGTTCTGGGCCGCGCGCGACATTCCGACCGCGCATGCGGTCGCGCCGGCGCTCGTCGCGCAGGGGCTGACCGACGACAACGTGCGCGTCGACCAGTCGACGTCGTGGTATCTCGCGATGCGGCGCCAGAGCGTGCCGACGCAGCTGTGGCTGCATCGCCTGAAGCACACCGACCCGACCCGCGTGCCCGCGATGGCCGACGCGTGGACTGCAGAGGTGAACCGCTGGTTCACGCGCTACCTGATCGGCGTCGATAACGGTGTCGAGGGCGATCCGCGCGCGGTGGTCGAGCAAGCGGACGGCACGCTGCTGAAGGAAACGGACTGGGCCGCGCGGCGCGCGACGCCGGTCGCGTATTTCGCAGGTGGCGACGGCGCCGGCACCGGCACGCTGTTGCGGACGCCGAGCGGCGGCCCGCTCGCGCGCTTCACCGACGATGCGACGATTCCGGCGCTCACGCTCGCGAACGCGACGACCGGCGAGCATCGCGGCCGCTTCGAGACCGCGCCGTTCGCGTCCGCGACGCGGATCGCCGGCACCGCGACCGCACGTGTGCGGCTGACGTTCACCGGTGTCGCGAACGTGACGGCGCTGCTGGTCGACCGCGCACCGGACGGCACGGCGACGATCGTCACGCGCGCGTGGACCGATCCGCGCAATCGCGTGTCGGACTGGTTCTCCGAACCGGTGCTGCCGGGGATGCCGTATGACTTGAAGCTGACCTTCATGCCGCGCGACTACAAGCTCGAAGCGGGCCACAAGCTCGGCCTCGTCGTGCTGTCGAGCGACAACGAGGCGACGCTGCGGCCGGCGCCGGGCACGGGCCTCGCGCTCGATCCGGCAGGAACGTCGGTGACGGTGCCACTGGTTTCATCCTGAGCGCCGTCGGCATGACGCGCGTGCGATCGTTGACGATCGCACGCGTGCGGCGCCGGTTCCGCCGAGCCGCCGCAACCAGCGCGGGCCAGCGTTGACTCTTCATCCAGCGTCAATGCGGCGCGGCGGCACTGCGGAGGTAGTCGTCGCTCGTCTCCATGAACGCGCGGCTCCGGCGACGGCCGGGCCGCATCGAGCGAAAAGTTGTGTCAGCCGAGTCGATATTTCGGTTCTGAAAGGTACGCCGCGATGCGTTTTTTCCGGCTTTTGCACGCCAGTCGCGGACAAGGCGGTTCGTATCCGCTTCCGCAGCACCCCGCCGCGCCGCTCACACCGGCGTCAGCACCGGCTCCCCCGCGAAATGCCGCACGGCATTGTCGAGGAACTGCTGCACCGAACGATCGAGCGCCTCGGGCGACCAGCCGCCCATGTGCGGTGTCAGCACGACATTGTCGAGATCCGTCAGCGCGCGCGGCGGTTCGGGCTCGCCTTCATACACGTCGAGCCCAGCGCCCGCGATGCGCCGTTCGCGCAGCGCGTCCGCCAAAGCAGCGGTATCGACAACGCTGCCGCGCGACACGTTCACGAGAAAGCCGCCGGGCCCCAGCGCGTCGAGCACCGCGCGGTCGATCAAATGGCGCGTGCCCGCGCCGCCCGGCGTCGCGACGATCAGGAAATCGGCCCATTGCGCGAGCGTGTCGATGCGGTCGAAATAGCGATACGGAACGGGTTTCGCCGCGCGATTGTGATAACCGATCTCGATATCGAAGCCGGCCGCGCGACGCGCGCATTTCTCGCCGATCTTGCCGAGCCCGACGATGCCGAGCTTCTTGCCCGACACGTTCGGCGGCATCGGCAGCCCGTCGCGCCATACGCCCGCGCGGGTTTTCGCATCGAGCTGCACGACGTCGCGCACCACGGCGAGCAGCAGCGCGAACGCGTGATCGGCGACGCAATCGTCGTTGGTGCCGGCCCCCGTCACCACGGTGATGCCGCGCGCCTTCGCGTGCGCGACATCGATGTGCTCGTAGCCGGCGCCGAGCGCGCTGACGAACGTCAGCTGCGGCAGACTGTCGATCTCGCCGGCAGTCAGGCCCGTGCTGCCGTTGGTGAGCACCGCGCGAATCGTGGTGCCGTGCGCGGCGATCGCGCGCTCGCGTTCGTCGGCGGTGGGCGCATAGTGGACGTCGTACGACGCGGCAATCTGGCGGTGCGCGTCGCCGCGCAGCGCGATCAGGACCAGCAGCTCGGGCTTCATGTCAGCAAGTGTCCGCAGGCGGTGACGCGTTCCAGTGTAACAACGGCGCGTGACACGCGCGGGTTATCCCCACGCGCGCTGTGGACGTCCCGCCGCACGCGGTTTGCCAAAGCGGACTCACTCAAGTAACTTTCGGCGTACGTCCCCGTTCTGGAGATTGGCCCAGATGAAGCTCGCCCTGCCCGCCCGAATCCTGGGCTTCGCGTTCGCCGCCGCTGTCGTCGCACCCGGTGCGTACGCCGATACTCCCGTCGTCGTGTCGTCGAAGATCGACACCGAAGGCAACCTGCTCGGCAACGTCATCGCGCAGGTGCTGAAAGCCCACGGCATCCCCGTCACCGAAAAGATCGCGCTCGGCACGACGCCGATCGTGCGCAAGGCGCTCACGAGCGGCGAGATCGACATCTACCCCGAATACACGGGCAACGCCGCGTTCTTCTTCAACAAGGCCGACGATCCCGTGTGGAAGAACGCGAGCGACGGCTACGAGAGCGCGAAGAAGCTCGACTACGCGGCGAACCATCTGGTGTGGCTCACGCCCGCACCCGCGAACAATACGTGGGGCGTCGCCGTGCTCGCGCAGGTCGCGCAATCCCAGCATCTGAAGACCTTCTCCGATTTCGGCAAGTGGATCGCGGGCGGCGGCAAGCTGAAACTCGCGGCATCGGCCGAATTCGTGAACAGCGCATCGGCGCTGCCGTCGTTCGAGAAGGCATACGGCTTCAAGCTGAAACCCGACCAGCTCGTCGTGCTGTCGGGCGGCGACACGGCCGCGACGATCAAGGCCGCCGCGAACCAGACCGACGGCGTGAACGCGGCGATGGTCTACGGCACCGACGGCGGCATCGCCTCGAGCGGCCTCGCGGTGCTCGACGACGACAAGCACGTGCAGCCCGTCTACGCACCGGCGCCGGTGATCCGCGAAGCCGCGCTGAAAGCGCATCCGCAGATTGCCGACTTGCTGAAGCCCGTGTTCGCGAGCCTCGATCTGAAGACGCTGCAGATGCTGAACGCACGCATCCAGATCAACGGCGAACCGGCAGCCGGCGTCGCGAAGAGCTACCTGAAGTCGAAGGGCTTCGTTAAGTGACGGGACGCGCGATGGCGTCCGCGCGGCGCATCACGCTCGACAAGGTCGGCATCCTGATCGGTGTGCTGACGATCGCCGCGGTGTTCGCGATGCCGTTCATGGTGCTGCGGCCGAACCGCATCGCGGCCGGCACCGGGCTGTCGCTGTTCGCCGCGCTGCCCGCGATGCAGGGCGCCGCGCTCGCCGCGCTGTGGATCGCCGGCGCGCTATGGGCGATGACGGCGAGCCGCCCCGCGTGGCGGCTCGCGGCCGGCTGCACGTGGCTCGCGACGCTCGCGTACGCGGTCGGCGCGGCAGCCGCGCACGTCGTCGCGCCCGACGACATGCTTGCGCGCGTGTCGCCCGCGGCCGGCGTCTGGCTGCTGCTGTTCGCCTGGGCGGTGCTCGTCGCGGACGCGCTCGCGCGGCTCGCATTCGGCCCATGGCGGCGCCTCGTCGCGCTCGTCGTCGCGATAGCGGCGATTTCGCTGCCGCTCGCGAGCGGCTGGTGGGACGGGCTGTCCGTGATGCACGAATACGCGGTGCGCAGCGACGACTTCTGGCGCGAGGCGATCCGGCACGTATCGCTCGCCGGCGGCTCGGTCGCCGCCGCGCTCGTCGTGGGCGTGCCGCTCGGGATCGCATGCGCGCGGATCGCACCGGTTCGCACCGTCGTGATGCCGGTGCTCAATATCGTGCAGACGATCCCGAGCATCGCGATGTACGGGCTGATGATGGCGCCGCTCGGCCTGCTGGCCGCGCACGTACCGCTCGCGGCCGCGTTAGGCATTCGCGGAATCGGCGTCGCACCGGCGGTACTCGCGCTGTTTCTCTACTCGCTGCTGCCGATTGCGTCGAGCGTCGTGGTCGGCCTCGAGCAGGTGCCGCCGCACGTGACCGAAGCGGCGCGCGCGATGGGGATGACGCGCGCGCAGCGGCTGCTGCGCGTCGATCTGGTGCTCGCGCTGCCGGTGATCCTGAGCGGCGTGCGCATCGTGCTCGTACAGAACATCGGGCTGACCGCCGTCGCCGCGCTGATCGGCGGCGGCGGATTCGGCACCTTCATCTTCCAGGGGATCGGGCAATCGGCCGCCGATCTCGTGCTGCTCGGCGCGATCCCGACCATCGCGTTCGCACTGGCGGCCGCCGTCGTGTTCGAAGCCGCGACCACACTCGCGAAGGGACGCACCGCATGATCGAGATCGAACGCATCGGCAAACGCTTCGGCGATATCGTCGCCGTCGATGACGTATCGCTGACGATGCAGCGCGGCACGATCACCGCGCTCGTCGGCGCATCGGGCAGCGGCAAATCGACGCTGCTGCGGATGATCAACCGGCTGATCGCGCCCACCGGCGGCACGATTCGCATCGACGGCGTCGACACCGCGAGCGTGCCGCCCGAGCAGCTGCGGCGGCGCATCGGCTACGTGATCCAGGGGCATGGCCTGTTTCCGCACTGGAGCGTCGCACGCAATATCGCGACCGTGCCGCGCCTGCTCGGCTGGCCGGCGCAGCGCATCGACGCGCGCGTGCGCGAACTGCTCGACCTGTTTCACCTGAACCCTGCGGAATTCGCGGACAAGCTGCCGCACGAACTGTCCGGCGGGCAGCAGCAGCGCGTCGGCGTCGCGCGCGCGCTCGCGGCCGAGCCCGCGATGCTGCTGATGGACGAGCCGTTCGGTGCGCTCGACCCGATCATCCGCAACAAGGCGCAGGACGATCTGTACGCGTTGCAGCGCCGCCTCGGCATCACGATCGTGATCGTCACGCACGATATCGAGGAAGCGCTGAAGCTCGGCGACACGATCGCGGTGATGGACGGCGGCCGGCTCTTGCAGGTTGCGTCGCCGGCCGAAATACTCGGCAAGCCGGTGCCGGGCGTCGTCGGGCAGCTCGTCGCCGGCGTCGACAGGCCGCTGCGCCTGCTCGCGCTGACGCCGATCGATGCCGTGGCCGAGCCAGGCCACGCCGATGGCGAGCCGATCGCTGCGACGCGCACGCTGCGCGATGCGGTCTCGGAACTGCTGTGGCGCGGCGCCGACGCGTTGCCCGTCGACGACGGCCACGCACACGCCGTGCGCCGCATCACGCTCGACGCGATCCGCGCGCACGCGAGGCAGCCCGCATGACGGCGCGGCCCGCGAGTTCGGCGCCGGCGCATCGGCTGGCGGCCCATGTCGCGCGCGCCGCCGCGCTCGCGCTGTTGCTCGTGCTGCTGTTGCGTCCCGCGTGGCTGCAGGGGCTGTTCGCGCCGTTCGCGGACAATGGCGCGCCGGTGATCTACGATCGCGCGAGCCTGCTCGATCTCACGCTCGCGCATCTCGGCACGGTCGCGCTGTCGAGCCTGATCGGCACGATCGTCGCGGTCGCCGCCGGCATCGCAGTCACGCGGCCGGCCGGTGCGGATTTCCTGCCGGTCGCGCGCAGCGTCGTCGACATCGGCCAGACCTTCCCGCCCGTCGCGGTGCTCGCGCTCGCGGTGCCGGCCGTCGGGTTCGGGCTAAAGCCCGTGCTGATCGCGCTCGTACTGTACGGGCTCCTGCCGATCTTCGAGAGCACGATCGCGGGGCTCGAAGACGTACCGCGCGACGTCGTCGAAGCCGCACGCGGGATGGGGATGAGCGGCTGGCAGCAATTGTCGTCGGTCGAGCTGCCGCTCGCGCTTCCGGTGATCGTGAACGGCATCCGGCTCGCGGTCGTGATCAATCTCGGCACCGCGACGATCGGCTCGACGGTCGCCGCACGCGGTCTCGGGGACGTGATCATCGCCGGCCTGCAGACGTCGAACACGGCGTTCGTGCTGCAAGGCGGCGTGATCGTCGGGCTGCTCGCCGTGCTGGTCAGCGATGCGATCGGCACACTCGGGCGGGCGCTGAGCGCGCGGCGCGCGTAGAAAGCCGTCGCGAAATTTACGAAGGAGACGCCATGGCCGTTCTGGATACGGGCCCGTTTTTTCATGGCACGAAAGCGGATTTGCGGATCGGCGATCTGCTGACCGCGGGCTTCCGGTCGAATTATCGGGACGACGTCGTGATGAACCATGTTTATTTCACTGCGCTGCCCAAAGGCGCAGGCCTTGCCGCGGAAATGGCCAAAGGCGACGGTAGGCCGCGCGTCTACATCGTCGAGCCCACCGGCGAATTCGAAAACGACCCGAACGTGACGGACAAGAAATTCCCGGGCAATCCAACGCGATCGTATCGAAGCGCACTGCCGCTGAAGATCGTCGGCGAACTCGACAGCTGGGAGCCGTACGACCCCGAGTTCATCGAGCAGCTCAGGGCTCGCATCGAAACCGGCATCGGCGAGATCATCAACTAGCGTTTCGGCTGGCCGATTCTCGGACAAAGCCCGAACCGCGCGACGAAGGGAACGAGCGAGCCGAGGCCATTCCTCGAATACTGGCGAACGATCGCGTAAAAGGGCGAAAACGGGACGGACAATCTCCCGTTCATCCGGACTGCGATGCGTGTGCGTGCAACGATCGGCGCGCGGACCATTGCGAATGCAACAAGCCTACACACGGCTTTCATTCGAGCCGGCGCTCGACCGCAGGCTTCGATTGGCCGATATACTGTGCGCCTTCCATTTCCCCGCACTCGACCATGCGACGACGGTTTTTCTGGCTGATCGTGCTTTCGCTCGGCATTGCGCAACAGGCGTCGGCGCAGCAGGCGCCCGCACTGCCTGCATCCGCGCCCGAAGCGGCCGCATCCGCGCCGGCGGCCTCTGCGCCGTTCGCGAACGATCAGCCGAACGAAGAAAACCGTCGCATCACGGCCTATCTGACGAAGAAATTCGGTGTCGCGAAGGAAAAGGCCGCGAAGCTCGCCGATATCGTGAGCGTCACGGCGACGAAATATTCGCTGCCGCCGGCACTCGTTTACGCGATCATCTCGATCGAATCGCGCTTCCAGGAAAAGGCGCGCGGCCAGCATGGCGCGACCGGGCTGATGCAGGTCGTGCCGTCCGCGCACCGCGGCATGCTCCGCAACGTGAAGGATCTGACCGAACCGAATGCGAACGTCGACGCCGGCTCGCGCATTCTGTCGGGTTATGTGAAGGCGGCCGGTGGTAACGTGCAGGCCGGGCTGAAGAGCTACAGCGGCGGATCCAGTGCGTATGCGGCAAAAGTGATGCAGCGGGTCGATACGTTCCGGTTCGTGCTCGAACCCCATGACGACGCGAAAAGCACGAATGCCGCGAACGACGGGAAGGCGCACATGGTGCCGGTCAGCGATCCGTCCGGCGCGACGCCGGCCGCGAGCCGCAACCTGAAGTAACCGGTATCGGGATGTCGCGACGCCGCGCGCAGCGGCGCCGTACCAGTGGCCGGTGCAGCGCCCGCTTAGAGCAGCGCGGCGTCGACCTTCGGCACCATGGGCGCAATGCGCACGATACGCTCGGCCTGAGTACGTACGTAGTCCGAAATGCGATGCACCCATGCACGCTCGTCGCCCGTGTAGATGTCTGATTCGGCCAGCGCGGGAGCCAGCTTTGCAGCCAGCGTCGCCATGCGCGTCATTTCACGCGCAACGAGCGCCGGCCGAATCTGCACACGATGCGCGAAGTCCGCGAGCGCGAAGGCGGTCAATTCCTCTGTGCGAAACACGTCGCCATACGCCATCGCCATGTCCTGCACATAAGCATCGCCGTACACGTTCACGCAAACCAGGTCGTAAAGCGGCGCCGGTTCGAGGCCGCCACTACTGACGAAAAACGAAATGTTCTTGCCGTGCGCGTCGCTATTGCCGATCAGCAACTGTAGCAACGCCCAGCGCAGCATGGCCGAACGCGCGGCGGCCGGCGCTTCCAGAAACGGTGTCAACGAAAACAGTTTCTCGAAACTCACGCCTTCGCGGATATTGCGCACGTCCGCGTGGTTGCCGAGATTGCGTTCGTACTTGAGCATCGCCGGCAAATCGAGCGCCTGGCATCCGTCGATGACGTGACGTCGCCGCACCGCACTCACGCGCTGACGATCATTTGGCTCGGTCATCACGAGCCGGTCGAATCGTTCGACCAGCAAGATCGGCTCCGGGATACGCCGAATCTCGACATGCGCCACCGGCAAACCCATGCGCGCCGCCAACGTCATGCAGAAATGCTCGTTGGCGACCATGAACGGCGCATTTGGGCTGCGGGATTCGGGCTTGAGAATGTGCGAACTGCTGAGCGCTCCGTCGACGAGCGCGAAGTGCTCGCCTTCGACGAGCACTTGCAACTTGTCCTGGTGACCGGCGAGCGACAAGCGCACGCGGTCGTCCCAAACCGCGAACGGTATCGCGTCGCGTTTGCGGATACGGTCGGTCAACTCCTCCGCGCCGATCGGCCGCCGCACCGGTTCTTGCGTGGCGAGCGACCGCACGGCGTCATCGTCGTCGGGAACGAAGCTCAACGCACCGACGGGCTCCTTGCCGAGCATCCGGATCAAGCCGAATACGTTGTCCTTCGATATTTGATACATCGATGCAGCGACGTCGAGTGCACGGCCCTCGGGAAGCAAGTTGCCCACGAAGCGCTGGATCGCGCCCACCGGCGGCCTATCGCCATGGAGCGGAATGCACGGCGACAATGCGAACGCGTCCGCGCGCTCGAGCCACGCCGGATCGTAGGAAAAGTCGTAGTCGTCGCGACGGGCATCGTAAGTCAGCTGCCCGACGGACACGCCATCGGCGGCAATACGGAGGCGATGGATCATCGCGCGCGCTCGTTCGGACGGGACGAGCCCGGCGGACTCGGGTGTCCCGTTGCGTGATCATGCAATGCGCTGCGCACGACCGGGACGTCTCGTTTCGGCACGACGAACAAGTTGAGGCCGAAGCCGTCCAGTACCTTGAACAGCTTGTCGAGACTCACCGCCCGGCCGTTTTCGAGCCGGGACAGCACGTCCTTGGACACGCCGAGCATATCGGCCGCATCGTCGATCCGCATCTGGTTTTGCGCTCGCCGGTTGCGCACGAGCGCGCCCAGCGCGGCGAGATTCAGGGCCAGCGGATCGGGGGTGGCAATGGGTTGCGGTAAGGTGCGCGCCATAATTCCGGGATTTCAGGAATAAAACTCCGTCGCATGTCGAAGGCGACTTAGTTACGAGAATATCGGAATTATAGTGCAAGCTGGGATTGGCGGCGCATTGTTCCGATATTTCAGGAATAAATCGACGGCTTGCCCCGGACCGCGGGTTGTTCGCATATTTCAGGAACTATAAACGCGTACGGCGGCGCATTCGCGCCGCCGTCCCGTGAGATCACCGGATCATCTTCCTCGTGCGTTGATCCAGCCCCGATGATCAAAGCTGCCCGGCCGCCCCCGTCCACCGCAGGTAGTCCCCGCGCGTCCAGTCCAGCGACACGCCGACGCGCTTCGTCCCCGGCCGGATCTTCGGCTTGTACATCGACAGCGTCAGCGACTCCAGCGCCGGCCATTCGCGGAACGACATCACCGCGACATCCGCGACGAGCGTCTCCAGCAGCCGCGTGTGCGGCTTGTGCGACAGGAACGACGCGACGCGCGCGCAGTACCCGTCGTAGTCGATCCATTCGCCCTGCTCGCTCGGCTCGCACCGATAGCCGAGCCGCGCATCGATCACGACCGGCTGCGGCGCCTCGTGCTCGTGCGCATGGATGCCGATCCGCGCAGGCACCTTCAATTCGTCGACGAACACGCTCCAGCCACGCCCGCGCAGGCGCGGCGCGTCGATCGCCACGAACGGTTCGTCGAACGGCTTCATGACACGAGCGGCGCCGCGGCGTCGAGCATGATCCGCACGAAATAGTCGGCGAAGCTGCGACGCACGACGATCTCGAACGTATCGTCGCCGGTCGGGATCAGCGTGATCGGCGACTTGAAGTAGTGCGACTGCGCGCACTGGCCCGGCTTGAACACGCGCGGATGCAGATCGAGCGGGCAGCCGCGCGCGATCACGTCGCGCACGCGTTCGCCGGTGACTTCGACGACCGTGTAGCCGCTGCCGACGTCGACCGCCGCCGCGTACAGGCCCTGCACGGCCTCCGCCAGCTTCGCTTCAAGCACACCCGCCTGAACGGGCCCGTTGGATCGCACGAGCCATTCGTCGGGGCCGAGCCACAGCACGTCGTACTCGGCGCCGCGCGCGACCGTATTCGGGGCCGACGGCGGCCGGCAGCCGACCACGCGCTCGAACGCGCCGACGAATGCCGGGTCGCTCAGCTCGCCGCGCACGTTCACGAGATCGAGGAACGGCCGCTCGCGCAGCAGGAACTTCTTCGACGCGCGCGCCTGGTGCGGCTTCAGCACGTCGGCCGCGCCGACGAACGGCGATTCGAGCGTCACGCCCGTGCCCGCCACCGGCGTCTGGTTTCTCGTTTCATTCCACATGCTGGCGCACCCCTTCGGTATCGTAGAAAACCGGGCTCGAGATTTTCGCGGTGATGCGCTTGCCGTTGGCCAGCGGAATCACGACGCTCTCGCCCATCTTGTTCAGGCCGCCCTTCACCACCGCGAGCGCGATCGAGCGCTTCAGGATCGGGCTGTAATAACTCGACGTCACGTGGCCGATCATCGGCGTCGGATCGACCGCCGACACCTGCGTGTCCTTCGCGATGATCTGCGCGCCTTCCGGCAGCACGAACTGCTCGTCTTCGGTCAGCAGGCCGACGAACTGCTTGCGGCCCTCCTTCGCGGTATCCGAGCGCGACAGCGACCGCTTGCCGAGGAAGTCCTTCGACTTCGCGACGAGCCCGCCCATCCCGAGGTCGTACGGCGTGATCGAGCCGTCCGTGTCCTGGCCGACGATGATGTAGCCCTTCTCCGCACGCAGCACGTGCATCGTTTCCGTGCCGTACGGCGTGATGTCGAATTCGGCACCGGCCGCCATCAGCGCTTCCCACACCGCACGGCCCGCGTTGGCCGGCACGTTCACTTCATACGCGAGCTCGCCCGAGAAGCTGATCCGCATCACGCGCGCCTTCGCGCCCGCGACGGTGCCGTTCCGGTAGCTCATGAACGGGAATGCGTCGTTGCCGAAGTCGATGTCCTGGCACACCTTCTGCACGACCTTGCGGCTCTTCGGGCCGACCACAGCGAACGTCGCCCAGTGATCGGTGACGGACGCGAGCCGCACCTTCATGTCCGGCCATTCGGTCTGCAGCCAGCGCTCGAGCCACGTGAGCACGCGCGCCGCGCCGCCGGTCGTCGTCGTCATCATGAAATGCTGGTCGGCGAGGCGCACCGTCACGCCGTCGTCGAACACCATCCCGTTTTCGTCGAGCATCAGCCCGTAGCGGCACTTGCCGACTTCGAGCTTGTTCCACGGGTTCGTGTACATCCAGTTCAGCAGCTTCACCGCATCCGGGCCCTGGATGTCGATCTTGCCGAGCGTCGACGCATCGAGGATGCCGACGCCGTTGCGCACGGCGAGGCACTCGCGCTTCACGGCCGCATGGAGATCCTCGCCGTTCTTCGGGAAATACCACGGTCGCTTCCAGTTGCCGACGTCCTCGAACATCGCGCCGTGCTCGACGTGCCACTCGTGCACGGCCGTCTTGCGGATCGGATCGAGGAAGTCGCCCGTCTCGCGGCCGGCGAACGTACCGAACGACACGGGCGTGTAGTTCGGGCGGAACGTCGTCGTGCCCGTTTCCGGAATCGTCTTGCCGAGCGCCTGCGCGAGGATCGCCATCCCGTTGATGTTGCCGAGCTTGCCCTGGTCGGTGCCGAAGCCCATCGCGGTATAGCGCTTCACGTGCTCGACCGACTCGAAGCCTTCGCGCGCGGCCAGCAGGATGTCCGCGGCGGCCACGTCGTTCTGGAAGTCGACGAACTGCTTCGGACCGCGTGCGGCAGCCTCGCGGCTGCCGACGAGCCACAACGGCTGCAACGCGCCTTCGACCGTTTCGGCGACCTGCGGTGCGACAGGGCGCTGCGCGGCCGTGAAGCCGGCCGCCTTCGCCGCTTCGGCGCCCGCATCGACCGCGAGCCGTAGCGCACGGGCGAGACCGAATTCGCCCGCGGCCGCGCCGACACTTGCCTCGGCCTGCACGGGCTTGCCCGGCAGGAAGCACGCCTTCTCGTCGTTCCAGCACGCCTTGCCGCCCGACTGCGCGAACAGGTGCAACACCGGGCTGAAGCCGCCCGACATCGCGACGAGGTCGCACGGCAGCGACTGCAGCTTGCCGCCCGTCTGGCCGTTCGAGTAGGACGCGACGTCGACCGACGATACGCGCCACTTGCCCGAAGCGGCCGTCACGACCGCACCGCTCATCACCGTCACGCCCTGCCGCTTCGCGGCGGCGGGCAGCGCGCCGTTCGACGACGCGCGCGAATCGACGACCGTCACCTTCGCGCCGCACGCCTTCAGGTCGAGCGCGGCCTGGTACGCACGGTCGTTGTTCGTGAACACGACCGCGTTGCGGCCCGGCAGCACGCCGTAGCGATGAATGTAGGTGGACACCGCACCCGCGAGCATCACGCCCGGCAGGTCGTTGTTGCCGAACACGATCGGACGCTCGTGCGCGCCCGTCGCGAGGATCACGCGCTTCGCGCGGACCTTCCACAGCAGCTCGCGCGTGCCCTTGCGCATCGACACCGGCTGGTGATCGGTCAGCCGCTGCGTGATCGTCACGAGATTGTGGTCCTGGTAGCCGAATGCGGTGCTGCGCGACAGGATCGTCACGTCGGGCAGCTTGCGCAGTTCGGCCTCGATCTTCTCGACCCACTGCAGCGCCGGCTTCGCGTCGATTTCGGCACGGCACGACAGCAGACTGCCGCCGAGCTCGCGCTGGTCGTCGACGAGGATCACGCGCGCGCCGGCAACCGCTGCCGCGTGCGCGGCGGCGAGGCCCGACGGGCCGCCGCCGACCACGAGCACGTCGCAGTGCGCGTAGCATTTGTCGTAGCGATCGGCGTCGAGCACTTCCGGCGCCTTGCCGAGGCCGGCAGCCTCGCGGATCTTCTCTTCATACTTCGGCCACATGTTGCGCGGCCACATGAAGGTCTTGTAGTAGAAGCCGGCCGGCATGAAACGCGACAGCTTCTGATTGATCGCGTACTTGTCGTTCTCGAGCGACGGCTCCGCGTTCACGCTCGTCGCGACGAGGCCCTGGTACAGCTCGATTTCGGTCGCGCGCGCGTTCGGCACCGTGTACGGGCCGGTCTCGAGCTGCACGACGGCGTTCGGTTCCGCGACGTCGGCCGTCACGATCCCGCGCGGACGGTGGTACTTGAAGCTGCGCGCGACGAAGTGCACGCCATTGGCGAGCAGCGCGGACGCGAGCGTGTCGCCCTGGAAGCCCTGATACGTGCGGCCGTTGAACGTGAACGTCAACGGAATCGCGCGGTTGATGCGGCCACCGGTGCCGAGGCGGTCTTTCTGGCTCATTTGCTCGTGCCCTCTTCGTGTGCGTTGCCGGCAGCTGCGCCGTTGGCAGCCCCGCCGAACTTTTCGTAGCCCTTGATATCGTAAGTGACCGTGTCGCGCGTCACCTTGAACCAGCGGCGGCAGCCCTGCGTGTGCAACCATTGTTCCTTGTGCAGTCCGCGCTTGTTCTCGCGCATGAACACGTATTCGCCCCATTCGCGGTCGGTCATGGTCTCGTTCGCCACCGGGCGCACGATGTCGGCTTCGCCGCCGCACGTGAACTCGGATTCGGCGCGCGGCCCGCACCACGGACATTCGATCAGCAACATGTTTCCTTCTCCTTCAGTGCGGGGTTAGTGCGCGACGGCGGCTGCGCCGTGCTCGTCGATCAGGTGGCCGGTGTAGAAGCGGTCGAGCGCGAATGGCGCGTTCAGCGGATGCGGCTCGTCGCGGGCGATCGTGTGCGCGAACACCCAGCCCGAGCCGGGCGTCGCCTTGAAGCCGCCGGTACCCCAGCCGCAGTTGAAATACAGGCCCTTCACGTCGGTCTTGGTGATGATGGGGCACGCGTCCGGCGACACGTCGACGATGCCGCCCCACTGGCGGTTCATCCGCACGCGCGAGAACACCGGGAACATCTCGATGATCGCCTGCAGCGTGCTTTCGATGATGTGGAAGCTGCCGCGCTGGCCGAAGCCCGTGTACTGGTCGATACCCGCGCCGATCACGAGGTCGCCCTTGTCGGACTGGCTGATGTACGCGTGCACCGCGTTCGACATGATCACCGAGTTCACGACCGGCTTGATCGGCTCCGACACCAGCGCCTGCAGCGGGTGGCTTTCGATCGGCAGGCGGATGCCGGCCATGTCGGCGAGCGTCGTCGTGTTCCCGGCGGCCACCACTGCGACCTTCTTCGCCTTGATGAAGCCCTTCACCGTGTCTACGCCGACCACCGCGCCGCCTTCGCGGCGAATGCCCGTCACCTGGCAGTTCTGGATGATGTCGACGCCGGCGCGGTCCGCGCCGCGCGCGAAGCCCCAGGCCACCGCGTCGTGACGCGCGACGCCCGCACGGCGCTGGATCGACGCGCCGAGCACCGGGTAGCGGCTGTTCAGGTTGATCGTCGGCTCGATTTCCTTGATCTGCGCGGGCGTCAGGAATTCGGCGTCGACGCCGTTCAGCCGGTTCGCGTTCACGCGGCGCTCGGTGTCACGCACGTCCTGCAGCGTGTGCGCGAGGTTCATCACGCCGCGCTGGCTGAACATCACGTTGTAGTTGAGATCCTGCGACAGCCCTTCCCACAGCTTCATCGCCTTCTCGTACAGCGCGGCCGATTCGTCCCACAGGTAATTCGAGCGCACGATCGTCGTGTTGCGCGCGGTGTTGCCGCCGCCGATCCAGCCCTTCTCGAGGATCGCGACGTTCGTGATCCCGTGCTCCTTCGCGAGATAGTAGGCAGTCGCGAGGCCGTGGCCGCCGCCGCCGACGATCACGACGTCGTATTCCTTCTTCGGTTCCGGGCTCTTCCACTGCTTTTCCCAGTTCTCGTGATACGAGAGGCCGTTGCGGAACAGGCTGAATATCGAGTAGCGGCTCATGTTAGTGATCCTTCGTTAGCATTCGATGACGTTCACGGCGAGACCGCCGCGCGACGTTTCCTTGTATTTCGTCTTCATGTCGGCACCCGTCTCGCGCATCGTCTTGATGACCGAGTCGAGCGACACGTAGTGCTGGCCGTTACCCTTGAGCGCCATCCGCGACGCGTTCAGCGCCTTGATCGCGCCCATCGCGTTGCGTTCGATGCACGGAATCTGCACGAGCCCGCCGACCGGGTCGCAGGTCATTCCGAGGTTGTGCTCCATGCCGATCTCGGCCGCGTTCTCGACCTGGTCCGGCGTGCCGCCCATCACCGCGGCGAGCGCGGCCGCGGCCATCGAGCACGCGACGCCCACTTCGCCCTGGCAACCGACTTCCGCGCCGGAGATCGACGCGGTTTCCTTGTAGATGATCCCGATCGCGGCGGCCGTCAGCAGGAATTCGACGATGCCGGCTTCGTTCGAGCCCGGCACGAATTTCACGTAGTAGTGCAGCACCGCGGGAATCACGCCGGCCGCGCCATTCGTCGGCGCGGTGACGACCCGGCCGCCCGCCGCGTTCTCTTCGTTGACGGCCATCGCATACAGGTTGACCCAGTCGAGCATCGACAGCGGGTCGCGCAGCGACTCCTCCGAACGCGCACGCAGGCGCCCGTTCAGTTCGGCCGCGCGGCGCTTCACGCGCATCGGGCCCGGCAGGTCGCCCTCGACCTTGCAGCCGCGCTCGACGCATGCGGCCATCGTGCGCCAGATCGCCAGCAACCCGGCGCGCACCTCGTCTTCGGGACGCAGCGCGCATTCGTTGCGCAGCATCACTTCGGCGATCGACAGCCCGTGTTCGCGGCACTGGCGCATCAGGTCGTCGCCGGTGCGGAACGGATACGGCACGTCGGCGGCCGCGCGCACGCCGTTCACGCGATCGCCGTCGCGGTTGACGACGAAGCCGCCGCCGACCGAGTAATACTCCTTCTCGACGAGCAGCTGGCCGTGCTCGTCGAACGCCTGGAAGCGCATCCCGTTCGGGTGCACGATGCTCGTGCCGCTCATCAGCTTGCGGTAGAAGCCGATGTTCTCCTTTTCGTCGAAGCGGATCGTCTGCTTGCCGAGCAGCGACAGCGACTTCTCCGCGCGGATCGCGGCGAGCCGCGGCTCGATCAGGTCCGGATCGATCGTGTCGGGCAGATGGCCTTCGAGACCGAGCAGCACGGCCTTGTCGGTGCCGTGGCCCTTGCCCGTTGCACCGAGGGAGCCGTATAGTTCGACCCGCACGCGGCGCACGAAGCCGAGCAGGTTCGCGTCCTCGATGTGCGACGCGAAACGGCAGGCGGCGATCATCGGGCCGACCGTGTGCGAGCTGGACGGGCCGATGCCGATCTTGAACAGGTCGAACGCGCTGACGTTCATCTGGCTTCCTCTGGGGTAGGCGTACGTGAAATGTCGTTGGCGTCAGTACATCAAAGCGTAAAATTGGCCGATAGAACAAAAACGGCATCGGCGTGGGATACCGCCGCCAAGCCCGGCGAACGACGGCCGGAAAATGCGTTTTGACGATGATTGACGACGCAAAACCACAAGTCGGCAGCCAGCCGTGCCCGCAGAGTGAATGAAACGAGTGAGACCCGCCTTCCCGGCGTGACGAGATTGACCGCGATGACACCCGACGTACCCGCTTCCCCCCTCGCCGAACCGCCGCCGCAGCGCATCCGCTTCGGCATCGTGCTGCTGCCGAACTTCACGCTCACGGCGTTCTCGGGTTTCGTCGACATGCTGCGTCTGTCGGCCGACGACGGCGACTACAGCAAGCCGGTGCGCTGCGCATGGAGCGTGATCGGCGAAACGCTCGCGCCGGTGCGCGCGAGCTGCGGGATCCAGATCACGCCGTGGGAAACCTTCGACAGCGCCGAACCGTTCGATTACGTGGTCGTGGTCGGCGGGCTGTTGCATTCGGGACCGCAAGCGGGCCCCGAAACGCTCGAGTTCATCCGCCGCTCGGCGGCGGGCGGCGCGACGGTCGTCGGGATCTGCACGGGCGTGTTCGCGCTGATGCGCGCGAACGTTCTCGACGGCTACCGCGCGTGCGTGAGCTGGTTCCACTACTGGGATTTCATCGAACGCTTCCCGAACGCCGACCCCGACATGCTGATCGCCGACCGCCTGTTCGTGATCGACCGGCGCCGGATCACGTGCTCGGGCGGGCGCGCATCGATCGACGTCGCCGCCGCGATCCTGCTGCGCCACTTCGACCACGCGACCGTGCAGAAGGCGCTGCGGATCCTGCTCGTCGGCGAGATGCAGAAAGGCAACGCGCCGCAGCCGCATCCGCCGGGCCTCGAGCCGGCCACGCACCCGAAGGTCAAGCGCGCGATTCTTCTGATGGAACAGCATGTCGGGCGCGCGCTGCCGCTCGAAGAACTCGCGTGCAAGCTCGACATGTCGACGCGCCAGCTCGAGCGGCTGTTCAAGGCCGAGACCGGCAAGAGCCCGCAGGCGTTCGCGAAGCAGGTGCGGTTGCGCACGGCCGCGTGGCTGCTGACGAGTTCGGACCGCACCGTCGCCGATATCGCGTCGAGCTGCGGGTTCGCCGACGCGTCGCACCTCGGCCGCGAGTTCCGCAAGCAGTTCGGCGTGCCGCCCGCGACGTATCGCGAGCGCGGCGCGGAAGTCGCGGAAGCCGACGTGCCGGCCGCGACCGACGCCGACGCCGTCGAAGACATCGCCGACTGACGAGCGCGCGCGCCGATGCCGGCGCGCCCGCCCTCTTCCCCCGCCGCCCCCGTCACGATCGCCGCCGATCGAACGCGGATTGGAACCGGTTTCAATCAATTGACCGACGTTGCGACCGGTTCGACGAGGGTTATTCCGGATGCCGACATACGCTCAAATTTGTATGATGACCACATCACCTTACAAACCAGAGCGCCATGTTCGAGAAAATTCCCGCCCGCGCGATGAGCGATCACGTTGCGCAGCAACTGCTCAAGCAGATCGAAGTCGGCAGCTTCTCGGCCACCGGCAAGCTGCCGACCGAAGCCGTCCTCGCGCAGGAATTCGGCGTGAGCCGCACCGTGATCCGCGAGGCGATCTCGCGGCTGAAGAACGAAGGCGTGGTCGAGCCGCGTCAGGGCAGCGGCGTGTTCGTGAACCAGCACGGCGCGATCCGGCCGCTGCGGATCGACTACGCGGAAGCCGTCGAGGCGAGCTCGCTGCCGCACCTGCTCGCGGTACGCCGCGCGATCGAGGCCGAAGTCGCGGCCGAAGCCGCGCTGCACCACACCGCCGACGACATGGCCGACATCGACGACGCGCTGCGCAAGATCGACGACGCAGTGGCCGAAGGCCGCGACGGCGTCGCAGAAGACGTCGCGTTCCACCGCACGATCGCGGCCGTCACCGGCAATCCGTATTTCCTGAAGACGCTGCAGTTCCTGAACCAGTACCTCGAGGCCGGCGTGAAGGTCACGCGGCGCAACGAAGCGACGCGCGAGGATTTCTCGCGGCAGGTGCGCGACGAGCATGCGGCGATCGCCGACGCGATCCGCGCGCGCGACCCGATGGCGGCGCGCAACGCGGCGCGCACGCACATGTACAACGCCGCCCGCCGTCTCGCGGAAGCCGGCATCTGCTGAAGCGGGCGGCGCGCGAGCGCCGCCGTTGTCCCGAACCTCTCCCGAACCGATCAAGGTTGACCATGTCACGAAATGTTGGAGTCATCGGCCTGGGCGCGATGGGCCTCGGCGTCGCGCGCTCGCTGCTGCGCGCGGGGTTCCGCGTGCACGCGTGCGACGTGCGCGACACCGTATTGCAGGCGTTCGCGGCCGAAGGCGGCGTGGCGTGCGCCACGCCGGCCGAACTCGGCGCGCAATGCGACGTCGTCGTCACGCTCGTCGTCAATGCCGCGCAGACCGAAACGGTGCTGTTCGGCGAGCACGGCGCAGTCGCGGCAATGAAGCCCGGTGGCGTCGTGATCGCGAGTGCGACCGTCGCGCCCGATTTCGCGGTCGCGCTCGGCGCGCGTATCGAAGCCGCGGGCCTGCAGATGCTCGACGCGCCGGTGTCCGGCGGCGCCGCGCGCGCGGCGTCGGGCGAGATGACGATGATGACGTCGGGCCCCGCCGCCGCGTATGCGGCGTGCGACGACGTGCTCGCCGCGATCGCCGGCAAGGTCTACCGCCTCGGCGACGCACACGGCATCGGCTCGAAAGTGAAGATCATCAACCAGTTGCTGGCCGGCGTGCACATCGCGGCGGCGGCCGAAGCGATGGCGCTCGGGCTGCGCGAAGGCGTCGATGCCGACGCGCTGTACGACGTGATCACGCACAGCGCGGGCAATTCGTGGATGTTCGAGAACCGCGTGCCGCACATCCTGAACGGCGACTACACGCCGTTGTCGGCCGTCGACATCTTCGTGAAGGATCTCGGCCTCGTGCTCGACACCGCGCGCCGCAGCAAGTTTCCGCTGCCGCTGTCGGCCACCGCGCATCAGATGTTCATGAGCGCATCGAGCGCCGGCCACGGCGGCGAGGACGATTCCGCCGTGATCAAGACCTTCCCCGGCATCACGCTGCCGCCCGCCCGCTGATTCGAACGACGTTCCCGCCATGACCGTTTCCGCTTTCCGTCCCCTGCTCGGCTGCATCGCCGACGATTTCACCGGCGCGACCGATCTCGCGAACATGCTCGTCAGGAGCGGCATGCGCACCGTGCAGACGATCGGCGTGCCCGCCGACGGCGCCGCGGCCGACACTGCGATCGATGCCGACGCGATCGTCGTCGCGCTGAAGTCGCGCACGATTCCCGCGGCCGATGCCGTCGCGCAATCGCTCGCCGCATACGCATGGCTGCGCGCGCAGGGCTGCCGGCAGTTTTTCTTCAAGTACTGCTCGACGTTCGACTCGACCGACGCAGGCAACATCGGGCCTGTCGGCGACGCGCTGCTCGACGCGGCCGGCGGCGACTTCACGATCGCATGCCCGGCGTTCCCCGAAAACGGCCGCACGATCTTCCGCGGCCACCTGTTCGTCGGCGACGTGCTGCTGAACGAATCGGGGATGGAGAATCATCCGCTCACGCCGATGAAGGACGCGAACCTCGCGCGCGTGCTGCAGCGACAGACGAAGTCGCCGGTCGGCCTGATTCGCTACGACACGATCGCGCAGGGCGCGGCCGCGGTGCGCGCGCGCATCGACGCGCTGCGTGCGGATGGCGTGCGCTTCGCGATCGCCGATGCGCTGTCGGACGACGATCTTCATGTGCTCGGCGAAGCGTGCACGAACCTGCCGCTCGTCACCGGCGGCTCCGGCATCGCGCTCGGCCTGCCGGAGAATTTCCGCCGCGCGGGGCTGCTGCCGCAGCGCGACAACGCGGCATCGCTGCCGCGCATCGACGGGTTGTCGGCGGTGCTCGCCGGCAGCGCATCGAAGGCGACCAACGCACAGGTCGCCGCGTGGCGCGAAAGCCGCCCGAGCTTCCGGATCGATCCGCTCGCGGCAGCGCGCGGCGAACCCGTCGTCGACGAAGCGCTCGCCTTTGCGCGTGCGCATCTGCCGCAACCCGTGCTGATCTATGCAACCGCGACGCCCGACGAAGTGAAGGGTGTTCAGCGGGCGCTCGGCGTCGAAGCGGCCGGCCATCTCGTCGAAAGCACGCTCGCGGCGATCGCGCGCGGGCTGCGCGGGCTCGGCGTGCGCAAGTTCGTCCTCGCGGGTGGCGAGACGTCAGGCGCGGTCGTGCAGGCGCTCGACGTGAAGTCGCTGCAGATCGGCGCGCAGATCGACCCCGGCGTGCCGGCCACCGCCACCATCGACGCGCCGCCGCTCGGCCTCGCGCTGAAATCCGGCAACTTCGGCACGGTGGACTTTTTCGACAAGGCGCTGCGTGCGCTCGACGGAGCCGCATGATGAGCAGCGAAGCGAAACTGCGCGAGGAAATCTGCGTCGTCGGCGCGAGCCTGTATGCACGCGGCCATGCGGTCGGCAGCGCGGGCAACATCAGCGCGCGTGTCGCCGAAGGCTGGCTGATCACGCCGACCGACGCGTGCCTCGGCCGCCTGGATCCGAACGACATCGCGAAGGTCGGTCTCGACGGCCAGCCGGTGTCCGGCGGCAAGCCGTCGAAGACGCTCGCGCTGCATCGCGGCATCTACGCGCGCAACCCGCAGGCCAACGGCATCGTCCACACGCACTCGACGCACCTCGTCGCGCTGACGCTCGCGGGCGTGTGGCGCGACACCGACGTGCTGCCGCCGATCACGCCGTACTACGTGATGAAGGTCGGCCACATCCCGCTGATCCGTTATCGCCGCCCGGGCGACCCGGCCGTCGCGGCCGAAGTCGCGGCGCTCGCCGACCAGGTGCGCGGCGTGCTGCTCGACCGTCTGGGCCCGGTGATGTGGGGGCCGTCGGTGTCGCATGCGTCGTATGCGCTCGAGGAGCTGGAGGAAACGGCACGGCTGTGGCTGATGACGAACCCGAAACCCGAGCCGCTTTCCGACGCCGCGCTCGACGAACTGCGCCAGACGTTCGGCGCGCGCTGGTAACGCCACGCGCGCCGAACGAATCGTGCGTCGCGCTTCATGCAGGACTGCAAACCGATTCAGAAGCCCGCCGTGTGCGCGGGCCCTTCCGTCAGCACACGCATGATCCGGCGGCGCACACACCGCCGGCACATAACATTACTGGAGACGACGATGACTGCTCTCGACGCGGCCGCAAGCCGCTCGCCCGCCGCGGCCGCCCACTCGGGCGAACTCGACCGCACGTACAAGAAAGTGTTCTGGCGGATCGTGCCGTTCCTGATGCTCTGCTACGTGGTCGCGTATCTCGACCGCGTGAACGTCGGCTTCGCGAAGCTGCAGATGTCACAGGATCTCGCATTCAGCGAAACCGTGTTCGGCCTCGGCGCCGGCATCTTCTTCCTCGGCTACTTCCTGTTCGAGCTGCCGAGCAACCTGCTGATGCACCGCATCGGCGCGCGCATCTGGATCGCGCGGATCATGATCACGTGGGGGCTGCTGTCCGCGCTGTTCGCGTTCGTGAAGACGCCGACGCAGTTCTACGTGCTGCGCTTCCTGCTCGGTCTCGCGGAAGCCGGCTTCTATCCGGGCGTGATCCTGTACCTCACGTACTGGTTCCCGTCGCATCGCCGCGCGAAGATCATCGCGGTGTTCATGTCGGCGATTCCGGTATCGGGCATTTTCGGCAACCCGTTGTCGGGCTGGATCATGGAACGCTTTCACGGCGGCTCGGGCTTTCACGGCTGGCAATGGATGTTCATGATCGAGGCCGTGCCGGCCGTGCTCGTCGGCATCGCGACGATCCTGTATCTCGACAACAGCATCCGCGGCGCGAAGTGGCTCGACGAGCGCGAGAAGCAATTGCTCGAGGACGAAATCGCCGCGCAGCCGCAAGAGCAGCAGAAGCACGGTCACTCGCTGAAGGCCGTGTTCGCCGACCCGCGCATGTGGTGGATGTCGCTGATCTATTTCGCGTTCGTCACCGGCCAGTACGGGCTCACGTTCTGGATGCCGACGCTCGTCAAATCGACCGGCATCACCGACACGCTGCAGATCGGGCTGCTGTCGGCGATTCCGTTCGTCGTCGCGATCGTCGTGATGAACGTGTTCGGCCACAGCGCGGACAAGCGCCGCGAACGCCGCTGGCACTTGATCGTGCCGGCGCTGATGGGCGCGGTCGGGTTTGCGGTCGCCGCGTCGTACTCGCACAATACGGCGGTGTCGATCGTGTTCCTGTCGCTCGCGGCGGGCGGCGTGCTGACCTGCGCACCGCTGTTCTGGTCGCTGCCGACGGCGTTCCTCGCCGGCTCCGCGGCCGCGGCCGGGATCGCGATCATCAACTCGGTCGGCAACCTCGCCGGGTTCGCGAGCCCGTACGTGATCGGCTATCTGAAGGACGTCACGCACAGTACGTCGTCCGGCATGTACGTGCTGGCCGGCATGCTCGTGATCGGCGCGATCGCCGTGTGGCTCACGCCCGCAAAACTCGTGAACCGCTGAACCGACGAGCCGCTGCCGGACGCGCCATCATTCGACGCGGGGCGCCGTGCGCCCCGCCCCATTCATCCACAGGACCTGCTGCCATGCCGCGCTTCGCCGCCAATCTCTCGATGATGTACACCGAGCACGCGTTCCTCGAACGCTTCGCCGCCGCCTCGCATGACGGCTTCAAGGCCGTCGAATACCTGTTCCCGTACGACTTCGCCGCCGAGGACATTCGCGCGCGCCTCGACGCACACAACCTCGAGCAGGCGCTGTTCAACGCGCCGCCCGGCGACTGGGCCGCCGGCGAACGCGGGATTGCGTCGCTGCCGGGCCGCGAGGACGAATTCCGCCACGGCATCGACCAGGCACTCGACTATGCGCGCGTGCTCGGCAACAAGAAACTGCACGTGATGGCCGGGATGGTCGCGCCGGGCGCCGACCGCGCGCGCCATCGCGACACCTACGTCGCGAACCTGCGGCACGCGGCGCAGGCCGCCGCCGCACACGGCATCACCGTCCTGATCGAACCGATCAACCAGCGCGACATGCCCGGCTATTTCCTGAGCCGCCAGGACGATGCGCACGACATCTGCGCGGAGGTCGGTGCGCCGAACCTGAAGGTGCAGTTCGACTGCTATCACTGCCAGATCGTCGAGGGCGATCTCGCGATGAAGCTCAAGCGCGATTTCGCGGGCATCGGCCACATCCAGATCGCTGGCGTGCCCGAGCGTCACGAGCCGGATGTCGGCGAACTGAACTACCCGTATCTGTTCGCGCTGATCGACGCGCTCGGCTACGACGGCTGGATCGGCTGCGAATATCGCCCGAAGGCCGGCACGTCGGAAGGACTCGGCTGGCTGAAGCCGTACCTGTGATCCAAGCATTTCAACGAGGGCAACGAACATGAAAGTACTGATCACCGGCGGCGCCGGCTTTCTCGGCCAGCGTCTCGCGCGCAAGCTGCTCGAGCGCGGCGAACTGACCGGCCCCGACGGCCTGACCGGCAAGATCGACGAGCTGGTGCTGCTCGACGTCGTGCAGGGCAGCGACTTCGGCGACGCGCGCGTGACGTCGATCGTCGGCGACATCGCCGATCGCGCGGTGCTCGAAAGCGCGATCGACACGCAGACCGGCGCGATCTTCCACCTCGCGGCGATCGTCAGCGGACAGGCCGAAGCGGATTTCGACCTCGGCATGCGGATCAATCTCGACGCATCGCGCACGCTGCTCGAAGTGTGCCGCGCGCGCGGCCACAGGCCTCGCGTCGTGTTCACGAGCTCGGTGGCCGTGTACGGCGGCGCGCTGCCCGACGTCGTGCAGGACGACACCGCGTTGAACCCGCAATCGTCGTACGGCGCGCAGAAGGCGATCGCCGAGCTGCTGCTGTGCGATTACGCGCGGCGCGGCTTCGTCGACGGCCGCGTGCTGCGGCTGCCGACCATCAGCGTGCGGCCGGGCCGCCCGAATGCGGCGGCATCGTCGTTCGCGAGCGGCATCATCCGCGAGCCGCTGAACGGCGAGGAAAGCGTGTGCCCGGTGCCGGGCTCGACGCGGCTGTGGCTGCTGTCGCCGCGCGGCGCGATCGAAGCGCTCGTCGCCGGTTGCGAGCTCGACGGCGAGCAGCTCGGCAACAAGCGCGTGATCAACCTGCCGGGGCTGTCGGTGTCGGTCGATGAAATGATAGAAGCGCTGCGCGAAGTCGCGGGCAACGACGCCGTGAAGCTGATCCGCCATGCGCCGGACGAACGCGTCGAGAAGATCGTCGGCAGCTGGCCGGGCCGCTGGGACACGACGCGTGCGGAAGCGCTCGGGTTGAAGGGCGATACGTCGCTCGCGGACGTGATCCGCAGCTATATCGCCGACGAACGGCGTTGATGGCCGCGCCCTTCGCCCCCCCAGCGGGCGGCGCGAAGGGCGTGTGCAGCGGCATGACGCCACGCTCGGCACGCCGCCGCACGACGCGGCGATGTCCGCGGGCGCGCGTTACAGCATGCGCGCCGCGGGCGCCGCTTGCGCGACCGGATGGTCTGCGGCCGGAAGGTCCGTACGGGCACATCGGCGTCTAGTTTCCGATCTCGCCCGGCGCGCCCGCGCCAGCGGCAGACGCCGTCATTCGCGCGTGCTCCTCCGCGGCAACGCGCGCCTGCGCCGCCTGAATGTCCGCCGGATATTCACCGTCGTCGCCCTTCGACGGATCGTATCCGGCCGCCTCCAGGTGGATCAACTCTTCCCGAACCTGCGCGCGCGTCAGCGGCGCATTCGATTGCGCGAACGACGATTGACCGGCGAACGCGCCGACCACCATCAGTAGTGCGATATAAGTTCTCATCATCAGCTCCTGCAGGTTTTCTTTACCGATCCAACGGGTTGAAGATACAGCCGCGGCAAAGTGCGCGGCCAGCTCAGCTTCCGAAGTACGGCGTGCAGAAGCTCTCGGGGCCCACGCACGCGGCCGCGCGCGGAACCGACGGCGACATCGCGGGTCTGCCCGCTTCGGACGTCGTGGCCGGCGCGCTGCCGACCGCGGTCTCCGCCTGCCGTTGCGGCATCTGCTCGGCTTGCCGCTGAAACAGCGGGCTCGCCTCGGGATACGACGTGTCGGTCACGAAGCGCGACCCGTCGTTTTCAGCGTCGATCAATTGCTGCCTGACCTGCGCGCGCGTCAGTGCCTGTGCCGACGCGGGCGCCGCGACACTCGCGACGGAAATTGCCGCCACCGTGGCGGCCACCAGCCAATGCGTGTTCATGCTCAACTCCTTCGGAAGTCAACGAGACGACGTGCTGCATCCCGTATGACGACGCCCGATGGACGTTTATTCCCGCAGTCGCGAGCCGCATGCGCCGAATTTCATCGAACTGTCATTCTTTCGTCAGCCGGCGTAACCTGACGTAACGCAGGCCCCACCGCGCGTGGGGCAGACTGACGACACCTTGTGGATCGCCGAATCGACCATGTCCGTCGTTTACGACTATGCAGCCGGCCTGCTTCGCACGCTGTACGACCGCCATATCGACAGCGGCGCGGTGCTCGACACGGCCGCATTTCCCGACGCCGAACGTTTCGTGCGCGCGTGGCCGGCCATCCGCGCGGAAGCGCTCGCCGTCGCGCGCGACCTGCCGCGCATCCCGCGCTTTCACGAGATCATGCGCGAGCAGCACGACATCTCGGCCAACGACGCGCGCGACTGGCGGATGTTCATCATGCAGGCTTACGGCCAGCCGTTTCCGCGCAACCTGTCGCGCTGCCCGACCGTCGAGGCGATCGTCGCGGCGTCGCCGGACGTGCTGTCGGCGTCGCTGTCGTTCCTGGCGCCGGGCAAGCACATCCCGCCGCATCGCGGGCCGTTCCGCGGCATCCTGCGCGGCTATCTGGTGCTGTCGATGCCGAAACACGCAGACGGTACGCCGGCTGCCGTGCTCAAGGTCGACGGCCACGAATACCGGCTCGAAGAAGGCCGCTTCCTGCTGTGGGACGACACGTTCGTGCACGAGGTGTGGAACGACAGCGATGAAGTGCGGATCGTGCTGCTGCTCGATATCCGGCGGCGCGGGATGCCGCGCGTGCTCACTTGGCTGTCGAACGCGGTAATCGGCATCGTGCGGCTCGGGATCAAGGTGCGGGGGCAGTCGATTCCGGTTTAGCAGATCGCCGGGCGCGCGGTTGCCGCGCCTTCAATCGTCGCGCGCGAGCCGCGTCAGCACGTCCGCGAGCGCCTGAATCGCCGGTTGCGCGGCGCGCTGCGCCGGATAGACGAGGTAGTAGCCGAGACCGTTGCGCACTACATCCGGAAACGGCGCAACCAATGTTCCCGCGGCCAGCCGGTCCGCCGCCATGCGCGGATCGCCGATCGCGACGCCGTGCCCCTGTGCCGCGGCCGTCAGCGTCAGTTCCAGCGTATCGAACACGAGGCCGGCGGCCGGGTCGACCTGCGTCGCGCCGACTGCGTTCAGCCAGCAGCGCCATTCGTCGCGGTTGCTTGCAGGATGCAGCAGCGTCGCGCGCGCGAGATCGGCGACGGACTTCACCGACGCGCCGGCCTCGCGCGTACACATCGGCGTCAGGCATTCGTCGAACAGCGGCACCGCCGCCATGCCGGGCCAGTTTCCGCTGCCGCGCACGACGATCGCATCGAAACCGGCGTCGGTGAAATCCGGCGTGTCGTCCGCCGACGTATGAATGCGCAGCTCGGTGCGCGGCAACGCGTGATTGAGCGCCGCCAGCCGCGGCAGCAGCCAGCGGATCGCGAACGTGGAGGGCAGGCGCAACGTAAGGGTCGACGCGGCGTGCGCATGCGCATGCGCGTGTCGCGCCAACTGTGCGAGCACGTCGACGGCGACCGTCAGCAACGCGGCGCCTTCGGCGGTCAACGTGAGCCCCGACGGATGACGCACGAACAATGCGCACCGGTAATGCGCTTCGAGCTGCTGCACCTGCCGGCTCACCGCGCCCTGCGTCCGGCACAGATGCTCGGCCGCGCGGTTGAAACTGCCGAGCTCGGCGGCGGCGACAAAGGCCTGGAACGCCGTCAGCGGCGGCAGCGCGCGGGTGAGATCCGCGAGCGGATATGCGCGTCCGGCATACCCGGATTGCGGATTTTTCGTTTGTTCGGCCATCGCTGCATCGCTATCGTGATTGAGCCCGACCGCGATCGCGGATGGCTCGTCAACAATCAGCGGAGAAATACCATGATCTCGTCGTCCGACGCACTATACACGCGGCAGGTCGATACCTACCTGAAAACGCTCGAACGCGGCGACGCCGCCGCGATCTGCGCGTTGTTCACGCCGGATGCGCAAATATTCTCGCCGTTCCTCGGCTGGATGTCGCCACAGCCTTTCTTCGACAAGGTCGTGGCCGCATCGGGGCAAAGCCGGATCACGCCGATCGACATCTGCGTCAGCACGACCGGCGCACGTCGGGCGACCGGCTATTTCGTCTACGACTGGGGGCTGAAGGACGGCTCCGCGGTGCGGTTCGAGTGCGTCGACGTATTCGAATTCGCCGAAGACGCGCGCATCGAACGCATGATCATCGTCTACGACACGTATCCGGTCCGCAGCACGGTCGGCGACAAGTACGCATAGCGCGCCGCCGAGCGATCGGGCGCCGCGGTAATGGCGCGCCGCAGCAACGGTGCGGCAGCGCCGGCCTTACGGCAATGCCGCTCGCTACCGGCCCGATCGATCGCCTACACTACAGACCGTTCCCCCTGCGCGGCTGCTGCCAGCCACTGACATGGCTCACCTCTTCTTCGCGGCGTCGATCCAGCGGCACATCGACACGCCCGAGCGCGACGTCGGCGCCCGCACGCTCGCCGAAGCGCTCGAAACCGTGTTCGGCGAACAACCGCGGCTGCGCGGCTATATCGTCGACGATCAGGGCGCGCTGCGAAAGCACTTGTCGGTGTTCATCGACGGCCACCCGGTACGCGACCGGCAGCGCCTGTCCGATCCGCTCGGCGCGGACAGCCGCGTGTATGTCGTGCAGGCATTGTCCGGCGGATAACGGGCATATCCGCATCGAAGCACGCGCCCGATCGAGCCCAAGGAGACACCCGACATGAACGATCGACTGCTCGTCGCGACCCGCAAGGGCCTGTTCGTGCTGCACGCCGACGGTCGTGGCGGCTGGGCGCTCGGCGAACCGGACTTCATTGGCGAACCGGTCAGCATGGCGCTCGCCGACCCGCGCGACGGCACGCTGTATGCAGCGCTCAACCTTGGCCATTTCGGCGTAAAGCTGCATCGCCGCCGCGCCGGCGCGCCCGCATGGGAAGAATGCGCGGTGCCCGTCTACCCGCCTCAGCCCGCCGACCCGCCGCGCGCCGACACCGGCGCACACGCAAGCGCCGGCGGCGCCGCCGACGCCGACGAAGCGCCCGCTCCGCCGCGCCCGCCGTGGACGCTCCAGCAGATCTGGTCGCTCGAAGCCGGTGGCGCCGACGAGCCCGGCGTACTGTGGGCAGGCACGATACCAGGCGGACTGTTCCGCTCCGCCGACGGCGGCGATTCATGGGCGCTCAACCGCGCGCTGTGGGACCGCCCGGAGCGGCCGGAGTGGTTCGGCGGCGGCTACGATGCGCCGGGCATCCATTCGGTGATGGTCGATCCGCGCGACAGCCGGCACGTGACGATCGGCATCTCGTGCGGCGGCGTGTGGCAAACCTTCGACGGCGGTGCGACGTGGCGCGTCAGCGCCGACGGCATGGAAGCCGACTACATGCCGCCCGAGCGGCGCGGCGAGCCGAACGTGCAAGATCCGCATCGCGTCGTCCAGTGCGCGGCCAACCCCGACGTGCTGTGGACTCAGCATCACTGCGCGATTTTCCGCTCGACCGACGGCGCCGCGCACTGGCAGCGGATCGAAGCGCAGCCGTCGAGCTTCGGCTTCGCGGTCGCCGTGCATCCGCGCGATCCCGACACCGCGTGGTTCGTGCCGGCCGTGAAGGATGCATGCCGGATTCCGGTGAACGGCCGGCTCGTCGTCACGCGCACGCGCGACGGCGGCCGCAGTTTCGAGAGCCTGTCGGACGGCTTGCCGCCCGCGCCCGCCTACGACCTCGTGTATCGGCACGGGCTGGCGGTGGACGATACGGGCGCGCGTCTCGCAATCGCGTCGACGACGGGCGGGCTATGGACGTCCAACGATGGCGGCGAACACTGGCGACAGGTTTCCGCACATTTGCCGCCGGTGTATTGCGTGCGCTTCGGGTGACGAACGACGCGATGCGCGCGCTGCGCGCGCAACGCCGGCGCTGAACCGTTGCTTCAAGCGCGCGGCGCGATCCGCGCGACCGCCGCGCGCGTCTGCGCGATTTCCGCTTCGAGCCAGTCGAGAAACCGGCGCACCTGCGGCTCGCGTTCCCTGCCGGGCCGGCACAGCGCGACGAAGCGCGCGCCGGGGAGCCGCACCGACGCGTCGATCGGCATCAGCACGTCGCGCTCGACGTGCTCGGCAGCCAGCACCGAGCTGAGCAGTCCGATGCCTTGCCCGTGCAGCACCGCCTGCAGCGCGTAGTGCTCGTCGTCGTAATGGCGGAACACCGCGCGCTCGAGCCATGCTTCGCGACCGGCCGCGCGGCACCATGACGCCCAGTCGATCGATACCGGCAGCGGCGTATCCCACGTGGTTTCGATCAGCTCCAGCCGCTCGTCCGCACGACGGACGTCGAAATCGCGCGCCGCGTACGCACCGAAATACTCGTCGATCAACGCGATCTCGTGCAGCGCCGCAAAGGTGCGCGACGTCGCGCGTATCGCGAGGTCGATCCGTGCGTCGCGTTCGAGATCGGCGAGCGCATTGCCGGTTTCGACCTTGATGTGCAGTTGCCGATCGACACGGCGGAACCGGCCGAGCCGCGGAATCAGCCACATCGCCGCGAACGCGGGTGTCGTGGTCAATACCAGTGTGCGCGCGTCGGCCGCCGCCGGCCGCACCGCATCGAGCCCGCGGCTCATGGCGAGCAACGCGTCGTGGCACGCGCGAAACAGGCGCTCGCCCTCTTCCGTGAGCCGCACGCCGCTCGCGCCGCGCTCGAACAGCAGCACGCCGAGCCGGCTTTCGAGCGACTTGATCTGATGCGATACGGCCGCCGGCGTCACGGAGAGTTCGTCGGCGGCCGCCTTGAACGTGCCGAGCCGCGCGCACGACTCGAATACACGCAATGCGGTCAGGGGAATTTTCGAGAACACGGAGCCTCGCGGGCCGGTCTGCCGGCCGGGTGAATTCGATTCAATCCGGGTGAGATTAGGTGAATTGAAGCACGCGCGCAACGCGGCTAGCCTTGCAGGACGTCGCGGCATCGTGCCGCCGCAACCCCGTCGAACCGGAGGAACAACGTGCAAGGCCTACCGCGCAGGATCATGCAGGCGGTGCTCTACGAAGCGATCGCCGTTTTCTGCATCTCGCCCGTGATCGCTGCACTGTTCAAGCAGGGCCTGGTCTATTCGGGCGCGTTGTCGGTGACGATGTCGGCGATCGCGATGCTGTGGAACATGATCTTCAACGCGCTGTTCGAGCGGTGGGAAGCGTCGCGCCGGCAGCCGCGGCGAACGCTCGCACGGCGGATTCTGCACGCGACCGGTTTCGAGGGCGGGCTCATCTTCATTCTCGTGCCGGTCGTGTCGTGGTGGCTCGACATCTCGTGGTTCGACGCACTCGTCGTGGACGTCGGACTGTTCACGTTCTTCTTCTGCTACGCGTTCGTGTTCCAGTGGGCGTTCGATCGCGTGTTCGACGTGCCGGCGGCGACGAAGCGGTCCGGGAACCGCCCCGATCACGCGCCGGCGGACAACTTCGGCAACTGCCAACCATAGCGCACCGCCGCCATGCGCAACGTGAAGCACGCGACGCCGCCCAGCACGGCCGCGACGACCGGCGGACATCCGGCGCGCCGCGACGACACGACGAGCGCCGCGCCGAGCAGCGCCGCACTTGCATAGATATCCGCGACCAGCACGATGGGGATCCGCGCGAGCAGGACATCGCGCACGACCCCACCGCCGCAACCCGTGACCGCACCCATCAACGCGGCAATGAACGGATGCATCCGGAATTCGAGCGCCTTCACTGCGCCGGCGACCGCGAACAATGCAAGGCCGGCCGCATCGAGCGTCGTCAGCAGCGCGGGCGAGAACGCGGCGACCCGCGCATGAGAGACGAACGTGAGCAGCCCGGACGCGAATGCCAGCGCCGGATATCGCCAGTCGAGCACGGCGCTCGGCGGTCGCGCGCCGATCAGCAGGTCGCGGATCACGCCGCCGCCGAGCGCGACGACGAGCGACAGCACCATGACCCCGAACAGGTCGAGTCCGGCGTGGATCGCCGCATTGGCGCCTTCGATCGCGAACACCGCCGTGCCCGCGAGATCGGCGGCGAGGACGAGTCGCTCGATGCGGTTCATGCGAATGAATGGCCGGCGAGCGGCGGCGTCCCGTTGCGACGATCGTCGCGGCACGCAGGCGCGCGATTCGGCCGGCTGCCGGCGTGCCGCCATCCGGATGCCATACGTGCGCTGCGAATCATTGCGGCCCCCCCGATCGAGATCGAGCAGTCTAACGCACGATTCGCGCGCCGTTTGCGCCCCCTTCGAAAACGACAAAACCGCCGGCAGCAGGACGTCAGCCCTGCCGCCGGCGGTTCGGTGTCGGCACCGGGCTTCCGGCCGCAGCCGGCAAGCCCGCACGTATTGCTCAATGCACGCCGAGATACGCCTTCACCGCCGGCAGGCCCGGCTTGCCATCGATCGTCGTCACGCCGGCCAGCCACTTGTCGAGCGATTGCGGATTCGCCTTCAGCCACGCGGCGGCGGCCTTGTTCGGGTCTTCCTTGTTCATGATCGGCACCATCACGTGGTTCTCGATCGACGTCGTGAACTGCAGGTTCGACACGAACTTCGCGACGTTCGGGCAGCGCTGCGCGTAGTCGGGCGGCGTGGCCGTCAGCACCTTCGCTTCGCCGTAGTTCGGGCCGAACACGTCGTCGCCGCCGCTCAGGTAGTCGATCTTCATCTGCACGTTCATCGGATGCGGTTCCCAGCCGAGGAACACGATCCACTGCTTGTCGCGGATCGCGCGATTCACCTCGACCAGCATCCCGGCCTCGCTCGACTCGACCAGCTTGAACTTGCCGAGCCCGAACTGGTTGCCGTCGATCATCTTCTTGATCAGCGCATTGCCGTCGTTACCCGGTTCGATCCCGTAGATCTTCCCGTTGAGCTTGTCCGCGTATTTCTGGATGTCGGCAAACGACTTCAGGCCGCCCTGATAAACGTAGTCGGGCACGGCGAGCGTGTATTTCGCGCCGGTCAGGTTCGGCGTCGCGAGCACCTTGATCGTGCCGGCCTTCGTGAACGGCTGGATGATCGGATCCATCGTCGGCGACCAGTAGCCGAGGAACACGTCGATCTGCTTGCTCTTGATACCGGCGAACGTGATCGGCACCGACGCGATCGTCTTGGTCGGCGTATAGCCGAGCCCCTGCAGCATCGTCGCGGCGAGGCCGGTGGTGGCCGCGATGTCGGTCCAGCCGACGTCCGCGAAGCGCACGTTCTTGCACACGGGCGGGTCGGCCGCATAAACGGCCGACGTCGGCGCGGCAATCCCGATCCCGCATACCGCTGCGATCAATAGGCGCTTCATCTGTCTTCTCCTCAAAGTGACGTCGTTTTTCATGGGTGCGGGATCGATGGTCGAAGCCGCGCGCCGCGATCCCGGCGGCGTCGCGGACCAGAGGGTTCGCGCCGGTCGCGTCAGCGTCCCGGCAGCCGGCGCTCGTAGCTCGGCGCGTGACCGAACTGCGCGCGATACGCCTTGCTGAAGTGACACGGCGAATGGAAACCGCACGTCGTCGTCACGCGCGCGATCGACGCGTCGGTCGTGCGCAGCAGGTCGCGTGCGCGTTTCAGCCGCAGCGTCAGGTAATAGTGGGTCGGCGATACGTTCAGGTACACCTTGAACATCCGCTGCAGGTGCCGCTGCGACAGCCGCACCAGCCGCGCGAGTTCTTCGAGCGACAGCGGCTCCTCGATGTTCGCCTCCATCAGCCGCACGACCTCGATCAGCTCCGCGCGCGAGAAGCCGACGCGCGCATCGACCGGAATCGGCTGCGTGTCGGTCGAGCTGCGGATGCGCTCGAGGATGAACTGTTCGGACACCTGCGCGGCGAGCTGCTGGCCGAAGCGCATGCCGACGAGGTTCAGCATCAGGTCGAGCGGCGCGGTGCCGCCGGTGCAGGTGAGCCGGTCGCGGTCGACGACGAACAGCTCGTCGGCGAACCCGACCTGCGGAAACTCCGCGTGCAGCGCGGACAGGTTTTCCCAGTGCACGGTGCAGCGATAGCCGTCGAGCAGCCCGCTCGACATCAGCGCATACGCGCCGGTGCAGATGCCGCCGAGCGGCAGCCCGCGCTCGGCGAGCGCCGCGAGCGTGTCGCGCGCACCGTCGTCGACCACGTCGCGGATGCGGATCCCGCCACACACGATCATCACGTCGGGCAGGTTCGCGTAGTCGAGCGCCTGTGTCGGCCGCACCGCGATCCCGTTGCTCGCATGCACGGGCGCGCCGTCGAGCGAGTAGATCGACCACCGGTAGTGGTCGGCACGTCCTACGTAGTTCGCCATCCGAAGCACTTCGACCGCGCTCGAGAACGCGATCATCGAAAAGTTCGGCAGCGTGAGAAAACCGAAATGGGCAAGCGACGAAACCGGTGAAACGCAGGCGGCAGGCACGGCGGCAGCGGCGGCGGACGTCACATCGGGCTCCTGACGAACGGTTGAGCAGGTTGCAGGGCGCCAGCCCCGCGGCATACGCAGCGGAAAGCCGGTGTCGAAACGGGGAAGGCGGCCGGCAGACGAGCCGGCCGCCGGTCAATCAGGCTTGAACGGGCGCGGCCTTCGCGCGGAACAGCTGCTTCAGGCCCGAGAACAGCGGTGCTTTCGCGGCGCCCGGCGCGCGGCCGAAGCTCTCGGTGATGCGGTCGAGAATGATCGCGAGCAGCACGACCGACAGACCGCTTTCGAAGCCGAGACCGATGTCGAGACGCTGGATACTCGCGAGCACGTCGTTGCCGAGGCCGCCCGCGCCGACCATCGACGCGATGATCACCATCGACAGCGCCATCATGATCGTCTGGTTCACGCCCTGCATGATCGACGGCAGCGCGTTCGGGAACTGCACCTTGTACAGCAGCTGCCACGGCGTGCAGCCGAATGCCTGGCCGGCCTCGACGATCTCGCGGTTCACGTGGCGGATACCGAGGCTCGTCAGACGCACGGCCGGCGGCATCGCGAAGATCACCGTCGACAGGATCCCGGGCACGCGGCCGAGGCCGAACAGCATCGCGGCCGGAATCAGGTAGACGAAAGCGGGCATCGTCTGCATCAGGTCGAGAATCGGACGCACGATCGCGGCGACCCACTTGCTCTTCGCGGCCCAGATGCCAAGCGGAATGCCGAGCACGAGGCTGATGATCGTCGACGACAGCGTGAGGCCGAGCGTGATGACCGTCTGGTCCCAGAAGCCCGTCGCGAAGATCAGCAGCAGCGACAACGTCGTGAACAGCGCGAAGCGCCAGCCCACGCGCCACAGCCCCACGCCGATGAAGACGGCCATCATCAGCCACATCGGGATCGCCTGCAGGCTGTGCTCGACGAGTGCGGCGAGCCCTTCGATCGCGCGGCCGATCGCATCGAACGTCGCCGCGTCATGGTCGAGCAGGTAATGGACGGACTGGTCGACCCAGCTACCGAGCGGAATCATTTCAGACATGGGAGCCTCGCGAACGCGTGATGGCCTTCAGGATGAGTGCACGGTCGACCGAGCCGCAGTAGCAGCCGTCGTCGTCGACGACGGGCAGTGCATTCGGGCTCGCGACGACGCGGGCGACGACGTGTTCCAGCGACGCATCGCGGCGGATGCTCTCGATCGGCCGCACGGACGGCGTGTCCTGGCCGATCGCGTCACGCGTGACGAAGCCGCGGATCTTGCGCTGCGCATCGAGCACGAACGCGTATTCGGCGCTGCCGTTGAGCGTGGCCGCGACGTTTGCGGCATCGCACTTCGACACGATCGGCACGGCGCCCGTCTGCATCAGGTCGCCCGCCGTCAGGTAGCGGCTCGTGTCGATGCCGTCGAAGAATGCGCGCACGTAATCGTCGGCCGGGTTCGCGATGATGTCCTGCGGCGTGCCGACCTGCACGAGGCGGCCGCCTTCCATGATCGCGATGCGGTTGCCGATGCGCAGCGCCTCTTCCAGGTCGTGCGACACGAACATGATCGTGCGGCGCTGTTCCTTCTGAAGTTGCAGCAGCACGTCCTGCATTTCGCGGCGCTTGAGCGGGTCCAGCGCGGAGAACGCCTCGTCCATGATCATCAGCGACGGGTTCACCGCGAGTGCGCGGGCGAGGCCGACGCGCTGCTGCATCCCGCCCGACAGCTCGGACGGCAGCTTGTGCGAGAACGGTGCGAGACCGACCTGTTCGAGCACTTCCATCGCACGGCGCTCGCGTTCCTTCTTGCCGACGCCCGCGACCTCGAGACCGAACGCGGCGTTCGACACGACGGTGCGATGCGGCATCAGCGCGAACGACTGGAACACCATGCTCATGTCCTTGCGTCGCAGCGCGGTCAGCGCCGAGCGGCGTGCCGACGCGACGTCGAGCCCGTCGATCAGCACCTTGCCGGCGCTTGGATCGACCAGCCGGTTCACGAGGCGGATCAGCGTGGATTTGCCGGAGCCGGACAGGCCCATCAGCACGAATATTTCGCCTTCCTGCACGTCGAACGAGACGTTGTGCACGCCGACGACCTGGCCGGTACGCTTGAGCACATCGTCTTTCGTCGCACCGGCGGCGAGCATGTCGAGCGCCTGTTGCGGGTTGCTTCCAAACACCTTGCACAGACCTTCGACCACGACCTTGGGGGCATCCATCGAAACCTTCTCCTCGTGTAGCGGGGACTCACGCGTGTTCCTAGCGTGCCTACATAGTTGCCAGAAAAAACCCCGACCTGCCGACGAATTACGACAAACGCTTGCGCAAATACGACACGCCCGGCAGCCGCGCCACGCGGGGCTCCGCGCCCGGCACCACCCGATTGCGGCGACGCAATACGCGCACGGCCAGCAACGACGGGCATCGCACGTCGGCGTTGTGCGCAGCAGCGCGACGCGAAAGCGGTGTCGTTTTGCGCCAATCCGCATCGGGCGCCCGTCGCTTTGCGACAATTCCGCGTCCGATCGGACCGTGTCGGTTGCGTCATGCGGACAAAGCGAATGGTCGTACGAAAACCGTGCACCACAAGCGCGCAACAGCCCCGTTTTGGCGCCCGCCCGCCACCCGGAAAATCCCGCATGGGCGCTGTGATACATTGCCGGCAGCCACACCGATCGCGACGTCGCCGCGCACCTGCGCGCCCCGACGTGCCCGCGATGCAAGCATGCCGGTTCGCCTGCCGCCATGCCGAAACAGCCTCGATCGGCCGCGCGGCGATCGAAGGACGATAACGAAATGAGAGAGGGAGCTCGGCGATGAATTGGGCCTTTGCCGCAATCGGTTTCATCGTGGGCGGTATTGCCGCATTACTCGGGGATTTCCCGGCCGCCACCGGCATGCTGCTCGGCGCGGCGCTCGGGTTCGGCATCGGCCTCAAGCTGCAACAGCGCGCGCGCAAGAACAGCGGCGCGACGCCCGGCACCTACGCGATGTCGCCGACTTCCGCGACGCCGCCACCCGGGCCCGTGCCGCTCGCCGAGCGCGTCGCACGTCTCGAGACGACCGTCGATACGCTCACGCGCGAGCTCGACATGCTGCGCGCGCAACTCGCCGGTACGCAGGCCGCAACCGGCGCAACCTTCAACACGGCACTCGCGCCGCCAGCAACGCCCGCCGCCGCGAGTGCCGGCGCGGCTTCGCCGACATCGACGCCGGCGCCCGCGCAGCCAGCCGCCGTGCCAACGAGCGAAGCACCGGTCGCCGCCGGCGCCTCGATGGATGCGCCCGCAACCGATGCGCAGCGTCCCACTGTGCGGCCCCCATCGAAGCCCCGCGAACCAGGCATCGCCGAACGCGCGCTGCATGCCGCGCGCGACTGGCTGCTTGGCGGCAACACGGTCGTGCGCGTCGGCGTCATCGTGCTGTTCTTCGGCGTCGCGTTCCTGCTCAAGTACGCCGCCGACAACGACATGCTGCCGATCGAATTCCGCCTGGCCGGCACCGCGCTCGCCGCGGCCGCGCTGCTCGCGATCGGCTGGCGCGTGCGCGCGCGCCGTGCCGCGTACGGCCTTGTGCTGCAGGGCGGCGGCGTCGGCATGCTGTACCTGACGATCTTCGCCGCGACCAAGCTCTACGCGCTGCTGCCCGTCGGCGCGGCGTTCCCGCTGATGGTCGCGGTATGCGCGCTGAGCGCGTTCCTCGCGGTGAAGCAGAATGCGCTGCCGCTCGCGTTCATGGGCAGCGCCGGCGGCTTTCTCGCGCCGGTGCTGCTGTCGGCCGGGCACGGCAGCCACGTCGCGCTGTTCGGTTACTACGCGTTGCTGAACGCCGGCATCTTCGCGATCGCGTGGTTCAACGCGTGGCGTCCGCTGAACCTGCTCGGCTTCGTGTTCACGTTCACGGTCGGCTCGGCGTGGGGCGTGACCGCATACCGCCCCGCGCTGTTCGCGACGACCGAGCCGTTCCTGATCCTGTTCTTCCTGATGTACGTCGGCATCGCGCTGCTGTACGCGGTGAAGCGCGAGCTGGCGCTGCGTCACTATGTGGACGGCACGCTCGTGTTCGGCACGCCGATCGTCGCGACCGCGCTGCAGGCGTCGCTCGTGAAGGACATGCCGTTCGTACTCGCGTGGAGCGCGGTCGCGCTGTCGGCCTTCTACGTTACGATCGCCGCGTGGCTCGCCCGGCGCCGCGCGCGCCTCGCGCTGCTGTTCGAAGCGATGCTCGCGCTTGCCGTGATCTTCGCGACGCTCGCCGTGCCGCTCGCGTTCTCGGGCCCGACCACGAGCGCCGCGTGGGCGATCGAAGGCGCGGCCATCGTGTGGGTCGGCGTGCGCGAGAGACGCGTCGCGCCGTTCGGCTTCGGCGTCGCGATGCAACTCGCAGCGGCCGGCGCGTTCTTCACGAGCCTGCTCGGGCCGGCCGATCCTAACGCGCTGCCGGTGCTCAACAGTACATACATCGCGATGCTGCTGATCGCGCTCGCCGGGCTGTTCACCGGCTGGTGGCTGCACGGGCGCGACGAAGCGCGCGCGTGGCACGCGTGGATGCCGGACCTGGGCGTGGCCGCCGCGGCATGGGGGCTGCTGTGGTGGCTGAGCGGCGGGCTGCACGAGATCCTTGTCTACGCAAGCCGCCACGTCGATCTGCATGCGGACCGGTTCGTCGTCGATGCGACCGCGCTGTTCGCCGCGGGCACCGCGTGGCTCGCGCACGTCGCGCGCCGCAAGCTCGCGTGGCCGATCGCCGGATGGCCGGCGCTCGCGCTCACGCCTGTGCTCGCGCTGCTCGCATTGCGCGCGTTCGATTCGCATGAAGCGCCGTTGTCCGGCATGGGCGCGTTCGCGTGGCCGGTCGCCGTCATTGCATGCTATGCGCTGCTGTCGCGTCAGTCGCGCAGCGTCGCGGCCGCGGGGACGACGACCGACGCCGTGAGCGCGACGCGCGCAGCATCCATCCCGACGCAGGTGCTCGCGCCGTTGCACACGCTGATGTTCTGGACGTTGTGCGGATTGTGCTCGCTCGAAGGCTTCTGGCGCCTGCACACGTTCGTGCCGGAAGGCGCGTGGAGCTGGAGCGCATGGGCCTATGGCTTCGGCGCGCTGCTCCTGCTCGTGTCGGGCCCCGGCTCGCGCCTTCGCTGGCCGATCGCCGCGTTCCCGCGCGCGTATCAGGTGTGGGGTGCCGCGCCGCTCGCCGCGCTGCTGTGGCTGTGGAGCGTCGGCAGCGTCGCGAGCGACGGCGACGCATCGCCGCTCTACTGGCTGCCGTTGCTCAATCCGCTCGACGTCGCGCAACTGCTGATTTTCGTCGCGTTCGCGACGTGGCTGCGCCGCCTGAAGACGCTCGGCGTCAACACGCATCCGCTCGCGTCGAATCTTGCGGTGCTCGCGATCGTCTTCCTGTGGTTCAACGCGCTGCTGCTGCGCACGCTGCATCACTGGGCCGGCGTGCCGTACGCCGTCGACGCGATGGCGGCATCGACGCTCGTGCAAGCGTCCGTTTCCGTGTACTGGACGCTCTGCGCGCTCGCGACGACGATCTGGGCCACGCGCCGCGGCTCGCGTGCGCTGTGGTTCGTCGGCGCGGCGCTGCTCGCGCTCACCGTGATCAAGCTGTTCCTGTTCGACCTGTCGCACGTCACCGGCATCGAACGCATCGTGTCGTTCATCGGCATCGGCGTGCTGCTGTTGTTGATCGGCTATTTCTCGCCGCTGCCGCCGAAGGCCGCGGCCCAACGGAACGGCACCCAGTCATGAAACGACTCGCAGCCTTGCTCGGCTTGAGCCTGCTGACGTCGCTCGCGGCAGCCGGCGACACGCCCGGCGCCGAACGCGTCGCCCGGCGCTTCGCACTGGATCTCGACGGCAGCGCAGCGTATTACCAGCTCACCGTGCCGCAGGCCGTGTATGCGGCCAGCCGGCGCGGCGATCTCGGCGACGTGCGCGTGTTCAACGCCGCGGGCGAGCCCGTCCCGTATTCGCTCGACGCGCCATCCGCGGCAGCCGTGCCGCCGTCGCGCACGCCGGTGCGCTGGTTTCCGCTGCCGCCGGCCCGCACCGACGACACTCGTGCGCCGCTCGGCGTGTCGGTCGCGCCGGACGGTTCGCTGCGCGCGGCCGTCACTGCGCCGCCGCGCGCGAAACGTTCGGCCGATCTCGTCGACCTGTCGCATGCCGACGGCGAAATCGACGCGCTGCTCGTGCACGTGAGCGACGACAGCTACCAGGGGCGCGTCGCCGTCGAGGCGAGCGACGACCTGCGCAGCTGGCGCTCGCTCGGCAGCACGCAACTGCTCAAAGTCGGCCGCGGCGGCGACATGCTGGTGCAGGAGCGCATCGCGCTCGAAGGCACGCAGCCGCGCTACGTGCGGCTCGACTGGCTCGACGGCGTGCCCGCGATCGGGTCGATCGACATCGAGACGCAGCCGCGCGATGCGCATACGGCGGACACCGCGGCCGTGCCGCGCCAGTGGCGCGACGCCGTGCACATGCGCGCAGGCAGTGCGCCCGGCGAGTACCTGTTCGACACCGATGGCGCATATCCGGTCGACCGCGTGCGCATCGAGCTGCCGCAACCGAATACGGTTGCGCGCGCAACGTTGCAGAGCCGCACCGACGCGCAGGCGCCGTGGCGCGACATCGCAGGCGCCGTGCTGTTCCGGCTGCGGGGCAAGGGCGGCGAACAGCGCAATGCGCCGCTGGCGTTCGCGCCGAACGCCGATCGCGCGTGGCGGATCGTCGTCGACATGCGCAACGGCGGGCTCGGCGGCGGTCAGCCGGCGGTCGCGGTCGGCTGGCATCCTGCCGCGCTGACCTTCGTCGCGCGCGGCACGCCGCCGTTCACGCTCGGCGTCGGCAATGCGTCGCTGTCGTCGTCGGCCGTCGGCCGCGATGCGCTGCTGGTCGGAATGGCGCCGGAAGTGCGGCCTGCGCGCGTCGGTGCGCCGTTGCCGGCGTCGGCAATGCCGCCGGAGTCGCCCGCCGATGCGGATGCGACGCGCAGGTACGTGTTGTGGGGTGCGCTGATCGTCGCGGTCGGCGTGCTCGGCACGATCGCGTGGCGCCTCGCGCGCGGCGGCGCCGGCACGCCAAAGCGCGACGATTAAGGTTTTGCCGATACGCTGCGGCCGGCGGGCGCGTCATGCCAGCGCATCGCGCCCTCTTTCCCGGCACCGGACGAAAAAAAGCCCCGCCTGCATCCGCGTGGCGGGGCCAACCCATGTCAGTAGAGACATCATGGAGGAGACGCGCCCATCTTATCGAGCGCGGCGCGCGGTCCCAACCAAGCATTTCTGCTATTCATCTGCATCGCCGCGCGCACGCCCGACTCGCGTGGCGCGCATATCGATAGAACGAAAAGTCGTTTTCAGAGTGGCGGCGGGGTCGTTACCATCCGGTTTTAAGCCTGTGCTTAGCCGGGCAAGCCATCCCAAGGAGCGCCCCTTGACTGCATTCGATCAACACCGCCGCCCGTTCGTGGTCGGCATCGGCGGCACCACCCGGGCCGCGTCGTCGACCGAGCGCGCGCTGTCGTTCGCGCTGCGCGGCGCGCAGGCCGCCGGCGCGCGCACGCGCCTGTTCGACGGCCCGTTCCTGCATACGTTGCCGCACTATGCGCCCGAGCATAAAACGCTGACCGACGCGCAGCGCGAATTGATCGACACCGTACGCGAAGCCGACGCGATCATCATCGCGACGCCCGGCTATCACGGCGGCGTGTCCGGCCTCGTGAAGAACGCGCTCGATACGCTCGAGGAGCTGCGTGCCGACGAGCGCCCGTATCTCGACGGCCGCGCGGTCGGCCTGATCGTCACCGCCTACGGCTGGCAGGCCGCCGGCACCGTGCTTACTTCGCTGCGTTCGATCGTGCACGCGCTGCGCGGCTGGCCGACGCCGTTCGGCGCGACCGTGAATACGCTCGAAACGCGCTTCGACAGCGCCGACAGCTGCTCGGATCCGAAGGTCGTCGCACAGCTCGAGACCGTCGGCGCGCAGGCAGCCGAGTTCGCGCTCGCGTTCGCGTCGCATCGTGCGGCCACGCATGCCGCCTCGGTCGACGCGCTCGCCCCCGTGCTGAAGATCGCCAACCAGTAACGCCCGCCTTTGCGCCGCCCGCGCCCGGCCGACGACGTCGCCGCGCGCGGGCGGTGCGTATCCGGCTGTCCGCTGGCCGAATATCGCGCCGACATCCGCTCTCCATACCCGTTCCCGTGCCGATAACGATTCGGCGCACAGCGTGATTTGCATTGGCCGAAAGATTGGTTCACGCGGGCCACGGGTTTTCGTACGCTGAAAGCCCGAACCTCCCATGCGCACGCCATGAACCGCACGATCCGCTACAAGGGCTATGAAGTCGCCCCCGCCGCCGCCCGGCTGCCGAACGGGCTGTTCGCCGCGAACCTGACGATCGAGAAGGCGAGCGGCGGACCGTCGCCACGCGCCGTATCGTTCGACGCAATCGACTTCTTCTTCGAAGAGGAACACGCGCTCGCCTATGCGTCCCGCTGGGGACGCCTGTGGGTCGACACGCAAGCCTGAACACGGCGTGCCGCGGCGCGGACAGCCGCACGAGAATGCGCGATTACGTAAGCTATGCAAGAATCTTTCGTCTCGTAATCGCATAACAACGCCATGTCCGACACGCTGCAGGACGAACATGCAGCAGCAGATCACGCAATGCGCAACTGGACCTTCGAGCACGAAGGCCCGGTCAGGATCGGTTCCGATGCGCACAGGCAAATGTTCTGCCGCATGCTGCTCGACACGCACAACCCATACAAGCCGGCCGTCATCGATTGGCCGCCGCTCAAGCCCGACGAACTGAAGCGGCTCACGTCGCTGCCTATCTGGGACATCGCCGTGCAAACGGAAGGCCGCGCGTCGGTCCGCGTCGCCACGTTCGCGGCCACCGTCGGCGATCCGCTGCTGCGTCGCGCACTCGAGATGGACGGCGGAGAGGAAGCCCGGCACAAGGTCGTGCTGTCGAAGCTGGTCGAGGCATACGGGATCAAGCTCGCGCCCGAACCGCCCTACCCGGCGCCGAAGGATCCCGAGTGGGCGTGGATGGTGACCGGCTTCAGCGAGTGCATCGACAGCTTCTTCGCGTTCGGTTTGTTCCGTTCCGCGCAGCGCTCCGGCTATTTCCCGGCCGAACTCGTCGAGACCTTCGAGCCCGTGATCCAGGAGGAAGGCCGCCACATCCTGTTCTTCGTCAACTGGTATGCATGGTACTGGCGCAACCTGCCGTGGTGGCGCCGGCCCTGGTTCTTCGCGCGCGTCGCCGCCGTGTGGGCGTTCCTGATCCGCGAGCGCGTGAGCATCGCGCGCGGCATCGACGCCGACGGTGTCGCCCGCGACGCGAACTTTCCGGCCACGAGCACGGCGGACATCGGCGAATCGCTGAACCCGCGCGAACTGATCGAGCTGTGCCTCGTCGAGAACGACCGGCGCATGGCCGGATACGACAAACGACTGCTGCGCCCGATGTTCGTGCCGCGCATCGCACGTTTGGCGCTGCGCTTCATGCGGAAGTAACGCTACGGCGAACGGCAGCGGACCGGGCAGCGCGGATGGCGGTTCCACGCGGGTCGTCCGGGGCGGTCTGCTGCGCCGCCGGGACCCGCCTGTGCGAGCGGGAATCTTGCACGCAGGCAATCCTCCGCATTCGCCCGGTCGGGTCGGCGCGCCAAGGTCCCCGATCGACACCCCGAACCGACCATACGAATGCCCGCAATTCGCGCTATTCCAAAGACGAATCCCGATAGCGCGACGGATTCGCTCGTTGCACTTTTTTACAACTTCATGAAAGCGACAGCGGCAGAAGGCCCGCGCCATGGGCGAGCCGGGCCGACGCAATGCGCGAATCGGCATACCCCGGCAGCATTCCAGTGACGTTTATTCACTTTTATTGATACTCAGCTAAATCAATAAAAAATCGCCACCCCAAATATAACTTAATAAATTATCGGTCTGACGGAACAGAGCCGAATTAGCAACAGCGCAGCCTCAAAAAATAGAAAGATACCAAGCACGCGCAAACGTTTGCTATTTCATTCGTCTTACTTTTCCGGTGCGGAAGTGTGCGGGAGACCACACATCAACCCGCCAACCCTTTGATTTTTCAAGGGATTGTAGTCTCGCATCAACCGACACCACTCCCAACACTCGGCGCCAGCGACATTTTCGATTCCGCTACGCCCGAATACTTCAAAAGTAGATTCATTAACCATCTTTTAACTTTACAGACCTTCAATTTTTCACTGTTTGTCAATCTTAAAATAGCCCCTCCAATAAACTCCGCCCGTCAATTTTGAGATTCGCGCGGGCGCCCGGCAGATTCCTCTAACGAAAGAGACCGGTGTGTGACGTGCTTATTTGGAGGTAGCAGGAAATGAACCGCACATACCGCTCGATCTGGAACGAAGCCCTTGGCGCCTGGGTCGCGGCATCCGAACACGATTCGGCTCGAGGCAAGCCGAACAAGTCGGCCGTCGTGGCGGCTGCGCTGGCAACACTCGCCCTCGGGCTGCCGGCGCTCGGCGAGGCCAATACGCTCAATACCCAACAGACGTGCCTCACGGGAAGCAGTAGCGCAGTAGGCCGCGTGAATCCGGGCGGCACGCAAAACCAGGCCGGGGACGGTTCCGGCACGTATTCGGTCGTCGCGGGCTGTAACTCCAACGGCAATCTCTGGACCGGCGTCACGGTCTATGGATCGTTCGCGCAGGCGACCGGCAACGGTGCGGTCGCCAACGGCATGCTGTCTTCCGCCGGCTTGTGGGGTGTCGCGGCCGGCCTCGAAACGACGGCCAGCGGCACCGGAGCAACTGCACTGGGCTTCGGTTCGACCGCGAACGCGCTGAATTCGGTCGCGATCGGCGGGGCCGGCGGCAACGGTACGACGCCGCTGTCACAGGCGAACTCGACGATCGCGTCGGGTGCGGGCGCGATCGCGATCGGCAGCAACGCAACGAAGGGCGCGCAATCGGCCGCGTCGGACGGCATCGCAATCGGCGGGCAATCGTCCGTCGTGTCGGCCGCAACGTCGGGCATCGCGCTCGGCCGCGGCGCGACCGTCAATGGCGCGTACGGGATCGCCCAGGGCGACGGCGTCGTCTCCGGCGCGACGGGGCAGAACGTCGCGATCGGCTCGAGCGGCACGATCGCCAACAGCAGTACGGCTGCGGGTGGCGCCGTCGCGATCGGCCGCGGCCAGACGGCGACGGGCAACGGCGCGGTCGCGATCGGCGACCCGAACTCGGCGATCGGAACGGGCGCGGTCGCGCTGGGCGCGAACGACGCATCGAACGGCCAGGGCGCCGTCGCGATCGGCAATGCCAATTCGGCGACCGGCCAAGGCTCGGTCGCATTGGGCAACAGCAGCACGGCTACCACCGCCGGCGGCATCGCCATCGGCGATACGGCAGTGTCCAGCGCCGCCAACGCTCAGGCCTTCGGCACCGGCGCCAACGCGAGCGTGGCGGGTTCGGTCGCGCTCGGCTCGGGCGCCGCCACGACCGGCACCGCAACGGCGGCCACGGGCGGCACGGGCACCGTGAGCAGCACGACGATCGGCGGTCAGACGTTTGGCACCTATGCCGGCGCGAGTTCCTCCGCTGGTGTCGTCAGCGTCGGCGCGGCCGGGGCGGAGCGGCGCGTTCAGAACGTCGCCGCCGGCCTGGTCAGCGCGACCAGCACGGACGCGATCAACGGCAGCCAGCTTTATGCGGTCGCCAGCACGACGACGTCGAGCATCACGAGCCTGTCGACGTCGGCATCGACGGGCATCAGTTCGCTTTCCACCGGCTTGAGCGCGACCAATAGCTCGGTTACTTCGCTTTCGTCGTCCACGTCGACCGGGTTGTCGTCGGCGAATAGTTCGATCGCGTCGCTCTCCACGTCGACTTCGACCGGTATCGGCTCGCTGTCGACGGGCCTGAGCTCGACCAAGAGCTCGGTTACTTCGCTTTCGTCGTCCACGTCGACCGGCTTGTCGTCGGCCAATAGCGCGATCTCGTCACTGTCCACGTCGACTTCGACCGGCATCAGCTCGCTTTCCACCGGCCTGAGCTCGACCGATAGCTCGGTTACTTCGCTTTCGTCGTCTACGTCGACCGGCTTGTCGTCGGCCAATAGTTCGATCTCGTCGCTCTCCACGTCGACTTCGACCGGCATCAACTCGCTTTCCACCGGCCTCAGCTCGACCAACAGCGCCGTTGCTTCGCTTTCGTCTTCCACGTCGACCGGCTTGTCGTCGGCCAATAGTTCGATCTCGTCGCTTTCCACGTCGACTTCGACCGGCATCAACTCGCTTTCCACCGGCCTCAGCTCGACCAACAGTTCCGTTGCTTCGCTGTCGACTTCCACGTCGACCGGCTTGTCGTCGGCGAACAGTTCGATCGGGTCGCTTTCCACGTCCACGTCGACTGGTTTGTCCTCGGCCAATAGCTCGATCTCGTCGCTTTCCACGTCGACCTCGACCGGTATCGGCTCGCTGTCCACCGGCCTCAGCTCGGTCACGACCAAAACCGACAATCTCGGCAACAGCACCGCCGCAGCTCTCGGCGGCGGCGCGAGCTACGACCCGGCAACGGGCACGGTCTCGGCTCCTTCGTACACGACGTACAACGCGAACGGCACGACGTCGACCGCGAGCAGCGTCGGCTCGGCGATCGACAGCATCAACGGCCAGGGCATCAAGTACTTCCACGCGAATTCGACGGGCGCGGACAGCCAGGCGCTCGGCACCGACTCGGTCGCGATCGGTCCGAATGCCATCGCCAACCACGCCGGCGACATCGCGCTCGGCAGCGGCTCCGTGACCGGCACGCCGAACGCGACGCCGACCGGTACGATCGGCGGCGTGACGGCCACGTTCGCGGGCGGCAATCCGACGAGCGTCGTCAGTGTCGGCAACGCGAGCACGGGCACCACGCGCCAGATCACCAACGTCGCCGCAGGTCAGATCACGGCGACCAGCACCGACGCAATCAACGGTTCCCAGCTCTTCGCGACCAATTCGGCCGTGAATTCGCTGTCGACGACGGTGTCGTCGTCCAGCAGCGCAATCTCGTCGCTTTCGACCGGCATCGGTTCGTTGTCGACGGGGCTGAGCTCGACCAACAGCTCGGTCGCATCGCTGTCGACTTCGACGTCGACGGGCCTCTCGTCGGCCAACAGCTCGATCAGCTCGCTGTCCACGTCGACCTCGACGGGCATCAACTCGTTGTCGACGGGCCTCAGTTCGACCGACAGCTCGGTCGCGTCGCTGTCGACTTCCACGTCGACGGGCCTGTCGTCGGCGAACAGCTCGATCAGCTC